>JBGCEZ010000080.1:0-52225 GCA_045106735.1 Phycisphaerales bacterium | reverse complement strand
GTCACGAGCTCGGTCGTGGTGGGCGCGGATGCGACCCTGACCATCCAGCCGGGGGTTGAAGTTCGGGTGGCGCCCGGGCTTGGTATTCAGATCGGTTCCGACGGCTTCGGCGGCGGAACGCTCGTCGCGCGGGGCACGTCTGGGGCCCCGATCGTGTTCACCAGCAACGTGGCGGCGCCGGACTTGCCGGCTCCCGGCGACTGGTCGAGCATCACCCTGACGTCCCTGGCCACCAGCGCAGTGCTCACCGCCGGCGGGGAGTACCAGTCCGGCAGCGTGCTCGAGCACGTGATCGTCGAGTTCGCGGGATCGGCCGGGAACAACAGTGGGTCCGTGATTGCCCAGGAGAGCGCGCCGTTCTTCGACTCGATCGAAGTCCGCGATTCAGCGGCCCCAGGCCTTCGGGTGGTCGGCAACACGACCGACCCCGTGCGGGTGATCGACTCGACGTTCCGTCGTTGTGATCACAATGGGTCTGGTGGCGGCCTGTACATCAACGGCGGCAGTGGCCACCTCGTGGCCGGCTGCACCTTCGACGACAACGATGGTGGAAACGGCGGCGGCGCGTTCGTCGTGGCCCCGTCATCGACGGTGACGGACTGCACGTTCACCAACAACGACGCCGCGAATGGCGGCGGGTTGTACATCAACTCCACGAACGGAACCGTCACCGACAACACGATGACCGGCAACGACGCAAGCAGTGGTGGCGGGTTGTACGCCCTGGGTCTCACCAACGGATTGATCGAGAACAACGTCATCGAATCCAATACCGCGGCCACGCGCGGCGGCGTCGATGTGGCCAGCGGCACTGGCGTCACCGTCAGCAACAATACGATTCGCTTCAATGAGGCCAACTCGACCATCGGCGGACTCTACGTTGCTGGAACGGGCGCGACGATCAACGGCAACACGATTGTCGGGAACGCGATCGTTTCCGGGCAGGCCGATGGCGGCGGGTTGTACGTCGGCAGTGCCAACGCGACCGTGACCGACAACCTGGTCATGGACAATGTGGCCACCCGCAACGGGGGTGGCATCTACGCCGCGTCCTCGGGTCAGACCTATACCGGCAACACGGTGACCGACAACACCGCCCAGCTCGGCGATGGCGGTGGCATCTTCGTGGCTCAAGGCAACGGTCAGTACACCGGCAACTCGGTCATGGGCAACTTTGCTGGCAATCGCGGCGGCGGTGTGTTTGTCAACAACGGCGGGGCCAACACCTCGTTCACCGGCAATCAGGTCACGGACAATGAGTCGGTGACCAACGGTGGTGGTTTCCACTGGCGAGCCGCGGGTGGATCGCTGGCCGGCGACGCGGACGTCTACAACGTGGTCGCGAACAATGTGTCGTCCGATGCGTCGGCGATCTACTACGACGTTGCGAACGGCAGCGACCTTGACGCGACCAGCGTCTGCTGGGGCATGTTCGACGCCGGGGCGATCAGTGGTTCGATCCACGACTTCTTCGACGACGCGAGCCTCGGTTTCGTGCTGTTCTTCCCCTTCATCGACGATCCTGCGTGCAGTGGCACCAAGACGCCGTGTCCGGCCGATGTCGATGGCGACCAGCTCGTCAACTTCACCGACCTGCTCACCGTGCTCAGCAACTTCGGGCCGTGCCCGGGCGGGGCGTGCGATGAGGATGTCAACGGCGATGGCCTCGTGGACTTCACCGATGTGCTCGGCGTGCTGAGCAACTGGGGTGCCTGCGCCGGCTGATCGCGGGCGACCACGCACAAACTCATCTCCACACGAAACGCCCCGGTCCGCGCTTGCCGCGCTGGCCGGGGCGTTGTGCATTGCGTCGGATTCGCGGTCAGCTCGCCGCGGCCGCGGCCGCGGCCACAGCCAGTGCCAACCTGCGGGACTACGGTTTGGGATGCTGCGGTGCGCGCTCCTGGCGGGTCACGATCGGCACGTACCCGACCTCGAGCCCCGCCGGCGGGCGGACCAGCAGGTTTGGATCGAGTCGGACGAGCTCGCCGGAGGTCGGCGGGGCCATGTACTCCCGGTCGATGGGCCAGGATCGGTGGATTGCTTCGACGAACTGCTGCAGCTCGGTCCGCTTGGCTTCGCTCCAGTCGTACTGCCGGAACGAAGGTTGGTCGACGAATCGGTACCACGCGTATGTGACCAGCGAGCCGTCGATGAGCGTGACCTGGAAGGGGCCGGCCGCGGGACCAGGATCGGTCCAAGCGGGCGTGGAGCGGCTGGTGAACGGTTCCCCAGGTTCGGCCAGCATGAATGCGGCGTCATGGAGGCCGGTCTCCGCCGGGACGTCGTCGGCGGCCACCGCCACACGCTCGTCCCCTCGGTGGACGAAGTACTGCGGAAACTCACCGGTGGGCGCGTCGCCGCCGGCTCGCCAGGTCAGACCCCAGGTCGTTTCACCGAAGACTTGGGTGTCGAAGGTGTCGGCAACCCCGCGAATGGGTTGGCCATCTTGCTGGAAGCCCGGAGTCCGCGTCTGCAGCGTGGCGGTGAACGCGCCATCGGCTTGAAATGCCCCGGTTGGGGCGGGGCCGCCGCGGCGCCATGCGAGCACGTCGTCGAACAATGCAGCCCGCGAGTAGTACGTGACATCCTGTACGAGCACCGCCTGGCCGTCGGCATCGACCGGAAAGCGCATGCGCGGAATCCTGGAGTAGCGCGTGCCGTCTGATGCGGTGGCCGTGAGCTGCGGCACCGTGTTGATCTCCATCGCGCCGCCGCCCATCAGGCCGGGGCGAGCATCCAGTCCACGGCCGTGCAGAAACGGCACGTCAAAGACGTCAGCGATCTTGCTCCAGGTCTCCGGGATGTAGTACGCGATCGGCCCCTTGAAGTTGTCGGTGGACAGAAAGCATGTCCATGCCTGCGCGCCAGTGGGCGCTTGGCCATCGGCGCCGGGGACCGGGTCGGTCATCGGGAGGGCCATGTAGGTGTAGCCAAAGAACGCGCCGTTCGGCGCTCCCTCGAACGGCAGCGCGTCTGGAGGAATCAACAGTCGGTTGCTGAGCTGGGCGATGCCGAGCCGATTGTCGGGCAATGCTTCGGTGTCGTAGAAGAACGACCATCCTGGCGAGCCGACTTCGTAGTCATAACATTGCGGCGTGGCGTTCATGCTGAACTTCGGCGGCCCGTACCGAAAGCGGTTCCCGCGCCAGTACCCGAGGCCGCCTTCGAGTGTTTGAAAAACCGACGACCACGTGGGGCCGCGTTCGGCCCACTGCCGTGCGAGCGTTCCCTCGGGAGCAAGCGGCGTGTCCGTGTTGTCGCGGTTGTCCGGCAAGACCCAGCCGCTCGCCAGTCCGATCTGGAAGTGCTTGAGCGGCTGGTCGATCAGCGACCACGCGGCAGAGTAGAAGCCCATGCCGTAGCCGTACGCCGCGCGGTCTTCCGGTTGGGATGCCGAATAGCTGATGTAGCCGTGGAGGCCGCGCCCGCGCTGTTCGGGAGCTTCCTGGGCGCTGGTGGCGGCGGTCACGGAGGCGTTGGCGGCCGATGTGGACCCGGCGATCGCCGCGGTCAAGCTCGCCCCGATGGCGAACGCGAGGGGGCGGCGGGCGAACGTGGGTCGATTCTGCATGGTCGCCTTTCGTGGGACTGGCGTGTCGTGGGCCAGCCACAATCGTACGGAGACTGCGGGGGGAGCAAGGCGGACAACGCGGGCCAGGCCGTGAGGCCTCGATTTCGACGCAACATCCGGGTCGGTCGCGGTGATCGAGAATCGCATCATTGGCAGCGTCGGTCAGGTTCGCGGAGGCGGATGCTCGCGGGCGTCTGTGCACAACGCGGCGGCTGGCGCTGATGGCATGCATGGCGTGCGGTCGCGGCGCTCTGCCGCGCACCAAACAACGCTGACCGCGCGCCACGCCCGGAATCCCAGACGTGGCGCGCGGTCAAGCACGTTCCTCACGGCACGGCGTGTCGCGCGCGCCCGCCCGCGTTTCACGTATCTCAGTCGGTCGGGCGCATCCGGCCGAGCATCGAGTCAACCTGCGCCCAGTTGATGACGTCGAAGAAGTTCTCGACGTACTCGCGCCGGCGGTTCTGGTACCGCAGGTAGTACGCGTGCTCCCACACGTCGAGCCCGAGCAGCGGCACCGCGCCGGTGGTCATCAGGTTCTGCTGCTTCTCGCCCTGGATGATCATCAGGCGGTCGGCGACGGGGTCAAGGACCAGCCAGCCCCAGCCCGACCCTTCAACCGCGGCCGACGCGGCGATGAAATGGACGCGGAACGCGTCGAAGCTGCCGAAGTCGCGGTCGATCATCGACGCGATCGGTCCGGCCGGCCGGCCGCCGCCGCCTTGCCCGGCCGGGGCCATGACCCGCCAGAACAAAGCGTGATTGAAGTGGCCGGCGGAGTGAAAGCTCAGCTCGCGCGACCAATGCTTCACGAGGGCGGCATCGCCCTCGCCGGCGCGGATCGCTTCCAGCTTGTCCAGGGCCCGCTGCATGCCGCGGATGTAGCCGGCGTGGTGCTTGCCGTGGTGGATGCGCATCGTCTCGGCGTCAATCGCCGGCTCGAGCGCATCGTGGGCGTAGGGCAGGGCGGGCAACTCGTAGCGCTGGGTCGCGGCGTTCCAGCCGGCTTCCGCCGGGCTCAATACGGCGAAGCCGGGGGCGCCGGCGGTCGACGCGCCAGCGGCAACCGCGGCTCCGGCGACGCCGGTGAGGCCCGCGGTGGTCGCCGCGGCAGCCCCCAGGCCCAGGGCGGCCAGGGCGGTGCGGCGGGTGGGGTCGGCGGGTGCGAGTTCGGGCGCGCGTTCAGGCGCGAATTCGGATGCGGGCACGGGCGGGCTCCAGGAAGGGATTCGGATCCCCGACTGACTTCGCCCCCCTCACAAGGGTGCGTCAACCGGGCTTGTAGAAAGGTAGGTCCGTCACCGTCGCCGCGATGCGGGTCCGGCCGAGATCGACTTCGACCGCCGTTCCGGCCGCCTTCAGATCAGCGTCCACGTACGCCATCGCGATCGATCGCTCGAGCGTCGGGCTGAAGCAGCCGCTGGTCACCGTGCCGATGGCCGCCTCGCCGCCCGGGGCGAAGACGTGCATGTCCTGGCGGGCCGCCCGGCGTCCGTCGAGCGTCAGGCCGACGAGCGAACGCTTCGGTCCGTCGGTGTGGATCTTCTGCAGGGCGTCCTGGCCGATGAAGCGTCCTGCCTCCGGGTTCTTCTCGCCCTTGTTGATCCGGATCGCGAACATGATGCCGGCCGACACCGGGTCGAGTTCCTCGGTGATCTCGTTGCCGTACAGGGCCATGGCCGCTTCGAGCCGGAGGCTGTCGCGGGCGCCGAGGCCCGCCGGCTTGATGACGTCGATGTCGTCGAGCTTGCCGAGGAAGAGCTTCATCGCCGCCTTGGCCGCGATCGAGTCGGTGCGGAAAATCACCTCGACACCGTCTTCGCCGGTGTAACCGGTGCGGCTGATGAACATTTCCAGGCCGAGCAGCGACTTGCGGACGAAGTGGTACCGCTTCATGTCGGTGACCGACGACGTGAACGCGCTGATCGCCTCGATCACCTTCGGGCCCTGCAGGGCGATCATGGCCGACTTGGTGGTGAAGTCCTCGAACTTGAAGACGAAGTCGCCGGCCGCCTTCACCGCGTCGATGTGGCCCACGAGCTTCTCGCGGTTCGACGCGTTGCACACCATCATGTACGAGCCGTCCTCGATCTTGTAGACGAGCACGTCGTCGTGGCATCCGCCCGACTCGTTGCACACGATCGAATATCGGGCCTGGCCGTCCTTCATGCCGTAGACCTGCCGCGTGCAGATCCGGTCGAGGAAGGGCTGGGCGTCTCGGCCGCTGATCATGAACCGGCCCATGTGCGAGACATCAAAGATGCCGCCGCTGGTGCGAACCTGGTGGTGTTCATCCAGGATCGAGCCGTAGTGGAGCGGCATCTCCCACCCGGCGAAGGGCACCATCTTGCCACCCTTCTCGAGGTGGTACGCGTGGAACGGGGTCCGGAGCAGTTGGGCGGTGTCGGTCATGCCGCGAGGGTAGCCGGCCGGTCGGCGGGCGGCCACCGTCCCCGCAGCGCCGCCGGTGCTTCGCCACCCGGGATCTCCGTGCATCGGCCCCGAGTCCGCGCGACCGGCAGCCTCGCCGGAGCCGCCGCCACCCGCGTCGTCCAGCGCGGAAAGCGCCGAAGCTCGGTTCGTCGCCGGCCGGGAAGCCCGCGCTGGCCGACGGTGTCCTCTATCGGGGGACCACCCAATCGGGCGGTCCGCGGGAGGGACGCGGCCGGATGCTCCGGACGGGCCCGCCCCCCGAGGGGAGCTTGGCATGCGGCAGCGAATCGAACGTGGAATGTCTCGGGTCATGGTGGCGGCGGCGGCCGAACGGTCGACCCCCGACGACGGCCTGCGGCTGGTTTTGGGGGCCATCGCCCTCGGCCTGCTGGCTTCGGTGCTCTTCTAAGTCCGTCGGACGTCGGGCGCCCGCGGCCAGGCATGGGACCGCCGCTCGGCCCGTTCGACCCACGTTCAGTCCGCCACCAGATCTGCTTTGCCGCGGCCCTCGCCGCGCCCGCGTCAATCCGCCCCGAGCCGCTTGAGTTCCCGCTCCAGCGCTCGCACGCGCTTCACCAGGCCGTCCAGATCCGCCCCGGCCATCATGTTGCGCCGGGCCTTGCTGTGGGCGATCGCGGGCACGCCACCCACCTTCATGCCGTCCTTGACGTCGCTGCTGATGCCGGCCCGCCCGGCCGCCTGGACGAAGTCGCCGACGCGCAGGTGCCCGGCCACGCCCACCTGCCCACCCAGCACCACGTAGTCGCCCAGCTCAACCGAGCCAGAAATCCCGACGAGCGACACCACAAGGCAGCCCTTGCCGGTGGTGGTGCCGTGGCCGATCGAAATCAGGTCGGCGAACTTCGTGCCGGCCCCGATGCGCGTTTCGCCCATGGCCGCCCGCTCAATCGCGTTGCCCGCGCCCATCTCGACGTCGTCCTCGATCACCACGATGCCCGTCTGGGGAATCTTGTGGTGGACGCCCTGGTGCGTGGCGAAGCCGAAGCCGTCCTGGCCGATGACCGTGTTCGCGTGCAGCGTCACGCGGTCGCCCAGCACGCATCGGTCATAGATGACGACGTTCGGGTGCAGGATGCAGTCCGCGCCCACCGTGGCATTCGGGCCGACGTAGACCCCGGGGTAGAGCGTGCTGCGGGGGCCGATCGTTGCCCCGGCTTCCACGACCGCGTTCGGATGGATGCTCGCGGCCGCGCCCACCGTGGCTGTGGCGTGCACGCTGGCCCCGCGGCTGATCCGCGGAGCGTCGGGATCGACGCGCGGCGGGGTGGCGGCCGAGCCAAGGTCATCGCCGGGGCCCGGGGCGTCGCCGGTGGGGGCGGGGAGCCACATGGGGTCGGGGTGCTGGCGAAAGCCAAAGAGCTCGATCAGTGCGTTGCGGAACGCGAAGTAGGGGTCCTCGCAGACGATCCGCCGAAGACTTGGCGGCGTCTGCACGTCGGCCCCCACGAGGACCGCCGCGGCCCGCGTGGAATCGAGATACCGGAGATACCGGCGATTGGCGACGAAGGTGATTTCGTCGGGGCCGGCGGTGTCGATCGGGGCGCAGCCGTGGATGAGGGGATCCCCCTCGCCTTCGACGGTGGCGCCGAGGCGCGCGGCCAGTTCGCGGAGCGGAATGGGCATCGGGCGAGGATACCCGCAACGCCGGCGGCTGCCGGGGGGTTCGGCCGTCGGTATGGCCGTGGGTCGGTCGGTCTGGCTGTCGGTGTGGCTGTTGGTCTGGCTGGCCACCCTCCAGGCCGGCCGGCGCCCGGGTCCTGACTGGGCTCGGGACGGGCGGGGGACGGGCCACCGCGCCGGTTGTGGGCCCCGGGACCCACCGGTATCCTCCGCCCCCACATGCATCACCGCCTTGCCGACCACTTCCGGCGTCCGTCGCGCGCCACAAACGCTCTGCGCGACCTGTCGTCGCGGGGGCGATCGTGCGCCGCTTCGTCTGGCCTCGGCCAGCGACTGGGCCCGCTCGTCCTCGCCGCCACGGTGGTGCTCGGCCCCGCCACGATCTGGCCGGCGGCCGAGGCCGCGGGCCAGACCGCCCTCCCCGCGAGCCCTGGTTCTGGCAACGAGTCTGGCCTCGTCGACCGTCAGGTGATCGACGTGATCTTCGTCGGGTTGCCGCCGGAACTGGACGACCTGGTGCGGAACAACGTCCGTTCCGCCGCCGGCGATCCATTCGATCCGGCCGTTGTCCGGGGCGATGTGCAGCGGCTCGAGCGGCTCGGCCGCTTTGGGCTCATCGAGTCGGAAGCGGAATTGCGCGAGGACGGCACCGTCGCGGTGACCTTCACGCTCACCGTGCAGCCGCCGGTGAACGAAGTCCAGGTCGTCGGCAACAAGGCGGTCTCGGATCAGGACATCCTCGGCGTCGTCCGGCAGGCCCGCGGCGGCCCCCGCGATGACTACCTCATCGACCGGGCGATTCGCGACATCCGCGAGCTGTACGTCGAGAAGGGCTACTACCTCACCGAAGTGTCGATCGACCGCCGATTGCTCGAGGAGCAGGCGACGCTGGTCTTCCGGATCATCGAGGGCCCGCGCGTTCGCATCCGCCAGATCACGTTCGACGGCAATGCCAACCTCGGTTCGAAGCTGCTGCGTCCCGAGACCAAGACGCGGACCCACCTGCTGCTCCTGCGGCAAGGCGTGCTGGACGAGACGGTCCTGGCCGAAGACCGCGTGCGGCTCGTGAACTTCTACAAGCAGCGCGGCTACCTCGACGTGCGGGTGGATTCGGTCGTGGACCTGAGTCCCGACAACCGAGAAGCCAGCGTGCGATTCCTGATTGACGAAGGGCCGCGCTTCACCCTCGGCACGTTGCGCGTCGAGAACATCGACGAGCGCGGCACGCCGTTGAAGGTCTTCAGCGACCGCCAGATCGCGGCGATGATTCCGATCAAGTCGGGCGACGTCTACTCGGCCGACAAGGTCGACGAATCACTCAGCGTGCTCGAAGATGCGTGGGGCACACTCGGTTACATCGACGTGGATGTGCGGGCGATTCCGAGCCGGACCGGCAAGGACAATGCGGTCGTCGATTTGTTGTTGGTGGTCCGCGAGGGTGACCAATGGATCGTCGGCAACATCGAAGTGAAAGATAACTTTCTCACCCGCGACAAGGTGATCCGGCGTTTGGTGACGCTGCGTCCCGGCCGCCCGTTTGATGCGGTCGAGAAGCGGGAAACCGAACGCCGGCTCCAGCGCACACGCTACTTCGGCCAGACGCGGGTGACCGAGCAGGACCCGCGGCCGGACTTGTATCCGGGCGAGCGCGATGTGCTGATTGAAGTCAGCGAACGCAATACGGGTTCGATCAACTTTGGCGCGGCCGTCGGGTCCGATGCCGGCGTCTTCGGCGAGTTCAGCATCCAGCAGGACAACTTCGACCTGTTCGACTTGCCGGAGTCCTTCGGCGAGTTGCTGACCGGCCGAGCCTTCCGCGGGGCGGGCCAGCGATTCAACATGACGCTGCGTCCGGGCAACGAGCTCTTTGAGTACTCGGCCAGCCTGACCGAGCCGAAGCTCTTTGATCGTGACATTTCGTTGAGCGTGAGCGGCTCGTACCGCGAGCGGCAGTTCAACGACTTTGACGAAGAGCGAGCGTCGGCCACGATCGCCCTCGGCCGATCCTTCGGCGATGTGTGGCAAGCCGGCCTGCGGCTCCGCGGTGAGAGCATCGAACTCAGTGACGTGCAGGACGACGCGGCGACCGAGTTGCTGCTCGATCGCGGCCCCGACACGCTGACCAGCCTCGGGTTCTCCTTGACCCGGACGACGATCGGCACGTTGACGCGTCCCGGGCGCGGCAGCCGCTTGGAACTGTCGATGGACCGGGCCGGCGCGCTCGGCGGCGACTACAACTTCTGGCGGGCTGAGGCCGACTTCACCGTGTTCTTGACGCTGGCCGAGGACTTCCTCGGTCGCAAGTCCACGCTGCGGCTCAACACCCGCGCGGGGTACATCTTCGACGCCGATCCGCGCGTGCCGACGTACGAGCGGTTCTACCTCGGCGGCCGCAGTTTCCGCGGCTTCGACTTCCGGACGGTCTCGCCCAAGGGCGTGCGGATCGACAATGGCGAGCAGGCCGACTCGATCGGCGGTTCGTGGTTGTTCTTCGCCGGCGCCCAGTACGAAGTCCCGCTCTTCGAAGAGGCGGTCACCGGCGTGCTGTTCGTCGACTCCGGCACGGTCACCGACGCCTTCGGTCTGGACGACTACCGCGTGAGCGTGGGCCTGGGCGTTCGCCTGTACATCCCGCAGCTCGGTCCGGTGCCGATCGCCTTCGACTTCGGCTTCCCGATCCGCGATGCCTTCGGCGACGAGAAGCAGGTGCTGAGCTTCAGCGCTGAGCTTCCGTTCTGAGCCGGGCTTTCTGAGCCGGGCTTTCTGAGTCGGGCTTCCGACGTCTGGCTTTCAACGTCGGGCTTTCTGGGGCAGGCCGTCTGAGTCTGGCGATGTGGGGCCGGCCTGCTGCGTCTGGCGTCACAGGTCTGGCGTCCGCATTCGCGCCGGCCGTCCCCGCGTTCTCTCGCCACCAGCCACGATTTCACGGCATCCCGCCGATCCGAGGCCGCAGGGAATCCGAACCCGGCCCGCGGCGTCCGTATCATGTTGACCACGCGACGGCGGCCCGAACCGATGGTTCTGGCCCCGCGTCCACCCCACGCCTGATTCCGACCACCTTCCGAATTGCGGAGCCCCGCCATGTCGAGCTTCTCGTCCCGAGTCCTTCGTCCGGCCCAATGGGTGCCGATGCTCATCGTCGCCGCCGCCCTCGTGTCCGTCGGCGTCGCCGGCGGTCGCATGCAGGCCCGGCCGACGGCGGTCGCGGTGGTTGATTTGAGCGCCGTGCTTGAGAAGTTGGATCAGCGTTCGGCCATGCTCGAGGGCATCCTGCAGCAGTTCAATGTCTTCAAAGCCCAGGGCGAAGAACGGGCCCGGCAGCAGACCGAACGGGAAGCCGAGATTGCTCCCCTGGAAGAGAAGCGCCGCGCGGGAACGATCACCGCGGCGGAACTCGAGCAGTACATGACGCTCCGGGACGCCGCCGTCAAGTTCCGCATTGCGACCGAGGCCTTCAACGCACGAGCTGGCCGGACCGTGGACCGCGAAATGGGGCTGGCGCTGGAAGAGCTCTACAACCAAGCGCGGGCCGAGGCCGGGGAACTTGCCCGGGCCAATGGCTTTGACATCGTGCTGGTGGACGACAGCGATCTGGAGATTCAGATCGATCGTCAGTCGCCGCGCGAGCAGCAGGTGCTGGCGCAGCTCCGCAACCGCCGCGTGCTGTACGCCGGCGACGCGGCCGACATCACGCAGGCCCTCATTGACCGCATGAACAACGCCTTCAAGGCTGGCGGCTGAGTCCGCCGGATCCCGGCCATCGGCGCACCGCGCCGAGGCAGCCGGCCATTCCGCGACCCATCCGCTCATCCCACCGCATTCCGAGAGGAACCCCACATGTCCTTGATTCGCGCTCCCCGCATCAACCTCACCGCCATCGCCTGTTGCGCCATGATCTGTGGCACCGTGCTCATCGCTGGCCGTTCGCACGCCGTTCGATTGATTTCGTCCATGCGGTCGCCGGCCGTCGTGGCCACGATCGACCTTGAACGCGTCATGACCCAAGTCGATCTTTTCAGTGCCGGCGATCGCGAGATCCAGGCGCTGGGCGTCTCGCTCGACGCTGAATTGCAGGCCCAGCGAGACTCGATCGAAGTGATGACGGAAGACGCTGAGTTGCTGACTGGCGTGGCGAGGGAAGACAAGCTTCGCGAGTTGGAGCTGGCGGCGGAGAACCTTCGGGTCGCCGCGCAATTCGCCGAATACAAGGTGCGGGCCGCGCGATCGGCACACCTCCGCGAAATCTACAACCAAGTGAAGACGGTGTCGGCCTCGATGGCCGCGGCCAACCAGTGGGATGTGGTCATCGTCAACGATTCGCTCGTCGCCTTGCCGGAGATCGCCCCGGAAGACGAGATGATGCGGCAGATTTCGGCCCGGCGAATCATCTTCGCCGATGGGCGCATCGACGTGACGCAGATGCTGGTCGACGCGATCAACGCGGGCTGATCCGCTGATCCGCTGACTCGTTCGGCCTCCGGCCTGGCCCTCGCCGTCGGCGCACTTTCTCGCCCGTGAGCTGCATTGATGTCTGACGTTTCCCCTTCGCATCCGGATCTCGTGGACCAGTTGGCGAGTGATCAGTCCAAGGCCGACGCCAGCACCGATGCTGCGGATGCCGGCGCTGCCCGAGCCTCAGATGACCAGGCGGCCGCGCCCGCGTCCGGCACGCCGTCGGCGGCCCACGGGGCGCCTGGCCCCATGACGGTGGCCGACTTGGCCGAGCGCTTGGGCGCGGCGGTCACGCTCGGCGAGGCGGTCTGCCCGCCGACCAACGAAGGCTTTCGTCGGTCGCTCTCGGGCGTGAACACGCTCGAGGCGGCGACGTCGACGGACGTGACGTTCATCACGCGGGCCGCGTACGTTGGCCGCATGCTCGACTCCGCCGCCGCGGCGGTGATCGCGCCCGTCGACTTGGGCTTGCCGGCGGCCGAAGGTCCGGCGCCGATCCTGCTGCGGGTCCCCGATGTCGAACTCGCCGTGGCCACCACGCTCGAGTGCTTCGCCCGGCCGGACGATCGTCCGCCGGCGGGCATCGATGCCACCGCCGCGGTGCACGCGGACGCCCGCGTCTCGCCGGATGCCGCGATCGGGCCGCACGTGAGCATCGGGCCGCGGGCCCGGGTGGCGGCGGGGGCGGTGCTGCACCCTGGGGTTCGGGTCGCGGCCGACGCGATCATCGGGGCGCGGACGGTCCTCCGCGAGAACGTCGTCGTCGGCGAGCGATGCCGAGTCGGCGACGACTGCCAGCTCCACGCCGGCGTGGTCCTGGGGGCCGACGGGTTCAACTACCGGCCCGACCCGGACGTCGGCCTGCGAAAGATCCCGCACATCGGCGACGTGGTCATCGAGGATCACGTGGAGATCGGAGCCAACAGCTGCGTTGATCGGGGAAAGTTCGGGTCAACGGTGATCGGGGCCGGAACCAAGTTCGATAACCTCGTCCAGATCGGGCACAACTGCGTCGTCGGCCGCTGCGTCGTCATCGCGGGCTCCTGTGCCCTGGCCGGCTCGGTCACGGTGGGCGACGGCGTGATGATCGGCGGCGGCACCCATGTGCGCGATCACGTCACGATTGGCGAAGGAGCGCAGATTGGCGGGTCATCCGCGGTCCCCTGGGACGTGCCGGCCGGTCAGCGGGTCTTGGGCGTCCCCGTCGCCCCCATTCGCGAGACGTTGCGGGCCTGGATGCCGCTTCGTACCATGCTCCGCTGACACGAGTTGCGTGCCCCGGGCCGTGCCCGGTTCACGTCGCGCGCGGTCCCGAATCGGACCCTGGCCGCCCGCCAGAATCTCCTGACGCGGGCACCACGCAGCTCGCGTTCAACGCCCTTTGCGGGCTCCTTTCCTCCTCCGGGGCCGGTCTGCCCCTGGCGTCGCGCTCCGGCCCGTCGCCGACCACCGGCTTCACCCCTGCCGCCATTCGGCCCGGATCCCCTGGTACATGCTCCACGTCGCGAGCGAGACCACGCGCGAGGCGAAGGCCGTGGGCTGGCAGCACACGGTCGCGGGACCGGTGCGCGTCACGGGGAAGGGGCTGCTGCTGGGGGAAGATGCGACGATCGAGATCATGCCGGCTCCGGCCGACCACGGCATCGTCTTTGAACGCGTCGATCTCGATCCTCCCGTCCGCATTCCGGCCGACGCCCGGTACGTCACCAAGCGGGCCCGCCGCACGACGCTGACGCTTGACGGGGCGACCGTCGAGACCGTCGAGCACTGCATGAGCGCCCTCGCCGGCCTCCAGATCGACAACGCCCTGATCCAGATCAACGGTCCCGAGCTGCCCTGCGGCGACGGGTCGGCCCAGCCCTTCGTCGAGCCGATCCTGGCCGTCGGCCTGGAAGCCCAGGACGTGCCGCGCCGCGTCTACCGCGTCAAGCAGCCGATCATGATCGAAGACGGCGACGCGATGATCTCGATCTTCCCGTCGGAGCAGCCCGAGTTCAGCGTCACCTTTGATCTGGACTACGGCGACAACGGTCACCGCATCAAGCGGCAGTTGCAGTCGTTCACGAACCACAACGGTGACTACCGCTCCGAGATCGCCCTCGCCCGCACCTTCAGCCTCGTCGAAGAAGCTCGGGCGCTCTGGGACCGCGGGATGTGCCGGCACCTCACCCCGACCGACGTCCTGGTGATTGGCGAAGACGGCCCGATCGACAATGAGTACCGGTACGACAACGAGCCGGTGCGCCACAAGATCCTCGACCTGATCGGCGACCTGTACCTGGTTGGCCGTCCGGTGCACGGCCGCGTCGTCGCCCGCAAGAGCGGCCACGACCTCAACCGCCGGCTCGGACTGCGGCTGATCGAGCAGATCAAAGCCGAGCAACGGGCCGAGTCGGTCAAGCACGGCATCGAACTCGACATCCGGGCCATCCAGCGGATCATGCCGCACCGGTACCCGATGTTGCTGGTGGATCGGGTGGTCTCCGTCGACGGAGACCGCAAGGCCATCGGGGTGAAGAACGTCACGATCAATGAGCCGTTCTTCAACGGCCACTATCCGGGCACGCCCATCATGCCGGGCGTCCTGATCGTGGAGGGCATGGCCCAACTGGGCGGCCTGCTGATGAGCCGCAAACTGGAGCACACCGGCAAGATCGCGGTGCTGCTCAGTCTCGACAAGGTCAAGTTGCGTCGTCCGGTCACGCCCGGCGATCAACTGGTCATGGAAGCCGAGGCGATCCGCACGCGCGCCCGCACGGGCACGATGCGCTGCCGGAGTTGGGTGGGCGATCAGATCGCCGCAGAAGCCCAGATCCGGTTCATGATGGTGGACGCCGAGGCCGACTGAATGATCCCCGCGGTGGCCGGACTCCCCGGCCATCCCGCATGGAACCCCCCGATGAGCACGATTCATCCCACTGCGATCATCGACTCCTCCGCCAACGTCGCCAAGACGGCGGTGGTCGGCCCGTACTGCGTGGTCGGTCCGGATGTCACGATCGGCGCCGGTACGGTGTTGCACAACCACGTGGTCGTGCACTCGCTGACCACGATCGGTGAAGACAATGAGTTCTTCCCGTTCTCCGTCATCGGCGCGGACCCGCAGGACAAGAAGTTCCGCGGCGAGCGTTCGACCTGCGAGATCGGGGATCGCAACCAGATTCGCGAACACGTGACCATCCACCGCGGCACCGAGATGGGCGGGAACGTCACCAGCGTCGGCAGCGACAACCTGATCATGGTCGCGGCCCACATCGCCCACGACTGTCGTCTGGGCGACGAGATCGTCATCGCCAACCAGGTAATGATCGCCGGACACGCAGTCATTGAAAGTGGCGCGTCCATCGGCGGTGGGGCCGGCGTGCACCACTTCGCCACGATCGGCGCCTGTGCGTTCGTCGGCGGCCTGGCCCGCATCAACAAGGATGTCCCGCCGTTCATGCTCGTGGAGGGCAACCCGGCCGAGGTCCGATCCTGCAACGTGATCGCCATGAGCCGGCGCGGCTTCAGCGACGCCGAGATCGAGGCCATCAAGGACGCGTACAAGCGGCTCTATCGCACCAACGGCTCACCGATGAGCGAGAAGCTCGACGACCTCCGCAACGAGTACGTCGGCAACCGGGCGATCGAGATGCTCTGCGACCACCTGGAAGCAAGCGCGACCGGCGTGCACGGCCGGGCGCTCGAGAGCAGCCGGTTGGATCGCAAGTGGGCGTCGCGCCGTCCGGCGACGGCGGCGGCCGCGACCGCAGCCGCGGCGAGTGTGGCGGACTGAGTTGTGGGAGGCGGGGGAGCGGGGGCGTGCGTGGGGGATCGCGTGCGTTTGACACAATGACAGAGCGGATCAGCCGGGCGGCATCGGGCCAATCACGAACGTCCCGCATCCGCGGATCACTCTTGGCGATCGCGGTGGCCGACGCGTCGGCGGCGCGATTCGAGGGCGGCATTGCCGAACGCACGCTCTGGGCCGCCATCGGCCATACCCGGGCGTTCAAACGCCGGTGGACCGATGACACGCAGATGACCCTGGACACCGCGCGGTCCCTTGTCCGCTGCGGCGCCGTGGACCAAGACGATCTCGCGCGGGAGTACGCCGGCAACCGTCGCTGGTCACGCGGCTACGGTCCCGCCGCGGCGAAGACGTTGCGGCACATCGCCCGCGGCACGTCCTGGCGGAAGGCGCGGTTCGCTCGATTTCCGAATGGTTCGTTCGGGAATGGCGCGGCCATGCGGGTGGCCCCGGTCGCACTCTCCAGCCGGGACGATCAGGGGGCGGTCATCGCCGGGGCGACCGCCGTCGGCGAGATCACCCACGCCCACCCGTTGGCAATCGGCGGCGCGATCGCGGTGGCTTTGGCCGTGCACGCGGCGGCTCGCGGCGACGATGCGGCGGCGACGGTCGAGGCGAGCATGCATCCGTCGATCGGCCCGGAACACCGGGAGCGGCTGGAGGTGGTCCGGGCATGGGGCGTGCCGGGGGAGCGGCCGGCGCTTCGTGAGGTGCGCCGCCGATTGGGAAACGGGATGGCGGCGGTTGAGTCGTGCGCGACCGCGATCTGGTTGGCCACCGCTTCGTACGACCGGTCGCTGACGGACTTGATTCGTGACGCCATCGGCCTCCGCGGGGATACAGACACGATCGCCGCGATGGCGGCCGGGATCTGGGGCGCGAGGCACGGCGAGGCGGCCGTGCCGCAGGCCGAGGTCGAACGGACGGAAGCGGCGGAGGATGTGCGCACCATCGCGAGTGAGTTGGCCGCACGGTTCGCGCCGGGTGATGCGGATCCGTAAATCGAGGGCGAATCGTGCGTGCACGCGTGCACGCGTGCATGCGTTCGTGCGGGCGTGCGTGCATGCGTTCGTACGCCACCGGTCGCCGGTCGCGCGGGCTCACCGTGCAGCGGGTTGAGCTGGGCTGCCGCGCGTGCGCGTGCGGGTGCGGCTGCGAGAGTGCGTGCATGCGCGAGAACGAATTCGCCCACGGGCCCGCTGGCCCGAGCGTCCGCCCGCTCACCCGCCCCGAATCACTCCGACTCGAAACGGAATCCCAGGTCGGCGGGCGGGGCCGGGGGTTCGCCGGTGGTCAGCGGCAGCGCAATGGTGCCGCCGCGGGTGTCGAGCATGAGCCAGCCGGGAATGCGGGCGACGTGGGACACGAGCCCATCGATCGGCGGCAGTTCGACGACGTCATCGTCGACCATGCCATCGGCGGCGAGGGTGTAGATGCGGTAGACGTGACTCGGAACCGCGCCGCCCGGGCCGCCGATCCGGTCGATGCGTTCGGCGCGGCTCACGACGAACAGTGTGCCGTCGTCGGCGGTGGCCACCGCGTCGTAGTTCCGGCGCTCGGCGATCGCGTCGAGGGCGAGCAGTTCGCCGTCGGGCCCGAGGCGCATCACTCGATCGCTGCTTCGAAGCAGCAGGCCGCCGGCTTCCACGGCGTGGATGACCCGTGGATCTTCTTCGCGGGGCAACTCACGGAACGTCGGGCTGGTCTCACCGCTGTCGGGGGCCACGGCGAAGACATCGTTGCGGGTGTTGCGCACCAGCATGCGATCGCCGATCCGCCAGCCGACGGTGGTGGCGCGGGCCGGATCACTGATGTTCGCCCAGCGTCGTCCGCCGCTCAGCATGTCGACGTGGTCGATGATCTGCGGTTGCCGGTCGTCGGACAAGGTCGGCGGCCGCAGGTACCCGGCCATCACGCCGCCCAGTCCATCGAGGCACAGCCACGCCGCCGACTCGCGGCCGGGGGCCGGGACCTGGTGGCGGACGACGCCGCTGGCCGGGTCGATGATCACGAGCGCGCCCACCGGTTCGCCGGCTCGGCGACGGATGCCGGAAACGGCCACGCCGAACGGGCCACACTCGATGGCGTGCACTTCTTCCAGGCCGCTGTCCGTCACCCACGCGGCCACGTCGCCCAGATCGCGTTCAAAGCCGGCGATGCTGCCGGTGCGCCGCGCGAGCATGACGTGGTCGGCGGTACACCGGGCGATCACTTCGTCGGGCCGGAACATGCGGCCGTCGGGCAGCTGCGTCGGCACGCGTCCGGCGCGAAGCCGGACCGGGGCGAGGTCTTCCAGCTCCGGCGTACGCCAGATCACGGTGCCATCGCGCCGGTCGAGGGCGATGATCGCCGGCCGCATCAGCATGCCTTCGTCGCCGATCTGGTCGCCGGTCCAGAGCAGCAGGTCGTCGTCCGTCGCGTCGAGCACCCGGATGACCGGGGCGTCGATCGCGGTGGCCCAGAGCGGGCTGAGGTCAGCGGGGTCGAGCAGGACGACGGCCTCGCCCTGGATGAGCAGGGGGAGGTTGGCGGGTGAGCCGGGAACGCGGGCGGCCAGCGGACCCGGGGCCGGCCGGACGAGGCGAGCGGCCAAGACGCGGGGAGCGTCGCCGATGCGGGTGCCGGGCGCGCTCGCGGCGATGCGACCGGCCATTCGGTCGAGGTCGACGTTGCGGTGGGCGTTGCCGCTGGCGGAGGCATTGGCGGCCGCGTCGATCGTGGACTCGGCGTGCGCCGCGCCGAGCATGCCCAGGGAGAGCGGCGGATCGTCGTTGGCCGGTGCGGGGGGGGTGGTGGTGCGATCCGCGCCGGGGCTGACTCTCGTTTCCGGAGCCGCATCTGGTTCGTCCAGCGGGTCCGTTGTCGGGGGTGCATCCGCGGCGTCGCTCGTTGCCCGCGCCGCCCGCGCCGCGTCGAGCGCCTCGATCCAGGCGCTCGGCGACTGGGCCGTTGGCGTGCGCTGGCGCTGGCGTTGCAGCACGATGCCGGGGTGCCGCGTCGCCACTTCCGCCGCGAGTTCGCGGGCGGCGGCGGGACGGCCGTCGTCGATCAGCATGTCGATGGCGTCGCCGAGCAGGGTGGCGGCTCGGTCGGCGGTCGGGGCGAGGCGGTACAGATCGATCAGGGTGCTTGCCGCGTCGAACGGGGCGACGGGGCTGACATCGGGCGTGGCCACGCGGCGGGCCGCTGCCAGGCCGGCGGCGGAAAAGGTCCAGCCGCGGGCCACATCCAGGGCGCCGTTGATGTCGGCGGCTGGCACCAGAGCGAGTGCTTCCCGGGCCTGCCGTTCAAAGCGTCGCCGCGCTTCGGCCACGTTCGGGCTCGCGTCGTCGTTCAGGGTGCGGCCGATCCGCTCGATGGCCCAGGCTCCGGCCGGACGCATGCGCTCGTTCTCCACGCGTCCGGTCAACGCCAGCACATCGGCCGGGATGTCCTGCAGTCCGAGGGCCGCCGCATTCCGCGCGGCCATGGCCGAACCGCCAAGGATCGTTCGGCGCCACACATCAATCGCCCGGTCCGCGTTGCGGCCGGCCCACCAGTCGCCCTCAATGAAGATCGCTTGGACCCGTTCGTCATCGCTCGTGGCCACCGCCGCCAGCAGGGGGAAGAACGCCTCGGCGTCGGCGTCCGATCCGAGCAAGCGACCAATGTCTTCCGAAGTCAGGAGTTCGAAGAGCTGACGGCGGCCGGCGGCCCGCGATGCTTCGTCGGACGGCGCGTTGACCGCGGTCAGCGAAAATCGCGCGGCTTCGATCACCAGATCCAGGCGGCCCATGCGCAGGGCGAGTTGCAGCAGACGCAATCTCGGCTCCAGGGCATCGGGCAGGCCGACGATGCGCTGGCGAAGCTGCCGCTCGGCCAGATCCAGCGACATCCACGAACGGACTTCGCCCGCCCGGGCCAGGACGATCTGCTGGCCGGCGGCCGAGGGCGTGCCGCTCTCACCGAGGTCCAGGCGCTCAAGCTCCTGCCCGGTCTCGCGGTCGATCAGCCGCACGCCGACGGGCGTGGGGATCAGCAGTCCGGCGCCGGCCACCAGCACGCGGCCAGTGACGTCCTCATCGGACTCCGGGCCGATGCCCAAGTCGCGGGTCAGCTCGGCCACCGGGCGGCCTTCGAAGGGGCGGATCGGCAGGTCGCGGGCCGGATCGGGCCGGTCGCCATCGAAGTTCAGCCCGCGGGCCGGCATGGTCATGGGGGCGTTGGGATCTTCGCCCTCCGGCAGCGGCGGGCGCGGCGCTTCCCAGATGATGCCGTCGGGCCGATCGATCTCGATGCAGCGGACGGACGAACTCACGGAGAAGAGTCGCGATCCATCGGTCAAGAGGTAGGCCGGTTCGCCGAGCACCGTCGCTGGGCCCAGGGGCAGTTCGCGGCGCAGCCGGCCGGACGCCCGATCGCGGATGTCGACGGCACGTCGGTCAGCCCGGATGCCGATGACGCGGTCGCCGGTCAGCAGCGGTCCCGGGATGTCGAACGACCGCGCCGGGATCCCGAGGTCCGGCGGCACCGGCGTGCGGACGAGCCAGTGGATGCGTCCGGTCGGGGCGTCCACGCAGGCCATCGCGCCAACGCTCGTCGCGGCGTACAGCCGGCCGCGTTCGTAGGCCAGGGTGGAGGCTGGCCGCGTGACGGGCACCCGCGTGCCGATGGACGCCAGGTGCCGGATCCACTCGAGCCGGCCGGTGTCCAAGTCGAGGGCGACGATGTAGCTGCTCAGGACCTTCTCGCCTGAGAGTTTGCGGGCCATGCTGAAGACCCGGCCGTCGGCGATCCACGGCTGCCCGTGGGGGAAGAGTCCCTCGTATTCCACGTCGCCGCCGATGCGGTTCAGACCGGTTCGCCACCGGCGGTTGCCGCTCTGCACGTCCAAGCACACCAGGCGGGCGGTTGAACTGATGCTCGCCCGTTGGGTCGACGCGCTGCCGGTGATCGCGACCAGCGCATCGCCATCGACGGCCATGCCGCGCAGCCCGATGCCGTCGGCCGCGTCGTACTGCCGGTCGCGTTCCCAGAAGTGCGGCGACCGCCAGACACTCGCGCCGGTGAACCGGTCGAGGGCGTCGATCGACGTCCCCGTATGGACGTACACGTGGTCCTCGGTGAGCAGGGCTAGGGCCGGAGCATCGGGGTTGGGAGCGACCGGGCCACGCATGCTGCCGCGGGCGTCGCCGAGGGTCGGCGTGGCGATCCAAATGGTCTCGCCGGGTTCATCTTCGATCCCGTCCAAGCCGGGCTGGTCGAACGGGCCGACACCGCGCTGCACGTCGGCGCCGGGGTCGTCGGCGATCAACGCCTCGACCTGTCCGAGGGCGTTGCGTCCGTCGCGTCCAAGTCCGGCCAGGGCCGCCCGCGCGGCCTCCAGATCCTGCACGTAGCCAGCCCCAGCGTCGGCACTGGTCCAGCGCCGGCCCCGGGCAAAGTGGGCGCTCGAGCCGAGCATCGACCAGGCCGCCGCCTGGGTGCGCGGCGTGGCGTCCGGGTGGTCAATGGCTTCCTGCAGGTGGTCGATGGCCTCGTCAAAGCGGGCCGACTCCCAGGCCTGCTGCCCGAGTCGCATGAGGGCCTCGAGCCCGGCGGTGGTCAGCGACCGCGTGGCGACCAGTCGGCGCAGGTCGCCCGCAGCCAGCAGTTCGGCCGCCGCGTCCTGTTCGATCAAGCGGTGCCGTTCGAGCAGCTCGGGCCGGCGCCGGAGCAGATTCAGGCAGCGCGTCCGGGCCTCGACGAAGTGGTCGGCCGATCGCCCATCGATCGGGACCAGCCGGTCGCCGGATTCGTCGAGCAATTCCTGGATGAGCCGCAGCGACTCGCCGGCGTTCTCTTCGGACTGCTCGATGGCCCGCAGGACCAAGTCGCCGGCCCGGGGTGAGGCGTCGACGTAGACCGCGGTGTCCATCGCTTGGGCCGGGGCGACGCGGGCGGGGCCAAGGATCGCCGCGGCTCCGATACCGACCGCGAGGGTCAGGGTTCGGGCGAAGGAGGACGCCGGGGGGGCGGCAGGGCCGGGATGTCCGGCACGGCCGGCATGGCCAGCATCGCCAGCACGGCCAGCGAGGCGGGGGGCGGCGGGACGCAGCGGCATGGGGCGGGCTCCTGGGTGCTGCCGGGTGGCTCGGGTCTCGGGCGAAGTCGTCGCGAGGAGCGGCTTCGGCCGGTGGGCGACGCCACCGGACATGACCGAGTGCCCCCGGAAGGCGGGGGCCGTCTCGACGGCGCCGAGGGGCGGTGGTACGGTGCCGCGATGGCCCAGACCGCCCCAGCATCGGCAACCACAGAACTTTATCGGCGCCCCCCCACCCGGGTTCCGGGTTCCTCTCGGATCGGAGGCCGGTTTCTTGCCGGAATCGCCTTCCTGGCCGTGGGCGGGCTCACGGGAGGTGGGTGTTCGGCCCTGACCAGCCCCACGGTGAGCCTGGGGGCAGCCGAGGTGACCGATGCCTCCGTTGACGCCATCCGCTTCGACGTGACCGCGCGGCTCGAAAATGCGGATCGCGAGGCGGCGTACGAGCTCCGGACCCTTCAATACACCGTCAGCGTGGGCGATCGGTCGTGGCGCGGGCAGCGGGCGGCGGAAGCCACCCTCGCTCCCGGGGGCGACGCGATGGTCCGCATTCCGGTGATTCTTCGCCGCGAGATCTGGGCGTCGGTGACCGGGGCCGGTGGCGATACCGAAGTGCCGTGGCGGATTGACGGCCAGTTGCTGTACGTCTCGCCCGGGCCGCTGCCGGAGATGCTGCTCGACGCGGGCATCGTCCAGCCGAAGGTCGGGGTCCGCGGCCGCGGCACCGTGATGCTGCCTCCGCCGCCGGCCGCGCCCGCGTCCTGACCGCGTCTTGACCGCGCGACAAGTGCGCGGGCCCTGCGCGCTGCCGAACGACGCGAACGCGGCGCGACGGTTGTTTCTGTTCCATTGATGTTTGGCTGCGTTCCGCGCGGCCGATCGCCGCGCGCGAGCAGCGCCCTCACTTCTCGGACGATGGCGGCGCGATCCGTGCGCACCGCGGTGCGGTCCGTCCGCGTCGGCCCCGATCCGGCGCGGCCACATTCTGCCCAGTCCGGCCGAGTACCCCAAACCGGACGAGCGGCACGCTCCCCCGGGACGGACTTCTTGTGCAGGTTCCCGCGTCCATCCGTTCCTCCCGGTCAATCGGACCCGTGCTTCCGGTCGATGGATCGAACATTGACATCCGGCCCCGCTTCCGGCGGCCGGCGGAGAAGCCTCGTCATGAACATCGCCGACATCCTTCGCGTCGCCAGTGAAGCCGGGTCATCGGACATTCACCTCATCGCCGATCATCCGCCGATGATGCGCATGAACACGGTTATCACCGCCATGGACTATCCCGTCCTGGAAGCGGCGACCACCGAGGCCATGCTCAAGGAAATGGTCAGCGAACAGCAGTTCAAGACCTTCGAGGAAGTCCAGGACTTGGACTTCTCGTACGCCATTCCGGACCTTGCCCGGTACCGCGTCAATGCCCACAGCCAGCGGGGTACCGTTGGCATGGCCTTGCGTGTCATCAAGACCAGCGTGCCGGCGATGGGCGAGTTGAACTTGCCCGAAGTGATCGGACGTCTGACGTACCTGCCCCGCGGGCTGGTGCTGGTCACCGGCGACACCGGCTCGGGCAAGACGACGACGCTCGCGGCCATGATCGAGGCGATGAACAATCGCTACCGCAAGCACATCATCACGCTTGAGGATCCGGTGGAATACACGCTGACGAGCAAGAAGTGCTTGATCGAGCAGCGTGAGCTTGGTCACGACATGCCGAGCTTCGGCTCCGGTCTGAAGCACGCCCTGCGTCAGGACCCCGACATCATCCTCGTCGGCGAAATGCGAGACCTGGATACCACCGCGCTGGCCATCAGTGCGGCGGAAACCGGTCACTTGGTGTTGTCCACGCTGCACACGGTCAACGCCTCGCAGACGGTGGAACGCATCATCGACATGTATCCGGCGAACCAGCAGAACCAGATCCGTTCGATGCTCGGCAACACGCTGCAGGCCGTGGTCTCGCAGACGCTGTTCAGTCGCATCGACCGGCCGGGCATGGTGCCCGCGGTCGAAGTCATGCTCTGCACGCCGGCGGTTCGAAACATTATTCGTGAGTCGCGGACGTTCGAAATTCCGAACGTCATCGACACCAGTCGCAACCTGGGCATGATCAGCCTCGACAACTCGATCGCGGAACTCTACTTCAACGGCCTCATCAGCCGTGAAGACGCGATCGCGCAGGCCGCCTACCCGGACAAGCTCGAGCGTCAGCTCGCCGCCTGAACCGGAGTCCGGCGTCTCGCCACGGGGGAGGAAACGAATGCCCGAGTATCGTTATCAAGCACGACTGTCGTCCGGCCAGGTCCAAGGTGGGACCATCGTCGCCGACAGTGCGAACGCCGCCGCAGCCATGCTGCGCAGTCAGGGCCACCACGTCCTGCAGATCGGCGCCAATCAGAAGGCGATCAGCGAGGTCGGCAAGAAGCTGTCGGCCGCACTGAACTACTCGTCGGGACCGTCCCAGAAGGACATTCTCGACTTCACCACGCAGTTGGCGGTGATGATCCGCGCGGGCATCAGCATCCGTGCGGCCCTCGACGGTATTGCGGATCAGACGCAGAACCCGAAGTTCCGCAAGATCTTGATGCAGGTGAAGACGGACGTCGAGTCCGGCAAGCAGTTCTCCGAAGCCATCGCTCGGTATCCCAAGCTGTTCGGTCCGCTGTACGTGAACATGGTCCGGGCGTCGGAGATGGCCGGTTCGTTCGCCACGATGCTCGACCGCATCGCCGCGTACATCTCGCAGCAGCTCGAGACGCGCAAGATGGTCCTCGGGGCCAGCATCTATCCGGGCGTCATCGCCACCATGGCCATTGGCGTCACGGTGTTCCTGCTGACGTTCGTGTTGCCGCGCTTTGAGAACGTGTTCGCGGGCAAGGAATCCGTCCTGCCCTGGCCCACGCTCTTCTTGCTCGGGGCCTCGGACTTCCTGATGATCTACTGGTGGGCCATCATCCTCGGGGTGATCGCACTGGGCGTCATGGGGTTCTTCTTCCTGAAGACCGAGCTCGGATTGCTTTGGTTCGACAAAGCCAAGCTCAAGATTCCGCTGTTCAGTCGGATGTTCCGCGCCCTGTACGTCAGTCGTTCCCTGCACACCATGGGTGAGCTGCTGAACGCCGGTGTGCCGATGCTGGACACGATCGCCATCACCGGCGACATCTCCGGCAATCTGCTCTTCAAGAAGATGTGGCGCAATGTCTATGCGTCCGTCAAGCAAGGTAAGAAGGTCGTCTCGACGCTGAACAAGTCCACCCTCTTGCCCAAGTCGGTGATCCAAATGATCAGTGCGGGCGAAGAGTCGGGTCGTCTCGGCGAAGTGCTCGAAGAGATTTCGACCTACTACCAGAAGACGTTGCGTGACGCGATCAAGACCGTCACCAGCATGATCGAGCCGATCATGATCGTGCTCATGGGATCGATCGTCGGCTTCATCGCCATGGCCATCATCCTGCCGATCTTCAAGATGAGCTCGATGGTGCAGTAGTCCGCACGGACGGGGCCGGGCCGTCGCGCCGAGGGGGTGGCGACGGTCCGGGACAAGTTTGGCCACGCATGCGTGGGGTGACGCGAGGCGTTGCCCCTCGCTGCATGGATGACGGAATGAACGGTGTGAGGCGTTTGGGGAACTGGGACATGAATCAACGAACCGTGCGCAGCCGAAGGCCGGCCCGACGCGCCTTCACCTTGATTGAAACCGCCTTGGCCACGGTCATTGTGGGCGTTGGTGTGCTGGCCATGGTGACGGCGCAGACGTCGTTCTTGCGTCAGAACGCTTGGTCCAATCGAGCATCCGTCGCTGAACGACTCGGCAACGAGATTCGTGAACTGGCCCTCAATTTGCCGCAGCGTGACCCCGTCACCGGCGCGGAGAACTGGGGTCCCGAAACGTCGGAACTCGACTTCGATGACTACGACGACCTGGATGATTTCGATGGCGACGGATCGGGAACGATCTTCTCAGCCGAGCTGGGCAACGGCCCGGTCGACGCCCAGCGTCGCATCATTCCGAACATGGATGGGTGGGCGCAGGTGATCCAGGTGTTCAACGTCAGCGGTACCAACATCGCCGAAGGTCCGGGTGAGCAGACGGACGGTGCGACCAACATGATGGTGATCCGGGTCACGGTGACGTACCAGGGTCCGAACGATGACTCAGAACAGATCATGACCACCGTGCAGTGGGTCGCGCCCGAGTAGGCGATGGCGGCGTCGAGGTGAACGAGTCGGCGGCAAGGGGGTCGCGATCGGTCATGCTCAATGGAATTCGAAGTGGACGCGGCGATGGGTCGCGGCCCGGCCGGAGGCGGAAGGAAAGCCTGATGATGATGGGCGAACGATTGGTATGGCCGGCGGCAAAGCTGGCTCGGACTCGAAGGCGTGCGCGACGGCGTGGCGTGTCTTCGGTGTTGGCCATGATGTATCTGGTGCTCTTCGGTTCTCTGGCCGCGGCGATGGCCGTGGTGGCGCAGTCCAATCTGCGCACCGCAGACTCGTCGCTGAAGGTTTCCAAGGCCATGAGTGCGGCGGAAACCGGTTTGGTCTTTGGTTCGCGGCGGCTCGCGTCGGAAATCCAGCGATTCGTGGTGACCGAAGGCGTGATCGATGTGGACTTCGCCCAGGATCTCTGGGTCGGCAGCCTGAGTTCGGATGACTACGAAGTCCTTCCGCCGGAGGGGTACGCCGAGACCACCGAGCCGAGCGGGCTGATGCAGGCCTTGTTCTTCCTCCACGATGAAGTGGACACGCACTGGTTCAACGTGGACTCTGGCGACAGCTCGCTGCCGAGTCAGAACACGACCACCGGCGTCCTCATCTGCAAGCCGATCGCCCTCGGTCTGTCGGCCGATGATCCGTACTTCCGGCTGCGCTACGAAGTGCTGGCTGACCGGCCCGCCGTGCGCATTACATCAATCGGGGTTGATGGCGACATCTCCCGCGAGGTGTCGGTCGACTTCGCCCTGACCAAGAAGATCAAGTTCGCCGCGGTGAGTCCGAACCGAATCATGATTGGCAAGAACGTCATGGTTCTTGGCCCGATCGGAAGCCGGTACGGCGTCACGGACGACAACGATCCGAACCCGGACGAATTGGATCTGCCCAATGGCGACCCGATCGTCCTGCGCAGCGACTTCTACGACCTCAACGCAGATCTTGACGATCTGCTCGATGTCTTCTTTGACACCGTGGCCGACTACGACGTCGACGGCGACAACCGGCTGCGTCCCGGGCAGGCGACCGAAGCGGCCGGACTCGCGCTGGAGTCGGATCTGGTCGACTACGACGGCAACGAATACGTCGACGACTTTGATCTGTTCCTGGCCTGGTACGACGAAGATCTTGATGGGCGCGTCGTCTACGACCAGGCCCTGGCCGTGGCCGCCGGTCTTGGCACGCTGGACGTGGAGTACGGCGATGGCGCCGCGGACGACACGCAGCTCATGACGCTGATCGACCTGGCCATTCCCGATCGCAACGGCGACGGGACGCCGGAGACCAATGCCGACAAGTTCTTTGGGTGGAGCGATGGCGTGATCGACGTCTTCGATCGCTACGCCAAGGTCGATGGACAGGTGCGCCTGGCCGTCCTCGAGTCGGACTGGGAGCTGTACCACGGTGAGCCGTACCAGACGGAAGTTCAGGGACCGATCCTGACCGACAACGATGTCACGCCGATCGAGTTCGGGACCGGGACCGACGACATGCTGGAGATCGCCACCAACATGTTCTCGGCCTCGGCCACCTGGTACGAAGCCCAGGTGCCGAACTCACCGGTTCCCGATCTGAATGACGCGCCGCAAGATCCGGCGATCCTGGCCACGCAGGGGGTCGGAGGCACGTACTACGCGCCCGGCAGCCCTCCGGCAGGCATCGATGAATTCGAAGGCGTGCCCTTTGGGTCGCCTGGTGCGTATGACTACTATCGCCGTCCGGTCTACGAGAACTACACGTTCACGAACGTCCGGATCCCGCGCGGCAACAACGGGCTGTTCATCAACTGCACGTTCGTTGGCGTCACGTTCATTGAGACCGTGAGCGCGGAAGACACGCAGGGTCACTGGAACTACACCGGTGCATACCTCTGGACGGACAAGAATCTCGATGGCCTCCGGACGTTCGACGAAATGGAACTCGGCAAGTTCCGTCAGCCGGGCAATCCGTACACGGCCATGACCACGGAGCTTCCCGGCGGGATCGTCACCGAGAACACACGCCTGTTCTCGAACAACATTCGCTTCGAGAGCTGCACGTTCCTGGGCACCGTCTCGGGCAACCGGATTGGCGGCGGTGATCCCGACGACAACACGTACACCCACTGGCGCAACAAGGCCCAGTTCACCGGGGCGACGCGTTTCTACATCGACCCCGAAGATTCGGACCTCGCCGAGCAGCCCGATGTCGCCACGTTGAAGCCGATCCTGGAGGCCATGGACGCGGACGATCTGTCGCAACTGGCCCGCAGCTCGATTCTGCTGCCGGGATGGTCGGTCGACGCGGGTTCCTTCGACGCCTTCTCGCCGCGTATCAAGCTCAAGGGCACGATCGTGGCTGGCGTCATGGACATCCGTGGACGTGCGGACATCGACGGCACTCTGTTGATGACCTACCGCCCCGTGCGGAACGAGGGCCCGCTGCTCGTGATGGGATCGATCAACGTCGACAAGTTCAACACCACGATCGGGTACTTCTCGTCCATCGACGGTGACAGTGAGGGCAATGCTCCCGAGCCCGGCGAGTACGGCGAGATCCGGCTCCGCTATGACCCCGACGCGCTGCTTCCCGACGGCATCCCTTGGAAGATGACCGCCGAGATGATCAACGGGTCGTACCTCGAAGGAGGTGGCTGATGTACAACGTTCGCTTGCACCGGCGTGGGGGAGCGGCATCGCGCCGCGCTCGCCGCGGATTCAACCTGGTCGAATTGCTGATGGCGTTGAGCATCTCGTCGATCTTGCTCACCGCAACAATGGTGGCGATGGACGCATCATTCAATGCTTATCAGCGCACCACAGAGAGTGCGTCGACGCAGACGATTGGCCGCCTGACCATGCATCGTCTTCAGACGATGATTCGTTCCGGCACCGATTTCGAGCCGCGGCCGGCCACGCCCTTGATCACCCAGATCGAGAGCAACTTCCTGGAAATCACCGATGCCGGCGGGGATACCGTTCGGATCGAATGGCGGTCCGATGAAGAAGCGCTCTATTACATTGCCGGAGGACAGGAGAACATCCTGATGGAAGGCGTGTTGGAGCAACTCGATCCCGATTCGGGCGATCCGGTTCCGCCGTTCCTGCTCGACTACGAGCGTGGCCAGGATCTCTACCGCGTCACGATCGATCTGGCGATTCGGCCGGACGACAACATGGACGTCACCCTCGACGGCGACTTCGCCGAGGTGATCCGGCTCGTGGCTTCGGCCATGCCGCGCACATCGGCGTACGACCGGGATTGAGTGGGGCGCGCATTCGCCGGTGGAGCAACGCCGGCGGATGAGAACGTGGGAATGAGCGCGCGGGTCGCGGATGCCGAGGGGGCAGCCGCGGCCCGCGCTCGTGCGCGGGACATGGTCTGCGGTCAGTGCGATCGGCGTTCCGTCGCCCGCGCCACCACCGGACACGGCCTGGCCGCCCGTTGAAAACCCTCTCCCGGCTTGAGCATGAATATTCCGCCCGTTGCTTTGTCGCCGATGCTCTGCGTATCGAGTGGATAAGCCTTCGATGCAGCTCCACGCGGGGGACGGAAACATCGCACTCAGGACGAGACGGGATTCTTCAACGCACGGCTAACCGAGCGAACGTGCGCGAGCGAGCTGCATCAGCCGGGCGTGCGATCCGATGACCCGTGGGTCGTCGGCCGGCAGCGACTGGTCGGGCATGCGCTGGACGTACGTGCCGTCCGGTTGCATCTCCCAGGCTTGCCGTTGGTCTTCGAGTTCGATGCTCAAGATTTCCCAGAGCCGTTCACGATGGTGCCGCAGTTCCACCGGGCAGATCGCTTCCACCCGGTTGTGGAGATTGCGGTACATCCAATCCGCCGAGCCAATCCAGAACTCGCCGTCCAACGGATCAGTTGCTCCGCCGCCAAAGTAAAAGATCCGGCTGTGCTCCAGGAATCGGCCGAGCACGGACGTGACGCGGATCCGCTCGCTCATGCCGGGAACGCCGGGGCGCAGCGTGCAGAACCCTCGGACGATCAGGTCGATCTCCACGCCGGCTTGACTGGCCGTGTACAGCCGCCGGATGATCTCGCGGTCCTGCAGCTGGTTCATCTTGGCCACGATGCGGCCTGAGCCGCCGTCTCGCTGGATGCGAATCTCTCGGTCGATGAACTCGAGGAACCGGCGCTTCATGTGCGTTGGGGCAACCAGGAGCTTGCGGTAGTCCGACTCCATCGACCGGCCGGTGATCGAATTGAAGAGTTCCACGACGTCGGCCACCAGATCGGGGTCGCTGGTGAGCAGGCCGACATCTTCGTAGAGCCGGGCTGTCTTGGAGTGGTAGTTGCCGGTGCCGAGGTGGGCGTAGCAGCGCAGTCCATCGTGTTCGCGGCGAACCACCAATGAAATCTTGGTGTGCGTCTTGAGGCCGACGACGCCGTACGCCACGTGGACGCCGGCGTCTTCCAGCTTGCGAGCCCAGTGGATGTTCCGTGCTTCGTCGAATCGGGCGCGGAGCTCGACCAAGACGGCGACCTGCTTGCCCGACTCGGCGGCGCTGATCAATGAGTGCACGAACGGACTGTCGCCACTGGTGCGGTACAGCGCTTGTTTCATGCCAAGCACGTTCGGATCGTCGGCGGCATCTTCGACGAATCGTTCGACGCTGCTGTCAAAGCTTTCGTACGGGTGGTGGACGAGCAAGTCGCCGTTGCGAATGGTCGAAAAGATGTCCTGGTCGTCTTCGCGCAAGCGGGGTGGCGTGACCGGCGTCCACGATTCGAAGTGATGCTCGGCCAGGGGCAGGTTCGCGACTTCTTCGAGCGCCCGGTAGTTGATCAGGCCATACGTTTCGTAGATGTCTTGCTGGTCAAGTTCGAGTTCCTCGCACAGAAAGCGAAGGATGCGGGCACTCGCGCCGCGTCGAAGTTGCAAGCGAACCACCGGGGCAAAGCGGCGATCGCGCAGCTGCTGTTGGATCTGATCGAGAAGGTCTTCCGCGTCGTCGTCGTCATCGTCGATGTCCGCGTTGCGGGTGACGCGGAAGGGCATGACTTCCAGAATCTCCATGCCCGGAAAGAGGTCGTCCAAGTTATGAATGATCACGTCGACGAGTTTGACGTACCGGTGGCCTTCGCCGACTCGCTTGAATTGCTCAACGACTTCGGGCACCTTGACCCGCGCGAAAACCGGTTCTTCTTCTTCCGGCCGGCGCAGCATGATGCCAAGGGACACGCTGAGGTTCGAGATGAACGGGAAGCGGTGCCCGGGATCCACGGCCAGCGGAGTGAGCAGCGGGAAGACGTTGTGCTTGTACCACTCGTCCACCAAGCCGCGTTCGACGTTGTCCAGTTCGTCGTAGTCGCACAGCTCGACGCCGACCGCGCGGAGGGCAGGCTGGACACGGTCGCGGAATGTGTGAGAAGCTTGGTCGACAAGCGGCACCACACGTTCGCGGATCGCTTGCAACATGCTGCGTGGACTGATGCCTTCGTACGCAACAAAGTCGACGCCCGCTTCAATCTGGTGCCGCAAGCCGCCGACGCGTTTCATGAAAAACTCGTCAAGATTGCTCGCGAAGATCGCCAGGAAGCGGACCCGCTCCAACAGCGGCAGCCGGTCATCGGCCGCCTGATGCAGGACGCGCTCGTTGAATTCCAGCCACTGCATGTCGCGGTTGAGGAATTCCGACTCGCCCTCGGGCGGCCTGATGTCCTGGATATCTGCGGGCATACCTGCGGGGATGTCAGCGGGGTGGTCCGGCGCTGGGGTGTCGCTCACGAGTCTGATTCCGCGGGAGGGCGATACGTCGCGGTGCAACCTTCGGCTTCGGTGACCGCGACGGCGATGACCCGGGCCCGAGGCGGGGCGCCGGGGTCAGGACGAAACACGTCGACGAGGGCGGCGGCGGTGGCGATCGCGATGTGGTGGGCGACATGCTCGGCCGTCGGGTTCACCGCGTCGAACGGTGGCGTCGTATTGAGGTCCGCGTTCACGAATGGGGCGATGACCGCGTCGAGCGCACGTTCGACGGCGTGGAAATCGCACAGCAGACCTTCGGCATCCAGCGTGGGCCCGGCCACCGTCAGCGTGGCGTGCCAGTTGTGACCGTGGACGGGTTCGCGTTGCCCGGCGATCACGATCGCGTGGGCGGCGCAAAAGGTACGTTTGACGGAGAGTTCGTACATCGGTCGCTATCGTACTCGCCGGCCGCTCGATCCTGGCCCGCGGCCACGTCTGCACCGAAACCGAACAATCGGCCGATGCAGTGGTTCCGTGCCGTTCGCCCCGCCCAGTTGTGGCGTTCTGCCTGGTCGCCCGCCGCCCGCCGCCCGCCGCTCACCGCCCGCCGCCCGTTTCCACCCGTCTCGCCTGCCTTCGTCCGAGGACCCGCCTGTGGCCACGCCCCCCGATCCGTCCGCTCCCCTGATGCTCTCGGTTTCTGGCGCTCGCGGTCTGGTCGGCCGGAGCCTGACCCCCGGCATGGTGGCGGAGTACGCCGCGGCCTGGGGTTCGATCGTTGCTGCCGGCGTGGCCGAGGGCCGCGGGGTCGTCGGCGGTCCGCCGGCCGTGGTGCTCGGCCGCGACAGCCGGCCATCCGGGGCGATGTTTGCGGCCGCAGCCACCGCCGGCCTGTCCGGCGCCGGCTGCGCGGTCGTCGACCTGGGCGTCGTGGCCACGCCCACCGCGGGCATCATGGTCGGGGAACTCAAGGCCGACGCCGGCATGGTGATCACCGCCTCGCACAATCCGATCGAGTGGAACGGCATCAAGTGCCTGGACGCCCGTGGCGTCGCCCCGGCGCCCGAGCAGGCGGCCGATCTCATCGACCGCTTCCGAACCGGCCGGATCGACTGGGCCGGTCCCGAAGACGTGCCGTCAGCCACGCAGAATGACACCGGGCATCTGGTGCACGTGGATCGCGTGCTCCGGCTCGTCGACGTCGACCGGATCCGCGCGGCCGGCCTGCGGGTCGTGCTCGACTCGGTGCACGGCGCCGGCGGTCCGGCCGGCCGGATGCTGCTCGATGCCCTCGGCTGCGACATCGTCCACCTGTACGCCGAGCCGACCGGACGCTTCCCGCACGTGCCTGAACCAACCCGCGAGAACCTCACCGAGCTCAGCGCCCGCGTTCCGGCGGAGCAGGCCGTCGTCGGCTTCGCCCAGGATCCGGACGCCGATCGCCTCGCCTTGGTCGACGAGCACGGCAGCTACATCGGCGAGGAGTACACGCTCGTGCTCGCCGCCCGCCGAATGCTTGAGCGATTTGGGGCCGACGCCACGCCGGTGATGGCCGCGAACCTCTCCACCAGCCGCATGATCGATGACCTGGCCGCCCGCGGCGGGTTCCCGTCGGTCATTCGCACCGCGGTGGGCGAGGCCCACGTGGCCGGGGCCATGATCGCGGCGGAGGCGGCAGGGGCCGGCACGCCGTTGGTCGGCGGCGAGGGCAACGGCGGCGTCATCGTGCCGGCGGTGGGTTGGGTGCGGGATTCGCTCTCGGCGATGGCGCTGGTCCTTGACGCGGTGGCCGGGGGCATGTCGGTCAGCGAGATGGTTGGCGACGCTCCGGCGTACGCGATCGAGAAAGACAAGCTGGATTTGGCCGCGGTGGGGGGCCGGGATGCGATTCCCGGGATTCTCGATGGCGTGCGAACACTCTGGTCCGACGGCACCGTGCAGGATGTTGACGGCGTTCGCGTCGACCGCGACGGGATGTGGGTCCACGTGCGCCCCAGCAATACCGAACCGATCCTCCGGATCATCGCCGAGGCGCCGGATGTCGCCGGGGCCCGGGACTTGATCGACACCGTCCGGACCCTGCTGCCCGGGAACTGACGCGGCCGGAATTGGACGGACGTGGACGGCAGCTGCCGACGTGTCCGGAGCGGGGTGACCGCGGCGACCGCATGGGTTCGTGCGGCGGGATCCCGCTGGCCCTGCCGACTGGCCCTGCCGACTGGCCCTGCCGACCAGCCCTGCCGACCGGCCCTGCCGACCAGCCCTGCCGACCAGCCCTGGCATCCGGCTTCGGCGTCCCGCATCGTCATTCAAACCGTGGGTACGGCTCGGGCCTTCGACCTGGCCCGGCCGAGGTCCCGCGGTCAGGCGGAGATGGGCGACGTCCACGGGCGTTGCTCGCCGCGCCGATGCTCGAGCTCTCGCCTGGCTGGCAGCCTGGGCAACCTGGGCAGCCTTCGAGTCGTTTCAGCGACTTTTTCCCGATTCGGGCGTCATCGGGGCGACGCCGCGGCGACTCCGTGACGAGGCGCCGCCCCGGAAGGTCCGGTCCGTCGCCTGCGCCGGCACGCCCGGCGTTCGAAGAAGAGAAGAACGGAGAGACCCCATGTTCCGCACCCTCGTTCCGGCGGCGCTGCTCGGCGCCGCGGTCGTCGCTGCGCCCGCGACCGCGGCCATCGACGTCACGATCACCATCGAAAACCTGTCGCCCGATGCGGGCACCAACCTGACCCCGTTCTGGGTCGGGTTCCACGACGGCGGCTTCGACCTGTTCAACCAGGGCGAGGCGGCTTCGGCCGGCCTCGAACGCCTGGCCGAGGACGGATCGATTTCCCCGCTCTCGGACATGTTCAACGCCAGCGGCTTCGGCGGCGGCGATGGCATCGTCGCCCCTGGCGGCCCCTTCGCCCCCGGCGCGATCGCCAGCACCACCTTCAGCCTGGACGAGTCGGCGGCCTCGAGCCGCTTCTTCTCGTACGCGGCGATGGTGCTCCCGAGCAACGACGCCTTCGTCGGCAACGGTGACGCCACCGGCATCGAGATCTTCGACGCCAACGGCAACTTCACCGGCGGCGACTTCTTCATCACCGGCGCCAACGTCTACGACGCCGGCACCGAGGTGAACGACGAGCTGCCCGAGAACACCGCGTTCTTTGGTCAGGCCGCTCCCGACACCGGCGTCACCGAAGGTGGCACCGTCGGCCTGCATCCGGGCTTCCTGGGCTCGGCCGGCAACCCGGGCACGCCCAGCATCCTGGCCGATCCCAACTTCGCCGGCGCTGATTTCACCCTCGCCGGCTACCCGATCGCCCGCATCACGATCACCGCCGTTCCCGCTCCGGGAGCGCTGGCGCTGCTCGGCCTGGCTGGCTTCGCCGGTCGCCGGCGTCGCCGCGGTTGATGCGGTTGGCCCGCGTCAGTGTGCACGGCGGGCGACGGATCTTCGCGTGAGATTCGACGCCGCTGATGCGAACAGCGTCGACGCGGGCAACTGACGGGAGTCGAACGCTCTCTTGACTCCTGCGCCTCCATGCCCCCGTTCGTCGTCCTTGTTGGGCGGCGGCGGGGGCTTTTTCATGGGGTTCGCGCGACCGAGAGGCTTCGGGGGGGTGGTCGCGTGTGGCGCGCCGTACGTGGCTCGACGCGCGTCATCCGTCATCCGTCATCCGTCACCCGTCAATCGTCAACCGTCCCCGTGCCGGCTGCGCGGCGAGTGCGAGCCGGAGCCGTCGACGCTTCACCTCGAGCGACGGTGGTCGGTCAACCGTCGGACCCGCCCGGCGGATCGTCCGCGCTGCCGTTGTTCCGCTGGTGATCGGCGATGGCCTGCCGGATGCGCTGCTTTGTGCCCTCGTCCAACCGAAGATGACCACGCTGCCCACGGTGCAGCACCGGCGCGTGTTGCACATCGCCCGCCTGCCGGGCCAGGCGTCGCAGGCGGTTGAGGTGCTTGTCGAACCGTCGGCAGTACCGGCAGATGAACAGGTGGACGCGCAGCGAAAGCCGCTCGCTGGGGGTGAGTCGGCGGTCGAGCCGGTCGGACGCCAGTTCGCTGGCCCGGCGGCATCCGCGTGGGCGCCGGGCGGGTGGGGCATCAGGTCCTGGCGGCGAACCCGCGGCCCCGGCCCCGGCCGTGGATGGGTCGATGCTGCTCATCAGCCGGGCGTCCCTTCCAGGCAGAGGCGAAGTGCCGTCCGGGCCCGGTACAGGATGACGTGCAGGTGGCCGCGGGTGACGCCCAGCAAATCGGCGGCTGGCTCGGGCGGCGTGGACGCGTGCTCGACCAGCAAGAACGCCTCGGCCGTGCGGGCCGGCAGGCGATCCAGACAGTCGGCCAGCCGCATCCGCAGCTCTTCGTTCTCCGCCGCTCCGCGAGCGTCCGGGCCTGGCGGGCCCTTGCGGGGCTTGACCGACCACTTGCCACTCGCGGCGTACTGCTCTTCGACGAACGTCTCCAACCCCGTTTCGCGCGGACGGCGACCGGCGCGGCGGAATCCGTCGGCGATCCGCCGGCGCAGGATCCCCATGAGCCAGGCGCCGCGGTCGGCTCGGCCGTCGTACGGGGCGGTCAGGGCCGCGAGGAGGGTTTCTTGGACGACGTCCTCGGCCTTCGCCCGGTGCCGCAGTCGACGCATCGCGTACCCAAAGAGCATGTCGCCATGCAGTTCCACCCATTCCGACGGCGACGGATCCGGGTCTTCCCCGAAACCGAACGCATCCTCCATCCCGGCAAAGTCCGCCGAGGCGAGCGAGTCATCGGGATCAAGAAGGGTGGACATACACAGGCTCGATGCAGGCAATGGGACGTGGGCGGTGGGCTGGGAGCCATGGGAAACGTGGGAAGCCGGATGCACGTTGGGCCTCGCCTGACGAAGCGTCGGCGGCCTTCGGTTGTTCCGACCGAATTGCAGAAGCCTCCGCCGGCGTGCTTGGCCACCCGTCGCCGCCGTCGCCCTCGTCGCCGCGCCGCCGGCGTGTTTGGCCGCCCGTTGCGCCGCCGGCATTCTTGCCCACCCGTCGCCCACCCGTCGCTCTTCCCGCCAATCGCTCTGCCGCGGGCCAGCCGACCGGTCCGCCGCGGCTCAGTCAGCGCGGGGCTTCGACTCCTCAAGCTTCCAGTCGAACGGCGTCTTGGAGCAGTCGATGTGGGCGACGAAGAACCCACCGCGGTGTCGCTGGACCATCGGCCACATGACTTCGCGGTCGGTCGCTGGGATGTTGAGGTCGAGGACCCGCGCCGGATCGACCCATTCCAGGGCACCTTCGTCGAAGTCCATGTGCTCGATCTCCGACGGGTCGATCGGCCGCGTGACTTCGAACAGGAAGATCAGCCAGTGGGTCTCGTTCTGGTATGCCGCCTCACTGACGATGCCCGACATGTGCACGTCCTCGCGGGCCAGCGAGATGCCGGCCTCTTCGTGGATCTCGCGAACCGCGCACTCGTGGGGGCCCTCGCCAATGCCGACTTCGAGCTTGCCGCCGATGGGCGAGTACATGCCGGCGTTCGGGGACTTGCGGCGGTGCAGCATGAGCACGCGGCCGTCGGCGTCGTACAGGTAGCAGAGCACCGCGATCCGGTACGGCAGGGCGCCATGGTCGACCGCCGGCGTGGAGCCGGAGGGCGGCGAAGGCGTGGCATCGGCGGTGGACATGGGAGCGGGGCCGTTTCTGCTGGCGGACGGATCAGCCGGAGGCGACCCGAAGCGGGCCGGGATCCGTGGCGGAGGCGGACGACAGGGCGGCGTCCACGAGTCGGCCGATGGTAGCCGTCGTGTCGTCATCGAGCGGCACCAGTGGCGAACGAAGCGTGCCGGTGTCGAGGCCCCGCGCGGCCAGGGCGGCCTTGAGCGGAACGGGATTCGGGCCGAGGCCGAGCAGCCCGGTGGCCAACGGCAACAGCTCCCGGTGGATCGCCCGGGCGTCGGCCAGCCGGCCCGCCAGCATGGCGGCAACCAGCGACGCGATGCGGCCGGGCACGATGTTTCCGGCCACCGACACCACGCCGACCGCGCCGAGGGCCATCAGCGGGAGCGTCATCGGATCGTCGCCGCAGAGCACCTGCAGCGTGGAATCGCCGAGTACGCGCTGCGCCGTGGCCGCGGATCCGGTGGCATCTTTCACCGCGACGATGTTCGGATGGTCGGCCAATTCGATCAACAATTCCGCGGAAATCGCGGTGCCGGTACGTCCGGGAACGTCGTAGAGCACCACCGGCAGGTCGGCGGCGTCGGCCACGGACAGGAAGTGATGGCGCAGGCCGTCGATCGATGGGCGGTTGTAATACGGAGTCACGTGCAGCGCCGCGTCGGCTCCCGCATCCGCGCAATGACGGTGCATCTCGATGGCCGCTCGCGTGTCGTACGAACCGGCCCCGGGCATGACGAGCAGGCCTTGGGCGTGGCCCTCGTGCACCGAGCGATCGACCATCGCCGCCCATTCGCTGCGCCGGAGCGTCGGCGATTCGCCGGTCGTGCCGCACGGGACGATGCCCCGCATGCCGGCCAGGGCCTGCGTGCGAATCGCGGTGGTCAGTCGATCGAAGGCAATGGAGGACCCGTCCTCCGAGAACGGGGTCACGAGGGCGGTCCACGCGCCGCGGCAATCAAGCATGGTCAACTCCTCGTGCTCCAATGGCACGCTCGTCCCGGGTTCGCCGGCGGGCTCGCTCTCGGGTTCGCCCCCGGGTTCGCCCCGACCTGCCCGGTTCCGACGAACCCGGCGGCCCCGAGGATCCCTGCCTTACGGACGCGATGCGTCGCGCATCAGCTCTTTCATTTGTCGGACGGCTTCGCGCATCCCCACCAGAATCGATCGGCTCACGATCGAGTGGCCGATGTGCAGCTCGGCGATGCCCGGCAGGGCGGCGATCGGTTCGACGTTGAAGTAGTTCAGGGCGTGGCCGGCGTTGAACCGCAGGCCAGCGTCCACCGCACGGGCCCCGGCTGCACGAATCAGTTCAAGCTGCCGCGCCGGCTCCGGGTGCTCCACGTCACGGCCGTGGTCGTGGAAGGCGTGGGCGTACCGGCCGGTGTGGATCTCGCACACACGGAACCCGGCCTCGGCCGCGGCGTCGACCTGCACCGGATCCGGGTCGATGAACGCGCTGACGACCATGCCCCCGTCGGCCAGTTCCGCGACGATGCCCGACAGCCGGTCGAGCTGGCCGGCCACGTCGAGGCCACCCTCGGTGGTGACTTCGTGCCGGCCCTCGGGCACCAGCATGGCGGTGTGTGGCCGGATCCGGCGGGCGATGGCCACCATTTCGTCCGTGGCGGCCATTTCCAGATTGAGCCGGACGTGGACCGATTCGGCCAGCCGCTCGACGTCCCGGTCCTGGATGTGCCGCCGGTCTTCTCGGAGGTGGACGGTGATGCCGTCGGCCCCGCCAAGATGGGCCTCGGTCGCCGCCCAGACGGGGTCCGGTTCCCAGGTCCGGCGGGCCTGCCGCACCGTGGCCACGTGGTCGATGTTCACCCCGAGCTGGATCATGCGGGCAGCGTACGACGCGGGCAGGGGGGGCACAACCGAGGGCGGCTGGCCGTGCCGGGCGATCGATGCTGCTCGACGGCCGGGTTCGCGGCTTCCGGCGTCGGCCGCGACGGGAGATCTGGATATAGTGCGGTTCCGGAAGAGGTGGAGCCCGCGATGTCCGAGTTCGATGCACGTCTCGATGGCGTTCGCGCCCAATTGATTGCTCAGAGCGAGCGCGTCTACACCTTGCTGCTCAACGCGGTAGACGTGGCCTTCGATCTGGATCCGCGCCGGGCCATGGAACTCGCGCGAGCCGACGAAGAAATTGACCGGGAAGACGTGGCCATCGAACGGGCCTGCGTGGATGCATTGATCCTGCCCGAGTCCGATCCGTACCGCATCCGCGCGGTGTTGGCCGTCGTCAAGATCAACAATGAGTTGGAACGCATCGCCGACTGTGCGGTCAACGTCGCCACGGTCGTTGAGGAGTACGGCGACGAACTCGACGGCACGCCGCCGGCGACCTTCCGGGTGATGGCCAACAGCGTGATCGGCATCGTGCGCGACGCGAACCGGGCCCTCGTTGAACTCAATGTCGACCTGGCCCGTCAGGTGCTCGGCTTCGACGAAACCGTGGCGAGCTTCAAGGACGAGATCGGTCTGGACGCCGAACAACGCGTGGCCGCCGGCGATTTCACCGTCAGCTTCGCATTCCGCCTGCGCACGATCGTGGCCAACCTCGAACGCGTCGCCGACCACGCGACCAACATCTGCGAGCAGGTCATCTACCTCGAGTCGGGCAAGACCGTCGTGCAACGCAGCGGACGGTGGTCCGAGCCGACGCTGCCGGACGCCGACGCCGACGCCAAGGCTTCTGGCCACTGATCCGTCCATCGTTTTCTTTTCGTCGCCTCCGACGTTCTCCCCGCCGAATCCCCGCCGAGACGCCATGAGCACCCTCGAAACCGATGTCCGGTCGCGCCTCGATGCCCACGGGCAATCGCATCTCCTGAACTTCTTGCCCGAGCTCTCGGAATCCGAGCGCGCGGCGTTGTTCGCCCAGATCGCCGAGCTCGACTTTGAACTGCTCGACCGCTTGCGGTCGTCCGACGGGGCGTCATTCAGCGTGCCCGATGCGTTCGAGCCGGCGCCGGTGGTGGGCCTGGATGCAGCCGACGAACGCGAGGCGGCCCGGGCCGTCGGCCTGTCGCTGATTCGCAGTGGGGCGGTCGCCGCGTTCACCGTCGCCGGCGGACAGGGAACCCGGCTTGGATGGCGAGGGCCCAAGGGCACGTTCCCGGCTGGCGTCGTCACCGGCAAGCCGTTGTTCCGCTTGTTCGCCGAGCAGATTCTCGCGGCCAGCGAACGCTACGGGGTCAAGATCCCGTGGTACATCATGCCCAGCCCGATCAACGCTCAGGCCACGCGCGACTTCTTCCTCGACAACAACTGCTTTGGCCTCGAGCGGCGCGACATCTTCATGTTCCCGCAGGGGGTCATGCCCTCGGTGGATGCCGACGGCCGAGTCCTGATGGAAGCCAAGGGCCGGGTGGCCGTCAACCCCGACGGGCACGGTGGTTCGATTCGCGCGCTGCGGGTCAGCGGCGCGCTCGACGACATGACGGCCCGCGGTGTCGAACACATCAGCTACTTCCAGGTGGACAACCCGCTCGTGCACGTGATGGACCCCGTGTTCATCGGATTGCACGCGGCCGGCCGCGGTTCGTCGGGCGAAATGACCAGCAAGATCGTGCGCAAGACCGATCCGGCCGAGAAGGTCGGCGTCTTTGCCCGCGACGGCAGCCGCACGGTGGTCGTCGAGTACAGCGATCTGCCGGAGGCTCGAGCCACCGAGCGCGACGCCGACGGTTCATTGCGGTACGACGGCGGGTCGATCGCGATCCACATGATGTCGCGGGCGTTCATCGAGCGCATTGCCGCGTCGGCCGACGGCGGACTTCCGTTTCACCGCGCGAACAAGAAGGTGCCGCACATCGATCCCGGCAGCGGGGCGGACGTGGTGCCGGCCGAGCCCAACGCCATCAAGTACGAGACGTTCGTCTTCGATGCGCTGCCGATGGCCGAGGGATCCTTGGTCGTCGAGACGTCGCGGGTGGAAGAGTTCGCCCCGATCAAGAACGCCGACGGTGCGGACAGCGAGTCGACGAGCCACGCCCTGCAGTCCGAGCGGGCCGCGGCCTGGCTCGCCGCCTGCGGTGTGGACGTGCCGCGCAACGCCGACGGTTCGGTGAACGCGACGATTGAGATCAGCCCACTGACCGCCCTGGATCCGGCGGCGTTGGCGGAAGCCGGCCACCCGGACACGATCGAACCCGGGGCGACGGTCGCGATCTGATTCGCGATCTGATTCGCGATTGGGTTCGCACGCTCCATGAGGATCGCGGCGGCGGAGTCGCGCTTGGCGCACCGGCCGCGATCGCCAATCGCCGTCCGTCAACTCGGCCCGGTCAGCTTGGCCCGGTCAGCTTGGCCCGGGCGGGCCAGCCAGCGGCGGCGGCACCACGGTGGCCAGAAGACTTGGGTCAGCGACCAGGTCCGTCTTGGGGTGACTGCCGGCCCACGCGAACCAGAATGAGTGCACCACGACCGCGTCGGCCGGCGCGTCGATCACCGTGACCCGGGACGGCACGCCGTCGGCGTCGAGGTCCACTTCGGCCGTCAGCCGGCCGCCGGACAGCGTCAGGTCGAGGCGTCCCGGCGTCGGTTCCACGCCGTCGGTGGCCACGCCCAGCCGGGCGATCGTGCCGAGTTCAAACGCGCGCGGGACGTCGCCGTCGACCACGCCCAGCACGCGGGCCTTGATCGGCAAACGCGGGTCGCGGTGCGAGACATTGAAGATCAGCGAGTCGTTGGCGAAATAGCCGCGGTACGGATCGAGTTCGTAGACATCTTTCATCGCGTCGTCCGCGTGCACCGCGATGCGCGTGTCGGGCAAGCGGTCGACGATCGCGCCGAACCGTTCGATGGACCATCCAGTGAGGTGGCGCAGGCGTTCCCCGGCGTGCGGGCCGCTCATCGCCTTGCCTTGAACCTGCGACCACAGGCCATCCGACGTCCGGTCGTACATCAGAATGTTGCTCTCGAAGAGCTGGCCGGACACGCCGAAGCCGCCGGCGAGCACGGCCGGTCCGTCCTGGCGTTCGATCACGCTGACCGAGTCGCACAGCGGGCAATACACCACGCTCAGGTCGACGCCGCCGATGCGGTCGTTGATGATTTCGTGCACGCGGAGCATGCGGATCGGATAGCCGACGCGATCGTCGCCGGCGGTCACCAACACGATCCGATCGTCGCTGGCCAGATGCTCGATGCCGGTGGCGAGATTCGTCACCGTTTCGTCGAGGGCAACGATGGCGTCCTTGGCCACGCCGCCCGACTCGATTCGGAGGCGCTCGACCTGGAGATCGGTCAGGTCGAACCGGGCCGTGCCCGCGGGGCTGGCCGTGCGCTCCGATTGGGGATCAAAGAACAGCGGCCGGATCAGGCGGCCGGCGGCGAAGAAGAAGAGCCCGGCGGCGGCCACGATCAGCAGGATGTGTCCGGGGGAGGTCCCGCGTTGGGGCGCGGCGGAGGAACGCGATTCGGGCATGGTGGCTCCGGGGCTCGTTTGCGGGGCTCGTTCGGGGCGCTCGTGATCTGGCTGGCTTGGTGGGGGTGCCGGCCTGGGGGCGCCGGAGTCGCGTGCCGGAGAAGGCGGGGTGAAGGCGCGAGCGCTGATCCCCGATCATCGTCCGTCCGGCGTCGAAAGCGAGCTTTCATCCGGTGGAACGGGTCGGACGGCCCGGCGGGCGGTGTGGCGGCTGGCGGCTGGCGGCAGGCGGGCTGGCGGGCTGGCGGCAGGCGGCAGGCGAGCAGATCTCCGCGGGATGTCCGTCGGTCGGGTCATCCTCTCTCAGGGCGGGTGGAAAATCGCCGGGCTTGCCCGGGCAGCCCACTATGTCGGAATTGTCGATATGCTTATCTGCAATTCAGGGGACTGATCCGTCGTGGACGACGGTCTGGCTCCCCCATCACGCTCACGAATGGATGGAGACCACGAGCATGACCCCCCGTTGCACCACCCCGTTTCTGACCGCGGTCACGCTGGCCGCGACCGCCGCGACCGCCGTGACCGCCGCGACCGCGACCGCCGCCGAGCCGGTCGATGTGCAGTCCCGCCTCGAGCGTTTGGAGTCCGAAGTGACGCGGCTCCAAGGCGTCGAGTCGGAGCTCGCCGATCTGCGGATGCGATTCCATGACCAGGCCAACGGGATCGACCGATCCGAGGCCCGCGCCGACGAAGTTCGGGCGATCGTGGCCGAAGTGATGGCCGACGCCGACGCGCGCAGCAGCATGCTGCAGTCGGGCGGCACCGCCGGTTGGAACAATGGCTTCAGCCTTGGAAGCGCGGACGGCAACTACTCGCTGTCGGTGAAGGGACTGCAGCAGTTCCGTTACATCCACAGCCTGCGTGACGGCTCCGGCGACGACAGCCGCGGCGGCTTCGAGAATCAGCGGACGTACCTTACGTTCACCGGTAACGTCGTCGATCCGACCTGGATCTACAAGCTGCAAGGTGGCTTCAACACGACCGGCGGCACCTTCACGTTGCTCGACGCGTACGTGGCCAAAGTCCTCGACAACGGCCTGATTCTGGCCGCCGGCCAGTTCAAGGTGCCGATGCTGCGTGAGTCCGACATCGATGAACAAGGCGTCCAGGGAACGAGCCGTTCCTTGGTCACCGACGAGTTTGATCCGCGGCGCACGCAGGGTGTCGCTCTGATCTACACGTCCGACGACTTCAAGTTCACCGGCGGTTTGACCGATGGCCACGCGGCCACCGGTGGCCAGAACCAGCCGTGGAACAACTACGACGTCGAGTACTCCCTGACCGGCCGCGCCGAATGGCTGCTTGCCGGCACGTTCGCCCAGTTCGCTGACATCACGTCGGCCCCGGGAGCGGACTACGGCCTGATGATCGGTGGTGCGGTGCACTACCAGGCCGGCGAGAACGGCACCACGGCCAATGAGATCGATGCCTTCCAGGCGACGATCGACATCTCGGCCGAATGGGATCGCGCGAACTTCATGGCCTACTACGTCTACCGCGACGTCAAGGGTCTGGCCGTCGACGCCGACGCGTTCGTCCTGCAGGGCGGCTACTACTTCCAGGATGACCTGGAAGGTTACGCCCGGTTCGAGTACGCCGACAACGACGTCGATGCCGATCCGCTGAGCATCGTCACCTTCGGTGTGAACAAGTACTTCGCCGGGAACAACGCCAAGTTCTCCGCCGACATCGGCTACGCCCTGGATTCGGTCACCAGCTTCTGGGGCAACGGTGCCCTCGGAGTCGGCGGCGCGACCAGCGGCTGGCAGACCGACGCGGCGGGCGAGGATGGCCAGATGGTCGTCCGGGCGCAGTTCCAGCTCGCCTTCTGATCGTGAGCGGCGGGCTCAATCAGCTCGCCCCCTGAGCGACACCGCCGTCGCCGGTTCGGCTCCGCCTCCCGTCTGGGGGGATGGGCACCGCCCGGCAGGACGGTGAAAACGAGCATCCACTCGTGAAAGCGGCCCCTGGTCATTGACGACCAGGGGTCGCTTCGTCGTTTTGCCGAGGCGGGGGATGGGCCGGCGTATACTGCGGGGTCCCGGATTGCGGCCGCGTCGGCGGCATCCTGGGGCATTTCACCTGGCGGAGCACCATCCATGCGCGCGGTCATCACCGGTCAGATCGGCATGCAGAAGCGGCCCTACATCGATGCGGTCGTGAACAAGCTCGCCGGCGGCGGCGTGCCGGTGAAGACGTTCCACGTCGGCTCGATGATGTACGGCGAGGCCCCGGACGTGCGCCCCGGTCGCATCCTTGACCTGCCGCTGAGCCGCTTGGCCAGCCTGCGCCGTTCGGCCTTCAAGGACATCATCAGCCAGTCGATGCCCGCCGCCGATCACCCGCACATGATCGTCAACACCCACGCCACCTTCCGCTGGCGGCACGGCTTGTTCAGCGCGTTCGACTTTGACCAGATGGAACAGCTCCAGGCCGACATGTTCATCTGCTTGGTCGACAACATTGAAGTCGTCCACCACCGCCTCCACGAAGAACACGAAGTCGACGCCACGCTCAAGGACTGCATGGTGTGGCGCGAAGAAGAAATCCTCGCCACCGAGTTGCTCGCCCAAGCGATGGGAGCGCGAGAGAACTTCTACATCTTGAGCCGCGGCCGGCAGATGGACACGATCGAGACGGCCTGCCGCCTCATCGCGAACCCCGGGATGCGCAAGGTGTATCCGAGTTTCCCCATGAGCCACGTGGTGGACATGCCGGACGTCCTGGCCGAGATCGATCAGTTCCGCGCCGAGTTGGCCAAGCACTTTATTACGTTCGACCCGGGCGACGTGGACGAGAAGCTGTTGCTCGATCGCGGCATCGAAGCCACCCGCGAGGGGCGCGACTTCCTGGACGTGGAAGCCCACAGCTTCGGCGGCCGCGAGGGCGACGCACCGATCCGCGTGCCGGTCCGCGAGATCATGGAAATCGCCGGCGACATCGACGGCCAGATCTACATGCGCGACTTCAAGCTCATCGACCAGTCGGACATGATCGTGTCGCTGGTGCCGGAACTGCCGGGCGGCGTTCCGGGCCTGTCGAGCGGCGTCGAGCGCGAACTGCAGCACGCCTTCGAGCACACCAAGGACGTGTACGTGGTGTGGAAGCCCAAGAAGAGCCCCAGTCCGTTCATCACCGAGACGGCCACCAAGATCTTCTCCAGCGTCGACGAGGCCCTCGCCCACTTCGAGGAACGTGGCATGTTCGCCGAGGCCGCGGCCACGTCCGGCGGCGGCTGAGCCACCGGCGGAGGACGTCGCCCATGCCGCGGTATCGCCTGACCGTCGCCTACGACGGCACCGACTTCAAGGGGTGGCAGAAGCAGCACCCCCAGGACTCCGAGCCCTTGCGGACCGCGCAGGGCACGTTGGAGTCTTGCGCGCGGGCGGTGATGAAGGAGCCATTGAATTTGCTGGGCGCGTCGCGCACCGACAGCGGGGTGCACGCGCTCGGCCAGACCGCGGCATTCACCAGTGATCGCGCGCTGGAGCCCGAGCGGCTGATCCGGGCCCTCAACAGTTGGTTGCCGCCAGACGTCCTGGTCTCCCGGGTCGGCGTGGTCGACGAAGACTTCAATCCGATTTCGGGGGCGCGGGAAAAGCAGTACCGGTACGTGATCGGCCACGGCGGGAAGCGTGGGGCGCCACGCCCGCTCTTTGATCGCCCGCACGTCACCTTCAGCCCCGAGGTGCTCGACGCTGGCGCCATGCAAGCGGCGGCGAATCACCTTGTTGGCACGCACGACTTTGCCGCGTTCACCAAGTTGCACCACGGCCGCGAGTCGACCGTGCGCACGGTGACCAGTTGCCAGGTGTCGGCCGACGGCCCGCACCGCGTGCGCATCGATGTGTGCGGCGAAGGGTTTCTTTGGAACATGGTGCGGATCATCGCCGGCACGCTGCACGAAGTGGGGCGCGGGCGCATGGATGCAGACGCCATCCCGGACGTGATTGCGTCCGGTGAACGTCGCGCGGCCGGCCCGACCATGCCGCCCGAGGGGCTGAGCCTGCTCTGGATCCGCTACGACGGAGACGCGCCCGCCGCCGATCTTGTCGCCACCGTGGAAGCGGCATCCGGCGCCGGGCACGACACGATGATCGACCGGCTGACCGCGATGCCGTGGGCCGCCGCGGACGCCCTTTGTCCGGAGCCCGCCCCGTGAAGCCGCTGCGCATCATGCACATCTCGACCCGGTTGATCCTCGGCGGATCGCAGGAAAACACGCTGCTTTCGTGCGCCGGACAGTCCGACGATGGCAACACCGTGTCGCTGGTCTACGGGCCGATCTACGGTCCCGAAGGTTCGATGCTCGACCGGGCCCAGGCCCACGGCGGCATCGAGACGATCGAGACCCCGCATCTGGTGCGGCAGTTGTCGCCGCGGCGTGATTGGCTTTGTCAGCGCGACCTGCGCACGTTGATTCGCGCGTGGCGGCCGGACGTGGTGCATACGCACTCGTCCAAGGCCGGCATCCTCGGCCGGGCGGCGGCGTGGGCCGAGCGGGTTCCGGCGGTCATCCACACGATCCACGGCTTGGCATTTCATCCGTACCAGGCCAAGTGGCGCAATGCGATCTACATCGCGGCCGAGAAGTACGCCGCCCGGCGCTGCCACCGCATTCTGTGCGTGGCCGGCGCGATGCGCGATCAGGCGTTGGCCGCCGGCGTGGGCCGGCCGGAGCAGTACCACATCGTCTGGTCGGGCATGGAAACCGAGCACTTCCTGGAGGCTCCGGACGATCCGGCCGAGGTGCGGGCGTCGCTGGGCATCGCCGGCGATGACTTTGTCGTCGGCACGGTCAGCCGGCTCGCCGAACTCAAGGGCCACGACGACGTGCTAGATGCCTTGGGACCCGCCATGCAGGCCGATCCGCGGATGAAGCTGCTCTGGGTTGGGGATGGATGGTGGCGCGATCGACTCCTGGCCCGGGCCGATGAACTCGGCGTGCGCGAGCGCATCATCACCACCGGACTCGTGCCGCCGACGGAGATCCCGCGGTTCCACCGGGCGATGGACGTCCTGATCCATGCGTCGTACCGCGAGGGCCTGCCGCGCGTGGTGACGCAGGGCATGCTGAGCGGACTGCCGGTGATCGCCTACGACGTGGACGGCACGCGCGAAGTGTGCATCGACGGCGAGACCGGATGGTTGCTGTCGCCGGGGGATCGCGAGGGCATCGCCGCCGCCGTCGCGTCGATTCGAGATGATGGGGATGCGGCGCGGGCGCGGGCCGCGCGCGGCCGCGAACTCTGCGGGACGCGCTTTGCGGCTCGGGCGATGGTGGATGCGCTCGACGTGCACTACCGGGAGGTACTGGATGAAGCGTGAATGCACCGAACGTGGCGGATTCGCCGAGTGGGCGGGTGGGAGTTGGATGCGGCGTGGTGCGGGTCGCCAGGCCAATTGCCACGCCGATCGCCGAGCCGATCGCCAAGCCAGCCGCCAATTGATTCGCCGCGTTGGCCTGCTTGTCGTGGGGGGCTTGCTCGGAACCGCGTGGCTTGGCGACGTGATGCTCGACGAACGCGGGCGGGTCGAGGTTGGGCCGATCGAACTCGGGCCGATCGAGCTCGGGCTGGTCAAGCTCGGGTCATCGGCCAGTGCCGCCACGCGGACGTCCGCGATGGTCGTCGCGGCCCAGGATGCCGGGCCCACCGGCCGCCCGGACCTCGGCGTGCGTCGCCCCGCCGATCCGCCCGCCACGCGCTACGCGGCGGCGGCGATCGAAACGGCCGCCGATGAACATCGGGCGTTGCTTCGGCGGCTTGCTCCATCGGCCGGTGATGCGGGCGCGCTTGTTTCCGCGGCCGACGCCCTGCGCGCGGTCGTGCTTGAGCTGGCCCTTGCGTCGGATACCGCAACGCCAGCGGGCCGGGCCGACGTGGTGCTGGCCACGCAGCTCATGGCCGAGTCCGGGCATTGGGACGCACTCTTCCGCCGGCAGCTGGCGGGGGATGAAGCGTCGGCGGCCAGCGTGGCCGCGTTCGTCGAAGCCCTGGACTCGGGTCCCGAGACCGGCCGTGTGCCGGCCCGGGAACGATTGGCCGGCGCGGCCCGCACGCTCCTGAGTTCGGCGGTGGGCTTCGGCTCGGCCGCGGCAATGATGGATGCGGTGATCGCCGCCGGAGATCGCGATGCCTTGCGTGGAGATTCGGGTACGGGTACGGGGGTGGGCGCCCATTCCACCGCCGACGAACTCGACCCGATTGCCGTCGCCGCCCGGCTGGACGCGGCAATGGATGAAGCAACCTGGCTCGGTACCGATGCCCAGCGCCTCATGACGTTCCGCCGGGAAGACGTTGCCGCGGCGATGAGCGCGTCGGAACTCGAACTCTCCCACCTTGCCGCCTCGGTGATCGAGGCCGTGAACGACTCCGAGCCGCGGGGCCGGCGACGGGCTCGCTTTCGCAGCGCGGTCCGCACGATCATCGATCGTTGGCCGGATGGCGCGGCCGCGGTCGTCGATCCCACCCGCGCCCCACGCCCGGCCAATGACGCCGAACCGGTGAGCGACGCGGAAACGCGCGAAGCATGGACGCGGCTCGGACGCGTGGCCGAGCTCTCGGCGCGGCGGACCATGATCGGCGCGCGGCCAGCGCCGCCGAACTTGCCGGTCGAACTGCGGCGGCTCGGCCGCGTGCTGTACGAACGGGCGGAAGAGGCGGACTTGGCCGCCATCGATGCGTTGGCCGAGTTGATCTACGGACCCGGCGCCGTGAGCGATCCGGCGTTGGTGTCGATCGTCTCGGGCATGCAGCAATCGATCGACCGCATGGATTGGCTTGCCGCCCGTGCCGGCTGGCTCGACACGGCGGGGGCCATCGACGCCGAACTGCGGGCGCCGGCCCAGGCTCGCGTGGACGAGTGGCTTGTGCAGCTCGGATCATCCTCACTGCGGGTGGAGGCGGGGCGACGACTCTCGGGACTTGCCGGATTTCTGACCCAGGCGGGTGACGACGCCGCGAGTACGCGGATTGGTCGGGCGGTGGCCGGTGATGGCGAGATGGTCCTGGCCGAATTGCTCGCCGGCGACGGCGCCGCGCTGCAAGAACGCCGGAAGGCCGCGGTGCGGGGCCGGTTGGGGCTGCTTCTTGGCCAGCCCGCGGCCGCCGACGCCGAAGCGGCCGAGTCGCTCGCGCTGCTCGCCCGACAATTGGTTGCGGTGGCCGACGCCCGGGCCGACGTCGAGCGGTGGGGCCCCGGCGCCGCCGACGCCTCGCCGGACGCGATGTTCCCGGCCGGCGGTGATGCCATCGTGGGGGCGGCCGAGCGAGCGGTCCGGCAGGCCTTGGGTCGCGCCCTGAGCGCCGCGCCCCCGGCCATCATTGATGCGGTGGTCGCGGCCCGCGAACCGGTGGCCGGGGCCCGAGCATGGGCCGATGCCGCGCCGCGCTGGGGCGTCGTTCCCGGCGGCCCCGATCTCGCCACGGTCGTGCTCGCGTCGTCCGACGAACGCCCGCGCGCCGGTGGAGCCGATGCGGATCGGGAGTCTGAAGACGGAGCGGCCGACCGCGCGACATCTGGCGGCCGCGTGCCGGCATCATTGCTGGCCGCGTGCGTCCCGCCGGCCCGCGCCGATCTCGCAGCCCTCAGCTGGCACGTCCTGGAAGCAGCCGCCGCTCGGGCCGAGAATGATGGTGAAACGGCCGACGCCCACGTCGCCATGGCCGGATGGATCCGAGGAACAGCATTCGCCGCCGATCGCGCCGCGGAAGCCGACGGCGGTTGGTGACGCGCGCAGAGCGAAGCGATTCCCGCGTGCGCCAGACGAAGCCGTCCGGCGGCGGGGACTCGGCGTGTGCCGGCATCCCGGCATCCCGGTCACCAGTTACCGGTTGCCTCGTCTCCGCCTCACACCGAACGCGTGATGCCGCCGTCGACGCGGAGATTCTGCCCGGTGATGTACGCCGCGTCGTCCGAGGCCAGGAAGCTGATCGTCGCCGAGACTTCTTCGGTTCGGCCGTAACGTTCCATCGGGATGCGCTCGCGGAACTCTTCCTTCTCCGGCAGGCTGTCGATGAAGCCCGGCAGCACGTTGTTCATCCGGATGTTCTCCGCCGCGTAGCGATCGGAATAGAGCTTGGTGAACGCGGCGAGCCCGGCGCGAAACACGCCGGACGTCGGAAACACCGGATCGGGCTCGAAGGCGGCGAACGTCGAGATGTTGATGATCGCCCCCGATTTCTGCTGTTGCATGATCGGCGTCACCAGGCGCGCCGGACGGACGACGTTCAAGAAGTAGACGTCCATCCCCGTATGCCAGTCCTCGTCGCTGAGTTCAAGGACGGCGGCGCGGGGGCCGTGGCCGGCGCTGTTGACGAGTACGTCAATGCGGCCCCAACGATCAACGGCCAGGTCCACGAGGCGCTTCAGATCGTCGGGCGACTGATTGGATCCGGTGACGCCGACGCCGCCGAGTTCCTTGGCCAGCGCTTCGCCCTTGCCGGACGACGACAGGATGGCGACGTGGTGGCCATCGGCGGCCAGGCGGCGTGCGGCCCCGGCTCCCATGCCGCTGCCGCCGGCGGTGATCAGTGCGACGCGTTCGGTGGACATCGGGGAAACACTCCAATGGGTGGGTCGTGCGTGGGTCGTGCGTGGGCCAAGGACGAGCCATGCGTAGGCCAAAGGTGGGATTGAGGGACGCCAGAAGGGCGGCCGGTGATGGTATCCCCGGGAGCTCGGTGACCGGGCTATCGTGCGAGATCGTTTTCTCGCCGGCCCGCTCACCGTCCACGGAATCCAATCATGACCCGCATCCTCGTTGTCGGCCCCCATCCGGATGATCAGGAAATCGGCATGGGCGGCACGATTGCCCGCCTCGTGGGCCAGGGGCATGACGTCCTGCTGCTGGACATGACCAATGGCGAACCGACGCCGCTTGGCGATCCCGAGACCCGGGCCAAGGAAGCAGCGGCGGCGGCGAAGATTCTGGGCGTGGAGCGGCGATGCATCGATCTGCCGAACCGTTTCGTCGAGCACTCGATCGAGTCGCGGCACGCCGTGGCCGGGGTGATTCGCGAACATCAGGCGGACATCGTGTTTGTGCCGTTCTTCGAAGACCAGCATCCCGACCACGTGGCCACCACGCGAATCGTGGAAGACGCGCGCTTCGACGCCAAGCTCACCAAGATCGACTTGCCGGGTGAACCGATCTATCCGCGCTGGCTCTTCTACTACTACGCCACGCACCTGCGCTGGGTGGCCAATCCGACGTTCTGCGTGGACATCACCGGGTTCACCGAGCAAAAGCGGGCGAGCGTCGAGGCGTACCACACGCAGTTCGTGCTGCCGCC
>JBGCEZ010000008.1:0-59104 GCA_045106735.1 Phycisphaerales bacterium | reverse complement strand
CGGGCCGAGCCGCAGGCGCTCAGCCATGGTCGGCCGGGATCGGGCCGGGAATCGCCGACGACGGAAGAAGAGGCCCTCGTCGACAGACCAGTAGACGCGCTGCCATCGTCATTGAGTCGTGCATGGGACGAGCATCGCACTCGCGTGGCGAATCGCGGTTCGAGCGGGGTGGGCGGAGCATGGAGCCGTGGATGCCCCCCGGGTGAGCGCACGAAAAACGGACCCTGAACGGGTCCGTCGTCCGGTGGACGTTGGATGTCATGGCGGTGCGGGCGGTGCGGGCGGTGCGGGCGGATGCGAGGCGGTGCGGCGGCCGCGTCCCGGGTCAGCTTTCGCCTCCGCCACAGATCTCCGCCTCAGCGTCGACGTCGACTCCGGTACGCGGCTTCAGCGTCGGCGACCAGCTTCTCGCAGTACGCCTCGTACTCAGCTTCGAACGCCTTGATGTCGTCGGTGAAGTAGGCGTACAAGAGCCACGGTCCGGTGCGACTTCGCATCACCGCCCGCCGGCCACCGAGGGCGACGACACGCGGGTTGCGAATCATCCGGCCCACGAGTCGACCTTCTGCCGCGTCGAGCAAGACCTCGTCGAGCTTGTCCTTGTACTTGCCGTCTTCGTACGAAACCAGGAAGTGCGAGAGCGCCCAGACCTGCCCGTAGTAGTCGAGCAAGCGGTTCTTGTTCTCGGAGAGGAAATCCTGCGGCGTGCGGGACACCAGATCCTCGAGCGGGATCATGCGGTCGCCGCGGACGCTCCGGCGGAGGGCACGAAGGCGTTCCCAGTTTCGCGTCGGCTCGAATTCCGGCTCGCTGTTCGTGCGGCCGTATCGGTGGCCTTCCATGTACGTCGCGATGCCTTCTTCCAGCCAGAGCGGAAGCGGATGCTTGAACGTTCGCTGGGTGTACTGGTGCCAACCTTCGTGGGCGGCGATGGCCAGCGTGTCGCGGTCCCGGCCGGACCAGTCGATGTAGTACAGAACGGCGATGCCGCGGGTGGCGAATCCGCCACGGCCGAGGTTCCGCAGTTGGTGGGCCTGGTTCGGGATGACCCGCCGCGTCTTCGCTTCCCACTCGGTGCGGTTGTTGAAGACGTACGACTCAAGCGGTTCCGGCGGTGGGGGGAGGTCCACGATGCTCGACCGGTAGTGGACGAGGGCCGCCTCCAGGAATCGGGGCAGCCGTTCGACGATGTGGTCGTACTTGACCGTCGTGTACAGGTCGTAGTTGGGCGTCTGGACCCGCACGCCGTCGGCCCCCTCGAAGGTCCACGGGGTCGTCCGCACGTCTTCGACGCGGAACGCGCTCAGCGGATCAACGCTCGCCGGCGTCACCGGGGCGGCCGAGGTCGGCACCGCGGTGGACAGGGCGGTCATGGATGACGGGGTGTCGTCAGCGGGGGGCGTGACGCCCTCCATGCCGGCCGTGGCGACGAGGTCGGAGCCACACCCTCCGCCGGTCAGGGCGAGCAGGAGCAGACTGGCGATCCTCGTGAGTCTTGGGTGTCCGATGTGGCACCTCCCGGTGGCGATCGTACGGGGTTGGTTCGGCAATGGCGACCCGGAGTGTCGAACCCGTGCCGGCGAGCCAGACTTCCCTCCATCGTCGGAATTCGAGCGGTGGATTCAATCCGATTGTGCCCGGGCGGCCGATTGTCGGACCTTGCGACGTCCGATCGTGGGAAGATCCCGCTTCCTGGCCTCTGAGAGCTGATCGACGCGAGACCGAGGGCTATGCGCAGAATTGGCCGGAGAGGCCGAAAGGGCGCGGGCTGGCGACGGCGACGGTGACGGCCGTCCGCCCACCTCGCTCCGGCGGGCCGCGGATCAGCCGGCGAGTTCGCCGAGGGCTCGCTCGGCCGCCTCGATGTCGGCCCGGGCCTCTTCGGCCATCGACCGGGTTTCTTCGACGAGGTGGGGCGGGGCCTTGGCCGTGTAGCCGGGATTGGAGAGCTTGCCCTCGAACCCGCGGAGGGCCCGCTGGCGTTCGGAGATCAGCGCTTCCAGCCGGGCTCGCTCGACGGCCGGGTCAACGGCATCGACGACGCCGGTGAGCAGGATCTCCGCGCCGTCGACCACGACGGCAATCGATCCGCTCGGCCGGGATTCGGGCATCGGCTCGACCGCTTCGAGTCCGGCGAGCGTGGCCACGACCGGACCGCCCGCGTCGACCGTCTGCCGCACCGCATCGGGGGCATGCAGCGTGATCCGCTTCTTGGGCGAGAGCTGGTTCTGCGATCGGACGGTGCGGATGGCCGCGGTCAGCGACTGGACGCGCTCGAAGGCGGCGATCGCGTCGGCATCCGCGAATTCGTCCGCCGGCGCCGGCCATGCGGCCACCGCGAGCAGTTCGCTCTCGGGGGCGTCGAGTCCGACGATCCCGGCCGCGCCGGCCGACTGCACCGCCGACCACAACGTCTCGGTCACGAACGGGCAGACCGGGTGGAGCAATCGCAGCATGGTGTTCATCACCGTCAGCAGCACCTGCTGCTGGTCCGGATCGCTGCCGACCGTCGGCTTGATCGCCTCCAGGTACCAGTCGCAGAAGTCGCGCCAGATGAAGTCGTACATCGCCTCGGCGTACCCGGCGAACTGGTAGTCCGCGGTGGCCGACTCGACCGCCCGCACGGTGGCGTGCAGCCGGGCCAAGATCCATCGGTCCACGAGCGGCCGATCGGCGACGCGAAAGGTTCCCGGTCCGGCGGGGGACTCGATGCGTCCGAGGGCGAATCGGGCGGCGTTCCAAAGCTTGTTGCAGAAGTTCCGGCCCAGGTCGAACTTGTTCGACGAGTTGCGGCCAAGCGGCGTGTCATCCGACGGCGTAGCGCGGCCGGAGGCGGCGCCGTAGCCGCTGACAAACTTCTTGCCCGACGTCGGGCATGTCTGTTCGGGCGCGGCGACCCGGTTGCCCTCGGGCGAAGTGATCTCGGCCGGACTGAACGCTTCGCCGGAGAACGGCGAAACGACATCGACCGGAAGGCGAGCATCTTGCGTGCCCGTGGCCATGCCGCTGAGCGTGAACCGCAGCGCGTCGGCCCCGTGCGAGTGGATGATGTCGCGCGGATCCACCCCGTTGCCGAGGCTCTTGCTCATGCGCTGGCCGTGGCCGTCCTGGATCATCGGGTGGATGAAGACGTCGCGGAAAGGGATGCGCCCGCCGTGGAAGTGGCGGTTGAACATCACCATTCGGCTCACCCAGAGCGTGATGATGTCCCGGCCGGTCGAAAGCACGGTCGTCGGGTTGAACCGATCGAGCAAGCCGGCCATGTCCTCGGACGGTTCGGGCCAGCCCATGGTGCTCAGTGGCCACAATCCGCTGCTGAACCACGTGTCCAGGACGTCCGGATCGCGCTCGAATCCGTCGGCTTCCGCGTCGGTGGCCAGGGCGTCGGCCCCGCTGGTGCCGAGGTTGATCGACATCTGCACGATCGAGCCGTCGCCGCGTTCAATGCGCTCGACGGCCACGCTGCTGGGCGCGGCCGCCGCCCGGGCCGACCATGCGGCGAGGCATGCGTCGGCGTCGGCCGGACCGCTGCCGTCCAGGCCAAAGTGCCGCGCCCAGACCGGGATGCGATGTCCCCACCAGAGCTGCCGGCTGATGCACCAGTCGCGCAGGTTGTCGTGCCAGGCTTCGTAGCTGCGGGCGTACCGCGCGGGATGGAAGCTCATGCACTCGTCGCCGGCAACGTTCGCCTCTTCGGCCGTCATCGGCGGGCCGTCGGGGGCGTGGGCCATCGCCGGGACCGGGCTTTGCCGCTGGTCCGGGGTGAGGGCCCGCTGCGCTTCGCCCACCAGTCGGTCGTCGGTCACCCGCACGTACCACTGGTCGCTGAGGTACGGCTCCACGGGTTGGTGCGAGCGATAGCTGTGCCCGACCGCGTGGCGGTATTCGCGCACCTCGGCCAGCAAATCATTGGCCTTGAACCACGCGACGATCGCGGTGCGCGCGTCTTCGCGCGACAGGCCGATGAACGGAGCGGCATCGTCGCCGGCGTCTTCCCAGCCGTGCCGGTCGCTGATCGAGCCGTCGGGAGCCATGACGTTGATCGCCGGCAGCTCGTGGCGCTGGCCGATCTCCCAGTCATTGGGGTCGTGCGCGGGCGTGACCTTGAGGAAGCCGCTGGCGTACCGGGCCTTGGCGTCGTCGGACTCCGGATCCGGCGCGACCACGTAGTCGTCGCCGACCACCGGAATGATGCGGCCGACGATCGGGAGGCGAACGCGGCGGCCGATGCAGGCGGCCCGCGGCGCGTCATCCGGATTCACCGCCACCGCGGTATCGCCGAGCATGGTCTCGGGACGCGTGGTGGCCACGGTCACGAACTCACCGGTGTCCTGGCCCGCGTCGTCGACCACGGGATACTTGAGGTACCAGAAGCTGCCGTCGACGTCGCGCATCTCGACTTCGTCGTCGGCCAGGGCGGTCCGCGTGATCGGATCCCAGTTGACCAGCCGCTTGCCGCGTTCAATCAGTCCGTCGCGGAAGAGGCGGAAGAAGCCTTCCATGACCGCGCGTTCGCAGACCTCGTCCATGGTGAACCGCTGGCGCTTCCAGTCGCACGAGCAGCCGAGGGCGAGCAACTGGTCGGTGATCGTCCGCTCGTACTCGTCCTTCCACTCCTGGACCCGCTCGACAAACGCCTCGCGGCTGAAGTCCAGGCGGCTCTTGCCGGCCTGCATCAGCCGCTTCTCGACGACCGTCTGCGTGGCGATGCCGGCGTGGTCGGTTCCCGGCATCCAGAGGACGTCGTACCCTCTCATGCGGTGGACGCGGGCCAGGATGTCCTGCAGCGAGTTGTTGAACGCGTGCCCCAGGTGCAGGGCGGCGGTGACGTTCGGCGGCGGGATCAGGATCGTGAACGTGGGGCGTTCGCCGCGGGCTGGCGGGTGCCAGGCGTCGGAGGCATCCCACCGGCGGCGGACCGCATCCTCGTGGTCCGCCGGCACGTAGGTCTTGGGGAGTTCGGTGGAAGCCGAATTGGACGTCGTCGCCGAGGTGCTCATGGGCGGCGATGATACTCGTCGGGGCAGGCGGGGCCGGGGCGGTGGCAACGAGTGTTTCAGGCTGAAGGCGAGAGGCGATATGCAGACGAACCGGCGCGACATGACATCCGGCGAGCCGGGGGCGATCGACGGGCAGAATGGGCGTCCAGGGGGCCGCCTTCTGGTCGAGCAGCTCATCCGTCGCCTGGACGTGCCACGGGTCCGCTCGGCGTCCGGCCTGGGTTCTCGGCTGGCGATCGGGCTGTTGGTCCTCGGCGGGGCGGCGGGCGTCGCGGGGTGCCCTGGCTCTGAAGCTGGCGGGGGGGCGACCGGGACCGCGATCTCGGGCCCGGATGCCATCGACGACGAAGCGTTCGACGAAGCCCTCAAGGCGGCCGAGGAGTACATCCATTCCGGGGACCGCGACGCCGCCGAGTCGATCTTGGCCACGGCCTTGACCCGTCGCCCGGACGAGCCGCGGGCGAGCGAATTGCTCGGTCGCGTGCTCATGGGTCGAGCGAACTCAGCGCGTTCGGAAGGCCTGACCGCGATCTCCGACGCCCAGCGAGCCGAGGCCTGGACCTACTACCGCATCGCCGCCGCCGGCCGGCCGGACGACGCCGGACTGCAGACGAGCGCCGGACTCATCGGCATGACCGCCGGCGACAACGATGGGGCGATGGTGTGCTTCGAGCGGGCCGAAGCGGCGGATCCCTCGGCCGTGCAAGCGCCGCTGTACCTCGGTCAGATTCACCTGGGGGCGAGCCGATCGGAGGAGGCCGCCGCCGCGTTCGAACGGGTGCTCGCGCTGGATCCCGACGAGCCGTACGCCCTGAGCTCGCTGGCCGTGGCGCGGATGAATCTCGGCGACCTCGACCGGGCCATTGAACTCGCGGCCGAGGCTCGATCGATCGCCCCGCGCGACGCCGGCATTCGTTTGATCGAGGCCCGCGTCCTCCGCGGCGCCGGTCGGGCCGAAGAGTCGCTCCGCCGTCTGTTGGCCTTGCCGGCCGACGTCCGACTCGGGTTCGCCATGACCGCGGAAATCGCCGCGGCCGAACTCGCCCTGGACCGGCCAGCCGCCGCGGCCAAGACCTGGGGGGCGGCGTGGGCCGCGTTGCCGGCCGGACCGGAACGGGGGGCCGCGGCCGACGGCGCGGCCCGGGCGTGGACGGCGGCCGGTGCGTCAGAGGAAGCGTGGAATTGGGTGGGGCGGGCCCGCGGCGAGCGAACTCGGCGAGAGATCTCGGACCTCGAGTCGCACGTGCGGAACACGTTCGGGGACGCGCCGCCGTCGTGAGCCCGGCGGCCAGGACAGCGAATCAAGCCCGAAGGGCGGCGCGGCGCCAATCGGACCCGGTCAGTCGCTCGCCAGTCCGCCAGGAGCGGACGGAATCAGGCGTCGGCCGGCCTCGTTCCACGCGTCCGACGATCGGGAGGCGGCCAGGCGCGTCCGCAGATCCTCAGCGACCGACTGACCGGCCGAAGAGCGGCCATCGTCGGATGAGAACGGGCGATCGGCCGGCGCCGGGCCGACGAGGTGCAGGACCCCGAGTCGGCCCAAACCGGTGATCGTGGCGATTGCCAGGAGGACGAGGCAGATCGCCAGCGTGGCGGCCAGGGCCACCACGAGGATCACCACCAGTTGGCGGTCGTCGGCGGCGAGTTGGGACATTGTCTCACTCATAGACAGGAAGATACGACCGGATCCGGGTCCGGCAGGATGGCCCGGCGTAGCCAGTTTCCGAGTCGGGGGGAAGGAAACGGCCCTGACGGGGTCCAGGGGGGGAACAGTTGGCGTGGACGCGGCGTGATTTTCGCTCCGGGTCTTGGCAATGCGCGGTCGGACCCGACGTTCAAACGGGTCCGAAGCCCGCTTTCACCCGAACCGAGCCGGAACCTCACCGGTACGATTGGGTGGTCCGATGCACCGGATGCGGCCCCCCGACGACCTTCACGGAATCACCGAAACGGAGTGATTGGAAGAGCTTGCCGGGGCAGCGTGTTCGGTGGATGGGAACATCGAGGGCCCGCCGCGCATCCATTTCGGTGGATCCGCCCGGTCGGACCGTCGATCGCCAAAAAGGAGATGGGCGGTTCCCCGCGCGTCTCCGGCCCAACTCGCGGCCCGTACGGGGCCGCCCGCCCGCACCATGCCTCCGCTCGGCGGTCAATTGGTGCGGGACACCGACTCTCGGAACCTCTGGGTTCCGGCCGACACCTTCCGGAGCCCCGGGCTCTGGCGACAATCCGGGATCACCGGTTCCGCCGCGTGCTCCCCAACGAGGATTCGATATGCCCCGACCGTCTCGCGCTCGCCGTGCCGGCACCGCCCTCGCCCTCGCCGTCTGCACCACCGGCGTCATTGCTCTGGCGTCGGCCGAGGCCCCGGACGATCAAGTCCGGACGTGGGCCAGCCAGGTCTGGACGACGGCCCGGACCGGGGACGACGCCGACTTCGAGCGTCTGCTCGCGGCCGTGCCCGCCGAGGTTGGCGAGGCCGATGCGGCCCGCGCCGCCGCGGCGGCCCGCATGTCCGACGGGCTGCGACAGCTCCAGGCCCATCGAGCCGCGGCCGCGGATGCTCGCGACCAAGCCCGCGACGACGCGATCGCTGAAATGCGGACCGAGGTCGCCGCCGGCAACCGAAGCAAGGCCCTGCGGCACGCGGTGATCGCCCAGTCGCATTCCGCCGACTTCGATGCGATCCTCGCCAACGCCGAAATCATGAGCCTGGTCCGCTGGGGCGAGGCGCAGGTGATCGAAGAGGAACGCCAGCGCCACTGGATCGACGCGCAGGAACTGCTGTACCTGCTTCGCACGTTCTACGAAGACACCGACCGCCGCGACGACTTCCGCCGGCACGACGATGAACTGAAAGTCGTCAACGCCCGCGTCGAACTGCTCTCGCGGTACACGCCCAAGATTCTGCACGAGATGCGCGAAGCCCGGGCCGAACGCCTCGGCGAGCCGCCGATCGGGCCGTTCAACGAGTCGCAGGTGATCGACTACCGCGAGCGCCTTCAGAACGTCGACCGTCGCATGCTTTCCAGCCTGCTGACGACTGCGGCCCAGGAACACATTGAAGGCGAGGGCTGGCGCCCGCTGCTGGACGGTGGCCTCGAGTCGCTGTCCACGTTCGCCACCACCGTGCCGCTGCGGACCGAGTTCCCGCGCCTCGGGGAAGCGTCCGCGGTCAGCCGTTGGAACGCTCGCATTCGTGAGTGGCAGGCCAAGCTCGGCGAGCTGCAGTCCAATGTCCTCTCGCGCCGCGTCTTCAACGGCGTCATCGACGACATCATGGACCTGAACCGTGCGACGCTGCGGCTGCCGGACGAAGTGATCGTCCGTGAGTTCGGCGACGGGGCGATGGGCCGGCTTGACACGTACTCGGACATCATTTGGCCCGACGAACTGCGCCGTTTCCGGCAGCAGACCGAGGGCGACTTCGTTGGCGTCGGCATCCTGATTCGTCACAACGACAAGCGCGAGATCGAGATCGTGCAGCCGCTCGAGGGCACCCCGGCGTACAAGGCCGGCGTGCAGCCGGGCGACGTGATCCTCAACGTCGGCTCCGACTCGACCGTCGGCTGGTCGCTCAACGACGCGGTTGATCGCATCACCGGACCGCAAGGATCCACCGTGAAGCTCGGTCTTCAGCGCGGCGAAAATGAAGACCCGGTCGACGTGGTCATCCGCCGCTCAACGATCAAAATCCACTCGGTCAAGGGCTGGGAGAAGACCGGCATTGAGGCCGACGGCGAGCCGATCTGGAACTGGATGATCGACGAAGAGGCGGGCATCGCCTACGTGCGGCTCACGCAGTTCACCACCACCAGCTTCACCGACCTGCTCGACGCCTGGGGCGAAATCAAAGACGCCCAGGGCAAGGCGCCCAACGGCCTAATTCTCGACCTGCGGCACAACCCCGGCGGCCTCCTGACCGCGGCGGTGCAGATCGGCAACCTCTGGATCAACCGCGGCGACATCGTCACCGGCGAGAACCGCGAGGGTCGCCAGCAGTGGCGGCAGGGGGCGATGGCCGGCGACGCCCGCGTCCGTGAAGCGGGCACGTCCACCGTCGTGCTGATCAACAAGGGCTCGGCCAGCGCCAGCGAGATCGTCGCCGGCGCCCTGCAGGCCCACGGCGTGGCCGTGGTGGTCGGCGAGCGTTCGTTCGGCAAGGGCAGCGTCCAGACCGTCCACCCGGTGACCCGCGAGGGCAGCATCAAGCTCACCACCCAGTACTACCGCCTGCCGTCGCCCGACGGCGGCCGCACCCCGGGCCGGCTCGTGCACAAGCGCGACGGCTCCCCCGTGTGGGGCGTGGATCCGGACGTCGAGGTGCCGATGACCGTCGGCCAGGCATCCGACGCCATCGTGCTCCGCCAGCGAGCCGAGTCGCGCTTCCTGAATCCGATCGAACCGGCCGAAGGTGACGAGGAAGTCGCGTCGGCCGACATCAACGATCTGCTCAACGACGGCATCGACCCGCAGCTTCAGACGGCACTGCTGCTGCTTCAGTCGCAGGCCCTGACGCGGATCAACGACCGTGAAGCCACGCGTCGGGCCGCCGCCGACGCCTCGCCCCGCGGCGAGTAAATCGACGGGCTGGCCCGAGGGGGGCCGGCGCGTTGAGGCGAACACGACAGGGGCCGCATGCACCGATGATGGTGCGTGCGGCCCTTGTTCGTTGGTCATTGCCGGTGGGATGCGGCCCGTCGGATGTTGTTCATGGGATGGCGTCGGGTGCGCTGGGATCGTGCATGCGACGCATGGCTTGGCGGCTCGTGACGTGTGACTCGCGACTGGCGACTCGCGACTGGCGACTCGCAACTGTTGGCGAGCGTGCTTCGGCCCCGGTTCGCTCGCAATGCCTGCGAGCGTCACGCACCGGAACAGGTTCAGTCGACGTCGGCCGTGGCGAATCGCAGCGTGGCCGTCTCGGGGAAGGCCGCGGCGAATCGTGCGTCGGCGACATCGGCGCGGACGACTTCGCCCTTGAGCATTTGCTCGTACCGGGCCCGGCGGCTCTCGGCGCATCCGGTGGCCATCAGGGTCACCACGAGGAGGCCGCCGGCGGTCAAGCCGCGGCGAAGGCGGCGAAGGGTGGTGGTTCGAGTGGCGGCCATGGGCGGAGTCCTTTGCACGTCCCCCGAAAAGACCCCGGGGGACACACCAAGCTTCCGTTGCGGCCAGCCGGCGACGACCCATGGTCTCGCGATCCGCCCCGGATCGGAATCGCCAAGTCGGACCAATCGTCCCGCCTTTCCCGGCCCGCACAGGCCAACCCGGCGGTGAAGTCATGGCCGCGACCCTCGCCGGATGGTCCGATAGACTTGGCCGGCCAGAATCCGTTCCATCGCGGGCGTTTCCTGGGTTGTTCGTCCCCTCGGAGCCTCGTCATGCGTGCATCGGTCGCCATTGTGTTCACGGGATTGCTGGTCGCCGGATGCGCGGCGGCGGCGAGTGTCGCGCTCGATGTGCCGTCCGCCGGCCTCGCGACTGAACTGGTCGCATCCGAGCCAGTCGTCGCCGAGCCGCGGCCGCCGATTCGCTACGGCGTGGCCGAGGCGCCGCCCCGGACCGACGGGGCGATTCGCATTGCGTCGTACAACGTGCTCAACCTCTTCGATGCCGTCAACGATCCCGACCTGGAAGGCGAGTTCGATGATCTGCCGATGGCCACCGATCCGGTGCGGGCCGCCAACATCGCGGCGATGATCCGGCGCATGGACGCCGACGTGATCGCCTTGCAGGAAGTCGAATCGGAAGCCTGCCTCATCTGGTTCCGCGATACGTACCTGTCGGATCTTGGGTACGAGCACGTGGTCTCGCGGGACGTCGGCTACTACCGCGGCGTGGAGTGTTCGATTCTCAGCCGGTTCCCGATCGAGGACGTCCAGGTCTGGCCCCAAGCGTCCTTGCGCGATGTCGTGGCCGACGGTCCGGGCTTTGCCGCACGGCCCGCCGACGCCGATGCCGGACTCGAGTACCAGCGCAGTCCGCTGCGGGCGACGATTCGCGTGCGGCCGGACTACGCGCTGACGGTGTACTGCCTGCACCACAAGTCCGGCCGGACGTACAGCTGGAAGCGGGAAGCCGAAGCGCTTCGTACCGTCGAGAAGATCGCCGCCGAAATGGCCGCCGCCCCGGATCGCAACATCGTCGTCATGGGCGACTTCAATGCGGCGCCCTGGGACAAGTCGCTGCGGCTCTACCTGGAAGCGGGGTTGGTCGATACGCAGGCGCACCGGGTGATCCCGCGTTCGCGCGATGCCGATCAGACGGAGGCGAACCTGGCCAAGACCCACGAGTCCGGCCGGGTCATCGACTACATCCTGTGCAACGGTGCGGCGTACCGCGAAATCGTGCCCGGGACCGCGGTGGTCCTCGGCAAGCCGTACGACACCGAGTACGACTGGCGGAACGATCCGTATCCGTCCTGGTACGCCTCGGATCACCATCCGCTGATGGTGGAACTCATGCCGGTCGATCGCCGCTGAGCGATCGGGCATCTGCCGGCCGCGTCAGACGACGTCCGGCTCGATTCCCCGCATTCAAATCCGGTCGTCTCCGCGGTCGGCGAGCAGTCGCGCCGCCTCCTGCACGTCCTTGTCGCCGCGGCCCGAGCAGTTGATCACCACCATGCCGGTGGCGGGCAGCGCGGCGGCCACGCGCACGGCTTCGGCGATCGCGTGGGACGTCTCGAGCGCGGGGATGATCCCTTCCAGCTCGCTGAGCTGGCAGAACGCATCGAGGGCGTCGTTGTCTTCCACGCTGGTGTAGCGGACGCGGCCGGTGTCCTTCCACCAGGCGTGTTCGGGGCCGACGCCGGGATAGTCGAGGCCGGCCGAGCACGAGTGGACCGGGCTGGTCTGGCCCGAGTCGTCCTGCAGGACGTAACTCATCGAGCCGTGCAGCACGCCGGGGGCGCCGTGGCTCAGCGGCGCGGCGTGGTCTCCGGCCCGGCTCGCCCGGCCGCCGGCTTCGACGCCCACGAGGGCCACGTCCGCGTCGTCGACAAAGGGATAGAAGATGCCGGCCGCGTTCGAACCGCCGCCGACGCAGGCCACGACCGCGTCGGGAAGGCGGTCGCACTGGTCCAGGCACTGGGCCCGGCATTCGCGACCGATGACGGATTGGAAGTCGCGCACAATCATCGGGAACGGGTGCGGGCCGACGACCGAGCCGAGGATGTAGTGCGTGTCGGCGACGGACCCCATCCAGTCGCGCATCGCTTCGTTCGTTGCGTCCTTGAGCGTGCGGCTGCCGGACTCAACGACGTTGACCGTCGCACCCATCAGTCGCATGCGGAACACGTTGAGGCTCTGGCGCCGGACGTCTTCGGAGCCCATGTACACCTCGCAGCGCAGACCGAAGTGCGCGCACGCGGTGGCGGTGGCCACGCCGTGCTGGCCGGCGCCGGTTTCGGCGATGACGCGCTCTTTGCCCATGCGCCGCGTCAGCAGCACTTGGCCGATGGTGTTGTTGATCTTGTGCGCGCCCGTGTGGGCGACGTCTTCGCGCTTGAGCCAGATCTCGGCACCGTGGCCGTCGGCGGCGCCGGCCCGGGCGTGCTCGGTGAGGCGGCGCGCGTGGGTGAGCGGCGTGGGCCGGGCAACGTACCGCGTGAGCAGCTCATCGAGCTCGCGTTGGAACGCCGGGTCCCGACGAGCGGCGGCGTACTCGGTCGCCAACTCATCCAAGGCGGCGATCAGTGTTTCGGGGACGTACTGGCCGCCAAAGTCGCCGAACCGGCCGGCCTCATTGGGCACGCCAGAGGCGGGGCGGGCCGCGGATCCCGAAGCGGAAGAATCGGCCGCGAGGCTCGACGGTGGGGGAGGAACGCTCATGGGCGAAGCATAGCACCGGAAACTCTTGAGGATCGGTCACGGGAATGGCGGCGCAAGTCGTTGTCAATACGTGAGATCCGGGCTGATTGGATGGGCGGTCGAAATCTGCACTGCACCCTTGTATGAATATGCAGGGCTGCGTATATTCATGCAGTCATGAGTCGAGCCCGTCGTCGCCAACAGATTGCTGAGCTGCTGCGGGCAGAAACCCTGCCCAGCCAGCAAGCCCTGCGGGAGCGGCTGGAACACGAGGGGATCGCCGTGACGCAGGCCACGCTCTCTCGGGATCTTTCGGATCTCGGCGTGGTGAAGTCGCCATCGGGCTACATGTTGCCCGGTGGAGGTCAGGCCGGATCGTCGACCATCACCACGACTTCGGACGAAGAATCGCCCACCTTGCTTCGGCGCATGGTGCGGCAGGAACTGCTTGCGACGGAGATCGCCACCTGCATGGTGGTGCTCCGGACCCGGCCCGGATGGGCCGATGCATTGGCCGCCGAAGTTGATCGATGCCGCCCGGAAGGCGTGATCGGATCAATCGCCGGCGACGACACGATCTTCCTCGCGGTCCGCACCGCGGCCGACGCACGGCGTGTGGCGGCGGAACTCGAAGCCCACGTCCAACAGGCGGGGCACGGGACAGCGGACGGCTGAGGTCACGGACAGGGATCGGGCCGGGGGAGCTGGTTGCGGCTAGCTCCCCCGGTGCCTTGTCCGGGCCGGATTGGATTCGGGGCACCTCCCGAAACGGACCCCCATCCGCATTGAGACCAGACGCCTCGCAGTCGCGGGGCGTTGTTTGTGTGCGCGGGGCGAGCGTGGAGGACTGCCGCCCGCCAGTCCCTCGCCAGACTTTCGCCGGACCGTCGCCAGCCCCTCGCCAGACTTTCGCCGGACCCTCGCCAGTCCCTCGCCAGACCTTCGCCAGCGGCCGTCGCCGGACCCTCGCCGCCCGCCGCCATCCGCTCCCCGCCGGTCGGCAGCGCTTCGTCGCCCCGTCACCCGAACGCGGATATCCGGACCCGACCACGCACGTCACTGACGGATCCGCGCGGCCGATGGCCAGATTGCTGACGAATCATCGGGACCGTCGATAGCATGCGGAGTTCGCATCAATCATTTCCCGTTCCGTTCCGCCGACCGACGGTGTGCCGCCCACCGAGGGCGATCGCCATCGCTGGGGCGGGCCCGAAAGCCACGTTCCGATGTCCCAAGTCACGATCCGACTGCCCCGATTCCTCCGCGTGCCGCCGCTGGTCTTCGACCTGCGAACCGCCATGTCGGGATCGCCGCGAGCCGAAGTTCTCTCGGGCATCACCGTCGCCCTGGCCCTGGTCCCGGAAGCGGTGGCCTTCGCCTTCCTGGCCGGCGTGCCGCCAATGGTCGGGCTCTACGCCGCCTTCATCATCTGCTTGGTGACGTCGATCGCCGGCGGCCGGCCCGGCATGATCTCTGGGGCCACCGGCGCGATGGGCGTGGTGGTGGTGGCCCTCGTCGCGAACCACGGCATCGGCTACCTGTTTCCCGCCGTCGTCCTCTGCGGCCTGATCCAGATCGTCATCGGCCTGCTGCGACTGGGCAAGTTCATCCGCATCGTGCCGCATCCGGTCATGCTCGGCTTCGTCAATGGTCTGGCCGTGGTCATCCTGCTGGCCCAGGTTGACAGCTTCAAGACCCTCGGCGCGGACGGCGCGATGCACTTCCTCACCGGGGCGCGGCTCGGGCTGATGATCGGCCTGGTCGTCGCCACGATGGCGATCATCGCGATCCTGCCGCGTCTGACGCGCGCCGTCCCGTCGAGCCTGGTGGCGATCATCGTCGTGTCGCTGGCCGCGCTGGCCATCAATCGCGGGGGGGCGGACGCGCCGGCCACTGCCTCAGAGACTGCCTCGACCATCGTGGCCGATGGCACCCTCGGAGCTGGCGATGCGGCCGGCGATGGCACTCCCGCCGACGGAACCCTGGCCGCCGCGGCTGACGATGCTGCCGCCGCGTCCGGCCCGCCACGCGAGCGCCGCGTCCTGACGGTGGGCGATATGCTCCTGGACAGCAGCCGCGCCGCGGCCGTCAAGACCGAACAACGCGACCGGGACGACGCTGCCCTGGAGCTGGCCGCTGCTGCACTGCCCGCGGGTGTGGTGCCGCAGCCAGCTGCCGATGGACCGTTGGTACCGCTCACCGGGGACGAGATCGCCGCGGTGGCCGCGGGCGTCTTGCCGGAAGATGTGCGGATCGCTGGCGGCCTGCCACGGCCGGCCTGGTGGGACTTCACCATGCCGCCCGCCACGCTCGAAACCCTGTGGATCATCCTTCCGTTTTCGATCATCCTCGCCGGCGTCGGCCTGATCGAGTCGCTGATGACGATGACGCTCATTGATGAACTCACCGAGACCCGCGGCCGCGGGAACCGCGAGTGCATCGGCCAGGGCCTGGCCAACGTCGCGTGCGGCGCGCTCGGCGGCATGGGCGGCTGCGCGATGATCGGCCAATCGCTGATCAACGTGAAGTCTGGCGGCCGCGGCCGACTCTCGGGACTCACCGCCGCCACCGGCTTGCTCCTGATCATCCTGTTCCTGGGACCGCTGATCGAACAGGTCCCGATGGCCGCCTTGGTCGGCGTCATGCTCATGGTGGTGATCGGCACGTTCGAGTGGGCCACGCTGCAGACCTGGCGACGGATTCCGTGGCCGGAAGTGGCGATCATGATCGTGGTCGCGGCGTACACCGTCTTCATGCACGATCTCGCCACCGCGGTCTTGATCGGCGTCGCGCTGTCGGCGGTGGTGTTCGCGTGGCAGAAGAGCCGGCACCTGGTCGCCGACGAGCAGGTCGACGAACACGGCAGCAAGATCTACCAGCTGCACGGCGTGCTCTTCTTTGGCAGCGTGTCGCGCTTCCGCGAGCTCTTTGATCCGGCCAAGGATCCCGACGACGTCGTCATCGACTTCTACTTCAGCCGCGTGTACGACCAGTCAGGGCTGGAAGCGATCAACGCGCTGGCCGACCGCTACCAGAAACTCGACAAACGGCTGCACCTGCGTCACCTCAGTGAAGACTGTCGCCGCCTGCTCGACCGCGCGGGACCGATGGTCGAAGTGAACATCAGTGAGGATCCGCACTACCACGTGGCGACCGACCGGCCGAAGTGGAGTTGATTCGCGCGGGTGCGGCGTTCGCGCCGGGCAGTATGGCCGCGACCGAGGCCGCGGCCGGGGCGGCGGGGTTCCGTCGCCGGCGCGTCAGTCGGCCACGAAGAAGCGATGCCACGGCATGATGTCGAGGCGATGGCTGGTGACCCGCGCGAATCCCGCGTGCTCGATCGCCCGCACGACGTCGGTCCAGCCAATCCCGTCGAGGCCGATTTCCCAGTGGTGGCCCATCTCGATCAAGCGGGCGGTGCGCCACGCTTGCGAACGCGGCGCCGCGGGCAGTGAGAAACTGCCGCCGCGTCGTCCGGCCTGGGGCGCGTTGAACTGAACACCGACGTGCCGGGTGATGTCCGGCAGCGAAACCACGAGCCGCGAGCGCGTCACGCGCCGCAACTCGGCGATCGCCCGCGGGAACTCCGCCCAGGGCAGATGTTCAAGCACCTGGCAGCAATTCGCCGCATCGAATGCATCATCGTCGGCCGGGATGTCTCGGACGTCGCCCACGATGTCCGGCTGCAGATCTGGCTGGAGGTCGAGGGTCTGGACCGTCACGCCCGCAGCACGGAGGGCGAACGCGGTGATGCCGGTGCCCATGCCGATCTCGAGCACCGATTGGGGCGCATCCTCGAGCAGGAGGCCGACCTGCTCGGCGATCGAGTGCATGCGGCGGCCGTCGAGGTACTCGCGCTGATAGTGCGCGGTGCTGGGGACATCCAGTTCGGCCGACGACCCGGGCGCTGGGTTCATCTGTTCCATCTGGAGCAGATCGGTCAGTCGAGCAGGGCGCTTGAAAGGAACTCGCGTTGCCGATCCTTGGCGTCGGCCGAGAAGCGTCCGAATCCGGCGTGCTCGTTCGGGGCGCCGGTTTCGTCGTAGACCACGAAGTCGACCGCGGCCCGGTCGGCCGGATTGGCCTGGTGCTTCCGGATCGCGTCGACGAATGCGGCTTGTCCGGCGAAATCCACCCATTCGTCGGCCCGGGTGTGGATCGCCTGGAAGGGGATCGGCCGCCATCCGTCCAGGTGCTGGATCGGGTCGCCACCGTCCAGTCGGCCCGTCGGCTGGTCGCGGAACATCTCGCGGCTCGCTTGGTGCCGCCAGGATCCCGTGGTCGCTTCCACCGACGCGCAGGCGAACGCGTGCGGCCGGGTCAGGCGGTTGAGCGTGGCCATGCCGCCGGCCGACATCCCGCCGATCCCGATGCGGTCAGGATCAAAGACGCCGAGGGCGAGGGCCGCGGCGTGGACGGCGTCGATCTGATCGGCCATCTGGAGCACCACGTCCAGGGTGCGTTCGGGCCGCTGCAGCTCCGGATCGAATCGCTCGCCGTGCCCGGGCAGGTCGATGGCCACCGCGGCGATGCCGGCCCGGATCCATCGCAGGTACCGGCCGGGATCGAGTTCCTTGGACACCGTCCGTCCGTGCATCCAGATGACCATGGGCACCGGACGGCCGGAGTCCCAGTCCGGGTGGGCGACGAGGGCGGGAACTTCGTCCGGGCCCAGGCGCATCATGCGGGCGGCAGCGCGGAGGCGCGATGGCAGGGTGGCGGGCGGGTCGGGCATGCCGGCATCGTATGGCGCACGGGTCCGGCGGTTCGACGATGGACGAGGGACCGGCGAGGGGGCCCGATCGCCAGCGCCCGGCGACGACCAGGTTGACGGCGAGTGCGCGACCAAGGACGCTGGCGGCATGCCGCGCATCATTGGTGGAATTCATCGTCGCCGGAGCCTCACCGCCCCGCCGGACAACGAGACCAGTCGTCCCTGGCCCGATCGGGTCAAGGAGTCGGTCTGCAACCTTCTCAGGGGATGGTTCGAGGAAGCCCGGGTACTCGAACTGTTCGCCGGCGTGGGGACCATGGGCCTTGAGACCGTCAGCCGGGGGGCCGGCCGGGTGGTCATGGTCGAACGCGATCGCCGCATCCTTCGGATTCTCGAGGAGAACATCCGGCAGTTCGATGAGGAGGATGTGTGCGAGGTCGTCACCGGTGACGCCCTCGCCGCGGCCACCCTCGCCCGGGCCGGCGAAAGCTTCGATCTGATCTTCATCGATCCGCCGTACGCGATGATGCGCGATGACCAAACCCGCGACCGGGTGATGGAGCAGGTCGCTCGCTGCGCCCCGCGTCTGGCCGACGAGTCCTTCCTGGTGCTCCGCACGCCGCTCAATCCGGACCGCGTGCCCCACGACGTGCCGGGCTTGGTGGGTCCGGAAGTGCACGCGTACGCCAAGGACATGTTCGTGTTGCTGTACGGTCCGGACCTCGGCTCGAGGGACGGAACGGCGCAGGTGGATGCGGCTGGTCCGGCTGGCCAGGCCGGCGAAGCGAACGGCGGGGCGGTTGCCGACGCCGATCAAGCCGACGGCCCCGCGGACGCGGGCCCGTGACCGATTCGATCGAGCGGCGCGTGGCGACGGAGGTCGCGGCCGAGTTGCACCGCGCGGGCCACATCGCCTGGTTCGCCGGCGGCTGCGTGCGGGATCGACTGTTGGGCGCCGAGCCCAAGGACTACGACATCGCGACCGACGCCGAGCCGGCCCGCGTGGCCGAGCTCTTTCCGGGTTCGCTCCGCGTCGGTGAAGCCTTCGGCGTCATGCTCGTCCGGCGCGATGGATGTTCGACCGAGGTTGCGACGTTCCGCCGCGACGGGGCGTACGGCGATGGCCGCCGGCCGGACGAGGTCAGTTGGTCGTCGCCGGAGGAAGATGCCCAGCGGCGGGACTTCACCATCAACGGCCTCTTCGAAAATCCGGCCACCGGCGAGGTCATCGACCACGTGGGCGGCCAGGCGGATCTTGAACGCGGCGTGATTCGGGCGATCGGGACGGCCGAGGATCGCATCGAAGAAGATCGCCTCCGCATGCTCCGGGCGGTGCGGTTCGCCGCCCGGCTCGGGTTCTCGCTTGACGATGCCACGGGCGTCGCCATTCGGCGGCGGGCGGCGGGGCTCACCTCCGTGAGCCGCGAACGCATCGGGCACGAGTTCCGTGCGATGCTGGCCCACCCGCGACGGGCCGACGCCGTGGCCCAGTTGGCCAACCTTCGGCTGCTCGGCCCCGTGTTCGCGGGCTTCGGCCCCGTCCCCGGAGGACCAGGCCCGCGTCTCCGGCGACTGGCCCCCGGCGCTCCGTTCTCGCTCGCCCTCGCGGCGTGGCTGCTGGATGCGGCGAGCGTCGACCGCGATTCCGGCGACGACGTTGTGACGCAGCCCGGGGACTTTGCCGAGGCCGAAGCTCGTATCGCCCGGGCCACCGACGAAGCCGACCGCCGGATCGACGCCTGGCGCGATGCCCTGGTGCTGTCGAACGCCGAGGTCGGCGCGGTCATCCGGGCCATCGAAAGTCGGGCGGCGGTGCTCGCCGGGGGCCCGCCATCGACCATGAAGCCGCGGTTGAGTGGCGGGGGCGCGGGTCCGGCGTTGGCCTTGCTCGCCGCCGAACATCCGGCCGCCGGAGCCCGGGCCGCGGCCACGGTTCGGCGGCTCGCCGCATCCGGCCTCGATCCTGCCCCACTGGTGACCGGCGAACACTTGCGGGCCGCCGGCCTCACCCCGGGCCCCGGCTTCGGCCAGTGGATTGCGGCGGTCCGGGTGGCTCAGCTGGACGGGTACGTGCGGACGTCGGCCGATGCCCTCGGCTTGGTGCTGCGATGGGCGGCCGGCGACTGAGGGTGCCCGCTCGCCGCGCGGGTGAATCTCGCGGGGGGGGCTGCTGCTTGTGCCCTTGGCGTCGCGGCCGGCAGCGACCCGATCAAAATCCGACCTCCAGTGGGGGGGGGAGTACTGGTCTCGTGGCGATCCGTCGGCCACCGCTTCCGCCATGCCCCTGGCCCCGCGAAGCGTCCGAAAACCGCTCCGTTCGGCCGAAGCGATCGAATGACCGAGCCGATCCGGGCATTGGTAGAATGTCCGGAACCCGAACGGACCTGGCGCATCCCACCGATGTCCCGAGGTCCGCCCCGGGTCAATCGTGCGTGGCGCCTCAGCGGGGGCCACCGCATCGTGTCTCGACCGCCGCCCGCCGTCGTTCGGCCTTCGTGCCGGACCCGGCTCGGGTGGGCGGGACTGAATTGGCCCCGTGTTCGCGGGTCCGGTTCACCCTCCGTGCCGCGGACCGTCGGTTCCAAGGCCTGCCCCGAATCGACCCGCGTGACCCGCTCAACGCGTCACCCGACCCAGCGCTTCCAGACAAGAGGATCCCCCCGATGTCCACCTCGTCGTTCCTCCCCTCGCGTACCTCCCGCTCCCTGGCGGGACTTGCCGCGGGTGCGTGTGCCCTTGCCGTTGGCGGTCTCGCCGTGGCCATGGCCCCGACGTCCACGCCGACGTCGGCCGTCAGCCTTGCCTCGATCGGCTCGATGGCCGAAGAGACCGTGGACATCGTTCTGTTGAACGACGGCCGCGAGTTCCAGGGCGAGATCCTCGAAGAGACCAATTCCAAGCTCGTGATCAAGGCGAACATCGCCGGCATCACGACGACCATGACCTTCTCGCCGGCCGAGATCGCCAAGATCTTCCGCGATCAGGCCGTCGCTGGCGGCGGCGACGAGGTCGAAGAGGACGATCCGTGGGATCGCAACCGCGAGGCGGACGCTGATGACGATGGCGGCAGCTTCGGTGTGCAGCGAGTCGAGCGACGCGAAGGCGTCACCGGCCTGTACATCATTCCGTGGAAGGGCCAGGCCGGCACCGACATCAACCCCGAGATCTACCGCGAGATGGTCGACGACATCCGTCTCCACGATCCGGATTACTTGGTGATCGAGGTTGAGTGCGAGGACTACGAGCTGGGCTTCTTCACCGAGCAGAAGCTCGAAGAAATCGGCCAGACCGGCATCGACTCGCTCGACGAATACCGCGACATTCTCGACCTCTTCCACGACGACCTCCGCGATATCCCGCAGGTCGTGTGGGTGAAGCAGGCCATCGGCATGTCGAGCGGCTTGGTCCTCGGGTGGGACAAGATTTACATGAAGAGCGATTCGAACCTCGAGGGCATCGACCTCGCGGCTCGAAACTTCCTCGGCGCCCAGAACGACCCCGACAAGTTTGGCAAGTTCCGCGAGGCCTACATGGGCCTGCTTCGCGGTTTCGCCCTTCGTTCCGGTCGTCGCAATGGCTACGAGATGATCGTCGACGCGATGGTCATTCCGTCCAACCAGCTCAGCGCCACGTGGCGCGGCCGTCAAGTCGAATGGGCCCTCGACGGCGAAGGCGAATACAAGATCGACGTCTCGGGCAACCGCGTCGCCAAGTTCTCCGCCCAGACGGCCGAGAACTTCGGCATCAGCTCCGGCACCGCCGACAGCTTGGACGACGTGGCCCTGCTGCTCGGTCTTCGCGAGTACGACGTCATCGACGGCCAGTCCGAGGAGATCTTCGAGGAGTACCGCGAGGACTGGCGCAAGACGTTCTCGCAGGCTGAAGACTCCCTGAAGGACTACCAGAAGCTGCTTCGCCGAGCCCAGGGCCCGGACTACATCCCGAACTTCACCAAGGCCAAGGATCAGCTCAAGCGGGTCATCCGCTACATGGAGCGGTACGACGCGGTTCGCATCCGTCTTGGACAGCAGTACGGCGTGGACATCACGAGCCTGAAGATTCGCATCTACCAGATGGAAGAGCAGCTCAAGATTCTCCGCCAGCAGGATCGCGGCAACCGAGGCGGCGGCGGACGCCGTGGCGCTCCGGGCGGCGGTGGATTCGGCAACCGCGGCTGATGTTCGCTCGGCCGACGGCCGACGACATCGGACGAGACGACTTCGACACGAACGACTTTGACTGGCCAGCGAGCCGGTCCCCGAACGAGGAATCACGATGCGGAATCTCCTGTCCCTCTTGGTGCTGACTGTGTGCACCTTCATGCTGACCGTCCCCGCGGTCGCCGATACGGAGTTGCAGCTTCGCAGCGGCGCAACCTGGCGCGGCGACGTTGGCGACACCGTGACCGTCACCTACGTCGAACGTGGCGTGGAGATCACCCAGGTGGGTGAATTGACGTTCATCAGCGAACGTCCGATGTACATCACGATCAAGACCGACATCGCCGGCCGCAAGGCGGAGAAGACGGTCTTTGGCGCGGACATCAAGCTGCTCGAGACTTCGACCGGCGAAGAGGAGTCGGGTGAGAAGACCGGCGACGCGCGTCCGGGCAACCGCGGCGAGTCGGGACGGTTCCGTCCTGAAGGTCGCAAGGCTGCCCCCGGTTCCCGGATCGGGGCTGGCAAGGAAGTCCCGCGCGATGACCAGGGACGTCCGATCGGCGTCTTCATGCTGCCCCTCGAGGGTGGCGTGGGCCAGACCTTCCGCCACGACGAGATCATCGAACTCGGTCGCTACATCGACGAGAACTACGGCCCCGGCCAGACGATCGTGCTCTTCGTGAACTCCAACGGTGGTCTGGTGCTTGAGGCCCTGGACATCGCCGAGGCGATCCACGAGATCCGCAAGCGTCACCGCGTCGTTGCGTGGGTCGACAAGGCGATCAGCGCCGGCTGCATGACGGCCATGAGCTGCTACGAGATCTACTTCCGCACCGCGGCCACCGCCGGTTCGGTCACCACCCTCGTGGGTTCCACGTCCCTCCAGGGGCCGCAGGTTGCCGAGCACGTCGAGCACTTCGCCGAGCTGGCCGAGAAGAGTGGGTACAGCGAGCACATCGCTCGTTCCATGAAGCTCAACAAGCACATGTGCTCGTACGACCGCGATGAGGAAACCGGCGAGGTCACCTTCTACGGCGACCTGCGTGGCGAGTTCGACCTGTCGACCGCCGACCAGAACCTCTCGTTCAACTCCAACAACGCCCTGCACGCCGGCTTCTCCAAGGGCACGGCGGACACCGGCGAGGAGCTCGCGGAGCTGCTCGGCATGCCGCAGTGGGTGGAGATCGACGACTACGGTCGCCGGATCGCCAAGCGTTGGGCCGACAAGTACGAAAGCCTGCAGGAGCGTTTCCAGTTCATCAACGCCGAGTTCCAGATCAAGGACGCGGGCGCGGATCCGATTCGCCGTCTCAAGACCCAGATCAACTTGGTGAAGGAAGTCCTGCGGAACTTCGATCGCCACGAGCGCATCACCATGCTGAGCTTCGGCGCGAAGGAAGCTTGGGAAGAGCGTCTCGACGAGATGCAGTACCAGCTGCGGCAGATGACCCGCCGCCGCTGAGCCCACGCGGCTTCGCAACAACTTGCCTCTTCCGGCGCCCCGCCGGTCGTCCGCTTTGCGGATGGCCGGCGGGGTGTTTCATTTCGGGGGAGTTCGCTGGCGTGACGGCGTTGGGCCGGGGCTGGCCAGCCGTCAGCGGCGCTCAGTCGCTGACCAGCGTTCCGTCCAGGATGCGGTGGCGAATCCAGCCGTCGTCCCAGGCATGCAGCATGCGACCGGCCAGGTGGTCATCGATGCGCTGGTCGGGTTCGAGCAGAAGCAGATCCGCCGTTGCCCCGGGCTGCAGGATGCCAGCGTCGGGCCGGCCGACGGCGCTCGCTCCGTCGGCGGTGATCATGCGCCAAACCTCGGCCGCGGATGGGACGTGGGCGCCGCTGTCTCCGGTCATGCGCCGGGTGCGGGCGACGTCGAGCATCGCCCGGGCCACGCGCGGCATGGCCACGTCCGGGCCGGCGGCGATGTCCGATCCGAGGGCGACGCGGACGCCGGCTCGGCGGGCAGCGGCGAAGTCAAAGTGCCCGCTCTCAAGAAACGTGTTCGCGCCCGGACAATGGACGACGACGCAATCGCGCGCGGCGATGCGTTGCCATTCCGCCGGGGCGAGATGAATGCAATGGGCCAGCAGCGTGCGTTCGTGCAGCAAGCCGAAACGGTCGTACACCGAGGTGTAGTCGGCATCGCCGGGAAAGAGTTCGGCGGTTCGTTCGACCTCGGCGACCTGCTCGGACAGGTGCGTCTGCACGAATCGATCGGCCCCCAGTTCGCCGGCCACGCCGAGCAGGTCGTCGGTGCAACTGATCGCGAACCGTGGATTGATGGACCAGCGGAGCCGAGGGCCGCCGGCATCCGGCGGGGCGGGGGCGTCCGGTTGGCGCAGATCGTCCGGGCACGCGCGGTCCATGAGGCTCACCCCGGCCAGCAGATCGACGCCCGTGGCGTCCGCTGCGGCGCGGGCCGCGTCCCAGGCCCACGGATGGCTGCTGAGGTAGACGGCGGCCCGGGCGGTGCCGGCGCGGCGCATGGCCCGCAGGCAGGCGGTTGCCTCGGCCTCGGCGTGGGCCGGATCCGACCAGCGGGCCTCGGCCGGGAAAATCGCTTCGTCCAGCCAGGTCAGCAGGTCCGGGGCGATCCGTCCGCGTTCGCCGAACTGCGGCAGGTGGGCATGGGCGTCGGTGAATGCCGGGAGCAGGACGGCGTCGGGGGCTTCCAGCGTCTCGCCGGCGGTGTCGGCGTTCGTGCTGGCGTCGGGCCTGGAACCGGTAGGCGGCGGGCCGTGCCCCATCGACTCGATCTGGCCGCCAGAGAGCCTCATCCAGCCGAGTTCGGGGCGACGGGCGTAGTCGGTCCAGATCTGGGCGACGATGAGCATGGCGGGGGTCCAGGGGCGGTTGGGCGAGGAGGTGGCCCGGCCATCATCGGCGATTCGCCGGCGTTCGGTCCGACGCGACGGGCCACGGACCGTGGAAGGAGGGAGAAGTCGGCCATTGGCCGGCGGCGGGGCCGAAGGAGGTTCGATTGACGTCGTGCCCGGCGGCCGCCGCGCACGACGGGCCCTTGTCCGGCCGACGTCCGGCCGACATCCGGCCGACGTTCGGGCTGGTGTTCGGGTCAGTCCCCGCATTGGCCGGCGTCCAACCCGCGAAACCTCACCCGAATCGCCGGTCCGTTGGGCCCGCGCCTTTGCCCCGGGCGTGCGAGCCTTCTACCATCATCCCCCGCTCGCATACCAGGGCCCACGTGGCCCGGCTGACGCCCGAGCGGACCGATCGACTGAACGCCCACTTCGTCCGACGCGCCCGCGGCCGCGTCCGGACCGCTCTGGCCCCTCTCCCGAGGCCGGGGTGCCCGCCGCCGCCACCCTTGGGATCCTCGACCATGATCGAATCGCCCGCCGGACCGACCCTTGACCGGGGTCTCGCCAACACCATCGCCGCCGAGAGCCAGATGTCGTTCATCGACGGTGAGCGGGGCGTGCTCGAGTACGTCGGCATCGAAATCGATGCGCTGGCCCGCAACTCCACGTTCGAGGAATCGACGTTCCTGCTGTGGCACCGTCGGCTGCCGAACGCCAAGGAGCTGGCCGAGTTCACCAAGACGATCCAGTCGGAGTACCAGCTTCCCGACGGCGTGGTCGCCATGATCAAGCAGTTCCCGGTCGAGGCCACGCCGATGCACGCGGTGCGGACCCTCGCGTCGGCCCTGGCCCTCTACGACCCCGAGGCGGACGATGCCTCGCCGGAAGCCAACGAGCGCAAGGCGATTCGCCTGCTGGCCAAGATCCCTGCGCTGATCGCGAACTTCGACCGCCACCGCAAGGGCAAGGACTACCTCGCCCCCGATGCGTCGCAGACGATCGCCGAGAGCTTCCTGACCATGCTCAACGGTGAGAAGCCGTCCGAGGCCATGGCCCGCGGCTTTGACATCTGCCTGATCCTGCACGCCGAGCACGGGTTCAACGCCTCGACCTTCGCATCGATGGTGACGATCTCCACGCTCAGCGACATGTACTCGGCCATCACCACCGCCATCGGCACCCTCAAGGGCCCGCTGCACGGCGGGGCGAACGAGGGCGTGATGATCATGCTCAACGAGATCGGCGAGCTGGACAAGGTCGACGACTTCATCGAGCAGAAGCTGGCCAACAAGGACCGGATCATGGGCTTTGGCCACCGCGTCTACAAGGCCGTCGACCCTCGGGCGACGTACCTCAAGACGTTCGCCAAGCAGATCTCCGAAGACACCGGCAATCAGAAGCTCTACGAGATGAGCCACCGGATCGAAGAGATCATGCACGACAAGGTGTCGGCCAAGGGCATCTACCCGAACGTCGACTTCTACTCGGCCACCACGTATCACTCGCTGGGCCTGGACCTCGATCTCTTCACCCCGATCTTCGCGATGGCCCGGACGTCGGGCTGGGCCGGGCACTGCATCGAGTACCTGCAGGACAACCGGCTGATGCGTCCGCGCTGCGACTACACCGGCCCGCATGACGTGCCGTACGTGCCGCTCGCGAACCGCTGATAACGACCCACCGATCCGCGGTCGCGGATCATCGAACGAAGCACGGCCCGTCGTCCCTTTCCGGACGGCGGGCCGTGTTCGCTTTTGCGAGGAGCTTGGCGAGGGTTGAACCGGAGCCGACATCGATGCGTACGGTCGGCGTGAAAATCGTCGACGTCGCCAACGCATCACTCGACCCGGAACCCCAGCCGGCGGCCGAAGCCGGATCTGCACCGGCATCCGCCGTGGCTTCGGTCGCCGGCCACGCCGATGTCGCCGATGTCGCCGCCGATGTCGCCGGCGATGACGACCTCGCCGACGTCGCCCGGGCCCGCGCCCGCGCCGACGCCGCGTGGCGCCACGACCGGTTGATGGAACACCTGGAACGAGCGGGGGGATGCTGTCCGGCGTGCACCTACGACCTGCGGGGCCAGGCCGTCGACCGCTGTCCGGAGTGCGGCGGGGGGCTCGAGCTTCGGGTCGGCGTGACCAGCCTGAACGTGCACGGATTCGTGCTGTTGCTGCTGCCGTTCGCGTTCTCCGGCATGTGCGCGGTGCTGCTGATCGGGCGCGCGGTGCTCTTTGCCGGTCTCGGACGTCCGCCGACGCCGACCGCCCTGACGCTGTCGGTCTTTGGCGGACTCAGCGGGCTCGTCGGCCTCTGGTTGGCTGCGGGATCGCGGCGGTGGTTCGGACGATCTCGACGGACGCAGTGGTCGGCGATCCTGATCGCGTGGGCCGTCCACGCCGCCGCCTTCGGCGGACTGATCACGTACTGGTTGGCATGAGGGGCTTGGCGAACGCGCCGCACTCGGGGCACTGAACCTTGCCGCCGCCGCTGCTGCCGCTGCAGCCCTCGTCGTCGTCGCCGGCCGCATCCATCACCATGAGCTGGTGTCCGCACCCGCGGCAGATCATGAAGCCGCAGTCCGCCAGCGCCCCGCGGACGATGGGCCGGAGCGCCCATGGGACCAACTGCGTCCAGGCGGTGATGAGCATCGCGGGCAGCAACACCACGATCAACGCAACACCGATCGCGGGGCGAACGCCCAGGCTCGCGGTGATCGCTCCCGTTCCCTGCACCACGGCAATTCCGGCCGCGGCGATGAGTGCGGCGGCGAGATACACCCGCCGGCGATCTCGCCGCGCGTGCGGTCCCCAGCCGTCCATCCGCTCGCTGATGCGTTGGGTGAGCTTTCGCCGCTCGTCTCGCCCGAGATCGCGGAACTCGGGCGAGGCGGCGGCGTTGATGATGAGCCGGGTGATCGGATCCATGGCCGAATCATGCCATTGGGATGCGGGGCATGGGGCGGGCGATTCCGCCGAAAGTCGATCAGCCCGCGTCGGCGTCGGCCGCGGTCATCTGCGGGTAGACGAGGATCCGGTCATGGGCCAGCAGGATCAGGTCGGCGGCGCCATCGCCGGTCACGTCGGCGATCAGGGCCTGGCTCGGCTCGTACTCGCGGGTCGAACCGCCGGAGAACATCCGGCTTTCAAAGACCTTGAAGCCGACGGCATGCTGCAACCCGCCGGCCGAGTCGATGCTCAGGATGTCGCACATCTGTTCGCCCGCATCCAGGCTGACCAGGTCGACGAAGCCGTCGGCATTCAGGTCGCCGACGCCGATTTCGTGGGGACGCTGACGCTCGTCTTCGGGACGCCAGGACGCAACTTCCCGCAGGGCGAGCCGTTCGCCGCCGAATTGCACGATCGCGAACCCGTCGGCCCCCAGGCTGAGCACGTTCGGTTCGGCGTCGCCGGAGAACGAGCCGGTCACCACCGGGCCGAGGTTGAACCCGCGGACGGCCAGCGACTCGGTCTGGGCCCAGCCGGCCTCGCCATCGGACATCACGACGAGCGAATCGGTCTGCGTATCGCCGGCGACGATGCGGCCGTTCTGCACGGCCAAGGTCTGGAGCTTGGCGCCCGAGTCGCGGGCGTTGACCTGCCGGACCACCTGCCAGCCGGGGCTGATGCCGGGGCCGGGATCGACTTGGTAGCGGACCGCCCGGACGTAGTTGCCGTCGGCGATCAGCAGCTCGGCGATGCCGTCGCCGTCCACGTCGAGCGTGTCGGTGTTGACGGTGCCGGCGGCCTGCACCAAGCCGGCCTGGCCCATGTCGTCGGACTCGAGCACGATGAACGCGCCGTCCGCATCGCGGGTGATCATGGCCGGCGGCCGGTTGTTGGTCAGGACGATGAGATCCAGGCGTCCGTCCTGGTCGGCGTCGACCGGGACGAGGGCCTCGGGGGCGCGGCTGAGCTTGCCGAGCTCCACCGACTCACTCGTGCCGTCCATGCCGAGCAGCAGCACGGTGTACTCGCGCTTGGCTTCGCCGATCACCGCCAGCCGCGGGGCATCCTTGAAGTCCACGAGCTGGATCGCGATCGGCGTGATCTCGCTGGGGAGGCTGAGCGGGCGCGGGAAGGGCACCACGATGCGGCCATTCTCGACCGTCACGTCGCAGCGGCCGACGAGCTTCTCGTCTTCACTGAGGACGAACAACTCGGCCGCCGGGTCGTCGTCGACGTTGCCGGAGACGACGTCCTTGAGGTCCGACAGGGTGGGGTGCCGCACGCCAGCTTGCAGGCCCTTGCCCGCGACCTGGCGGTGCACCGACAGGGCGTTCGCTTCGACGTCGCTGGTGACGAGATCCGTCCGGCCATCGCCATCGAGGTCGACGACGGTGTACGCCCGCTGCTTGCCCTCGGGGTTCGTGTAGCTGCGGACGACGAACGCGGCGTCGCGATCGCCGCCGCCGTCGATCGACTCGCTGACCAGTTCCGACAGCACCAGGCGCCGGGCCTGGGCTTCAATCGTGGCCATGAGCGTGCCGGTGCGGCCGGGCACGCGGACGGGCCGGGCGTCGAGCAACTCGGGCATCTCGAAACGCTGCTGGGCGCCGAGGACGCTGCGGCCGTTCTCCTGGCCACCGGCCCACAGGCGAAGCGGCGAGTCTCCGTCGCGAAGCAGGGCGGCCACGTCCTGGCGACCGTCGCCGTTGAAGTCGGCGATGCGCATCCCAAGGATCGGGGCGCCGGCCGAAAGCACCAGCTCTTGGCCAAGATCGGTCCCGTCGAGTGGCGTCACGTGGATCGCGCCGCCGACGATCATCAGCATCTCGGGGGCTTCGTCGTCGATGACGTCGGCCACCATCAGCCCGCTGGGGGCCATGGACAACTCGGGACGACGATGCCGACGCTCAACGTCAAAGCCGCCGCCGCTGAGCTGGCGGAGGAAGACGACCTCGGACGGTCGGCCCGAGTAGGCGATGTCCGCCCGGCCGTCGCCATCGAAGTCGCGGACGACCATCGCGCCGATCGCGTGGCGGACGGGCACGTCCATGCGTTCAAAGCGCCAGTGCTCGGGGAATTCGTTCGTGCGGGTCGACGGCCGGGCGTCCGACGGATCGGCGTCCACCCGCTGGAGGTGGACTTCGATGCGGCTCTCGCGGTCGTTGGCCACCAGGATGTCCATCCGGCCGTCGCCGTTGATGTCGGCGGTCATCATCGGGCCGGCGCCCTGGCCGATTCGCATGACTTCCAGGCCGGTGAAGCCGAAGTAGCGGCCGAGGTCGTCCTCGGCCGACGCGGACTGTGCGCTGGGGATGGCCGGCGCGGCGGGCGCGGCCGGAGTGAGGCCGGCGGCCAAGCCCAGGGCCGCGGTCGTGGCCAGCCCGGTGGTGCCCAGGGCGGCCGCGGCGGCGAGCCGGCGGCGGCGGCTCGGCGGGCTCGTGAGACCAGCGGGGAGGCTCGCGATCCCGGTTTCGGGTCGCGAAGCGGGGCGGTCGGTGGGCTGGCGGGTGGACACGCGGGAGACTCCGGAACGTAGGCAGTGGGTCAGACGGGGGGCAGGACGGGCGGCGAGCCGGGCGGCGGCCGCAGTCTTCGTAGGGGCCATCGGCCAACGAAGATGGCCCTGGCGAGCGAGAAGCCGGGTCCGAGTGATCGGACCAAGGATCCTCCGGCAACAGTGGGGCCGGAGGATTGGACGATCCTATACTCGGACGGAGCGGTCGAGCGACCCGCGGATCCTCGATCGTGCGATGCGCGTTCGGGGCGGTGGCCGACCAGCCCGCTGGCGATCGACCGGCGGTCCGGAGTGGCGATTGGTCGGGGGGCGTCGCCGCCTGCTCACCCGTCGTCGTTCGTCGTCGGCCGTCGTCGGCCGTCGCCTGTCCTCGCCCGTACGGACCCTCGCTGCGGTCCACCCCAGTCGCCCCGTATCCCGCCTCGTATCCCGGTCCGGAGTCTTCCATGCCGACGTTGAGCCTCACTCGCCGCCCGAATCCCATCGCCTTGGCCGCCCTCGCCGGGACCTTGGCCGTGGGGCTCCTGTTGCCGCTGGCCACCGCCGCGGACGACACGGTGATCATGCGGAGCGGATCGATCGTCAAGGGCGACATCCTGAAGCAGACCGATCGCAAGGTGTGGATCGACCTCGGCCCCGAGGTCCTGGTCCTGGACGCTGAGCAGATCGAACGCATCGAGGCCGGCAGCGAGGAGGCCGAAGTCGAGACCAAGCGCGAGGCCCTCTTCCACACCGTCGAGCAAGCGGCCGAGCGGGCCCCGCGGGACCACGCCCGCCGCATCGGCCCGGCCGTCATCAAGGTGTCCACGCCCGGCGGTCTCGGCTCCGGCGTGATCATCAACGAAGAAGGCTTTGCCATCACCAACGCCCACGTCATCCAGGGCGAGACGAGTCTCCGGACCACCGTCTGGCTGCCCGAGGACGACGGCACCCTGACCCGCACCGAGATCGAAGACATCGAGATCATCGCGGTGAACAACCAGCTCGATCTCGCGCTGCTGAAGATCGCCCACCCCCGGAACGAGGACTTCACCTTCGCCGTCGTGCAGAAGGAAGAAACGCTCGAGGCCGGCCAGGTGGTCTTTGCCATCGGCAACCCGCTCGGGCTCGAGCGCACGCTCAGCCAGGGCGTGGTCTCCACGACCCAGCGGGCCTTCGACGGACTGACGTTCATCCAGACCGATGCGGCGATCAACCCCGGCAACTCTGGCGGACCGCTGTTCAACACCCGCGGCGAGGTCATCGGCATCACCAACATGGGCATCCTGGGCGGCGAGTCGCTTGGCTTTGCGATTCCCGCCCGGTACGTGAAGGACTTCATTCGCAATCGCGAAGCCTTCGCCTACGACAAGAACAATCCGAACTCCGGTCACCAGTACCACGCCCCGCCCACCCGCGGGAAGTTCGGCACGCCGCCGGCTTTGCAGGCCGACAAGAAGGACTGACCGCCGGCGTCGCGGGGCAGGGTGGCGAGTCGTGCCGGGTTCTTCCGGGGCGGCCGCATGCTGAACTTGCCTCCGCGTTTTTCGTTCCCGGCGGATTGACCGCCACCCTTTGATATTGACTGATCCGCGGGCCACCAGCGTGCACGCGACCCCGGCCGCTTCGGCGACCGACCATCCGTTCCGGCGCACCCCCCACACGAGGATTCACCGTGCAGACTGCATTCCAATACCGCCTGGCTCTGGGCGCGGCCGTGATGTTCACGCCGTTCGCCGCCGCCGATCTCGACTCCATCACTGACGTCCTGCCCGAAGACGCCGTCTTCGTCGGCATGGCCACCAACGCCCGCGCGTCCATGAACAAGCTGAAGGCCACCAGCCTTTGGTCGGTGATGGAGAACGATGATGTCCGCGCGCAGTGGGACACCATGCTCCAGGACATGGCCGGCGAAATGGCCGAGCTCTTCAACGACGAGGACGTGACCCCCGAGATGCTCGTGCCGAACGGCCCGATGACCCTCGGCGTCTTCCCGTCGGTCATCGACAATGGCACCAGCGTCGCCCCCGGCTTCCTGTTCGCCGGCGCGTTCGGCGACGAGGCCGAAGCGACCTTCGACCGCATTCGCACCGTCGTTGAGTCCGACGACGCCCGCGACGAAGGCGTCGTGGTCGAAGAGATCGAGATCAACGATCGCACCGGCCTGAAGATCACGCCCCCCGCGGTCGACCTCGACGAGATGGAAGACGAGTTCGACATGGGCGGCGGCATGGGCGGCATGATGCCGTTCGGCGACCCCGAAGAGATGATCGGCGACGCGCTCGAGAGCTTCTACGTGCTCCGGGCCGGCGACCACGTCATGATCTCGTCGCAGGAATCCGCCCTCAGCCGCGCGGTTGACGTCATCGACGGAGCCGATCTCGGCCGTCTGTCGAGCCGCAGCGACGTGCAGGCGATGATCGACGGCATCGGCGAACGCGACGTGGCCGGCATGCTGCTCATGCGCGACATCGGCACCATGCTCGCGGGCGTGGACGAGATGGGCATGATGCAGATGGGCGCGCCGCTGCTCAGCCAGTTCATCGGCGACATCGACGGCTTTGGCTACGGCATGACGATCGACGGCTCGGACGCCATGATCGAGGGCCGGGCGATGGTGTACATGCCCAACGGCACGGCCGGCTTCACCGCACTGCTCGACACCGAGTCCGGCGTCGGCCAGATCCCGGAATTCGTCCCGGCGGGCGCCGTGAGCTACTCTCGGCTCAACGTTGAGTTCAAGGGCATGGCCCCGCTGCTCAACCGCATCATGCGCACGGCCATGGCCTTTGGTCTCGGCGGCGGTGGTGGCGGCGACGAGATGCAGCAGATGCAGGAGATCATCGCCCAGTTCACCGAAACCCTCGGTGAGCAGGTGCACATGGTTGGCACCGTGGAACGCCCGATCACCGCGACGAGTTCGCAGAGCTTTACCGCGATCGCCTGCCCGGACACCCGCGGCATGGACCAGCTGCTGTCCCAGTTCGGCGGCGGCATGGGCATGGAAGGCCGCGACTTCGTCGGCAACCGCCTCTACACGATGGACATGGGCGGCATGATGATGATGGGCGGCATGGGCATGCCCATGGACGGCGAAGCTCCGCCCAAGCAGGCCATCGGCCTGGGCGGCGGGTTCGCCTTTGTCGGAACCGAGCCCGGCGTCGAGCAGATGCTCCGGTCGCTCGGTGACGCCGAGGCCCGCAGCCTGGCCCAGGATCCGCGGGTCGCCCGCGTCCTCCAGCAGCTCGATGGCCAGTACATCGGCTGGGGTTGGTCGGACACGGCCGAGGGCATGATCGTGGACATGCAGGTCGCCGAGCTTGAGCAGGCGGCGATGATGAAGAGCCTCGAGGAGCTTGCCGAGCAGGATCCCGAGTTCGCCGCCATGCTTCGCGAAGACATGGCTGGCGGAGCGATGGACGCACTGACCGAGGTCATGACCCCGGACATGATCCGCCGCACGCTGGGCGATTCGATCTGGACGATGCAGAACGCCGACAACGGGTTCGTGATGAACTTCTGGCAGTTCGAGGGCACCGCCCAGAGCGACGGCGAACTCTGATTCGCATCGATTGAAGCGGCCGGCGACGTCCGGCCCGCACCGAACACGAAAGCGGCCGGCGGAATGGATCCGCCGGCCGCTGTTCATTTTTGGGAGCCACGTTGGTGCGGCCCGATTGGGTGTCGCCCCGGGGGGGGCGAGGGCCGGGGCTGGCGTCGGGGCCGGACGCCGAGCGCCGGCCGAACCACCGGCCGAACCACCGGCCAAACCGCCGATCAGTCCGCCGGCCAAACCCGCCGGCCAAACCGCCGATCAGTCCGCGGCCGGCTCGGTGATCACCGGGCGGATCCGCAGTTCTTCGAGCTGCTCAGGCTCGATGGAGCCGGGCGCTCCGGTCATGAGGTCCGCGCCGGTCTGCGTCTTGGGGAAGGCGATGACGTCGCGGATGTTGTCGGTGCCGACGAGGTGCATGACCATTCGGTCGAGTCCGAAGGCGATGCCGCCGTGCGGCGGGGCCCCGTAGCGCAGGGCGTCGAGCAGGAAGCCGAACTTCTCCTTCGCGTCTTCCGGCGTCAGGCCGAGCAGGGCGAACACGCGCTCCTGCACCGACATGTCGTGGATGCGGATCGAACCGCCGCCGATTTCCGAGCCGTTGCACACCAGGTCGTAGCCGGCACTGATGCAGCCCGACGGGTCGCTCTCCAGGACCTCAAGCTGCCCCGGCATCGGCGCGGTGAACGGGTGGTGCAGGGCGACCCAGCGGCCAGCTTCTTCGTCGCGTTCGAACATCGGGAAGTCGACGACCCAGACGAACTTCCAGTCGCCGTCGGCGGCCAGCTCGAGGTCCTTGCCGAGCTTGATCCGCAGTTCACCGAGCGCCCGATTGGCGATCGTGCGGGTGTCGGCGCCAAACAACACGCTGTCGCCGGGCTTCAGGCCGAGCTGCTCCGCCAATTCGCCGGCGATCGGCTCCAGGAAGCGGGCGATGCCCGTCTCGAAACCGCCATCGCCGTACTTCACCGCCGGCACGCCGCCGGCCCCGAAGAGCTTGACGAATTCGCTGTAGCCGTCGGTCATCTTGCGGGTGAGCTTGGACGCTCCGCCGGGGATGACGATGCACTTCACGCACCCGCCGTCCTTGGCCAGGGCGTCGCCAAAGACCTTGAAGTCGGTCTTGGCCGCCAGCGCCGAAACGTCCTGCAATTCCAGGCCGAAGCGAAGGTCCGGGCGGTCGATGCCGTAGCGGTCCATGGCGTCGGCGTAGGAGATCGACGGGATGTCGCCGATGTCGACGCCGAGCACGTCCTTCCAGACGGTGCGGGCAAAGCCGCCCATGAGCTCCATGACGTCGTCGCGGTCGACGAAGCTCATCTCGAGATCGATCTGGGTGAACTCGGCCTGGCGGTCGGCCCGGGGATCTTCGTCGCGGAAGCAGCGAACGATCTGCAGGTACCGGTCGCAGCCGGCGACCATGAGGATCTGCTTGAAGATCTGCGGCGACTGCGGGAGGGCGTACCACTGGTTCTCGTGCAGGCGGGCCGGCACGACGAAGTCGCGGGCGCCTTCCGGCGTGGTCTTGATGAGGAAGGGCGTTTCCACCTCGATGAAGTCGTGGCCATCGAAGTAGTTGCGGGCCGCGCGGGCCACCGCATGGCGGGTGCGCAGGATGTCCTGCATCCGCGGCCGGCGGAGGTCGATGTAGCGGTAGGCGAGGCGCTTCTCTTCGGCGATCTTGCCGGCCTCGTGGTCGTCGGGCAGGATCGGGGGGGTGTCGGTCTTGGCCAATACTTCCAGGCTGGTGGCCATCACTTCGATCGTGCCGGTGGCGAGCTTCTTGTTGGGCTTGCCCTCGCGCTCGCGCACGAGTCCGCGGACGGCGATGACGTCTTCGCGGCGGAGCTGGCGGGCGGCTTCCACCGTCGCCTCGTCGGCATCCTCAAGATCGAAGACCACCTGGGTCAACCCGGTGCGGTCGCGCACATCGGCGAACAGCAGGCCCTTGCCCTGGTCGCGGTAGGTGTTGATCCACCCGGCGAGGACAACCTCGGTTCCGGCGTGTTCGGGGCGGAGGACCCCGCACATGTGGGTGCGCTTCAGCATGACGTGGCTCGATCTCGTGTGGCCGGCGGGAGGCCGGCTTGGGGTGAGGCGGCCGGACGGCGGGGCCTGGCGCGGGCCGGCCGACGCGTCCGGACGCGAATCGGGGTGAACCGCGGATCGTAACCGCTGGCCGGACGGACGCGAATGGCGAGGCTGGCCGCCGCCCGCTGGTATCCTCCGCCGCCATGTCCGCCGGCAACCCCCTGATTCTCGTGACCGCGTTCGAACCCAGCGGGGATGCCCACGCCGCCCCCATGATCGCGCGGCTGCTGGCCGAACGGCCCGGGCTGCGGATCATGGGCCTGGGCGGGCCAAAGATGGCCGCCGCCGGCTGCGAGCTGATCGAGACGACGGCCGAAAATGCGGCCATGGGGATCGACGCCCTGGCCAAGATTCGCTGGATGCGGGGGATCGTCGCCCGCATGCAGCCGTGGCTGGACGCGAATCCGGTGGCCCTGCACGTGCCGGTGGATTCGCCGGCGGCCAACATCCACATCGTGAAGCTGACCCGGGCCCGCGGCGCCGGCGTCATCCACCTGGTGGCCCCGCAGATGTGGGCCTGGGGCGCGTGGCGGGTGCGGAAGCTGCGGCCGCTGACGGACGGGCTGATGTGCCTGCTGCCCTTTGAGCCCGCGTGGTTCGCGGCCCGCGGTATTCCCGCGCGGTTCATCGGCCACCCGAGGCTGGACCGCGATTTGGACGTCGCTGATCTGGTTGCGACCGGGGAGGCTCTGGGGCTGGCGACCGGGGCGGGCGGCGGACTGGCCAGCAGAACGGCCGGAGAAGCGGCCGGCGAAACGGCCGGCGAAACGGCCGGCGCGACGGGCGGCGCGACGGCCGGCGAAACGGGCGAGGCGGAGTCGACTGCCGAGCCGCGGACGCAGTCGGGCGGCAACGCGGCACCGCCCGCCGTCCGACGCATCGTCGTCCTGCCCGGCAGCCGGCCCAAGGAAGTCCAGCGCAACGGAGCGACGCTGATGCGGGTGGCGGGGGAGGCCGCCCGGCGAGCCGTCGCCCGCGGGGAGGCCGTCCAGCTCGTTGCCGCCCCCACGTCGGCGGCGATCGCCGACCGTCTGGCCGAACACTGGGCCGACGTCGGCGGTTCGGCGGCGGCGGACATTCCGCTCACGAACCATGTCGGCCAACTCGACGCGGTGCTGCACGGGGCGGACCTGGCCGTGGCCGTCAGCGGCACGGTCAGCCTGGATGTCGTTCGCCACGGCGTGCCGATGGTCGGCGTCTTCCGCGTGAGCCGGGCGTCGGCGGCGATTGCCCATCGGTTGCTCCGCGCGCCGCACCGCTTGCTGCCGAACCTCGCGCTCGGCGAACGCGTCGTCCCCGAATTCGTGCCGTGGGCCGGCTCCGACGCCCCGATCATGGATGCGGCCGACGCGATCCTGGCCGACGCGGCCGTGGCCGGTGCGCAGCGCGACGCCATGGCCCGCATCCGCGCGATCTACGCCGGGCACGATCCCAACGCCGAGTCGGCGGCGATCGTGCTGGGGCGGCTGGATGGCGAGCCATTTCCAGGCGCTGGGCCCGGCTGATGACGCCGGCCGCCCTTCACCCCGGAGTCGGAGTCGGCGGCGGCGGTGGCGTCGCCCGCGCTTTCCACTCGGCCGCGGCCGCCGCATCGCCGGACGCTTCGGCGATCTCGGCCAGAGCCTCGGCCACCGCGAACTGCCGGCCGGGCCGGTTGTCGACGTAGAGCTGCCATGCCTCGGCCAGGTGCGTGCGGGCGAGGCCGAGGTTGCCGGCCGCCCACTCCACGCGCCCCAGGGCGTCGAGCAGTGCACCGATCCGAGTTTCGCCGTCGTGTTCGCGGGCGATCTCCAGGCCGAGGGTCGCTCGCTCTCGGGCTTCGTCGAGCCGCCCCGCGCCGGTCAGCATCTTGCTCAGCGAACTAAGGCCGTCGGCGATCTCGCGAGAGCGCTCGCCGGAAACGCGGCCGTCGTACTCCAGCACCGCGAGCTGCAGCGGAATCGCTTCGTCCCACGCCTCCAGATTGCGGTGGGTCGCGGCCAGGTTGACCAACGCCGTGATCGAGTCGGTGTTCGGCCGCTCGTAGATCCGGTCGTAGATGGCGACGCCGGCGGCGAACGCGTCGCGGGCCGCGGTCATTTCACCGCTGCGGTAGTACAGGAGCCCGAGGCTGTTGTAGCTGGCCGCCACGTCGGGGTGGTCGGCGCCGAGTGATGCCCGGCGCACCTCAATGACGTCGTTCAGAATCGTCGACGCTTCGTCCAGGCGTCCGCGGTTGGCCAAGTGTTCGCCGAGGTTCGTACGGGCGATGAGCGTGTGCCGGTGGTCGGGGCCGCGGGCGCCGGTGAGCAGCGCGATCGCCCGGCGATGCATCGGTTCCGAGTCCTCGGGCTTGCCGCTCATCTCCAGCACCCACGCGAGGCCGGTCAGTGCCACCGACATGTCGGGGTGGTTGTTGCCGAGGACTTCTTCGCCGAGCCGGAGGGTCGTTCGGTAGAACCCTTCGGCCGCGGCCCAGTCGCGACGGTCGGCCGCCACCGCGGCCCGGGCGTTGAGGGCCACCACCCGCCGAGGAAAGGACGCTCCGCCGTAGTCGACGCATACTTCGTCGGCGGCCAAGAACCGTGCGTCCGCCGCATCCAGCTCGCCGGCGAAGACGTCGGTCCAGCCACGGACAATCATCGCCCCGATGGAGAGTTCAAACTCCTCGCGATCCATGGATGCAACGCGATCCAGATCGGTCGCCTCCAGGACCGCGTCGGCCAACGTCGCGGCGGCGGGCCAGTCGCCAGATTGCTGGTTGGCCGTGGCCAGGTGGGTCGCGGCCCGGCGCGTCAGGACATCCCGCGGCCCGAGCACGCGGCGGCAGGTGGCGAGCAACATCTCCAACTCGCCGTCCGGGCCAATCGGTTCGTAGTCGAGCGTGGTCGACGCGGCCAGCGCGACGCGGGCGGCCAATGTTTCCGGGGCATCGACCCCGTAAAGCTCGGTCCGCAGCTCGACGGCTCGGCGCAGATGACGCTGGCCTTCGGTGTGGACGCCCAATCCGACGTACGTGCGGCCGATCGTCAGGCGAACCGAAGCTTCCAGTTCTGGCTGGGCGCCGAAGTTCGTTTCGACGTTCGCCGCCGCCCGGTTCAAGGCCGTGACCACGCTGACGTTCCCGCCGGCTCGCCAGGGGTCGGCCTGTTCGAGCATGCGCTCGGTGAAGAGATTGATCGCGGCCAGACTCTCGGCCCGTTCGACCGCGTCCGTCGTGGCCGCCTGGGCGTCGTTCCGCGCGGCGGAAGCGCGGATTGCAAAGACCGTGCTGGTGACGGTGCCGGCGGTCAAGATCGTCGCGATGGCGACGGCGGCAATCGCGGCGGCTCGGTGGCGGCGGGCGAGTTTCGTGAGCTGGTAGATCGCGCTCGGCGGGCGGGCGAGGATCGGTTCGTCGGCCAGCAAACGCCGAAGATCGTCGGCCAGATCGCGGGCAGTGGCGTAGCGGCGCTGCGGATCTTTCTCGAGCGCCTTGATGATGATCGTCTCGAGGTCGCCGCGAACCGCGCGTCGCAGGCCGCTGGGGCGCGTCGGCGTGTCTTCGCGGATCGCGCGGATGGCCTCGGGAATGGACTTGCCGCTGAGATCGTGGGGGCGCTGGCCACACAGCAACTCGTGCAGGATGACGCCGATGGCGTACACATCGGTCCGAGCGTCGACCGCGGCCGGATCGCCGAGGCACTGCTCCGGACTCATGTACTCGAGCGTGCCGATGAGTTGGCCGGCCGCCGTCTGGACAGTGGTGGTGCGGATGTCGGCGTCGGTGACGCGGGCGACGCCAAAGTCGAGGATCTTTGGGCCGTCGCCGTCAACGAGGATGTTCTCTGGTTTGAGGTCGCGGTGGATGATGCCGGACTCGTGGGCGTGGTGGACGGCATCGGCCACCTCGGCCACGAGCTGAAGGCGAGCGTCGTCGTCGAGGTGGCCCGCGGTCGCGTGCTCGTTGAGCGGCAACCCGTTCACGAGCTCCATCGCGTACCACGGCTGCGGCCCCTCGGTCGCATCCCAGGTCCCGGCGTCGTAGATGCGAGCGATGCCCGGGTGATGGAGCCGGCCGAGGAACTCCGCTTCATTGCGGAACCGCTTGATCAGGTCCGGCCCGAACATGCTCGGTCGCAGCAGTTTCAGGGCGACGGTGCGCCGGGGCTGATCTTGCTCGGCGCGAAAGACGCGGCCCATGCCGCCTTGGCCGATCAGGCCGAGGATGCGGTACCGGTCGATGCGTTCGGGGGTGGCAGGGGCCGGCGCGGGCGCGGCGCTCGCGCCAGCGCTGGCGTCCGAGTCGAACCATTGCGTCGCGGCGAAGCCAGGTGCCGTATCAGCGTCGTCGGCGTCCTGGGCCAGCATGGCCAGGACGTGCTCGCCGATGTCGGCGTCGCCGGTCCGTCCACGCACGAACGCCTCGCGCTCGGCAGCCGGCCGGTCGCATGCCTCGTCGAAAAGCTTGGCCGCGCGGCGGTACTGCTCAGCGTTCATCGGTCACTCGGGCTCCGCCAGTTCGTTCTTCAGCCACGCGCGAACGCGTCGCCATCGCCGGGCCGCACTGTTCCGGGAATCGCCGATCGCGAGCCCGGCTTCCTCGCCCGTGAGCCCGCCGAAGAATCGTAACTCGACGAGCCGGGCATCGTCGGGGTTGAGTGCCTCCAGCCGAACCAGCGCGGCCTCGAGGTCCAGCACGTCGGGGGGGGACTGGCCGGCGCCGCTGCCGCCGATGCCCTGGAGTGTCACCCGCTGCCAGCCGCCCCCGCGCTTGGCCGCGTTGCGCTCGCGGGCGTGGTCCACCAAGAGATGCCGCATGACCCGGGCAGCGAGGGCGAAGAACTCGCCGCGGCCGCGGGCCCGTACGTCATCGCGGCCGTCGAGTCGCAGGTAGGCCTCGTGGACGAGGGCGGTGGGCTGCAGCGTGTGGCCAGGACGCTGGTCACGCAGCAAGGCCGCGGCCACGCGATGGAGTTCCTCGTACACGTGCGGCAACAACTCGCGCGCGGCATCGCGATCGCCATCGGCCAGGTCGGCGAGGATCGCGGTGATGGTGCGTTGGTCGGGAAGGGTCATGACAGACAGGGGGTCGAAGGGTGGACACTGGCGGGCACGTTCGTATCGAAGGCCTGGTCCGCCGACGGCCGTGCGACGCCCATGGTAGCCGGCCGACCGGCGTGCCCCGTCGGCGATCCGGAGGGATTCATGTTGCGGGCGCGACGTCGGCCGGCTGGTTCCGAGAATGAACAAGGGCCCACGCCGAAACGTGGGCCCTTGCAGGATGTGGCGTCGCGGGTCGGAGCGACCGCGCGCCAGGTTGATCGAACGCAGTCCTTACTCGACGTCCTTGCCTTCGACGACGTCGGTAATGCTGGGGGCGGCGTGCTTGGTGAACTCACCACGCTTCAGCTTGCCCATGTATCCATGGTAGGCCTTCATCGCCTGCGAGCCAAAGATCAACATGATCGGAATGTTGGCCCAGAGCATGACGCCGAGTCCGAGCGTGGTCCACGCGTCGAGTTGGGCATCGGTGCGGATGAAGCCGAGGCAGGACACCAGAATGAGCAGGCAGTAGATGATCTTGTAGAGGAAGATCGCGCCCTTGCCGCCGCCCAGGTACACGATGCCCTGTTCGCCGTAGTAGCTCCAACTGATCATGGTGGAGAGGGCGAAGAGCCACGACGCGATCGACACAAGCCAGAGGCCGAGGCCCGGGACGGCCCGGTCAAAGGCGTGGGATGTGAGGCCGGCGCCGGCGTAGTCGCCGTAGAGCCCGGCGCCCGCTTGGCCGTCGCCGATGACGAGTTCGGGCTTGGTCGCCGACTCGAACGGCTCCCAGGCGATGAGCATGTTGGCGTCGTCGCCCTCGCCTTCGCCGCGGATGTGGCCGTAAATCTTGCTGAGGTTGTTGCCGGTGTCGGCGTTGATCTCTTCGGCGTTCGTGTCGATGATCACGAAGACGCGGCTGTTGCGCTGCCAGTCGCCACCACGGTCGATGCGCCGAGCTTCCTCGGTGCGGGTCGGGGTGGCTTCGGTCGAGGCGCCGGACGAGAGGATCCACGTCTCGGGCAGGCTCGCGATGCCGTTGGCGTCAACCGGACCCAGGGCCGCGGTGGCCGTGGCGTCGATGTTGGCCTTGGCGATCGTCTCGAGCGGCGATTCATCGTCCACGAGCATGCGGATGTCGGTGTCGCCGGCCGAGAGGAATCGACCGACGTGCTCGGTGCCGTCGGACGTGACCACCGCCTGGGCGGCGACGACCGACGTGCCGGCCGGCAGGATGCCTTCGGCGTCGCGGTTCCACGCGCCGGTGGTCAGGATGACCAAGGCGGTCAGGGTGCAGACGACGATCGTGTCAATGAACGGCTCGATGCCGGCGACCACGCCTTCGCGGACGGGCTCGTCGGTCTTGGCCGCGGCGTGGGCGATGGGCGAAGAACCCTGGCCCGCTTCCGAGCTGAACAGGGCCCGCTTGATGCCCCACATCGCCGCGTAGCCAAAGGTGCCGCCAAGGAACGCGCCGCCCGGCGTCTGCTCCTCGAGGCCGAGGCCCGAGGTCACGATGAGCTTCAGCATGCCCGGGACGTCGCCCAGGTTCATGAAGATGACGATGACGGCGGCCAGGAAGTACATGCCGCACATGGCCGGGACAATGCGACCGGCCACGCTGCCGATGCGCTTGATGCCGCCGATGATGACCAGGCCCACGAGCACCGACAGGATGATGCCGGTGACCGGGCGCGGGAGGCTGAAGTTCTGGAAGCTCACCTCGGCCACGTTCCAGGACTGGAACATGTTGCCGCCGGTGACGGCCGAGATCAGCAGCGTGATCACGAACACGCCGCCGACGAGCGAGCCGAGCCAGCCAAGGCCCATGCGCTTGAAGCCTTCGCGGGCCACGAACATCGGGCCGCCGTGCGGGTTGTCCGGATCGCTGGTGTTGCGGTACAGCATCGACTGGGTGACTTCGGTCATCTTCAGGGCCATGCCCACGACGCCGATCACCCACATCCAGAAGACCGCACCCGGGCCGCCGAGGGCGACGGCGAGCGCCACACCACCGATGTTGCCGAGGCCGACGGTCGCCGAGAGGGCGGCCGACAGGGCCTGGAAGTGGTTGATCGCCCCGGGGTCATCGTGCGAGTCGTACACGCCGCGGACCACCTGGGTGCCGTGGGTGAGGGCCCGGTACTGGCCGAAGGCGGTCCAGAGCGTAAAGAGGATGCCCGTTGCGAGGAGCACGAACACGACGGCCTCGTGGAAGAGGATGCCGTTGATCGATCCGACAAGTTGGTTGAGTTGGTCCATGAGCCTCGCCTGGGGTTTGGGGCGTCGCACAAGCGGCGACGGGGGGATGAATCATCGGGCGGTGAGGCGGGGGCGAACCCCGCGGCCGCGTGCGTGCGGCGGAACAGAGATGCCCGCCGGGGTCTCGCGTGAGCCCGCCCGACGTCCGATCATGATGGGGGGGACGGGGGCGGAACGCAACGTGCGGCCCCAGGATCGACAGGTCGGGGCCGCGGCCGGCACGCCGATCGGCCTCGAATCCACCGACCGATACAATCAATCCATGCGCCGGTTTCAGATCAGATCAGACATCACCCGAGCCCGGATCGGGGACTTCGCCCTTCCGCTCGGCCTCGTGCCCGGGGACGTCGAAGCCCCACGCCAGGGGTACGTCCTCGACTACGTCACGGCCGACGAACACGAGACGGACAGCTACCAGTTCGTCATCACCGTCAGCCACGAACGGCTCGACGATGTGCTTGACGCCCTGTTCGGCCTGCTTGGCGGCGAGGTCTATCCCATCATCGAGATCGGTTCCCGTGATGCCTACCGGGCGGTGGACGTCTGGATGGCCGAGGAGCCGATGACCCGTACCCAATTTCTCCGCAAGTGGCGTGACTACAGGGACTTCCTTCTGGAAGACGGGGCGATCTCGGCCGGGGCCAACTCCGAAGAGCCGGCGATCGAGGTCTTTGTCGACCACTGGAAGGGCATCAACCTGCACGTGCCCCTGATGCTCCGCGAGGACGTCGAGATGGTCCTGGCCCGCCTGGATCTGGAAGAACAGACCGACGCGTGGATGACCGGCGAGGTCTCGGAGGACGATCCGGGGATGGACGCTCGTCCGGTCCTGGACCTGTCGGAGCCAGACCTGCCCGACGTCGAAGATCTACTGCTCGAACTCCGCGATGTGTGGGGCCTGGTCTTGAACGTCGACCGGGAGCGGAACGTCGACGATTCCGGCCGTCCGATTGGCCGCACGCTCTGGCTCGCGCTGGTGATGGTGCTGTCCAAGACCGATCCCGGCGGCGGCGGCTACGCCTCGGTCTGGATCACCGCCGGTTCACTGGCCGAGGCCGAGGACTTCGTCGTCAATGCGGTGGAGGTCGCCGGCAAGGGTGCGTGGCGGGTCGAGCAGTTCTACTCCATCGATCGCGTGGCTTACGACGAACGCCCGGATGAACTCAGCGATCTGACGCCGCGCCGGTCGGAGTCTGGCGTCCATCTGGTGCAGTTCGATCCGTGGCCCGAGGCCGACGGGCCGATCCTGGAGAATCGGCCGGGGGATCCGGAGCCGTGAGTGGCGGCGAAACGGGTGATCTGTCCGCCGGGTCGGACCGACCCGCTGACGTGACCGAGGCCGAGGCGTGGTACGCCGACGGGCTCGGTTTCTCGTGCACCCAGTGCGGCAATTGCTGCACCGGGCCGCCGGGTGCGGTGTGGTTCGACGACGACGAAGGCCGGGCGATGGCCGAAGGGCTTGGCCTGGACGAGCGCGCGTTCTACGCGCAGTACGCCCACCGCGTGGGGCGCCGCTGGTCGCTCAACGAACGTCGGCACCAGACCGCGGACGGCGACACGCTGCACGACTGTGTGTTCTTGGACCGGCAGGCGAAGGGCGGGGCGACGTGTTCGATCTACGCCACGCGGCCGACGCAGTGCCGAACCTGGCCGTTCTGGCCGGAGATGCTGCGTTCGCCGGAAGCCTGGGAATCATCGCGCGACGCCACGCCGTGCCCGGGGATGGGGCGCGGTGAGCGTGTGCCGCTCGTGCGCATCCGCGTGGTGCGCGACGAGCAGGCCGTGGCGGATCAGCGCATCGCCGAAGGCCACCCGGGGCCGGCCCGGCGCAGCTGAGGCGGGCCGGGCACGATCGAAATCCGAACGTGGCCCCCGCGGCGCCCGGTGGCCGGTGGATGTCCGGTGCGCATTTTCGCCAACCTGGTCTGCGTTGCACGTTCGACACGAACTTCCCGTCGGCCGGGCCTTTCGCCAGAGCGTTTGAGCCCCGACAATCGGGGCGTGACACACGGCAGTGTTTCTCGCGCCATGGCCAGCCGCTTGGCTGGCCGGTGTTCACCCCACGCTCACGGAGATCGATCCCATGCTTTCCACGTTTCGCCCGGCCCTGACCCGTTCTGTTCCCGTCGTCGCGGCGTTTGCTGTCGGCGCGCTCGCCACCATTGGTCTTACGCACCATTCGTCGTCGGCCATCGCGCAGGATGGCATGCAAGAGATGCCGCCCGGAATGCAGGAGATGATGGCCGCCTGGACCGAAGCCCGCACGCCCAATGAACACCACGCCGGCATGGCCGCGTTCGTTGGCACGTGGGACGTCAGCACCAAGATGTGGATGGAACCCGGTGGCCCGCCGATGGACGGCGAAGCGTCGGCGACCTTCGAGTGGATGATGGAAGGCCGGTACATTCGCCAAGACTTCCGCGGAAACTTCATGGGCGAAGCGTTCCACGGCATCGGCATCAGCGGCTACGACAACATGCGTGGGCAATACGTCGACTTGTGGATCGACGACATGTCCACGTCCATGAGCGTGATGCGTGGCGGCGGCGCGGCGGACGATTCGACTCGCGTCATGTACGGCCGGATGGACGATCCGATGAGCGGCAAGGTCGGCATGCTGGTGCGCAGCACGATCGAAAACCACTCGGCCGATCACTTCACCTTCACGATGGAAGACGTCAGCGGTTCCGAGCCGGTGACCAGCATGGTGATGGAATATCGCCGCCGCAAGTGATGCGGTGCGTGGACGAGCGGTCCGCGCGATGACCATGCGCCCGCCGGTTCCCCTGGGGATCGGCGGGCGTTTTTCGTGGGTGCGGACAAGTGCACGTCGGCCGGCGCTGCGTCAGGGCCCGTCGTCGTCGAAGCGCGACAGCCCAAGGAATCCCACCGGCAGATCCGTGCCGCCGTCCATGGCCAGGTCGGCCAGGGTTTCGCCCATGACCGGTGCGAACTTGAAGCCGTGGCCGCTGAACCCGGCGGCGAAGACCACGCGCTCCGATCCCGGAACGTGGTCGACGATGAAGTGCCCGTCCGGCGAATTGGTGTACGGGCAGGCGGCCATCGACAGCAGGGGGCCGGCGGCGTCGGGGGCGTGGCGTTCGATCATCGCCCGCAGGTGGGCGGCATCGGCCGGACCGGGCCGGCGATCAAGTGTGTCCGGATCACTTGCCGGGCCCGGCATGTGGTGGCCGTATTTGACCCCGGGGCGATCGGGCATGGTGGGGAAGCCGTACTCGAAGCCGCCGCCCACGTGCTCGAGTCCCCAGATCGGCAGCGTGTTCGGCCCGAACCGAGCGGCCCGGCGCGGCTGGAACCAGCCGAAGAGCTGGCGGGTCACGGTCAGCGGGAGGCCGAGGTCGGCCAGCAGTTGGCCGCTCCACGCGCCGCCGGTGACGACCAGGCGATCGGCGACGAACGTGCCGGCCGCGGTCTGCACCGAGATGCCATCGCCGTCATCGGACCAGTCGGTGACGGGGCAGTGGCCGTGCAGCACCGCCCCGGCGGTCATGGCCAGGCGGGCTTGGCCGGCGACGATGCGCTCGCAAGACAGCGCGCCGGCCTGGCGTTCCAGCACGCCGATCGTCCCGGCCGGAGGCTGGATCTGCGGGAAGCGGCGGGCGAGGGTCTCGGCGTCGAGCAACTCGTGGGCCAGGCCGTGGGCGGCGACGGTGCGCTGCACGCCGGTGACGAACGGGCCGTCGGGCGGGCCCATGTAGAGCCCGCCGGTGAGCTGCATGATCGGCTCGCTGAGTGCGTCTTCGAGTTGGCGCCATCCATTGAACGCCCGGCGCAGCAGCGGGACGTAATCCGGGTGTTCGCCGTACGCGAGCCGAATGACCCGCGTGCCGCCGTGGTGCGATCCCATCACGTTGGGGATCGAGTGCGCGTCGAAGCCGACGACGCGGCGGCCGCGCCGCGCGAGTTCAAGGGCGACCGCCGAACCGATGGCCCCGAGGCCGATGACCGCGACGTCGAAGCGATCGCTCACCGGCGGTCGGGTCCGTCGCTTTCGTTGTCGTCGTCGGCGTCGGCGTGAATCGGTTGCCCGGCCAACGCGCCGATTCCGGCCCCGAGCACGGCGCCTTCTTCGCCGTCGTCATCGGCCGCATCGAGGGCGTCAACTTGGCCGCCGGACCATCCGTGGATGTGCTTCGCGTCCGACATGTTCAGGGCGAGCAGGGTCATCGCCGTGCCGTAGTTGGCCGAACGCGGGAAGACGCGGTCGTTCCAACTGCCGTCGTCTTCGCGGACGTACGCGAGTCGGTCGACGAGCTTGGCCCGGTAGCTGGCACGTTCGGCGAACGGGAGGTGCTCGATGGCCAGGGCCGCCGCGTGGTGGGCGTAGAAGAAGTAGTACGGGGCGATGCCGTGCGGCGGCACGTGCGTGCCGTTCTGGCGACGACGCTTCTCCAGCCAATCCCAATGTTCGAAGAAGCGGTCGAGGGCGTTCCGCACGCGGTCCATGTCGCCGCGCCCGGCGAGGGCGAGCGTGGACTCGGCCGACAGCATGCGGCCGGTGGCCCCGGCGACCGTGTCGCGGGAGCGGTCGCCGGCCCGGCCGGAATACACCAGGGCGTTGGTGGGAAGCCGCGCCGCGTCAAGCGAATCCAGACCGCGCTCGATCAAGCCGCCGGGCACCGTGTAGCCGTGCTTCTTGGCGTGGAAGAGCGCTCGCAGCGTGGGGGCGGTCATGAACGAAGCGGGGGCGTCGGAGCCGGCCCGTTGGGCGTAGTTCCAGCCGCCGCGCCCGAGCTCGGTGGTGACGATGCCGTCGAGGTAAAACTGGATGGCCTTCTCGGTGGCTTCGGCTTCGGCCGCCGGGATCAGCTCTTCGGTCTTGAGCCGCAGCAGGAAGTCCAAGCCGTACGCGTAGCCCCAGCCGCGCACGTCGTAGCGCGGCGGGTAGGGGAACTCCATGCGTGGGTCGACGATGGCCGCGACCACGAATGCTCGGGCCCGTTCCAGGGCCGCGGTTCGCGGGGCGTCGTCGGCCTGTCCTGGCGCGGCCAGGAGCGCCGAGCCGCAGATCGACGTGCCGCCAACCCGGTAGCCGATGGGGATCGCGCGGTTCACGCGGTAGACGCCTTCGTACGGCCACTCCGCCGGCTGGTCGAGGTCGCCGGACCAGGGCACCGCCCCGTGGTCCTCTTGCATCTCCAGGAGCCGGGCCACGCCATCGCTCATCGCTTCGACTTTGTCGAGGGTGAGCAACTTGGCCGCGGGGGTGGCCGCCGGGGCGGCTGCGGGGTCGGCCGCGGGAGCAGCATCCTGGGCCAGCGCCGCCGCGCCGCCCAGCAGGACAGTGCAACTGGCGAGAAACAACTTCGTGGGGTGCAGCACGGGAGGGGCTCCAGGGCGACGCGGGAGATCGCTCGCCTTCGTGCGACCCAGCGTACGTCCTTGCCGCGTCGGCGTCACGGACGCATACCATTTCCCTGGCCACCGCGCCCGGTCGGCCACTGGAGGCCCCCATGCCACGAGCCGCGTCCCGCACCATCCGATTCGTCGTTGGCGTCTGCCTGGCGGTCGCCGTCCTGATGCCGGTGCGGTTCGCCACCGGGCATCCCCCGTCGGGCATCGCGGTGGACGGTGATGGCCGGGTCGTCTTTGTGGAAGGCGGTTCGTGGCGTCTCGTCGGTCTTCGGCCTGAATCTGGCCGCATCCGCCCGATTGCGGGGGACGCATCGCCGCCGGCCACGGAGGGGTCGTCGCCTCGGCCATGGATGCCGCACCAAGTGGTACGCGGGCCGGGTGGCCGCCTCTTTACGGCCGATGCTGGAACCGGGCAGGTGCTGGAAGTCGACGGAGATCGCGTGCGTCCGTGGACGCCCGATGCCGGCGCCCCCACGGGACGTCCGGGGGCCGGCGGGATGCCGTTCACGATCGACGAACGCGGGGCGGTCTGGTGGGCCCGAGGACTGCCGGGGCGGCGCATGGAAATTGTCCGCCAGGCGCCGGGCGGCGAGGCCGTCGTGGTGGCTGGCGGGGCGACGGGTTTTGTGGACGGTCCGGCCGGCGTCGCTCGATTCACTGATCTCGACGGCGGATCAATGGCGTGGGGGCCGAGCGGCTCGCTCTACGTCGTGGACGACGGCCGGGCGGTGCGCCGCGTTGCGTCCGACGGAACGGTGAAGACGATCGCGGGTGACCGGCCGGGGGCGGGCGAGCCATCAGCCGATGGCTTCGGTCGGCTTGGCGGAATCGCCGTCGACGCGCGAGGCACGGTCTTCGTGGTGGATCGCACGCACCGGTGCATTCGAACGATCGACGCGGCGGGTGCGTTCGGCGTGGTGGAACGGGCTGGCGATGCGGGGGACGCAGCGGGGGCAGCGGGGGCGGAGGACGCAGGTGAAGCGGGTGATCGTGCCGATGGCCCGAGCGATCGCGATCGTAACGCCGGGCCGGTCGCGGTCGCGGTCGAAACTCAGCCCGTCCGACTCGACGCCCCGACCGGCGTGGCCGTCGATCCGTCGGGAACGGTGTGGGTGCTCGATCAACCGACGGGTGGGGGAGGACGAACGATCGTCGTGCGAATCGGCCGCGACGGCTCGGTCAGCCGCTTCGATCCGCAGTCGGCACCGACGAAGCGTTCGCCGGGCTGAGCCACTCGGACGCGATACGAAAGAGTTCACGGCGATTGATCGGCTTGGACAGATAGCCGTCGCAGCCGGCGTCGGCAACCTTGTCTCGTTCGTCGGCCAGCGCGTTGGCGGTGCAGGCCACCACCGGAACCCGGATCCCCGCCGTGCGCAGGCGACGGGTCGCTTCGTATCCGTCGACCACCGGCATCTGCATGTCCATCAGCACGAGGTCAAAGGACTCGCCGGCTGCATCGGCGGCCAAGACCGCATCGATGGCTTCCTGTCCGTCGACGGCTTCTGTAATGCGGGCGCCGGTCCGGCGAAGCAGTGCATGCAAGAGTTTTCGATTGTCGATCGCGTCGTCCACGAGCAGGATGCGACCCTCAAGCATCGGCACGATTGCCGTCGACCCGGCCGACGGAGTTCGTGTCGCCGCGGTTGCCGACGGGCGTTGGTGCAGCACGTTGACCGTCTCGTCAATCGAGCCCGGATCGATGAAGATCCGGAATGTGCTGCCTTCGCCGGACGTGCTCCGGACGGCGATGTCGCCACCAAGCATCCGGCTGAGTTGCCGCGAGATCGCGAGCCCGAGGCCGGTGCCACCGAACCGTCGGGCGGTCGACGCGTCGGCCTGGGTGAAGGGTTTGAAGAGCCGTTGCAACTGTGGCGGGGTCATGCCGATGCCGCTGTCGACCACATCAAAGACAAGGCGATCGGCCTCCTCGTGTCGGCTGTGGCTGACCGCCAGTCGCACCGAGCCTTCGTCGGTGAACTTGATGGCGTTGCCGATCACGTTGACCAGGATTTGCCGCAGCCGCAACGCGTCGGTTCTGACCGTGGCGGGCAAGGGCCATGCAAGTTCGACGTCAAGATCGATGGACTTTTCGATCGCCCGCGACCGGAGCGTATCGGTGACGTCATCGATGACTGACAACAGATCGACATCGGCTGGGTCGATGTCCATCGCCCCCGATTCGATTTTCGACAGATCGAGAATGTCGTTGATGAGACCCAGCAAATGTTGTCCACTGCGACGAATGACGGCAAGATGATCGCGTCGAGAATCGGAGTCGCCGTCGGAATCTTCCATCAGATCTGCGTATCCGAGAATCGCAGTCATTGGCGTGCGAATCTCGTGACTCATGTTCGCGACAAAGGAACTCTTGGCCGCGTTGGCTGCTTCGGCCGCATCGGTTGCCCGGGCCAAGTCTCGCGTGCGACGTTCGACCCGATCTTCGAGCGAGCGATGCAGATCCCGCAAGGCTTCCTGTCGGTCGCCGAGTTCGCCGTGCATTTGCTTGAGGCTCGTCGCCAAATCTGAAAGTTCCCGGGCCGAACCGCCGACATCCGGCGTCGTGATTCGAACGTCATCACACGTGGTGACTTCGTGCGCCCACGCGGAAAGGCGGACGATGGGGCGGACGACGACGAGCCGAAGCACCAACAATGCCAAGAGCGTGGCACCAACGGTCAGTCCTGATGCCAGCGCCGCGATCGTCCACGTAAGTTGGGACCGCATGCTGTCGTACGGCACGCGATCCACCGCGACTTGAACGTGCAGGTTCGCGACGTTGAGAGGCGCTCGTTGGCCAGCATGATCGACGCCAGCGCCGGTGCGAGCAAGGAGGTTCGAACCCGACATGATGCCGATGTTCACCCCTGATTCGACGGCCATCGGGGCCGATTGTGACAGCGGCATCGAGGCGATGATGGCGCCCTCTGGAAGCCCACGCACCACGACCGGGACCACCACGACCCATGCCGCCGGTTGGGCTGGATCGCCGTTGGTTGCGCCCTCGTCCATCGAGTCCCGTGTTTCATCGATCACGCCGCTGGCGTGCAAGTGGACGGCGTATGGAGCTTGGCCAGCCAGTACCTCGGACAGCCAGCGCCCACCGTTCGCGTCCACCGCCGCTTGGAGCCAAGCTTGGGCGGGACGGTTGGCGTGGAGCAACGCGCCTTCGTAGTCCACCATCATCAGCGGCACGAGGTCGCCAAGGATTGCGGTGGCGTCGAGACGATCACCGGCGAGGGCCAAACTCTCGTCTTCCAACACCATCGCCTTGACGATGCTGCGTTCCCTCGCCACAACGTGAAGTGTTTCGATTCGATCGCGCAGGAACGTATCGATGCTGCTTGCGATTTGCTGGCTTTCAGCGAGCTCGCGATCGCGGTGAATTTCGCCCACCGCAATCGAAACACGCTGGCCGACCACGACGTCAAGCAACAGCGTGAGCACGAGGCCCCCGACCAGCAGGAAGCCGGCGAGGAGCGTGGCGATGGAGCGGCGACGCATCAACGGCGAGGGTCCGCCGGCGTGTTCGCGTTGGCGGTTGCAGTTGCGGTCGCCGGACTGGCGGGCGCGGGTTGGCCCGGAATCGAGCGTTGATCCGTCGTGGTGTTCCGAGGGGTGCCGTCGATGACGATCCGTTGTTGGACGTCGAAGCGGCCGAGCGTGTAGTCCGCTTTGGACAGCGCTTCGTGTCCGCATCGGTCGGGACTCGCTGACTGATCGAGCGACCAGGGCCGGAACGGCCGGTCATATGTTTTGAGAATGCCCTTCACCGGACGATGGAGATTTTGCAGAGCGTTCCGGACGTGCGGGCGATCCGTCTGTCCCCGGCCGGATGGCGTCTGATCGACAGCCGATTGTTCGGCGGCGGCCAAGAGCAACTTCGTGATGTCGTACGCGTGCACAAATCCCGTGGGTGGGCCGAGGTCTTGCGGGTGCACGACTGGAGTCTCCAGGACGTGTTCGCGGGCGATCGCCCACGCCGCTTCGAAAGCGCACGCCGGATTCTCCGGAGCGTAGCGCCAGCGCGTCTGCAAGAACGTAAGGTCGAGGGCATCGAGTTCATCGGCGTCGGCCGCATCGTGCAGTCGTCCACTGGTGATGCCCCAGTGGCTGACGATGGCGGGACGTGAGTCGACTGGCTGCCGGGCGATGTGGCCGAAGAGTGGCCCCGCATCACTGACGTTGCCGACGTAGATGATCGCATCTGGCTCTGATGCGATGACTCGGTCGATGAGTACCTGCGCTTCCAGTTGCCCGATGTCCCAACTGAACGTGAACACATCGAGCGATTGGCCCGTAGCGGCGGTGAACGCGTCGCCCATGGATCGTTCGTTGGAGCGTCCCCAGCCGGTTTCCTCGGCCAGGAGCACAAGCTTCTCGCCGTGGCGTTGGATGGCTTCTTGCACGAGGAACGGGCCGGCCAATGCGTCGTCGATCGACAGCCGATAGATCCAGTTGTCGTCGCCCTCCGGCCGCGTGATCGGACCGGCGGCGGCCCATGGATTGAGAAGCAGGAGCTGCTCGGCGTTGATGAGTGCTTGATTTGCCAGCAGCGGCGGCGAATGTATGCCGCCGATGACGGCGATCGTTCGTGGGTCGGCGGCCGCGCGTTGAAGATTGCGCTGGCTGCGGCGCGCGTTGCCATGGTGGTCGACGGGCATGACGATGACGGGGTGTCCGGCCAAGGTGTTGCCGCTGCTGTGCAGCGCAGTGCGGACGCCGGCTTCGATGGCGTGGGCCGCCGGCGCCGCGACGCTGAAATCCGCGTCGATCCAGATCACGTACGGATCCGCGGTGTGGTTTGCCTCGGCGACGGTCACGGGGATCGAGGAGGCCGGGGACTCGGTTGCGGCGGGCGCGACTCCGAAGACGGTTCCGGCGATGAATCCGGTGAGCATGGTCCGGCGAATTCTGAGATCCGTCATCGATATCGGTCGTGCTGCGGGCATGTGCGTCCTCCCGGGCGTTTCCCGGCCGCACGCGTTGCAGAGCGGCGGAAGTCGGGGCATCGGCCGGATCTCCGGCAGCGGCCGGCCGGAGCCTGGACGGGGTGGAATTCGGGGTCGGACCGTGAGGCTTGTTTCGTTTGCGATGGGGAGCGAGCGTGGCGCTGGCCATGGCCTGAACGGGGGAAGGGCTGCGTTGGCCGGCGTGGGATGGCGGGGCAGGCCCGCACAGATTTTTGCGTCATGGGGTTGACCGGCCGAACGCATTCGGTAGTCTTCGCCTCGACTTGCATCAAGAGTCCTGGGATGTCTCAAAGGTCCCAGGCGGCAACCGAGCCGGCGCACAACGCCGGCCACGGTGCCGAGACCAGCCCCGGCGTGGGGAACGATGCGGACGATGGTCGCCTTCGGGCGGGGCTCGTCAAAACGACCGTGGCCATGTGGCCCGGATCCACGCCAACACTGGATGCGCTTGGTGCTGTGAATGAGGTTCACAGCATGGAACGTTTCACTGACTCCATCGGTTCGCCGTCCGACGTGGCCACTGACGCGGGGAGCGGCGCGGCTCCCCACGTGGCCATCGACATGGCCATTGACGCCGGAATCCATCCTTCCGACCCGCGCTTGATCTGCCCGAGTATCGGACGTGGGCACGGGGACGGAGCGCCGCTGCTCGCCCCCATCGTCCAGTCGTCCACGTTCGTGCGCGACGGCGTCGGCAGCGACCCCGATCACCAGTACTCCCGCGTCTCGAACCCCACGGTGGCCACGCTTGAGGCGGCCCTCGGCGCGCTCGAAGACGCGCCGCCGGCGGCCTGTTTCACGACCGGTTTGGCGGCGGAATCGGCGCTCTTTCTCGCCCTGCTGCGAGCGGGCGACCACGTGATCTGTGGCCGGGCGGTGTACGGCGGCACGACGCGGCTGCTCCAGCAATTGCTGCCCGATCTTGGCGTGGCGTGCACGTTCGTGGACTCCCACGACGCGACCCAGATTGCCGACGCGCTGCGGCCAGAAACGCGGCTGGTGTTCGTGGAAACGCCGTCAAACCCAACCCTCGAACTGACCGACATCGCCGCATGCCGTGCAGCCTTGGACGGCCACGATGCGTTGCTGGCCGTCGACAACACGTTCCTGACCGCCGCCCTGCAGCGGCCGCTGGATTTGGGGGCGGACATCAGCGTGTACTCAACCACCAAGTTCATTGACGGGCACTCCATCGCCCTCGGCGGGGCAATCGTGGCCCGGGACGAGGCGGTGCTGGATCGCATTCGCTTCATTCGCAAGTGCACCGGGGCGATCCAAACGCCCTTCGATGCGTGGCTGACGATCAACGGGCTCAAGACGTTGCCGTTGCGCTTGGCCGCGCAGTCCGCGGCGGCGGCCGAGATCGCGACCTGGCTGGCCGGCCAGGCGGGCGTGCGGGTGGTGCACCATCCGTCGCGGGCCGACGCCAAGAACCGGGCGATCGCCGCCCGGCAGCATCCGGCCGGGGACGGGGCGGTCGTGTCCTTCGAAGTCGACGGCGACGTGGCCGGCGGTACGCGTTTCGTGTCGGCGCTGACGCGGTGCACGCTGGTCGAACACGTGGGATCGGTGGAGACGCTGATCACGCACCCCGCGAGCATGACCCACGCCGACGTGCCGGCGGACGAACGCGAGGCAGCGGGGATTGCCGGCGGCCTGCTGCGGCTGTCGGTCGGCTTGGAGCCGGTGGAGAGCATCGTCGCGGACTTGCAGCGAGGGCTGGATGCGGCGTCGGCGGCGTCGGTCGAAGGCAAGGCGATCGAGCCGGGCGGGACGCCGGGTGCAGCGGGCGATCGCGCGGCGGACGCATCGGTGACGGCCGCATCGGGGACGGCGTTCTCAGAGGCGGCTTCATCGGGAACGGCTTCACCGGGGACTCCGGGGCGGGCGACCGCATCGGCCTCGGCATCGACGGCGAAGGAGGTGGAGCCGTGTCTCGCTCGCGCCTGATCGTGTTGAAATTCGGTGGGTCGGTCTTGCTGGATGAAGACCGGCTCCGCGTCGCGGTGCACGAGGTGCAGCGTTGGCGACGGCAAGGATGGCGCGTGGTCGCGGTGGTCTCCGCGCTCGCGGGGCAGACGGATGCCCTCCTCCGATCGTGCCGATCGGACGCGGATCCGTGGGCGGTGGCAGCCACACTCGCTCGCGGGGAAGGAGCGTCCGCCGCGCTGCTCGGGGCGCACCTCGACCGGGCGGGTCTTCCGGCCAGTGTCCTGACGCCGGGCGAGGCTGGGCTGCATGCGTCGGGGGATCCACTCGATGCGCGGCCGACGTGGCTGGACGCAGCGCGGGTACTCGGAGAACTCCGCCGCCATGGCGTCGTGGTCCTGCCCGGCTTTGTCGCCGTCGACCACACTGGCCGAACGGTGACCTTGGGCCGCGGCGGATCGGATCTCAGTGCCCTCTTTGTGGCCAGCGAACTGGGGGCGGATCGCTGCCGTTTGATCAAAGACGTTGACGGTTTGTACGCGTCCGATCCGTCGTCGACGAAACCGCCGCCCCCGCGCTATGCCCGATGCAGCATCGAGGCCGCGCTGGAAACGGACGGGTCGATCATCCAGCACAAGGCGGCCCGGATCGCCGGCGAGGCGGGGCAGACGTTCGAACTCGGGCGCGTGAACGGCGTGCGTCCCACCGAGATTGGACCGGGGATCAGCCGATGGGATGCGGCGGCGGACCAGCCGCGGCGCCTGCGGGTCGTGGTGGCCGGGCCGGGCACGGTCGGTGGTGGGGTCATCAATCGGGTGCTCGCGCTGCCGGAGCACTTTGAACTGTCGGGGGTGGTGGTGCGCGATCGCCAGCGGGCCAACGAGTTTGCTGGGCTGGAGGTTCCGATCCACACGTCGATTGGGCCAGCGTTGGGCGCGGCGGACGTGGTGGTCGAGACCATTGGCGGGACGGACGTTGCCCGGACTCTCGCGCGAGACGTGCTGGTCTCGGGCCGACATCTCGTGACGGCCAACAAGACGTTGGTGGCCCAAGACGGGGCGGCGTTGGACGAGTGGGCGGCGGCCGGCGGCGGACGGTGGACGGCATCGGCGAGTGTGGGTGGAGCGTTGCCGGCGATCGAGCGCGTGCGGGCGGCAGCGATCCGGCGCGTGCGCGGCGTGCTGAACGGCACGGCAAACTTTGTGCTGGAACGCATGCGCGAAGGGTCCACCCGGGCGGTAGCGGTCGACACCGCGCAGCGTCTGGGCTTTGCCGAGGCGGACTGCGAGCGCGATCTCGACGGACGGGACGCACTCGACAAGCTGCGGGTGTTGGCCTGGGCCGCCGGCTGGAACGCCGAGACGCTCGTGGCCACCCGTTCGCCGTGGCCCGTGGTCGCGTCCCGGGCGACGGATGGCGGCCGTTGGCGGCAAGTCGCCACGCTCGAGCCGGGCGCGGCCCACGTGGCGGTCGAGTCGGTCATGCCCGGCGACCCGCTGTACGACCTGCCGGACGAGTGGAACGCGCTGGTGATCGAACGGGCCGACGGCCGCGTCGAGACGCTCCGCGGTCGCGGGGCCGGACGGTGGCCGACGGCCGAGTCGATCGTGGGCGACTTGCTGGAGCTCGCGCGATCGGCGTCGCGGGTGGGGACGTCGGCCTCCGTTCGGGGCGCGTCGGACACAGGTCGGCCGTCTTCCACCGCCACAACTCGCGCGTTCCGATCCCGGTCGTAGCCGGCAAGCCTCGGGTACGAGCACGGCGAGGCGGGCCAGTTGGCGGATCGAGCCAGTTTGCCGCGGTCCGGGGCGGGCGCGCCGGACCGCGGCCGGTACGCTTGCTCGTGGCCGGGGGGTGACCCGCGGACCCTCGTCGAACGAGCGAGCCCCTGGAGGCGGGGCGCGTTGGACGGGTGCGTCGAGCCGGACCCAATTGCGTCCGGCCACCAGGGGCAGTGGTGCATGAGTGTGAGCGAAACCGGATTGTTGGCCCAGATGTTGGACCGCCTCTTCGCGGCCATCGCCCGCGGGCCGTCCATCGACTGTCGCCCGGCGAACAGTCGGCAGCGTTTGGACCTGACGGAACTCGCCGCACTCGGGGATCTGGGGCCGGAAGACATCATCGCCGGCCTCATGTCTGATGCGGGGACGGTGCGCCTCACCGGCACCATCGAACGCCCGCCGGCCAAGCATGCGGGGCGTGGCCACGGGGCCGATGCTCCGGTTGATCCGCCGGCGGCGTTCGGGGAGGCGCCCGTCGATTCGGTCGATTCTGAGCGTGGCAGCGCTCCCTCTGGCCCGGAGCGCACGGGTGATGCACCTGTCGAGCCGGGCACGAGACCGAATGCCGGACCAGATACGGGCGATGCCTCCGACCGACGGCACGAAGCCGAGGTCGACGCCGACCCACCCAAGAGTGGCCCGAGTCGAGCGGCGATGGAGCGCGCGTGGACCAAGCAACAAGCGGTCCTTCGCAAGCTGCGGCACATCGCCGAGGAAGCCCGGACCTACGAAGAAGACACCGGCGTGTACGTCCTGAACGTCGGCTTCCCGCTGCTCCATCTGCCGAGACACACCAATGGCGGGGGCCCTCGGGTGCTCGCGCCCCTCGCGTTCGTTCCGGTGCAGCTCAAGGTGTCCAGCGGCGTCCGGCCGGTCGTCGAGTTGACCTGCCGATACTCCGGTGAAGATCGCGTCGTCCCGAACCAGTCGCTCCTCTCGTGGGTGGAGCGGCAAACGGGGCAGTCGGCCGAGGACCTCTTCTCCGACGCTGAAGGCGTCGAGCCCTGGCGCGAGTTGCAGGAGATCGTCGGGCACGTGTGCCGGGCGTTGGAACTCGAACCGCCGGCATCGCTGGCCGAGCCATCTGGCGGAGGCGGGGGCGAGGGCGAGGGCGAGGGCGAGAGCGAGGGCGACGGCGGGGGCGAGGGCGATCCGCCGACGTTGACCGATTTTCAGCCAGCCCCCGGGCGGAACGCCGAGGGTGAGCCGCGGGCGATCGTGCACAGTGCGGTCATCGGGCTCTTTCCCGTGTCGAATCAAGGGCTGCTGCGGGACACCCAACACCTCGTGGCCGAGCCGGAGGTCCAGGAACCGCTGAAGTCGTTTCTCTCGGTGAACCCGTCGGTCGCGACCGCGGCCGATGATGAAGCCCTGGGCCTCGAACGCCGGCGCCGATCGTTCGCGGAAGAGCGGTTCGTGCAATTGTCAGACCCGTGCCAGGCTCGCGCCGTGCGGCTCGCCCGCGAAGTGGGCGGGCTCGTCGTCCATGGCCCTCCGGGAACGGGCAAGAGCCAGACGATCACCAACATCATTGGCGACCACCTGGCCCGCGGCGAACGCGTGCTCTTCGTCTGCGAAAAGCGGACCGCGATCGACGTCGTGGCGAACCGCCTCCAGCACGTCGGACTGGGCGATCTCTGCGCCGTCATTCACGACGTCAAGCGCGACCAACGCGACCTCTACATGGCCGTGCGCAAGCAGCTTGAGGAACTCTCCGAGACCTATCCGCGTCCCAAGTCGGAACGCGACGTCAACGCGATCGACCGCCAATTGCAAGGGCTGCACGATGAATTGCAAGTGGCCTGGCGAGCACTCATGGTCGACGAAGACGCCGACGATGCGTCGGGCATTCCGGATTTGGAACGAGCCGGACGGGACGGCTCATTTCATCACCTGGTCGGACAGTGGCTGGCAATCGACTCGGCGGTTGAGCTTCCGATCGACCACGTGCGTGGCGTCTCGATCGAAGACGTTGACGCGTCGCAGTTGGCCGTCGAGGGCATTCTGGAACGCGGCCTCGAAACGGAATACGGATCCAACCCGTGGCCGGGGGCGGCCGGACTCTCACTCGAAGACCTGATCAGCACGCCGGCCGATCATCTTCGCGCTCGCTTGGATGCATGCGTTGAGGCGGCGTCCGCGGCCGACGCCACGCGGGTCGAAGGTCAACTGCCGTTCCGGCCGGAAGC
>JBGCEZ010000079.1:0-4029 GCA_045106735.1 Phycisphaerales bacterium | reverse complement strand
TCGCGGCTCGCCGCCAGCGCCGCCGTCCACCGCCGGCGATACCACGGCAGGCAGACGGCCCCGGCCACCAGGTAGAAGCCCACTTCGCCGGCGGAGTCGAGCAGGGCGAGCTGCTTCATGCTGGCTTCGACGCCCGCGGCTTCCATACCGATCCAGCCGCCGGCCGCGGCGACCGCGAACTCCCGGAAGCCCACGCGGCCGAAGGGCACCAGGCTCGAAGTGAACGCGACGATGGCCAGGATCAACAGGGCCGACGGGCTGAGCTGGAGTTCGAGGATCGTGGCGGCGATGGCCATGCGGGCCCAGTACACGGCCAGGTCGACGACCCGCAGACCGCCGGCGATCCAGATCGCCGCGGGATCCTGCAGGATGCGTTCGACGCCGCGTCCGTGGCGGGCCAACAGACGTGCCCCGGCGAAGCGGAATGCCAGCAACCCGGCGATGATCTGGCCAAAGAACAGACCCACCCACAGGCCGCCGATCGACGGCACGAGCAACGTCGCGCCAAAGGCCGCTCCGGTGCCCACCACCAGCACCACGCCGATGACCGCGAACCAGCCGCCGATCTGCAGCAGGCTGAGCCGGTCGACGGTCATGTGCCAGGCCACGCGGGCGGCCAGGCCCAGGCGAACCGGGGCGTAGTTCAGCAGGTTGGCCACGAGGTTGAGCCGCTGCAGGTCAATGGCCCGCAGTTCGGTGAGCGGACGTCCGGTGACGAAGAACACCAGGCCGTTGACCGCGGCGCTGGCGGCGGTGCAGGCCAGCAACGCGGCGATGAGCCCCGGGTGGGCCCGGCCGAGGGCGCGCCAGCCTTCTCGGGCGCCTTCGTCGCCGATCGCCCCGGCCACGCACCAGGCGAGCAGGGCGAGCCCGACCACGAAGCCCGCGATCTGGAGGAGGCGCTTTCGGCCCGACGTCGGTGGGGTGAGGGAGTCATTCCCGTCGCCGGGTTCGGGTGCGGGTTCGGGCGTCGCCCCCGGCTCCGACTCCCGCCCCGGCTCCAAACCAGGCAGGGCACCGTCCCGCGCGTGCGTCTCCGGCTGCGGATCATCAGGCGATGGGCTCACGTGCCCGGGGCCGCGCGTCGTCCGCGCCACCGCTCGCGGGTGATGACCCAGATGGCCCGGAGTCCGTCGGAGACCCCAATCTTCTTGCCATCGGCGAAACCGCGCGGGTCGTAGGCCACCGGACCCTCGGCCACCCGGGCTCCCTGGCGGGCGAGCCCGGCGACGATCTGCGGCTCGATGCCGAAGCGTGGCTCGGTCAGGCCCGGGCGAAGCCGCCGAAGCGTGTCAACGCCAAACAGCTTGTAGCAGCACTCCATGTCGCTCACGCGGAAGCCGGTCATGGCATTGCTGAGGGCGGTCAGGAGTCCGTTCCCGGCGGCGTGGATCCGGGCGATCGGACCGCGGAGCTGCCGGTGGGACCCCCAGCGCGTGCCCAGGACGGCATCGGCCTCGCCGGCAATGAGCGGCTGCATCAGGCCGGCGATGTCCGCCGGGTCGTACTCGAGGTCGGCATCCTGGATGACCACCAGGTCGCCGGTCTCGGCCATGCCCAGGACCGCGTCGAATCCGGTCTGAAGCGCCGCCCCCTTGCCGCGGTTCTCAGGGTGCTGGGTCAGCTCGATGGGCACGCCTTCGGCGGCCAAGAGTTCGGTGACCCGCCGGGCTTCCGCCACCGCGTCGGCCGCGGATCCGTCGTCCACCAGGTGGATCTGCAGCCCCCAGCCGTCCGGACGCTCGGCCGCAATGAGGCGGCGCAAGGATTGCTCGAGCGTTTCCGGCTCGTTGAAGTGCGGCATGACCACGTGCAGGGTCGGCATGGTGAATCCATCGCTCCACCGGCGGAGCGACTCCACTACGAACCCCGCGAATCGGTGGTTCGTCCGAGGCGCATCATCTCCGACGTGCCGTCAACCGCCCGGGCCCCGGCCCGAAGATCGCTCGATCAACCCAGGGCCGGCCGAAATCACTCGCCGCCGGCCGCCTCGTCGTCGCCGGCGATGGACGCACGCATGCTCGTGTCCGCCTGGACGTTCTGGAGGCGGTAGTAGTCCATGATGCCGAGGTGGCCGCTGCGGAAGGACTCGGCGATGGCCTTGGGCACTTCGGCCTCGGCCAGCACGACGAGGGCGCGGTTCTTCTCGACTTCGGCGCTGTACTCGGCCGTCTTGGCCACGGCGATGGCGCGAGCCTTTTCGGCCTCGGCCTGGAAGCGCTTCTTGTCCGCGTCGGCCTGGTCAGTCTGGAGACCGGCACCGATGTTCTCGCCGACGTCAATGTCGGCGATGTCGATCGAGAGAATCTCGAACGAGGTGCCGGAGTCGAGGCCGCGGGCGAGCACGGCCTTGGAGATCTTGTCCGGGTTCTCGAGTACTTCCTTGTGGGTGCTGGAAGAACCGATGGCCGACACGATGCCTTCGCCGACGCGGGCGATGATCGTCTCTTCCGTCGCACCACCGACGAGCCGCTCGATGTTCGTGCGGACCGTCACGCGGGCGCGGGCCTTGAGCTGGATTCCGTCGCGGGCCACGGCGTCCACCGTGGACTTGCTGCCGGTCGGCTGGGGGCAGTCGATGACCTTGGGATCGACCGACGTCCGCACCGCGTCGAGGATGTCGCGGCCGGCCAGGTCAATGGCGGTCGCGCGTTCCCACGGCAGATCGATCTTCGCCTTGTCGGCGGCAATCATCGCCCGGACCACGTTGCTCACGCGGCCACCGGCGAGGTAGTGGGCTTCCAGCCAGTCGGTCGGCATCTCGAGGCCGGCCTTCTTGGCCGAGATGCGGTTGATGACGATGACCCGGGGGTCGACCTTCCGGAAGCGCATCATGATCAGGTCGAGCAGGGCGACCTTCGCGCCGGACAGGAACGCCTGCAACCAGAGGCTGATGTACTGGCCGATGAGGACCAGGATCACCAGAACAACGATCGCCACGACGATGCCGCCGCCGATCAGCAGGGGATCCACGGCGAGGTGCAGGGGACCGAACATGGAAGGCTCCGCGAAGAATCAACTCAAAGCGGGAGCGGAACGCCCCCGGAGGAGCCAGAGTATACGGCCGTCCTCAGGACCGCGGCCGAACCTTGAGCTGGTTGTCGTACGCGGCCACCACCGTGATCGCGACGCCCGCCTCGATCATGCCGCCTTCGGCAAGGGCGTCGATCCGCCGGCCGTCGATGCGCACCGTGCCGACCGGTCGCAGGGCGGTCTCGGTCGTGCCGTCGCCGCCGACGTAGCCGGCCAGTTCGCTGGCCCGGGCCTGGCGGGACATTTCCGAGGCGGTGGCCGCTCCGCCCTCGTCGTAGGCCGACGGCTCATCTCCGCCGAGCACCAGTCGTTTCCCGTAGGCGGAGTTCGCCCAGATCTTGAACATCGTCACGATGACGATCGGGAAGAGCAGCATGTACAGGCCAGTGCCGGCGAAGCCCCACATCGAGTCGTACATGTACAGCGCGACCAGGGACCCGATGGCCGCCGCCCCGGCGAGAAAGCCGATCAAGCCGCCGGAGGGGACGAACAGTTCGACCACGATGAGGACCAGTGAGGCCCCGAGCAGGATCGCGGCCCACAGGATCAGCAGGTCGTTGCCTTGGGCGCCGTTGGAGGCGGCGGCGGGAGCTGCGGCGGCCAGCAGCGACGTGACGGTCAGCATCATTCGGTCTCGACCAGGGGAATGCCGGCGGAATGTCCGACGACGCGGACCGGAACGCCGGTCTCGATGAACATGCCAGCGGATTGCACGTCGACCAAACGGCCGTCGAATTCGGCCCGGCCCGACGGACGCAACTCGCACTGGGTGGTGCCGACGGTCCCGACGGGAATCGCTTCACTCGCCGACATCGGGCCAGCGGAGCTGAGCACCGTCGCGCTGCGGGCGCCGGTGCCGTGGCCGTCGGTGTCGCCTTCAAGGACGAGCCGCTTGAGCATCGGACTGTTGTAGAACTGCCGGCTCAGCATCCAGACGCCAACGCCCGCCCCAAAGACGGCGGTCAGCGTGGCGAGCATGCCCCGCCAGAGTTGGGT
>JBGCEZ010000078.1:0-31423 GCA_045106735.1 Phycisphaerales bacterium | reverse complement strand
CCGCGGCGCGGCGGACCCCGCGGCGAGCGACCCTCCGGCGACGCGGCCCCGAACGCCCCGCGGCGCGGACCTTCAAGCGGCCCCACGCGCAACGCCCCGGCGGACGGTACGGCACCCGCCCCGCCCGCGGCGGATGCCTCGCGAGCCTGAATCGATCCAACTTGGTCACCCCAGCGACCGACAGCGATCCTACGATCGCCGTATGCCCTTGCCCGGATCCTGCCATCCTCGCGCCATCGAACTCATGACGTCGGCCGTTCCTGGCCTCACGTCGACCGGCGGCCTGCTGCTCGCGGCGACCTCGATCGCGGTGCACGCCCAGCCGGCGGTCCGAGTTGAGGAAGTCGAACGCACGATCTCGGCGTACGTGGATTCGGTGCTCGCCCGCCTGCCCCGACTGAAGCGCATGCCGCGCCCCATCCCGCTGGATGAAGTCGAAGTGGTCATGGCCCACCTGCACTTCGTGCTCTTCGAGCAAGCGGGCTTTACCGGCAACGCGGCCGAGTACTACGACGAACGGAACAATTACCTGCCGGACGTCCTGACCCGACGGCTCGGCGTGCCGATCACGCTGGCCCTTGTTTACAAGGCGGTCGGCGAACTGCTTGGACTCCGCATCCACGGCATCAACGCCCCGATGCACTTCCTGGTCGAAGTGGAAGGTCCCGGCCGCCGCATGTTCGTCGATCCGTTCTCCGGCGGCCGCCTGCTCTGGGAAGATGAAGTCGCCGACGCGATTCGAGAGACGACCGGTGTCGCGGTGGATGCGGGCCGGTTGCCCCGGGCCAGCCACCAGGCGTGGATCGCCCGAATCCTGCGCAACCTCGAAGCACAGTTCGCCAATGCCGGCCGTCAAGACGACGTGCGAGCGATGCAAGAACTCGCGGCCATCGCCGGCGTGCACGAGTACTGAGTCACGGCGGCGTGGACCGGCCCTCGGCCTGAAGCCACGCCCAGACGGACGCGGCCGGCTCTCCCATCGGCCGCCCGGCGGTGCGCACCACGTAGTACGCTCGCCGCGACGGCAGATCGTCGTCGCCCACCTGAATCAAGGACCGACGGGCCAGCTCTTCGTGCACGAACGCGCGCGGAACCAACGCGATCCCGAGCCCGGATCGAGCCGCCTCGACCAACAAGTGAAAGTGCTCGAATGCCCCACCGGTGCACGGGCGCGGCGTGCGTCCGGACCGCTGGAACCACTCCGCCCAACTCTCGGGTCGCGTGGTGTGGTGCAGCAGCGGCAACGTGTCGATGGCCCCCGCTGATTCGGTCGCCGCCACCCGCGACGGCGCCGCGACCGCGATCAATCGCTCGTCCATGAGCCGATCGGCGACAAGACCGGGCCAGTGGCCGTCGCCGTAGTAGAGAGCGAGGTCAATTCGTCCGCCATCGAGATCTGGCGTGCGCTCCGCCCGTGCAAAGTCGAGGGCGAGGGTGACAACGCGAATCTCAAGTCCCGGATGCCGGCCGACGAGCCGCGGCAGTCGCGGGATCAGCCACGCGTGGCCAAGCGATGGCAAGACGCCGATCGTCACGTCGACCCCCAACTGACGGCCAACGAGATCGGCCGTCGCCGACTCGATGCGATCGAACGCCGCGCCCACATGGTCACGGTACGCCCGCCCGGCATCGGTCAATTGCAGCCGTTGGCGAACCCGCGTGAACAGCGAGACGCCGAGCGACGCTTCCAGACCGGAGACTTGCTGACTGACCGCCCCAGGAGTCACGCTGAGCTCCTCGGCCGCGCGGGCCAGGCTGCCCCGCCGGGCGGCCGCTTCGAACGCCCGCAGCGCGGTCATGGATGGAGTGGATCGTCTCATTGATTCGATAGTCTACCTAACGCTCAAGCTTCGTTGCCGCGATGATTTCGGCTTCTGTCGCGTCATTTGCGATGCGTTCATCAGTTCCTCTTCGCTTTCCCGACCGAACAATCGACCCTTCACCCGTACACTCGATCCGCCGAACCCCCGGCATTGAAGGTCCGTCCCGAACCCGGCACCGAAGGGCTGTGCGCCGCGCGGCACTGCACCGCAGGGCATTGCCCCGGACCGCACTCCAGGAGGCTCCACGTTGACCACCCCCCGTCACTCCAGTCGGAACTTTGGCCGAATGCTTCATGCGACCTTCGTCCTGGTCATCGTCGGCCTGATCGGAAGCCCGAGCGTCGCGGCCGATGAAACCGCCCCCACGGCCATCGACGACGCCATCGATTCGGGCAACCAGCGCTTGTTCGTGCGGCCGATTCCCGGCGCCCTTGTCTTGCCGTCCGACGGAACCGTCCATCCCGCGGTCATCGATGCATTCCTCTATCTGACGCGGTCGTCGTCTCCGACGATCGTGGTGGTCGGCGACGCCGCGGGAACGCCGACCGACCAGCAGTGGGCCGATCGCGGCGCCCGCACCGTGCTCCGCGTGGCGGCGAATGGTGGCCTCGGCAGCACCCGAACCGCCGCCGACGACGAACGCCTGCTTCAACTGCTCTCGGCCGATGGCATCTGGTTCGCCGCCGACGCCCCCGCCTTCGACTCAATTCCATTGCTTCGGCGGATCATCGACGTGCATCTGGACCGCGGCCGGGTCGTTGGCGGACACGGCGCGGCCGCCCGACGACGCCTGCCGAACACAGCATTTCATGCCTGGGACGAGGTACCGGAGCTTCAGCCGGGCACCCTGCACTGGGAGATGGAACCGTCTACCGCGATCGTGGCCTACGCCGGGCGCCGGCTGATGGGCTACGGCTCGGGCGGGATGCGCGTGCACCTGCACAACGGCAGCGCGTCCCCGCGCGTCCAAGAACTCAACTCCGTCGACGAGTTTGACACGGTGGACCCGCTGTCTTGGAGCATGGACTTGATGGCCCTGCAGCGCCAGGCTCGGGCGCACTCCAACGATGCAGCGGCGGGCACCAGAGCATCCGCCACGTCGGCCCCAACCATCGCGGGCGGCACGCTCTTCTTGCACGGCGGCAGCGGCGTGGACGACGCCACCTTCGAGCGCTTTATCGCCGCGGCCGGCGGGCGGAGCGCCGCCTTCGTGTGCCTTCCGGTGGCTCGTTCCTTCGATCCCGATGCACCGGTGGAGTCGTACAGCGCCTCCAAGCTGCGGGACTTCGGGTGCGATGACGTCACGATCTTGCACACCCATGATCCACACGTGGCCGATCGCGACCCCCGGTTCCTCGCCGCGCTGGACCGGGCCACGGGCGTGTGGATCGATGGCGGCCGGACGTTCCGGGCCATGGACGCGCTGCAATCCACCCAGGCCGCAGGCCGCATCGCCAAGATCTTGGCCGGCGGCGGCGCGGTCGGCGGGAGTTCAGCCGGAGCGCAGGTGGCCGGCGAGCTGCTCGTCCGAGGGGATCCACGCACGAACCAAGTCCTCTTGTTCGATGGTTACACCCAAGGCCTGGGGCTGCTGCCCGGCGTTGTGGTTGACGCCCATTTCCGTCAGCGCAATCGCGGCGAAGCCTTCGGCGCCTTGGTCGAGGAACACCCGGCGCTTCTCGGCATCGGCATCGACGAACGGACCGCCATCATCGTCCAAGGCGGGGTGGCCGAGGTGGCCGGCTCCAACGCCATCACCTTCTACGACGCTCGGCCGAACGCCGTGTCGGGTTCGGAAGAACTGTCGGCGGGCCAGCGGTACGACATGGTGAACCGGCGTCGGCTGCCGTGATGTTCGTCCCGCCCGTCTGTCTCACACCGCCAAACTGATCGTCACCGGAGCATGGTCCGAAACGGCCAGCCCCGCCTCCCGGTGGATCTCCGGCGCCCCGGTTTGCTGGCGAGCCGCGGCCCGGTTCCCGAGGAGGTAGTCGATGCGCCAGCCCCGATCGAGCTGCCGCGCTTGCCCCCGGTTGCTCCACCAGGTGTACGGCCCATCGACCGCCCCATGGTGTTCGCGCACGAAATCCGCCCACCCTGCGTCGAGCAACGCGCCGACCCACGCACGTTCGTGCGGCAAGAACCCGCTCGACTTCTGATTCGACTTCCAATGAAAGATGTCACGCTCGGTATGCGCGACGTTGAGGTCACCGCCGAGGATCGTGGGGGTTCGCGCGCGGAGCATCGGAGCCGCCCAACGCGTGAAGGCCGGCATCCAGGCATCCTTCACCGCCTGGCGCTCAGCTCCCGACGAACCCGACGGAGCGTAGACGCTGACGACGCGCACGCCGGCCGTCGCCACTTCCAGGACGCGGCCTTCGACGTCGGCATCTTTGGTGCCCATTCCTCGCGATCGCACCGTGATCGGATGCCGGGAGAAAACGGCCGTTCCCGCGTACCCCAGCCGCTCCGCCGGATGCCAGGCGACGTGCCAATCGGCCGGCGTCGCCCACGCGTCCGGAAGCTGGGCCGGCGTCGAACGGATCTCCTGAAGAAGCAGCACGTCGCACTCGATCTCGTCCAGGTACGTACCGAAATCCTTACGAATGGCATTCCGCAATCCATTGACGTTCCAGCTTGTAATACGAACCGGGGCGGGCATGGTGAATCTCGAAGCAAGGATGTGGGACGTGGACTGCGGCGAGCGACGAACGGTGAGCGGTGAGCGGCGAGCGGTGAGCGGTGAGCGGCGAGCGGCGAGCGGTGAGCGGTGAGCGGTGAGCGGTGAGCGGCGAGCGGCGAGCGGTGAGCGGTGAGCGGCGAGCGGCGAGCGGCGAGCGGTGAGCGGTGAGTGATGAACGGTGAACGATGAGCGGTGAGCGGTGAGCGGCGAACGGCGTGCGGCGTGCGGCGAAGAGTCTACGAGCCCTCTGCTCGATCGACCGGCATTGGGTTGTCGGCGTCGCACGATCGACACGTGATGATGCCGTCGGCCGAAGCCGTTTCGCGATCGAGCATCGCACCACACGTGAAGCAGCTCCCGTCGGCCAGGACCTGGACCACAATCTGCCGCCATGCCGCAGCCACGCCGCGCTGCAATAAGAAAGCAAAGAGCAAGAGCGAGCCGACCGCGACGACCATGACCACGACCGGTCCCTGAAACGCCCGCGGCACATCGACCCCGGCCAGCCCAAGCACCCAGTCGAGACCCACGAAAAGCCCGATGATGGCGCCCAAGAGCAAGACCGCTCCGCACATGGCGTACGCCAGGGCCATGAAGAGCGGCAAGGTACCGAAGCCGGGGAATCGCGCGACGAGTCCAACCGCGAGGTCGTCCAGATCACGTGGCCGGGCCGTCGAGAGCGCGAGCAATGACTCGCTGGGCTCGGGATTGGCGGGCGATCGGGCCAACGCGCGTCGATCCGCCCGCGATCCGCGGCCGGTCGCCGCGGCGATCAAGGCAAGGTCGCCGCGTACGAGACCGGCGGTGCGATGCCCACAACCGGTGCACATCACCGCGCCGAGCGAGTCGGGGGCCTGGCCATCCAATTCGCTGCCGCACCGAGGGCACAACGCCGCCGCCGCGGACACTTCGGTCCGCATCACCGGCGACTCCACGCCGCACTCCGGGCATCGACAGGTCCCGGACGGACCAGTGGCCACACCTCGGAGCCGGTAGCCGCAACCGAAGCACGACCGCTCCGCCAGCCGGGCGACGATTTCGATCCGGCTCTGCATGACCCGCTGCCGAAGAAACAGCTTGATTCCGGCGTAGACGCCGACGACCGGCGGGGCGAACACCACCAGCAGTCCGACAACGTTCGCCACCAACGGCGACGAGACGTTCTCGACGATGCCCACGCCAAGGATGGCCAGCAACACAAGCGAAATCATCGCGACCAAGACGCCGAAGAAGATCCCCGCCAGAACTGGCCCCGCGACGCGGCGTCTTGTCGCCCGTCGGACACTCCGCAACGCCACCACTGCCTGCGCCGCATCGAGTGTCGTCAACCGAAGCAGCGTGGCCTCCGGCTCGCGGGGCGCTCGTACGTTCTTCGTCATCCGAGTTCGGGCGCGGCCGATGTGCCGTCTCGCGTCGTCTTGACCGTCCACCCCCGGGCGGTGATCGCATCGCGCAATTCATCGGCTCGGCCGAAGTCTTTGGCCGCCCGGGCAGCGTCGAGTTCGGCGCACATCGCGGCGACTTCCGCGGCCACGTCATCTGCCCCGCCGGCAGAGTCTCCGCTCCCGTCACCGTCCAAGATCGAGCCATCGGGTGCGACCATCGGCGCGACGGCCAGGACACGGTTGATCGCATCGAAGACGGCCAGGGATTCGGCGGGGTCGGGATGATCCTCGCCCATCCACGGAAAGACCACAGCCAGCGCCGCACTCATGTTCAGATCGTCGCCCAGCGCCCCGAGAAACTCGGCGAGCACTGGATGATCCGGTGTCACGGTCGCCGACGCGTCGCCCGCGGCATCGGCCATGCGATGGCGAAAATCTGACAACTTGCGCACTGCACCCGCAGATTCCTTGAGTCCGCGCGCCGTGAAATTCGTACTCGTTCGGTAGTGCGCCTTGATGAGTTCGTACCGCAGCACGGCGGGGGCCACCGGCCGGCCTTCGGTTGCTTTGCCTTCGAGAATGTCGCGGACCGTATAAAAGGTGCCGGCCGACTTACTCATTTTCGCCCCCTCGACCATGAGGAAACGCGAGTGCAACCAGTACCGCGCGAACGTCGACCGACCGGTCGCCCCGCAGCTCTGAGCGATCTCGCATTCGTGGTGCGGGAAGACGAGGTCTTCGCCACCGGTGTGGATGTCGATCGTCTCCGCCCCGAGACGATCCATCGCCATCACCGAGCACTCGAGATGCCAACCCGGATAGCCCGTCCCCCAGGGGCTGTCCCACTTCATCAGGTGCGACGGATCGGGCTTCCAAAGCATGAAGTCGGCGGGATGCCGCTTGTTCGCTTGATCGCCAGCACTGACGCGTCCGCCTTCACCCTCTCGGAGGTCAGCCAGGCTATTGCCGCTCAGCGCGCCGTACGCGGGGAAGGACTCCACCGAGTAGTAGACGACGCCATCGGCCCCGACATACGCGTGGCCTCGCTCGATCAGCGTCTCGATCATGCTGATCATGCCGTCGACGTGTCGCGTGGCCCGCGGCCGGTGGGACTCCGGATCGAGGCACACCCCGAGCCCCAGTCGCCGGCCATCCTCGACGAATGCCGCGGCGTAGAAGTCGGCGATCTGATACGGGTCGTCCGGATTCTCCACCGCTTCGGCCGCGGCCGTTCCGTCCTTCTTGGAGGTCTTCTTCGAAGCCTCTTTCTGCTCGCGAATTCGCTCGCCCGCCGCGGCCATCTTGTCCAAGCCGCCACCGTCAACATCGGTGTCGTCGACCATATGCCCGACGTCGGTGATGTTCATCACGTGATGCACATCGTGGCCCGCGACCACCAGGAAGCGCCGCAAGACATCGGACGCGAGGAACGTTCGAAAATTCCCGATGTGGGCGAAGTCGTAGACGGTCGGTCCGCACGTGTAGATCGTCACACGCGGCGGGTCCTGGGGCTCAAAAGCCTCCAGCGTCCGGGTGAGCGCATTGTGAAAACGGATCGACATGGCGGCGGGGGCTCCGATGAATCGGGGATTGAAGGGAACGATCGTGCGAGTGTACCCGGCCACCCCGGCCCGCCCAGCCTCGTCTGATGGCTCTGCGCCCAGAACCTAACCAAGCGGCTGCGGTTGCCCGCGCGCTTCAGCGCCCGCCGCCGCGACGGCGGCCATGGCCTGCGAGAGCGAGTGCTCCAGGGCCGGCCCGTCGTTGGCCGCGAGATTCAGGTGCCCCACCTTTCGGCCTGGCCTCGGCGGCTTGCCGTAGAGGTGCAAGCGGTGGTCGGCACCGGCCGGGAGGTCGGCGGGACCCAGCGTCTGGCCGACCAAGTTGACCATGGCCGAAGGGCGGATGGCCGACGCATCGCCAAGCGGCCAGCCGCAGACGGCTCGAACGTGCTGTTCGAACTGGCCTGTCGCGGCGAAGTCCATCGTCCAGTGAAAGGAGTTGTGCACGCGGGCGGCCATTTCGTTGGCCAACAACGTGCCGTCGACCACGAAGAACTCAACCGCCAGCACGCCGACGTAGGCAATGTCCTCGGCCAAGGCCGAGACTCCAGCGATCGCCGCGCCGATGACCGATGCTTCCAAACCAAGATGCCCGGACTCCACCGTCGCGATGCGTCCGTCCGGCCATGGGCCCCGCGTCACGGACAGAATGCCTTCAGCGTGCTCATTGCGTGAGGGGCCCCAAGCAACAATCTGGCCGTTGCGGCCGCGCGCGACGGCGATCGAAATTTCAGCTGTGAACGGGACACGAGCTTCTAGCAAGCACGGCCGGTTCAACTCGGCCAATCCGCGTTCCACATCGTCAGCTGAATCGATCACCCACTGGCCCTTGCCGTCGTAGCCACCGCGCCGCGACTTCAACATCGCCGGCCGCCCACTGATGGCCAGGGCGGCATCGATCGCCTGCCCGGGGGCGATGGGGGCGTACGGCGGCACCGACAGTCCGATGCGCTCGAACGCCCGCTTTTCCTCGAGCCGGTCACTGCTCACGGCCAGAACCGAAGGCGCCGGTGACACGCGGACAGCATCACCAGCCGCCGCCAACGTCTCGGCCGGAACGTTTTCGAACTCGTAGGTCACAACGTCGCAGGACTCGGCGAATCGACGAACCGCCCGGTCGTCCCGCCAGTCGGCGACGGTCAACGGGCCAACTTGCCCCGCGCATGCATCGGCCATCGGATCGAAGAAGGCCGTCCGGACGCCCAAGGGCGCCCCGGCCAGAGCCAGCATCCGTCCAAGTTGTCCACCACCGAGAATGCCGAGCTGCACGCGAATACTCCGAGAGCCGGGTCGAGTGGAATCCGATACCCGAACGGGATCAGTCGTTGCCCGGAATGTCGTCGGCCAGAACCCGATCCGTCTGGGCAGATCGCCACGCGTCAACCCGGGCCCGAACCGCGGCGTCCGTGGTCCCGATCATCTGGGCGGCCAAGAGCCCCGCGTTCACCGCGCCAGCGCGACCGATGGCCAACGTTCCCACCGCCACCCCCGCTGGCATTTGGACGATCGAGAGCAATGAATCCACGCCTCGTAGCACCCGCGATTCGACCGGCACGCCGAGCACCGGCACGCTGGTCTTTGCCGCCACCATGCCGGGCAAATGCGCGGCGCCGCCGGCCCCGGCGATGATCACCCGAAGACCTCGCCCCGACGCCGCCTCGGCGTACTCAAAGAGTCGATCTGGAGTGCGGTGGGCCGAAACGACCCGGCACTCGTGGGCCAATCCCAGCGAGTCCAGCGTTGCGGCGGCGTGCTCCATCGTCGCCCAGTCAGACTGGGAACCCATGATGATGCCGATAAGGGGAGCCATGCTGCGATCCAAAATCGAGACCTCGGGCGACGGCTGGCCCACCGACGGACCATCCGCGCGAGGCCAACTGGCCGCAGGCTACGGCAATTCGCCCCGCGGCGACAACCGGATCACTCGTACTGACCGGCCTCCCAAGTTTCCGCCGACTCCAAGAGCCGGGCCACGTCGACAATCGACTGGCATTCAAACTTCTCGAGTACGTGGGTTCGATGCGTCGACACAGTCTTGTGACTGACGCCCAGGTCGACGGCGATCTGCTTGTTGGTCTTGCCCTCCATCAGGGCATCAAGCACCTCGCGCTCTCGCTCGCTCAGTCGGCGACTGCAGGATCGCGCCGCGGCGATCCGCTGCCAACGCGAAACCACGTCCCGGTCGACGGCGATTGATCGTTCGATGGCCCCGGTCAACTTAGACGGCGCGAACGGCTTCTCGACGAAATCTCGTACCAGGGTGTTCTTCATCGCAGCGACGGCCGTCGGCAAATCTCCGTGCCCGGTCATGAAGACAACCGGCGACACGTGACCCTCGCGTTCGGCCAACGCATCCACGACTTGCAAGCCACTTCGATCCGGCAACCGCAAGTCGAGCACGATGCATCCAACCTCACCACCGTCGTATTCGGTGAGAAACGATTCGGCATCCCCGTAACCGACGGCGCGCCATCCATGCGACTGCGCCAACTCCACCACGCTCCGCCGAGCCTCCGCGTCGTCCTCCACAACGCGAACCACGGCGACTGAGTCGTTGTCTTCCTTGATCATGTTGAAATTTAACCCAAAGAACATCGGGCCCGGCGCTTCCAATCCGAGGACCGATCAAATGATTGTGGCGTATCCCCTACGCCATTGGAGACACCTTGCCGTCACTGTCCGGCAAGGCCAGATCCTCCTGCACCCTCCTCGCGGCGTCCGAAGACGTTCCTTCCCGCGTTCCACTTCGCATCGCTCCGAGCCCGTTCGCTTTGGCTGCCCCCTCGACCACCGTCACCAACGGTGCATCTGGACGGGCCGCGGCGATCGTCGCGTGCATCTCTTCGACCGAAATCACCTCACCCAATCCCCCGCTCCCGCTTCCGCTTGCTTCTCCAGAACCGTCAACGGATTCCGGTGCCAGGTGAAGTCCGATCTCGAACGATGTCCCGTCGGGACCGGACTCCGCGACTCGAATCGTCCCCACGTACCGTTCGAGAATGTTCCAACAGATCCAGAGCCCGAGTCCGACCCCCGTCTCCTTCATCGTGTGAAACGGCTCAAAGACTGTTTCACGAACTGAGTCCGGGATCCCGGGCCCATTGTCTTCCACCCAGAGCATTGCCCGGGTCCCTTGCACCTTGCCGGAAAAGCCGATTCGGCCTCCCTCATGGGGGCGAGATGCGATTGCCTCGCATGCGTTCCGCGTGAGATTGCACAACACCTGCTCGAGCTCGACGGGGTCCGCAACGATGTTGACGCCGTCGAGCGTGCCATCGTAGTCGAGACGCACTTGATGATCGGATGCATCGGCTCGCATCAATCCCATGCTCTTGCGGACGGTCTCCCCAAAATCCACACGACTCGGACGTGGGTCGCGGCGCCGCACGAACTGCAACATGTTTCGGCTCAACACGCCAGCTCGAAGAGCGTTCCGCTGAGCGTCTCGCAACGACGCCATCGCGCGGCCCACTGCTTCTTGGTCGCTCGACGGCTCGACTGGCGTCACCGACGTCTCGCCAACGGTCGACGCATCGGCGACCGGATCGCCGGATTCGTCGTCGATTCCCTGCACTCCCAGCAGGTGCCGATGCGCCAACTCGATGAACACCGCCAGCGCGCTCAGCGGCTGACTCATTTCGTGCACCATCGCCGCCGCCATCTGCCCGGCCATCGTGAGACGTGAGGCATGCTCCAATTCGGCAACGGCGATGCGCTGCATCTCTTCCCGATGTCGCTGACCGGTGATGTCGACGCCGGTCCCGAGCACGCCGATGAAACGAGATGCGTCGAATCGAGGCATCCCGTTCATCACCAATGCCCTGTACGTCCCGTCGCCACGGCGAACGCGACACACCATTTCAAACGACTTCTGTTGATCCAAGGCGGCGGCGAAGAGGTCATTGAAACCCGGCAGATCCTCCGGATGGATGCGGCTCCGCCAATCGGTTGCGAGCGCCGGACGAATCGGAACAGCGACCGGCAACCCGTCGGCTTCGCTGCTCGCGGCAGCATTCGGTTCAACTTCTGCCTCGCCGGCCAAGTCGTTCGCAACGCTCGTTGCGGCATCGGTATCGGTATTCGACGACTCCGCTCGCGAGTCGACCGCTGCATCTGAGTCCGGTTCTCCCTCTGCCGCCGTAAACCGCGCCCATGCCTGATTCACAAAGACGCTCTGCCCGTGTTCGTCGGTCATCCAAATGTAGACCGGAACGGATTCGGCGAGGTCACGAAACTCCAACTCTCGTTCGCGCAGCCGAGCCTCGACGGCTCCCAAACGGCGCTCTTCACTCTCACGCAGTCCTTCTTCTGCGCGAACTCGGTCACTGACATCGCGAATGAACCACACCACATGTTCGACGACTCCGGCGCCGCCGAACTCGGGGACCATTCGCACTTCGAGCATGCGATCACTCCGCGGGAACGGCGATTGCACAATGACGGTCCGCCGCTCCGGATCGCGAATGACCGCACGGAACTCTTCGGCCAATTGATCTCGGTCCGCGGTCTGCCGGGCGACCTCTTCCAACGTTCGCAGCTGCATCGCACCCGGTCGCAGGCCGAGCACCTCAGCGGCAACGTCGTTTGCATACGTAAAGCGCCCGTTCTCGTCCAATCGCAGAATGACGTCCGGCGAATGCGTTGTGATCGTCTCCAGCTCCCGCGTTCGACGCGCGAGTTCTTGATCCGCCCGCCGCTGTTGGGTTACGTCGCGCGCCACCAAGACGAACCAACCGGCCGAGGCCGACTCTTCTGGTCGAACCGGGGCCATGGTCGCGTGCAACAAGAAGGGCTGCCCATTCTTTCGATCCAGCCATGTCTCGCCAACCCAACCCACTCCACTTCGACATGCATCCGTACGGCTCTGGACTTCTGCAGCTTCCGTTCGGTCGCCGTGAAACAGCGAGATCGTCCGCCCCACAATCTCATCACCGGTGTAACCGGTCATGCGGCAGAAGCTGTCGTTCACCCAAAGCACCACCGGATCCGATGGATCTGAGGACGCGTCCAGAATCATGACCGCTTCGGGCAGCCGGTGCGTACACCGAGCGACCAAGGCCTCAAGTGGACCAGCCGGCTCACGGGCGTACTGCCACGTCGCAATCGCACGCAAATCCGCCAGCAGTTCTTTCACTGAGGGAGGCGAGCGGCCGTCGGTATGGCGAGGGAGGGGATGCTGATGCACGGGGAGGAGCCGTTGGTGAAGCTCCTAGTATCGCGGCAACCGCGGCCAATTGCTCGGGTGTTCCCTGGCGACTTCAAGAGAAGTCATCGCAATCCAGCGAGTCGTCCGCGCAAATCCGCAAAACGTTCATCCGACCTTCGCTTTTACCGATCACGCCGACCAAACCCGCTCGCGACACTCGCTTCACGAAGAGCCCGAGCCCCAAGTCGATCCGATCTGGCCATGCGTGCGCAGCAACGCCCGTGACCAGATTCAATCCGGTCACGGGCGCGCTTGTTCGATCGCAGTTCGGTCACCGGACTCAGGCGGCGGCCTTCTGCCCCTGATCGGTCGCCGTGAAGTCAATCCACACCGTGCCGAAGCCAGTGGAGCAGACAAAGTGGCGCTCGTCACCCGGCTGGCGAGCCGGGAGTTCGCCGTCGAGCACCCGCGGCGTCGACATGCTGACGTATCCACCGTCGAGGCTGGACTTGGCGCGGCCGACGATGACGTTCACGAGTTCGCCGACGGCATCCCCGAAGATCGCATCGGGCACTTCCGGCAGACCGGTGTACTTGCTGATGATGGCCCGTGCCGCCTCTCGCGGGAAACGAATTCGCACATGGCCCTCGACGCCACCATCGAAGGTGACCTCGCCCATGATGTCGTCCGCTCCCGGCTCTTGCGCGGCTTCAACCGCCACATTGACCTCATCTTTGAGGTGCTCGACAAAGAGCGTGTGCACGCCCAAAAAGAAGGCCTTCAGGAGCTTTGCCTGCTCCGATTCCGTCGTTGCGCCGTCCGCGCTCATGCTAGCAATCCCTGATTCGGTGGACTGGCTCCGGACACCCGAGGCGCCGGCCGATTCGATCAATTCGAGTGAGACCCGTTCTTGACGAGCGTGTCTCCTAGGCCTGACGCTTCACGACCCCAAGCGCCTTGTTGACGCCGGCAATGAGCGACTCGCTGGTGACGGGCTTCAGAACGTAGCCGTTCGCCCCAGCTTTGATGGCCGCCATGATCGAAGCCTTCTCTGCTTCCGTGGTGCACATCACCACCTTGACGGATTTGAACTCTGGATTCCGCCGGATCGCCTTGAGGCATTCGAGTCCGTTCATCACCGGCATGTTCCAGTCGAGGACGATCAAATCGATCGACGGCTGGGCCTTGAGAACAGACAACGCCACGGCGCCGTCGGGAGCTTCCAGAACGGTGTGCCCCTCGCCTTCCATCGTCTGCTTGACGATGAGACGAGCGGTAGCGGAATCGTCGACAGTGAGGATCTTCATGGTCCCCTGATTCTCCGGACAGGTGTGGACATGACATCGGTCGCCTGCGACCACTACTTCGTCTCGAGTCTCGGCGAAGGTGAAAAAGAACACACCGATCGATTCGGGTGCCTCGCGGACGAGCCACGAGACCCGCACAGCCTGCCGCCGCAAGCACGACACGAATGCACGCGTCGCCCGCCGGACCGGCCGTCCCGGCTCCGAGGTCCAATATCCACCCACCGCGGCGCAAGCATTGCGCGAGCGGTCGAAGAATGTCCGCGAGAACGCACCCGTCGGTCGCCAGACGCGCGAACACCGGAAACCGCTCTTCAGTTGACCGACTGCGATGACGAGGTTGCGATTCAGCACGCCTTGTGCCGGGACCACCACTCCAACGACTCTCAGGGGGCTCGCCGTCACCATGACGTACGAACTCGACGACAGCGGCAATATCAGTATCCGATTCGGCAGCGACGAACCCGTGGATCCATGCGGGTTTCGCGAGGCCATGGCCGGAGCACTTCAGGAGCACCAGGACGCCGGCATCACGCTGGATCTGGCCAATGCTTCCCCGCTCACCGGCCCCATGCTTGCCGTGGTGGTCCAGACTTGGCTTGCCGCAAGCGATCGCGGCAAGGATTTGACCGTGTCGACGGCCGATGACGCCGACCGAGCAATGCTCGATCGGCTCGGCTTTGACGAGTTCTATCGCATTTCCGACACGGCCTGACGGAGGAGCCAGCACCATGTCCATCGAATACGACGAAGTCCTGGAATCCTTTGTGATCGAGGCGACCGAAGCGGTCGCTGACCTCGAGAACGACTTCCTGACCATCGAGGAGAACGGCGAGAACATCGACGTTGACCTCGTCAACAAGGTCTTCCGCAACATCCACTCCATCAAAGGAACCGCCGGGTTCTGCGGCCTGCAGCGCATCGGCGGCCTGGCCCACGAGATGGAGAACGTCCTCAACCTGATCCGAAATCAAGAGCTCAATCCCACTCCGGGGTGCATGGAGATCTTGTTGCGCGGGGCAGATCAGCTCACCGCCATGGTGACTGATGTGGTCAACTCCAATGAAGTCGACACGTCGCAACTCGAGGAAGAACTGAAGGCCGTCGAGACCCTTGGTCCTCCCGAGCATCGGGACGCGAATGCGACCGCCGCCACGGCCGCATCCTCCGGCGCCGGGAGCGACGAAGCACCAGCGCCCGAAGGCGACGGCTCGCCCTCCAGCGATTCCGCCGACGACAATGGGCCGTTCTCGCTCAACGATGACGACGACGTCTACGACGTCATGCTCCCCGATGGATCGGTCGCGTTCCTCATGATCCCCACCGGATCCATGAATGAGCACCGCCGCGACGGCCGTCACATTCACCTTCTGACGCTCGATCTCATCGCCGAGCAGCGCGGCGACGAGCGCCACCCGGCCATGCTCTTGCAGGAGCTTGAAGAAAACGGGTCCATCCTCCAAGCCTACGTCAGCACTGGAGCGGTCCCGCCGATCGAGACTTCCATCGCGGAACAACTCGAGTTCATTGTTCTGTACGCATCGGCGACAAGCTCATCTGAACTCGCCGACCTGTTCGATGTCAATCCGGCGTCCGTCACGCCGATCGCCGAAGCCGCCGGATCGGGCGATCCCATTGCGGCCGGCGGAATCGGACTGGGACTGTCACTGGGCGTTCCGATTGCCGCCACCGATGACAGCGACGACATCGCCGCGATCGCGGCCGAACTCGATGCCGCTCCTCCCGCTGCTTCTCCGGCGCCCGAAGCCGCGACTGCGGCCGACGGCCCGGCTTCCACCGCACCGTCAGGCTCAGGCTCAACTTCAGCGGCCAAGCCGGATACCCCGCGAGCCGAGACTCCGCAAGCGCAGCAGTTCCTCCGGGTAAGCGTTCAGAACCTCGACACCCTCATGAACCTGGCTGGCGAGCTTGTACTCTCGCGAAACCAACTCAACCAGGGGGTTTCGAATGAGGACGGCGAAGAGAGTCTTGAGTCGATCGCCGCCCGCATCGATCGCATCACGAGCGAGCTGCAAGAAGCGATCATGCAGACCCGCATGCAGCCGGTCGGCGCCGTGTTCAACAAGTTCCCACGGATCGTTCGCGATCTGTCCAAGCAACTCGACAAGCAGATCGAACTCGACATCCACGGCAAGGAAGTCGAACTCGACAAGTCGATCATTGAAGCCATCGGCGATCCGCTCACGCACTTGATTCGCAACGCATGCGACCATGGCGTTGAAGTTCCCGACGCACGGATCAGCAAGGGCAAGGAAGGCGAGGGCCGCGTCGTCATGCGGGCCTTCCACCAGGCCGGCAAGGTCTTCATCACCATCGAAGACGATGGCGCCGGCATCGACCCGGACAAGATGCGAGCCAACGCGACCAAGAAGGGCCTGATGAACGAGGACGAGGCGCAAGCGCTCTCCGACTCCGACGCCCAGATGCTCATCTTCCACCCCGGCTTCTCGACGGCAGCGGCGATCACCGACGTATCTGGTCGTGGCGTCGGCATGGACGTCGTCCGAACCAATATCGAAATGCTCGGCGGTTCCATCGAGATTCAGTCCGAGGTCAACGTCGGCACGACGTTCCGGATTCAACTCCCACTGACGCTGGCCATCATTCCGTCGCTCGTCGTTGTGAATGGTGACAATCGATACGCCATCCCCCAGACCAACATCAGTGAACTCATGCGGGTGAAGCCGGAGGACATCTCCGAACGCATCGGTCGCATTGACGACGCTGAAGTCCTTCGATTGCGTGGCGACCTGCTGCCGCTCATCAGTCTGCGGCAGGTCATGAAGGATCCGCGCATCGTGGATCCTGGCCGCAAGCCGAAGACCAAGGACACTGACGCCGCCTCATCGCCGTCGGCCCCGGCTCCGGCTCCGGTCGCGGCCACGGCCACCGCTGAAGTCGACGGCGACGAACGTCCAAAGTGCCCCCCAGGCATGGAACCGTCGAGCATGATCGGCGAACCGGAAGCGATCAACATCATCGTGATCGAAGCCGGCACACTCCGCTACGGACTCGTCGTGGATGACGTGGCCGACTCGCAAGAGATCGTGGTGAAGCCTCTCGGTCGGCACATGAAGAACTGTCAGACCCTCGCCGGGGCCACCATTCTCGGCGACGGAGACATCGCGTTGATCCTGGACCTGACTGGCGTCGCCAACCACGGCCGCCTGTCGAAGCGAGCAGATCGAGCCAACGCCCAACGTGAAGCCCTTGATTCCGACGGCATCAGTGTCGAGATGCAATCCAGCCTGATCTTCTCGAATCACTCGACTGAGCTGTTTGCGGTGCCCACGGCCCTGATCAGCCGGATCGAACGGGTCGCCGCGGCCGATCTTGGCAAGTTGGGCGGCAAGGACATCCTGCAATACAGCGGACACTCTCTCCCACTCATCTCCCTCGAGCACCACGTGAACGTTCTTCCGCGAGAGGAGCACGACCACTACCACGTCGTCGTCTTCACCTTCGCGGGTTCGGACATCGGCCTCATCGCGCCACAGCTCGTCGACATCCACGGGATCAGTACGCAGATCGACCAGGTGACCTTCAGTGAGCCCGGCATCATCGGCTCGGTCATCGAGAACGAGCGACCCGTTCGAATCGTTGACGTCGTCACCCTCGGCCGAACCGCGTACCCGGATCGCTTCGTCGACGAGTCGCCCAAGGCTGTCTCACGCGGGCCGGTTTCGATCTTGCTCGCCGAGGATTCGAACTTCTTCCGCCGCCAGGTCATCAGCTTCCTCGAATCCGACGGCTATGAAGTTGTGGGCTGCGAGGACGGGCAGATCGCCTGGGATGTCCTCCAGGATCCCGACCGCACCTTCGACTTGATCCTCACTGATATCGAGATGCCCAACATGAACGGGGTCGAACTGACGGCCACGATCCGGGCCGATCCGATGACCGCGCACTTGCCCATCATCGCACTGTCCAGTCTTTCGAGCGATGAAGACATCAAGAAGGCCCGCAACGCCGGGGTCAACGACTACCAGATCAAGATGGACCGAGACGAATTGCTCAAGGCCATCTCCACCCAACTTGACGCGTATCGCGAGCGAGCCGGCCTCGGAGTCAACGCTGCCGCCGCTACGGGAGTTCCCGCATGAGAATGCATGATGACCAAGAAGAAGTCGTCGACGACGGCAAGACCATCGAACTGGTGACCTTCCATTTGGGCGACCTGTGGATCGGGATCAACATCCACGAAGTCCAGGAAATCATCCGCCTGCGCAACCTCACCGTCGTTCCGCACGCCGCTGAAATGGTTCGCGGCGTGGTGAACCTCCGAGGCGATGTGATCACCATCGTCGATCTTCGAAGCGTCCTCCGCCTCGGCACCACGCCGGTCAATGATGCAACGCAAAACGTCATTGTTCGGTCAGGCGACGAGATGATCGGGATTCTCGTCGACCGGGTCGGCGACGTGGTCTTCGCCCACGAGGATTCGATCGAACCCGCTCCCGGGAACCTCGAAGCGCGGATCGGCGACTACGTGGCCAAGGTCCACAAGACCGAGAACGCCCTGCTCTGCATTCTCGACACCGACAAGGCCCTCGCCAACCAACTCGCCGAGACTGCCACTTCCTAGGAAGTGTTCCGCCACCTGCCGCAGTACACGGTTGGGCATGTTCTGATTCAAAGGACGAGCGACGCCTCCCGCTCGCCGAAAGGCAATCTGATGACCGCCCCTTCGTTCCGAACCACCTTGCTTGCATCCTTCGGGGCGATCGTCGCCGTCGCAGGAGTGACCGGAGGCATCACGTTTTTCGGGCTCGACCGACTCGCCGCCGAGGCGACCAGAACACCCGAACCTCAATTGGCGGTTGCGACCACGCTGTCAACCTTGGAACACGAACTGGCATTGGTCGGCGCCGACCTGGCTGACCCCGATCAAGCACCCTGGCGCGAATCGTTCGACGCAGCACTGCGAGCGTTCTCCCGGGCGGCCAAAGACTCCAACCTCGCGAGTCTGGATGGCGATATCCACTCACTCCACCAGGCTTCGGAAACCCTACGAGCGGCGTGGCCGTCCGCCAGTACGGGAAACTTCGAAGGCCGCGCGACGGCGGCCAACGGATATCGCGACGCCGTCACGTCAATCGGATCCATCGAACAAACGCTCGTCGATGGCTACACCTCCGATGGCTCCGACGAAGTCGCAAATCTCCTCGGTCTTCTCCGGGCGACGACCATCGGCGGAATCATCGCGAGCACGTTGATCGGGGTGGGAGCGTGCCTCTGGTGTGGACGACTCTTCATCTCGCCACTCATGCTCGCGCGTGATGCCGTCCGCAACGCGGCAGACGGAGATTTGACCACAAGAATCGGAACGTCGAAAGCGGGCAACGAATTCGCGCAGCTGTGCCGGGACCTCGACCGGCTTCTGGCGTCCACGCAAGATTCCATCTCCCAAGTCCAACGTGAGAGCACCAGTCTCGCCGCCGCTTCCGGGAGCCTGGCCGACAACGCAAGCAAGTTGAAGACGGGTGCGTCGGAACTCTCAGGCGAAGCGTACGACGCTGCAGGCTCAGCCTGCGAAGTCTCCGACCGCATGACCACGATGGCTCAGTCCGCGGATGAAATGACGAACACTTTGCAGACCGTGACCGAGTCGGCCACCAATCTGACGACGGCCATCGCGGCCATCAACGACAACTGTGATCTCGCTTCACAGTCTGCCGAAAGCGCAGCCAGTTTGGCCGACGACTCGAACAGAAAAGTCCGGCTTCTGGGCGAAGCCGCCGACGAAATCGGCAAGGTCATCGAGGTCATCCAGGACATTGCGGAGCAGACCAACTTGCTCGCACTGAATGCCACAATCGAAGCCGCTCGCGCTGGCGATGCCGGCAAGGGCTTTGCCGTCGTTGCGACCGAAGTCAAGGAATTGGCGAAGCAAACCGGAGACGCCACCGAGGACATCCGCAAACGAATCGAGGCGATCCAAGCATCGACCGGCGATTCAGTGGACGCAATCGGTCGCATCTCGGAAGCCATCTCCGACATCAGTGACGTCGCCCGGAAGATCGCCACGGCCGTCCAACACCAGAACCACGCGACGCAAGAGATTGCTCGCAGTGTCGGCGACTCGGCCGCGGCCGCCCAGAGCTTTGCAGCCGGCGTCAACCAGACAGCCGCCGCTTCAAGAGAGATCAAGAGCAACATTGGCATGGTCGAACAGCACAGCCGAGAGTCGACTGGAGCCGTGGATGTGATGCGTGCCTCGAGCGAAGACGTGACACGACTCGCTGCATCGATGGAGGCGGCCGCGAGTCGATTCTCGTGCTGAGTCCGGCCGAACCTGCGATCGAGTAGATCCGCCAACCACGACGCATCGTTGGACTCGACTTCAACACCGCGGCAACGTCGCCACCCCCCACCCCGTTCCGAATGAAAGGTCAGCTGTGCAGGCCAAGGACTCTGCCATCCGCATCGTTGCGGTCGACGACAACGCCATCTGGCGCCGCGCCATCAGTGAAATCGTTTCGGGGGAGCCCGACCTCACATTGGTGGGAGCCGCGCGCGATGGCCGCGAAGCCGTCGAAATGATCGAACGAGAGAACCCTGACGTTGTCACACTAGACGTTGAGATGCCCGGAATGACCGGCCACGAGGTCTTGAGCGAGTTGAAGGCTCGAAAACTCCGGCCGCGCATCATCATGGTCAGCTCAACAACCGACAGCGGCGCGTCGGCAACAATCAGAGCTCTCGCACTGGGAGCGGTCGACTTCGTCACGAAGCCATCGACGAGCAGCCCCCGAGAGAGCATCAAGGAACTCCGGGAACAATTGCTGCCAAAGGTCCGAGTGCTGTTCGCCTCGATGCGAACGGTTCGGCCGTCGACGTCAGCGTCATCGATCAAGATGGTTCCGGCCACCAGCGTCGGCGCACCGACCCGCTCGACCGACTCCGGCCTGACCAGTGGTCGCCGCGCGAGCCGCGATGTCGCCGGGCGCATTGGCCAGACCGCCGTCGGAAGCGGACGATCACCCAATGATCGCCCCACCCCGACCGCTCGCCCGCTCGCCCCGGCTGGCAAGCCACGCGGCGTCGTCATCGGGGTCTCCACTGGTGGCCCCGCGGCGCTGACTCGCTTGATCCCGAACTTGCCGGGCGACTTTCGACTTCCGATTTGCATCGTCCAGCACATGCCACCGAAGTTCACCAAGACCATGGCTGCCGATCTCAATCGACAATCGGAGCTGGATGTGGTGGAAGCCGAGGACGGGATGGTGGTTGAGCCAGGCCGTGTGCTGATCGCCCCGGGCGGCCGACACATGACCATCGGAAACTCCGGCGGCCGCACCATCGCCCGCATCGACGACGAAGATCCCATCGAAGCGTGTCGACCCGCGGTCGAGAAGCTCTTTGCCAGTAGTGCCGAACTCTGGGGCGGTCGCCAACTCGTGGTCATGCTTACCGGCATGGGGCACGACGGACGCCGCGGATGTACCCGCTTGCATGAACTTGGAGCGCCAATTATCTGCCAGTCACCCGAATCCTGTGTGGTCTTCGGCATGCCGAGCCATCCGGTTGCCGCCGGACAAGCCACATCGATCTTGGACCTTGATGACATCGCGCCCGACCTTGTTCGCCGTAGTCTTCGGCAGATCGCCGCATGAAACCAACTCCCCAGGACATGAAGCTGGTTTCCGCTTTGGTGATGCAGCTCTGCGGCATCGTGATTGGCGAAACCAAGGATTACCTCGTCGAGTCTCGCCTTGGCCCATTCCTGCGGGAAGCCGGCCATGACTCATACGCAAAGCTCTGCCAGGCCGTCGCCGGTAATCCGGCGCTGAAGCAGCGCTTCATCGACGCGATGACGACCAACGAGACGCTCTTCTTTCGCGACGACGCACCGTTCGACGTCTTGCAGCACCGCGTCATCCCAATGGTGTTCGACGAGAAGTCGTCAACCCCCTCGCCTCGCCGGCTTCGAATTTGGTCGGCCGCGTGCTCGACCGGCCAAGAGCCCTACAGCTTGTCGATGATCCTTCACGAACTGGTGCCGGACATTCGGCAGTGGGACATCCGAATTCTGGCGACCGACATCTCCGAACGGGCGATTTCCGCCGCCCAAACAGGGGTCTACTCGGAACTGGAGATCGGCCGCGGACTGCCTGATCAGCTCCGACGCAAGTACTTCAAAGAAGACGCTGGCCAGTGGCGTATCACCGACAACGTTCGGAGCATCATCAACTTCCGCCGACTGAACCTGCTGACGAACTTCGCCGCCCTGGGCCAGTTCGACATCGTGTTGTGCCGGAACGTCGCGATCTACTTCGACGCCGACGTGCAGAAGGACCTCTTCCAACGACTGGCCAAGGTGCTCAGCCCGAGCGGATACATGTTCGTTGGCGCGAGCGAATCGCTCGCCAAATTCGGGCCAATGTTCGTGCCACAGATGCACTGCCGGGCCACCTACTACCAGCCGAATCTCACCGAGCCACCGAAGAGGATGCTGGCCTGATCCCCGACGACGCGATCCTACCGGGCGTCAACCGCGCCACCCCAGCGACCGGTGCTCGACGCCGACGACCGGCGCTCGGCGTTCAACGCCCGGCACTCGGTGCCCCGCGTTCGACACCCGGCGCTCGACGCCGACGCCATCCTCGGCGCATCGCCGTCACATCCCGAGCCACCCAGCAACGACCAACGACCAACGAAAAGCGGGTCGCCTTCGCAAGAAGACGACCCGCCTCGTGGTCACGTCGGCTGATCATTCCGATCAAACCGCCATGGATTCACCCATCACTGCGTGATGTAGATTGCATCGAGCGCCTTACTCGTGCGCATATGCATGTCTTGGATGTGGGCCAGGGTGTAGGTGTCCACTCCAGCACCCTCCGCTCCGTCGGCCGCGCCTTCCAACATCTCATCGAGCTGGCGGAGATGGAAGAGCGCCTGCTGCCGGATCGGACGATCCAGCCGAGCCTGATTGGTCGCGATGGCGACCAGCCGATCGGTCATGTCCGCCTGCAAACTGCGCCGCAGACTCGAGATCATGGGCTCGCGATCAGAGAAGTCGCCGCGCGCCATCTGCGACCCAAGTTCAGTGTAGACCGCATCAAACAGCGTGCCGAACAACTCCGGCAGCGTCAGGGCATCCTCGCCCGCCGGTGTACGAAGCTCATTGTCGTACACGCGAGCCAAGGTCGTCGGATTCAGAATCATGGTCACCGCCATGTTCTGAACGCCAGCGATCTGTTGGTGCACCGGCCACGTGGACTCGCCTTGCAGGCCGCCTGACCATTTGCGGGTGGTCATCTTGTTCAGCAGTTCCGGCGACATCCCAAACGCTTCGTCCTGGAACGCGTTGGCGATGACAAAGTCCAACGCCTCGCGCTGGTAGTCCGGATCAACTGGAGTGAGGGGTGCACCGGTACCGGGGTCACCCTTCTTCACGCGAGCAACATGGGTACCGCCGACCCAAGGGGTCATGACGCCGATCATCCGACGTTGCTGCGAGAGGGTGCGAAGATAGCCACGCCGCGCCCGCTCCCACGAATCGCCATCCTTCACGTACTCGGTCAAGAGCTTTCCGCGTTGCTGGCCGACAAGATCGATCACGCTCTCCGCCCACTGAAGCGGGTCGGCGGTGTAGTCGTAGCGGCGAGCCAACGGATCAGGACCACCGGTGTCATCATCGGTGAGGTACACGTGCTTCGGATCGCCAACCTTGGCCAGCACTTCCTTCACGTCACCGAACGTGTAACCGAACTCGATCGCCCACATGTCGTAGGGACCGATGCCGATCATGGCGTAGTCGCCCTGGACTCCATCTTCGCCGACGTTCCAGTTCGTCGGCAAGTAGTCCATCACCGAACCGGAGTTCGTGATCTTGCCCTTGAATTCTTCACTGTTGACTTCGTCGAGCGTGTAGATCGACGAGGACTTGAAGTTGTGCCGCAGGCCGAGGGTGTGGCCCACTTCGTGCACCGTCAGGTGTGCGAGCTGGGGACCAATGAACGACTCAGGGATACCGTCAATGAGCTGTTCGCCGCGGGCTTCCGCCTCGGCGACCATGCCACTGACTTCGAACTGCAGCCCGGCGAAGGCCATGTCGCGCGCCTTGCCGTGGGCGGCGAGACACAGAGCATGGTCGCAGCCTGCCCACTCGACGATCTCGGCGAGTTCGGGGTTGGCGGCGATGATCGGATCTTTGAAGCTGTCGGCCGGATCCGGATCACCGGCGGCGGCCCGCGCCGCACGATTGGCGAGCACTTCGGCCCGCTCGTTCGGCGGGAGCAACTGAATACGCGGATCCCATTGCGGATAGTCCTCGAGCCATGCCCGGGTCTCGGGGCTCAGCACATCCATCTCTTCGGCCGGACGATCTTCCCACTGGCCATAAAAGGCCCGAATCCAACCGTCGGTCAGCACGATGTCGGCGTCGAGAATCTGGCCGGTCACCGGGTGCGCCCGACTGGGGCCGATCGCCGTCGAAATGTCGTTATTCAGCCATCGGACGAAGTTGTAACGCACGTCCTCCGGATCAATGTCCATGTACTGACCGGTCACCGAATCTTGTTGGCGCACTTCGATCGCGTTGAGGATGCCGATTTTTTCGAACGCAACATTCCATTGCAGAATGCCTTCGCGCACGTACCGGCGGTATCGAACGGGAACCGTGTCTTCGATGTAGAAGACGATCGGCTCCTTGGGCGGACTCAGCTTCAGGCTGGTGTCGCGCTTCTCAAGCTTCCAACGGTTGATGCGCGAATTCCAATTGGTTTCGGTGCCGTACTCGCCAAGGTCCTTGTAGTCCGTAGTGAAATACCCGATCCGATCGTCCGCCTCGCGCGGCCGGTAGCTGCGATCGTTCTTGATCTCGCTGATCGAATAGTGAACGATCATGAAGGCCCCGGAAGGACTCGGCGCTTTGACCGAGATCTCCAGGTTCTCCGGGAAGGACTTGGCCTTCTCAATGCTGGCCAAGCGACCATTGAGGTTGATGCCTGAGAGCCGCGACGAATTACCGACCAGCAACTGGTCCAGGTCGATGACCGGCTGCTTGCCCGGACCGAGGGCCACGATCGGCACGTCGAGCAGCACGCGGTCGGGGAAGATCTTGTCGACGTTCTCACGTGACGCCGCTTCGCCACTCGAGCGCACGTCGAGATTCGGCTCGATCAGGGCGATGCGCTTGTCGTACTGCTTCCAGTAGACGTAGCGCGCGGGCCCCTGGAGCCCGGAGAAGATGACGCCGCCCGAAGGAGTCGCAGCGATGAAGAACTTCTTGTTCTGCCAGCCGCGCGGCAACTCGGCGAGCATCTGCCCATCCTTCTTCTTCACGAAGAGGTTGAAGAGGCTGCCTTCGCCGGGCGAGGTTTCGACCTTGGTGTAGCCCTTGGCCACTTCGTCGAAGGGACGGAAGTCCTGGGCGAGCGTGACGCTGGTCACACTCATCGACGCCACGAGGGCGGCGAGCCCTGTGGTGATGCCGACGGTACGCCGGCGGGAGGTGGGGTGATTCATGATCCGATTCGACCTTCCTGTCTAACGGTGACGGGTGCGACGCACCTCACGGCCTCAGAAATCGAGACGCGGCGGAGGGGTCGCGGGAGACGTGTCCACGATGAACCAACGGCCCAGAAGCCGCCGGCTCGGACCTCTTATCGGCCCGAACGGCTCTCGGACGCCGGTCCAGGGGGTATCAACATCTCCGAACCGCCGTGGTTGCGGCGAGGCCGGAACGAGCGGCGCCGCGGAACCGCCCGAATCCCGCCCCGAGGCCCCCGTGCGGCGACCACCGATCCGCCGCCACGCGCCCACGAGCCGCCCGAGAATGGGCGCCCACAGCGCGACCGGATGGGAACGACGCGGAGCGATGAGGCGGCGACCGAGCGATCACGGAACACCCGACGAAGGCCCAGCGTCCGGCTGATATCCCGGCACTTTCGACGCAGAAGACGACGAGAGGCCGCACGTTCGAATCCGCGTACCACGGGCGATTGAGACGCCCAAAGCCGGGCCGCCCTGCGCCCCCGACCGCCTTGCCCCATGGGACGGGAAGCCGTATCCTCCTCGATTCGACGGCCCCATCGTCTAGCCTGGCCCAGGACGTCAGGTTCTCATCCTGAAAACGGGGGTTCGAATCCCCCTGGGGTCATTCCCCGACGCCGGTTCTGCTTTCCGCGGAATCGGCGTCGTTCGTTTTTGGAGGCGCCGATCGGGGATTTCCGCGAGCTGCCCACCGGGTGGCGGACGGCAGACCGGCGGGCGGCGGACGACGGACGGCGGATGGCGGACGGCGGACGGCAGACCGGCGGGCGGCCGCAACCACTCAGCCGGCCTCGATCGACCAATGTTCAACGGACAAGCCGTCGAGCTGCACCGGCCCGTCGGACACAAAGCCGCATTTGGCCAGCACGGCCATCGACCCCGGATTGGCCGGCAGAACGAAGGCAACGATCCGCTTGAGACCGAGGACCTCAAAGCCGAACGCAACGCTGGCTGCACACGCTTCGGTGGCCAATCCCCGGCCCCAGAAGGCCGGAAAAAGGCGATATCCGACGTCCACCACGTCCAAATCAGCGAGGTACTTCAGGCCGCAGAACCCGATGAGCTCACCGCTCTCCCGCGAAAAACAGCCCCACCGCCCGTAGCCGACCGACGCGAAGTCCGGGTACGACTCGATCGCGGCCCGCGCCGCTTCGACGGAACCAAGCGGCGGCTCGCCGGTGTGTTCCATGACCGCAGGATCGCTGTTCAATCGAAAGAACGCCTCGGCATCCGACGGCTCCAACGCCCGATGGGACAAGCGATTGGTCGTCGGCCCGACGACGTACGGCGGCCCCGCCGGCGGACTTCCAGGAACCGGATCAGCTGGCTGGTGCATGCGACCTCCCGCAATCGACCAGGACGCCGTACTCCCAGCTGGCCACAGCCGAGAGACGGGCGACGCCGGACTTCCGAGAACACCCCGAGCAGGACTCGAACCTGCGACCTGCGGATTAGAAGTCCGCTGCTCTGTCCAACTGAGCTATCGGGGCAAACTGCTTTAATGCAACGGCTTACGTCTTCCGTCGCGTCGCTCGTATCATGGCACGACCCCTGAACACGCCCCCCGATAGGGGTCGGGCAACGATCGACAGGGGCTCCGGGAGGGCCACCATGCACGACGATCGTACCGCCGCGAGCCTTGCTGATGCCATTGCGGCCGCCAAGCGGCACGCCGCCCGGGCCGGCTACCCCCTCGGGGTCGCGGCCAACGGGCAATGGTGCAAGAAGGTTCGCGGGAAGCGCGTCACGTTCGGATCCGTGCTGCAGGTCACGCCCGATGAGGCGGCCGCCCGCTACCACGCGTGGGCCGCCGACCTCGCGGCCGGCCGCGATCCCCGCCCGGTCGACGGAGACGCAGCGACCGTCGGCCTGATCTTTGAGACGTTCGCTGCTCGCCAGATCCGCCGGGCCCAGGCCGGCACCATCAAGGACCAGACTGCCAGCCGGCAGGTCGAGATCCTGCGATGGGCAGCCAGGGCCCTCGACCACCGGCTGCGGGTCGCGAACCTCTCCCCCAGCGACTTCACCAGACTCCGCGACGCAGCGGACGACGCCGGCTGGGCCCCGGCCACCATCACCCACCTCGTCGGCACCGTCCGGTCCGCCTTCAGCTTCGCGGCCGACGAACAGGCGATCGACCGCTTGCCCGCCTACGGCGGCCGGTTCAAGCGCCCGTCCAAGGCCGAGGTCCGCAGGTACCGAGCCCGCCGAGGGATCGACGGACGACGAGCGTTCAGCCGCGACGAGGTCCGCGCCTTCGTGACCAAGGCCAATCCACTGCTCAGGGCGTGCGTGCTTCTCGGGATCTCGGGCGGCATGCTTGGCGCCGAGATCGCCGCTCTCCGCCACGACCAGGTCGGCGACGAGTGGATCACGACCGCGCGACCCAAGACCGGAATCCCGCGCCGCATCCCCGTCTGGCCCGAAGTCCGGCGAGCGATCGACGACTGGAAGGCCCGAGACAACGCTGTCCGGGACGCGGCGTCCGCCCCGCTGCTGTTCGTCACCCGCCACGGTCTCCCGCTTGTTCGCCATGCCGTTGTCGCCCGGAGCGGGGCCGCCCGAAAGACGTTGACCGACAGCGTCGGCCAAGCCTTCGACCGGTTGCTCATCAAGACCGAGGTCCGCGTCCGGCGCGCCGACGCGCCTGGCCTGGGGTTCAGCATGCTTCGCCGCACGTTCGCGACCGTCGCCAGCGGCAAGAGGGATCGGCTGGCTACCGCGGTCATCATGGGGCACGCCGTCGACGCGGATGTCGACGACTCCTACGTCGACAGCATCGACGACACCCGACTGCTCGAGGTCTCTCATCGTGTTCGCTCCTGGTTGGCGGGTGATATCAGCTGAGGCCGAGTACTGAACTGGTGCGACGGCCGACCCGCGTCGACGGCACCGTGCGCGCCTTTCGGCGGGTCTCGAACTCTTTGAAGTCGTCGGGGGACACGCGGTACGCGGCGTCCTCGGCCCCGGTCCTGCGCGCATCGATGGCCGCGAGTTCCCCGGAGACGATCCATGTCCGAACGGTCTCGCTCGACACGCGCATGCGCTTGGCGATGTCGCCGGTGGTCATCATCTTCGTGGTCATGCGTTCACCCCACTGATGTCAAACGCAACATCGGCGCGAGCGCCTTGGAAGACGAGTTCGCATCGACCGGCAACGGCTTCGCGGACGGCGACGCGCGCCTGGCGGCCGTTGATCGTGATGTCCACGACGTCTCCGGGAACCATGCGGACCACCAGTCCCTTGGCGGCCACATGGCCAGCCCGCCGGGGCGTAAGACGCTGCTGCTGCCTGCTCATCTCATGCTCGCAATCTGCGCGCACATTCGGGTGCGCACTCTTTCGCGTGTCTGCGGGGCCAGCGGTCTTGTTTCGCGGTGCGCTCCCGGGCACCATCGATGCGCGACTGCTTCCGAGAGGGATCGCGTGGAGAACGACCACATGGCCGCAAGAAGACCACCACACCCCGGCAGGGGTGCGGCGGTTGCCGCGTCGTTGGAAAGGGCCACCAGTCCGTGGGCCGACGCGAAGATGGGTCGTGTGTTTGGCACTGGGAAGCCCACGGACAGGAGGAGGTGGTGGCGATGGGCCGAGAATACGCCGCCTCTTTCTGCTGTCAAGTTTGCTTGCAGAATTACCTCCTGGTTCCCGAGGGAAACGGGTGTGGGCTTCGTTTACCCTCCTGCCTATGGCCACAGTCCCCGACTCAAGCTCAGGAACGCCACCGCCCGCCAAGAGCCGGCGAGTGCCGCTCGAACAGCGCGCAGAGACGCCGACCGCAGGCACTCTCTACGTGCGCGACGCGCGGACAGACTTCCTCGCGAAGCTGCAGGCGTACCTGCTTCAGATTCGATCATCCGAGTACGGCTCGACCTCGAAGAAGAACGAATCCGGAGCAGACGCGAGAGCAGTCGTCACGGCACTCGTCGCGTTCGCCGCGACCGCTTCCGAGCCCGAGTCCGGCCAGCTCTTCGAAGACCTGGTCGCTGCCGGAGGGGCTGCGCGCCGGAAGATGCAACGGGTCAGCCAACTCCGCGAAGAACTCGGCCTGTCCGACGAAGACCCATTCCCGGAGTCCGCGCTCGAAACGCTGCGAACCTGGTCGGACGAGGATGCCCTCGCGGTCGGAACCATGGTTTCCGATGCCCTGGAGAACTACTTCCGGGGAATTCGGCGTGAGGAAATGGACTGAGAACGAAGCAGACGCTCTGCTCGATGCGTACGCGTCGGGACTGCGCCCGCTCCGTCACTGCGCCCCGCCACGGACGTCGCCCATCGTCGCAAGGCGCGGATCGACAGTCCCATTCGACATGCCGACCCAACGCCTCCGACATCCGCAGATCACATTCGGCGCGGTACTCGGCCTGGTCTTCGGCGCAGCCCTCGCTGCCGGCATGGGCCTTCAGCTCAACCGAATGAACGCTTCTACCGCGTCTCGAGCAGCATCTGCCGCCCAAGAGCAGACGTCTGCACTGACGAGCATCGCCCGCGCGGCCGAGGCAGACGCGGCGGCGCTACGGACTGAGCTTGCCGCAGCGAAGCAACGAATTTCGGACATTGAGGCATTCGCCGCATCAGCGGCGAAACAAGACGAAGCACTCCTCGACGCCATGTACCTCGCAGCAGATGCCGGCGAGACGATCGATGCCACGTTGTACGCTTGGTACCTGTCAGAACTGCACGTCTCTGGCCGACTCGACGACCCCGGTATGATCGATCGCCTCGCGTCAGGAATCCGAGCAATCGTGGCCCAGGCCGGCGAACAACGCGACAGAGGAGCAGGTGAAGAATGAGCGCCCCACCACCAGAGCTGATCAAGCGGATTCGCAAGAAGCTCAAAGACAACAAGGCGATCACGGACGCCAGCTATCCACCCCAGCTGGCGGGCTCCAATGCGACCGACTTCATCGACAACGCCAACGACGCGAAGTCCAATGCGACTGACGCGCTGGCCGACTCATTGTTCGCCGGCATCACGCCGGCCCCTCCCACTCAGCCCGGTGGCGTTGCGATGATCGATTGGTTCGTCGACATGGCCGATCTCACGGTGGCCACGGTCGCGAGTGGACCGAACCAGGATCTTCAAGCCTGCGCGAACAATCTCCAAGGGATCGCCGGCAACACTGCGTCTCTCATTACGTCGTACACTTGATGAATCCGCGATGTCGGCCCAATTGATTCAGCAACCGTAGTTCGGACTTCACATGAGCTTTACAGACAGAATTGCATCCGTCGCACAGCGTGCCGGCCAGATGGCCGACCGATTGGAGACTGAAGAGGCCACCAAGAATGCCCTGGTGATGCCATTTATTCAGGCCCTCGGCTATGACGTATTCAATCCCGACGAGGTCGTCCCCGAGTTCACCGCTGACGTCGGAACAAAGAAGGGCGAGAAGGTTGACTACGCGATCATGCGCGATGGCCACGTCATCATGCTCTTCGAATGCAAACGAGCCGGGACAAGCCTCGCCGAAGCGGAGATGAGCCAGCTCTACAGGTACTTCGGCGTCACCGAAGCCAGGATCGGGATACTCACGAATGGAGTTCAGTATCGGTTCTTCTCCGACCTCGAGGAACCGAACAAGATGGACCACCGACCGTTCTTGGTCGCGGATGTCCGACGCCTTCGCGATCGCGTGCTCGACGAGCTACGAAAGCTGACGCGAGATGGATTCGACCTCGACCAGATGCTCGATGCCGCGAGCGATCTGAAGAACCTCGGCCAGATTCGAACGCATCTCACAGCCCAGTACGACGAGCCCGACGAGGAGTTCGTGAAGCTCTTCTTCACCGCGACGAACCCCGGCCGCCAGTTTCGCGCCGGGGTTCGTGAGAACTTCGCCGAACTGGTACGACAAGCTTTCCACGGATTCGTGAACGACAAGGTCAGCGACCGACTTCGAGCCGCTCTCGAACGCGAAGCACCTCCCCAAAGCAGCGAAACCGAGTCCGGCTCAGCACCCGACGACACGAGTGACGGGATCGTGACGACCGCCGAGG
>JBGCEZ010000077.1:0-23886 GCA_045106735.1 Phycisphaerales bacterium | reverse complement strand
ACGCGTGAATCGTCCGCCCCTCCGTCGCCAGCGCCGCCTCGTGCACCGCTTCGTGCATGGTCGGGTGGGCGTGCATGGTGGAGATCAGGTCCTCGGCCGTGGCTTCGAGTCGCTTGGCCACCGCGATCTCGGCGATGAGCTCACTGGCGTCTTCGCCGATGATGTGCGCGCCGAGGATCTCGCCGTACGGCTCGCTGACCACCAGCTTGACCATGCCTTCGAGCGCCCCGACGGCGATCGCCTTGCCGTGGCTGCGGAACTGGTAGGTGCCGACCTTGTACTTGAGGCCCTGCTCCTTGGCCGCCCGCTCGGTCAGGCCGATCGACGCGATCTGCGGGTTGCAGTACGTGCAGCCGGGGATCGAGTCGTAGTCCACGCCCAGGGTGTGGTGGCCGGCCATCCGCTCGACCGCGGTGACCGCTTCTTCGCTGCCGACATGGGCGAGCCAGGGCGCTCCGATGATGTCGCCGGCGGCGTAGATGCCCGGCACGCTGGTCTTGTACGTCGGCTCGGGCACGTCGCGGTAGTCGGTGACAATCGACCCGCGGTCGGTCTTGAGGCCAAGCGAGTCAGCGAACAGGCCGTCGTAGCGACCCTGCACGCCGATGGCCACGAGCACGACGTCGTACTCCTTGGTCTCGCTCTTGGACTCGTCGTCCACGTTGACGATGGTGACCTTGGCGCCGTTCTTCGTCTTCTCGAGCGACTTGACCGTGCTCTTGGTCTTGAACGTCATGCCCTGCTTGGTGAACGCCTTCTGCGCCGCCTTGGAGATGTCGTCGTCCTCGACCGGGAGGATGCGATCCATCATCTCGACGACGGTGACTTCGGTGCCAAACGCGTTGTAGAAGTACGCGAACTCCATGCCGATCGCGCCGGAGCCGATGACGAGCATGCTCTTGGGCTTCTTCTTCAGCGTCATCGCGTCGTACGAGTTGATGATCGTCTCGCCATCACGCGGCGCGAACGGCAGGTCGCGCGGGGCGGCGCCGGTGCACACGAGAATCTTGTCGGCGGTGATCGTCTGCTTGGCCGCGCCCTTGGAGCCGCCGGTGTAGTAGTCGCCCTCGGCGTCGCGCACCTCGACCGTGCACGGCTTGCCGCCCACGTTGCCGCTGGTGATCGTCGCGTGGCCGGCCACGTGGTCGATCTTGTTCTTCTTGAACAGGAAGCCGACGCCGTTGTTCAGCTTGCCGGTGATGTCGCGGCTGCGGCCGATGACCCGGTCCCAGTCCACGTCGACCTTGGAGACCTTGATGCCCCACTCTTCGCCGTGGGTGATGGCCTCTTGGTAGAGCTCGGCGTTGTGCAGCAGGGCCTTGGTCGGGATGCAGCCCCAGTTGAGGCAGACGCCGCCGAGCTTGTCGCGCTCGATGCAGCAGGTCTTCAGGCCGAGCTGGGCCGCGCGGATGGCGCCGACGTAGCCGGCGGGGCCGCCGCCGATGACGATGAGGTCGTAATGCTTCTGGTCGGCCACGGGTCGGCTTCCTCGGAAACGGGGGCAAGCGACGGGTGTCGCGGAAGGGTCAGGATCGACGCACTCGCGGCCGAAGTTCGGACGCGAGAAAGGGAAGACATCGTATCGCCCTCGCCGCCGCCGGGCTTGAGGACGGAGGGCGAGTGACAGGACGGGCCCCGAGTTGGCGGCCGGGCCCGATGGTTCCGGCGACAGGAGCTCTAAGTCACGCTTCTGGAAGCGCTTCCAGTTCGCCGGGGGCGTTCAGGTGGAACTGGCTGGTCAGCGGCGGGCGGCCAAGCTCGTCGAAGATCGCCAGGTCATTGCCGGTGGGGGTCATCCAGGCCCGGGGCAACCGCAGCCGAGTCTGGGGTCCGCCGCCGGGCAACGGGCCATCCTCGCCGCCGACGATGAAGCGGCCCAGGTCGCGACCATTGAGGAACGCGGCCCCGGCACTCATGCCGCTGAGGTCGATGCGGACGGAGCCGTGACCGGCCGGAGCCTCGAAGCGGCAGCGCCACCAGCCCGGGACGCCGGGTTCACCCGGTTCACCGGCCGCGGTCTTGCTCCGGGCCTGCGGGTCGCGCGGGGCAAAGTCCGCGTCGGCCGGACGGGCCCAGCGTTCGAAGGCCCAGTCGGCCTTGGTGGTGAGTTCGTCGGCGATCTCGTAGAGCGTGACGGCCTTGGCCACATCCGAACCGTCGCCGGCGTCGGACTCGAGCGGGTTGAACCGCAGTTCGTTCTTGCCACGCTTGAACCACTCGGCGGCCGGATCGATCGACAGCGTCGTCCAGCCGATGCCGGACACGCCGGCGTGCAGGCCGACGGGTGTGCCGTTGATCAGGAAGATGCCCGGCGTGGGAGCGTCGGCCACGTGCAGGATGAGCGGCGTCTTCTTCGCGTGGCTGAACGTCCATTGGTAGTGCCGGGTGCTGCCGATCTCCGGCGTCACGCCGGCGACGAACCCCCGCAGCGCAAACGCATCGGCGGGATCGGCCTCGATGACCTTGGCCCGGCCAGTCGGCACCTTCTTGATTTCGACGAGGTGGCCGTGCAGGCCGGCCGAGCGATCCAGGTCGTTGCCGCTCGCCGGTCGCCCGAAGGTCTGGGCCAGGGCGGTGAGCATCTGGTCGCCGCGCTGCACCGGCATGTCGATCGGTTGGCGCACCGCGTCCGGCCCGGTGCCGAACACGCCGGCCGGCTTGCCGTTGAGCCAGAAACGCACGCGGTGGCCAGCCCCCAGGGCCAGCAGCGTGCGCTTGCGGGTCGAGCCGCTGCGCCAGGTCGCGCGGTACCAGCCCACGCCGCTCGACGCGCCGCAGGCTTCGAGCGTGGCCGGCCCCTTGATGCGGGCGAAGCGCGGGGAATGGCCGTGGACGCGGGGGGCGGCGCTGGCGAACTCCCAGGCGTCGGCCGGAATCGGGAGCGTGGTGGGGGCGTGGGGTTCGTTGGCCTTGGTGGTGCCCGCTGACTTGCCGGCCGACTTGCCGGCCGACGTGCCGGCCGACTTGCCCGCCGTCTTCTTGCGGGTCGTCTTCTTCTTCGCCGTGCCGCCGCCGGCGACCCCGTTGGTCGTCGCGCCGGGGCCCGCCGCAACCGCGGGAGCCATCTCGGCCGGCTTGATGGTGACCATCTCGCCGCCGGGATCAATGCGCCAGCCGTCGCCGCCGGTCAGGCGGGCGCGCGGCTCGCCGTCCGGCGTCAAGCCGCTGACGCCGACGTACACCGCGCCGTCGCCGGCGACCGTGGTGTCGGCCACCGCCTGGCTCACCACCACCACGGTGATGCCGTGGTGTTCGACCACCTCGGGCATCGGGCCGGTCGGCACCGTGACTTCGATCGGCGTGTCGGCGAGCGACATGTACACCGTGCTGCCGGCGGCGCCGCACAGCACGAGAATCGAACGGTCGACGAGCATCAGCGGGCACGCGTTGGCGTAGTCGAGCCGCGCCCGGCCGCCCAGGTCAACGTCAACCGCGTACCAGCCGACGCACTGGTCGCCCAGGTCCACCGGCAAGCGGCGACCGTCGGCCAGGAGCAGCGTGGTCGTGGCGCCGGGGCGATCGGCAAAGACCATCAGGATGCGTCCCGCGCTGCCGGTGAGCGGCACCACGGTGATCGTGGGCGAGCCGCCAGCGGCGTCGGCTTCGGCCGCGGTCATCGGCGCCGGCGGATCCTGGATCGGGGCCTGCGCCTCGGGATCCAGATCGCCAAAGACGTGGCCGAAGTTCGAGGCAAACAGCGCGAGCCGGCGAAGCAGCAGGTACCGCCGCCCGCGCTCGCCGCATTCGCCGAGCGGGGCGCCGGCGGCGGACGTGTGGCACACCATGCCGCCGTCCGGGCCCGGCAGGCGGCCGGCCAGCGCGCCGAGGTTCGTGCCAGCGTGGAAGGGTGCGATCACCGGTTGGCCGCCGGCGGCCAGGATCGTGGCCATGCCGTGCATCAGTTGTTCGGGGCTCAGCTGGCCGTCCGGTCCGGTCGGCACGCCGCCTTCCCAGGTGGCCGAGGGCGCTGCGTCGTAGCGGCTCACCAGTCGCGGAACGTTCGGCCGGACCACGCGGAGCTGCCGGAGGTTGGCCAGCAGATCCGTTCGTCCCTGCCAGGCGTCGATCGTGCCGTACGAGTCCGTCCACAGGGCGTTGGCGTTGATGATCGGCACGTCCACGCCGCTCTCGTGCACCATGCGCACGAGTTCGCCGAAGTAGCGTGCCGCTTCGACTTCGTTCCCGCAGTGCCAGTCGTGTTCGACTTGGACGAGCAGGATCGGGCCGCCGTCTTCTTGCGTCACCTGCATGGGGGCGACGTGCTCAAAGAGGGCGTGGAACCATTTGCTCACCCGGCTGAGGAAGGCCTCGTTCCGGCAACGCGTGACCATGCCTGGGTCTTCTTGCAGCCAGCCGGGCAGGCCGCCGCCGTCAAAGCCTTCGCCCACGTACGGGCCGACGCGCAAGATGACGTGCAGCCCGGCGTTGCCGCAACGTTCGACGAAGTCGGCCACGTCGCCGTCGCCATCGAAACGGAAACGGCCCGGGCGCGGCTCGTGGACCATCCAGGGGACGGCGGTTTCGATCGTGTTGAAGCCGGCCTGGACGACGTCGGCAATCCGGGCGTCCCATTCGGCGCGGGGGATGCGGGCGTACTGGACCGACGCCCCGACGATCCAGGTTCGTCGTCCGTCGATCTGAAAGGCCTGTCCGTTGTCGCTGACCGTCGGCATGCTGAAGCAAGGTCCCGGCGGCCGTGGGGGCCGCGGTGGAGGAGGCGGGGGGCGGCGGGCGGCCGCGTCCCGGGCGGCGGAAACGAGTCCGGCGCAGGAACCATCACTATTGTCACGCCGCGCGTGGGCGTCCAGTCGCGCGGGCGAGCGATCGTGCGAACCCGCCTACAGTGCAACCCGCTGGGCGGTGGGCGGTTCTCGTCCGGCCGGCCTGCCGGTCCCGTCCGCCCGGGAAACGCTCCCGCACCTTCGGCCCATGGAATCCGTCGACATGCCCTCCACCGTCCGCCGGTTGCGTCCAACGCCATCTCGCCCCGAACGCCGCCGAATGGCCAAGGCCCCCGTCCTGCTGACCGGCCTGCTGGTCGGCCTGGGGGCCGCCACCGGCTGCTCCCACGACGCCGCGATGCGGGACATCGACCGCCGGGTGGCCCAGCTCATCAGCGAGTCGAATGAGGCAACGAACCTTTCGGTGCGGCCAGAATTCGGCTCCGCCGCCGGCAACATCGACGACGACGACCTCTACCGCGAGCGTCCGGGCACGGTGAACCCGCGGGCGGCCGAACTGAATCTGCGGGCCCGCATCGATGCCGACGCCGATGCGGTGATCCAGCGGCTCGATGCCTACGCGGTGGAACCGGCCGCGGCCCTGGAGCTCGATCTCCCGCGGGCGATGGACGTGGCGACCGAGAACAGCCGGGAGTACATCTTCCAGGAAGAGGAGTACATCCTCGCCGCGCTGCGCCTGCTGGTGGAACGCCATCGCTGGGGGCCGCGGTTCTTCGACGACGTTTCGGCCACCGTCAGCGCGAATCCGGACGACGGCTCGTACGACACCGCCCTGCGGATCGTCAACGAACTGGGCGTCACCCAGCGACTGCCCTACGGCGGCTCCGTTTCGGCCAGCTTGCTGGCCCGGGCCACCGAGGACCTGCACCGCCGCGTGTCGGGCGAGAACGTGCAATCGGCCGAGTTGCTGCTGACGGCCAACGTGCCGTTGCTCCGCGGTTCTGGCCAGGTCGCGCGGGAAAGCCGCATCCAAGCCGAGCGCGAACTGATCTACGCGGCCCGCGATTTCGAGCGTTTCCGCCGCGAATTCCTGTTCACGATCGCCGACGACTTTCTGTCGCTCGTCGTCCAGAAGCGGCGGATCAGCATTTCTGAAGCGCAGGTCGAGAGCTTCCGCCGCGTCGAAAGCCAGCAGATCGCGCTGTACGAAGGCGGTCGGGCCACGCCCTTTGACGCCGACGAAGCCCGGAACGAAACGCTTGACGCCATCGACTCGCTGAACGACGCCCGCGAGAGCTTCCGGCTCTCCAAGGACCGTTTCAAGGTGCGTCTCGGCCTGCCGACGGACCGGGCGATCGTGATCATTGAAGACGCCTTCGAACTGCCGGTGCCCGCGTCGACGCTCGACGAGGCGGTCGTGGCCGCCATGACGTACCGCCTGGATCTGCAGACCCGGCGCGACCGGGTGGATGACCGGCGGCGATCCCTGCTCGTCGCCCGCGACGAACTTCGGCCTGACCTGAACCTCACCGGACGCCTCAGCCTGCCGACGGATCCGTCGCGCGATCGCTCGGGGCTGCAGTTTGAACCCGACGAGACGGACCTGACCCTCGGCGTGACCTTCGGGCTGCCGCTGGACCGCGAGATCGAGCGGCTCGGGGTCCGGCAGGCCGAGATCAGCCTCGCGCGGAGCGAGCGGGAATTCGACCGCTTCCGCGACGAGGTGGCCATTGCCGTCCGCGCGGCGGTGCGCGGCATCGATTCGGCCACGTTCAGCCTCCAGATCCAGGAGACGAACGTCGAGATCGCCGAGCAGCGAAAGGCCGCGATCGACGCCGACCCGGCCGGGGCGAACATTCGCCAAACGACCGACGCGATCAACGCGATCGCCCGCGCCCGATCGTCGCGCGACGACGCCCGGCGAAACCTCGAGATCGCGATTCTGTCCTTCCTGCGAGACACCGGTCAGCTTCGCGTCGGGACCGACGGCATGATCGCGGCGATTCCCGGCGGCGGCGATCGTGGGAATCGCGGCGACCGCGGCGATTCCGGGACTCCGGACGGCGAAGCCGCCCCGAGCGGAACTCCCGGCGGCTGATTCCGCGACCCCGCCATCCGTCCGCCCGGCAACCCTCGGCCGGGTCAGAGGTAGCACTTTGGCTGGGGCTCGTGCGGCCCCGTGCATCCAATCGATCGCGGCGGACGATGCCGCTTTGCGGGAACACTCGGCCGCCGCGGATGATTCGGACCTTCGGGATCGGGTGATTCGGGCGTGTTCGTGCTCTGGCCGGGTTCCGAATCGCGCTGATGTTGCCGGCTGGCCCGCCAGCCCATCCCCACCGCCTACCATCCGGGGCGGCATGCCGGGTCAGAATTCTCTGAGTTCGGCGTCGCGGTCACCTCCGGGTTGCCGCCACAGAATCGTTCGCCACCTTGCACTGGGACCACCACGCATGGCCATTCAGATCGTTCCGGCTCCGACCGCTTCCCGACCGCGCCGCGGCTTCGGGAACGTCGTGATCGTGCTCGTCGTCCTGGCCTTGCTCGCCACGGTCGCCGGACTGCTCGTGGTGCGGGGCGGGGCCGGTGATGCCTCCTCGTCGATCGGCGTCGGCGAAACGTACGAGGCCCGCGAAGGTTCCTTTGCCATCACCGTCCCGGCGTCCGGCGAACTCGCCGCTCGTTCGCAGGTCGAGATTTCCAGCACGCTGGAAGTCCGAGCCGTCATCACGTCGATCGTGGACGAGGGCACCTTCGTCCGCAAGGGCGACGTGTTGATCGAGCTGGACGACGAGGACATCCGCAACCGCATCCGCGAAGCCGAACTCTCCTTTGAGAATGCGTCGGCATCGCTGGCCTCGGCCGAGTCGAACCGCGAAGTGAAGAAGCTCACCGGTGAGTCGTCGATCCGCTTGGCCGAGGTCGACATCCGCCTGGCCGAGACGGCCCTCGAGTCATGGCGCGAAGGTGAAGACAAGAGCCGCCAGCAGGATCTGGAACTCGAAGTCACGACGGCCGAAAAGGACTACGCCCGGCTGGCCGAACGCTTTGAAGCGTCGAAGAACCTCCTCGAGAAGGAGTTCATCAGCGAAGACGAATTCAAGCGAGACGAGATCGATCTGCTGCGGGCCAACAGCCGACTGTCCCAGTCGCGCTTGGGCCTCGAGACGTACACCAAGTACGACCGCATGATGCAGCTCGAGCGCCTGCAGGCTGACATCCAGCGTTTCGCCGACAAGAAGCTCGAGACCCAAGAGCGCCACACCTCCGAGATGGAAGCGGCCAACCGCGACGTGCAGAGCAAGACCTTCACGCTCGAGACGCGGCGCGAAGAACTGGCCAAGGCCAAGGCCCAGCTCGAGCAGTGCGTGATCACCGCTCCCCAGGACGGACTGGTCGTGTACTCGGCCAGCCTGCAGAGCAACTGGCGAAACCGCGAGGATCCGCCGACCGTTGGCACCGAGCTTCGCCGCAACCGCACGGTCATCGTGCTCCCCGACACCAGCCAGATGGTGGCTGAGGTCAAGGTCAACGAAGCCCTGGCCGGACGCATTCGCCCCGGCCAGACCGCGGTCGTGGTCTCCGATGCCCTCACCAACGTGCCGATCAACGGCACCGTGATCGGCGTCGGCGTGCTGGCCGAGGGTGGCGGCTGGCGTGACCCGAATCGCCGCGACTACACCGTCCGCGTCGCCCTTGACGCCGGTGAAGACCTGGGCCTCAAGCCGTCCATGCGGTGCAAGGCGACGATCAATGTCGGCGCGGTCGAGGATGCCTTGAACGTGCCGATCCAGGCCGTGGCCCGCGACGGACGTCTGGCGTACGTGTGGGTGGCCAGCACCGGCGGCGTGGAAGCACGCCGCGTGCAGCTCGGCCGGGCCTCGGAGCTCTCGATCGAAATTCGCGACGGGCTGGAGCCCGGCGAGGAAGTGCTGCTCCGCGACCCGCGTCCGGAAGAGGTCGCCCTGAGCGTCGATGACCTGAAGACCGCGTTGGCCGAAGCTGGCGTTGGCCAGGGTGGTCGTCCGAGTGGCGGTCCGCCGGCCGGCGTTCGCACGTCGGAAGCGAGCGGAACGGACGCCGCCCCGAAGGCGACCGGCAAGCCCGCCGACGCAACGGCCAAGACGGCTCCGGCCGCAGCGACGATCGCCGGCTGAAGCCCGAGCGCCGCGGACAACTCCTGAACCCGAAACTGCCGCCGCCGCGCCTTCGATGAAGACGCGGCGGCGGTTTTCGTTGGGACGGGATTGTCGCGGGGAGCGCGGGGCGGGCTACGGCTGCGTGGTCCGCGTCGCGGCAATCGTCGGACGAATCTCGCCGACGATGTTCCAGCCGCCTTGCAGGGCGTGCGATCCATCCCAGGCGCCGGGGATCACGTCGAGTTCATTGGCCACGACCACGTACACGTTCCGGGCCAGCAAGGCCCACGGCTCGCCCTTCGGCTTGTCGGCCTCCGGCTGCATGATCCGCAGGCCAATGCGGTACGTCCGCCCCGCGTCCAGCGCCGCGCCACTCACCGCGCTGATCCGCATGGTCTCGCCGGCCCCGAGCTCGCGGATGTCCACCTCGGTGTCGATGCGGTCGACGATCGCGCCGGTCGCCGCATCGATCAACGCCAGCTCGACCGTCCAGTCGCGATAGAACGGGGCGATGCCCACGTTGGCAAGGTCGACGTCAACGTGCGCCCGCATGCCGGGGGCAGCGATGCCGGCGACGCCGGCAGCAACTCGGTGCCGCGCTTCGCGCACCTGGAACGTGTAGCCAAACCGCCGGTGCATGTCCATAAACCGGCCATCGGGCGTCCAGCCGGGAAGGGTTTCGGCGATGGTGTCCAGGCCGGGCGGCAGCAAGGTCGAGAACCCGGCCTGCTCGATCAGGTCGAGCCCCTCGTCCGTTTCGAACATCCGAACGAACGCGTCGGTGTCCAGCCCGGGCGGCCATTCGCCGCCGATCGGTCCGTTGCGCCAGAGTGCGTGGGCCGCCACTTCGATCCCAAAGTCGTACCCGTGCGGCGTGGGCGAGGCGTAGTCGTTGTGGTAGCCAACGCCCGATTGCGGCACCACCGCTGCTTCGTCGGGGTACCGCACTTGCAGTTGCAGGTCCGGGCCGAGGGCATCGGTGTACGCCGTGAAGATGCTCGCCTTGGTCGCATCGGTCGGCTTCCAGTCATTGCGCGGGAACGTGTGCCACTCGCCCCAGAAACCGATCATGCCGGCCTGCACGACAAAGACCCGCGGGTCATTCTGGAAGCGTTCGAGCAGCGCCTGGATCGCTTCCTGCGCTTCGGCGATGAAGATGGGGTCGTTGTACTTCGTGGCCCGCAACATCGGCGAGTTCGGATCGCCAGGATTTGCGTGGCCGACGAATTCGCCGGTTTGCGGCAGCAGCCACGCGGGACCGTCGTAGTTGTTCTCGATCGGCTGATTCCACGCCCAATCGGTGTAGAGCCGAAGGATGACGTGCCGGTCGCGCGACCCGGGGCGGCCGATCACGTCTTCGACGTAGTCCCAATCGAATTCGTCATCGGTGGGTTCGAATTCGCCCCACTTGAGGTACTGAAAGCCGACGGACGCGAACGATTCATCGCGCCACCAACCGGAGTTCCAGCCCTTGAGGGGATTGATGTCCGGGCCGGCGGTTGGCGTGGGGCGATGGACCACGACGCCCGGCGTCGGACCGGTCGCGGCGAGGGAATCGTCGCCGGAAGTCGGAAGCGCGCCGACGGCCGGCGGGACCAGGACATCCAGGGCGAGCACCGTCGTCAAACCAGTGGCGGTGGCCGCGGCGGCCAAACGGCGCTGGCGCACGCGTGGGGGCGCGTTTGTGTTGGTGTTGGTGGTCGGGCGCACGACGTCTTGGGCGTGTCGCGAGCGTTCGGAGGGCAAACCGGTGTGCAGATCGTGCTGCATGGCGTCTCCTGCTTTCTCCCCCGGGTGGGGAGTCGGGGCGCGGGCCGGATGGCCGGCGGTCGATCTCGCGGGAGAGGCTAAGGCAGGAGCGTGGCATGTCGAACATCAATCGCGGCGAATCGATTCGAAGGTGAACCGGCCCGGCCCCGTGTGCTCGTTGTGTGGGGTGCGCTCGCACTGATCATCCGCGCGCGCCGGAATGCGCACCGCCGTCTGGTGCGTGGCCGTTCCCGATGAGTTGGGCAAACTGGTACGTCGGGCGTGCGCCGCGATGGACGGTGCGGCGGCCAAATCAAGCCGCCGCACCGACGTGGAGGCGGCGGCGCTGTTCGGGGGAGAGGGTTGAGGATCAATCCGTCTACCGATTCCGATCGGAGCGCCGATTCGGATCAGCTCGCATAAATCTCGGACCCAGTGCTTGTGTTCGCGGCCCGTCCGGGTACGTTCGTTGTTGAGACGAGGGGGAAACCGGTGCGCCCGTGGCCCATGCAGGGCCACCGCCGGAGGACTCCCCCGGGGGTCTCCGGAGGAACCCGTTCGTGATCGAACCGAACCGAACCGAACCGAACCGAACCGAACCGAACCGAACCGAACCGTGACCCGCGACGCCGCCGACCTGGCGGGCCGTCCGCGCCGGCGAGTGTTGCCGCACTGATCGTGGCCGGCGGCGCCGCGGCCCAGACCTACGAGTACCGCATCGTGCTCTTCGAGCCCGAGTTCGTGAACGACCCCCGCTGGGTTGCGGCAGCGGGTGCAGAGGTCCCGCAGCCGACGTCGATTCCGGATCAGGACGCGCTCGGGCACATCTTCACCATCGAGTCAAGCATCGCCACCGCCGTAAACGACAACGGCGTCGTCGTCGGCGCCGCCTACATCTCGGCCGACCTCGCGGTCACCGCCCCCGAGCCGATCGGCCTGCAGGCCTTCGTGTGGCAGGGTGAGCCGACGCATCCGTCGCTTGGCGTGAACACCCTCAACCACATTCCCTTCTGGAATCCGTTCAATCCCAACGGGAACGATCTCGTGCAGGACTGGTCCATCGCGACGGACATCAACCATGACGGCGACGTCGTCGGATACGCGATCGAGCGGGCTCCCGGCACGAATCCGAGTGCCGCGGGGCTGCCCAGCGACTTCGTCGAGGGATTCATCGCCCCAATCGAACCCGGCCTCACTCCGCAGTCGATCTTCGCGATGAACGCACTTACCGACACCTTCAACGGTGGCATCGGAGGTTTCACCTCGGCCTGGGGCATCACCGATCGCGATCGCCTGACCGACGAGGTCCTGGTCGCGGGAATCGGAGCGGTCGACCCCACTGGGTGTACGCTCGTGCCGTACAGCGAGCCGGTGCACTGGACACCTCGGACATCGAACGTCGCGACCGAGCTCGATCTGCTGCAGCCGTCGATCCTCCCTCGGGGTGAGGCGCGCGACATCGCCCCGCGGTGGTTCGAGGCATCCGTCGATCCAGATGTCGAGCGGATCATCGGCGGCATCACCAGAACGTGCCTGGTTGACGCGGACACATGCAGCACCGACCAGGATGAGCTGGTGACCGGCGGCTGGGAGCTGCTGGATCCCTATCCGGTCGACGACGTCGCCGGCGGGTCCTTCTGGCCCGGCGGGCAGGCGCGCGGCGTGAACAGCATCGGCAACATGGTCGGATCGGTGACCCGGGACGTCCTGCCCGGTCCGATGGTTGAGTGCGGCGAACGAGCGGCGCTCTTTACCTGGGATCCAGCGACGCAAAGCTTTGATCTCGACTTGCTTGCCGCGAGTCCGGTGGATCCCGAGGACGAGACCGACGCCAATGCCATCAACGATTCGGGTGAGATCGTCGGGCTCGACACGTTCGAGTTCGTCGCGCTTCGATGGAGACCAGGATCAGTCGTCGAGCTCAACGACCTCGTGGCCCTTGGCAACTGCGGCGTCGTCTCGATCCGCAGCGCCCTCGACGTCAATGAGCATGGCTGGATCGTCGGCGTCGCCGAGGTCGAGTATCCCGATGACGCCGGCATGCTCGTTCCGACGAACATCGGTGTGCTGTTGGTCCCAATCGGCGACTGCCCGGAGGATGTCGATCGGGACGGTGACGTCGATCAAGATGATCTTGCGGCGGTCCAGAACACGCTCGGCACCGGTTCGACGTCCTGCAACAACATTCGGCGCATCTGCTGGGAGGACGTCAACGGCGACTGCGTCGTGAATCAGGAGGATGTCAAACTCGTCATGAAGGCGATGACCCGCGCGACGTGCGGTCAGCAGACCCTCTCCGGGTCGCTGGCCGGGCTGTGGCTCGACAGCGGCGGGATGGAGCGGCTTGAGTCCGGTGACGAGTCGGTTCCGGCCGAGATCGAGAGCGCGTACGGCGAGGGCAGCGAGCTGACGACGTTCGTCAACCTCATGATCCTGCTTGGCGAGGAGGAATGATGATGAAGCTGGCGAGTGCAACAATCATGGTCCTGGTTCTCAACGCTTCGGTGCGGGCCGATTTCGTCGCTTACTCGGACTTCGATGAGTGGATCACGGAGATCGGCGATGAGTTCAATACCATCGGGTTCGACGAGTTCGATGAGCTGCCGCAGACCATTCTCACAGATCAGTACCAAGATCTCGGCGTCATCTTTGACGAAGAGCAGTTCGTCGCGACTGCGAGCTCGAGCATCTTTCAAGATGGCTGGGGGGGCAGAACGCTCTTTCCTCAGAACTCCCTCCGCGTGAACCTGACCGAACCGATGAAGTCCTTCGGGTTTCTGGCCCCGGCGACAGCGCTGGTGCGGTTCTTCTTCGAGGGTGAACTGCTCTGGAACTTCCCTGCGTCGGGCGACATGCGATGGGGTTTCACGAGCGATGAGTACTTCGACGAGGTGCACATCGCGATCGGCGGTGGCGGCGTGCACGCCACCGACGACATCTACCTTCCGCCCATTCCGGGTCCGGCCGGGCTCGCGCTCATGATTGCGGGCGGTGCGTTCGGATCTCGCCGGCGGCGGGAGCGTTGAAGATGTGTGTCCGCAGCATCGAATTCGACATGTTCGTGCTGGCGCTGGCGATGTCCAGCGTCAGTGGGGCCGACTTCGTCGCTTACTCGGACTTCGACGAGTGGGTCGCCGAGATCGGCGGCGATTTCAGCACCATCGGGTTCGACGAGTTCGATGAGCCTCAGACATTCATCACGGATCAGTACGAGGAGTTGGGCGTGTTGTTCGATGAAGAGCAGTTTGTCGCGACGCTCGGCTCATCCAGCTTCCAGGATGGCTGGGGGGGCAGAACGCTCGTCTTTCAGAACTCCCTCCGCGTAAACCTGACCGAACCGATGAAGTCCTTTGGGTTCCTGGCCCCGGCGACAGCACTGGTGCGGTTCTTCTTCGAGGGTGAACTGCTCTGGAACTTCCCTGCGTCGGGCGACATGCGATGGGGTTTCACGAGCGACCAGTATTTCGATGAGGTGCATATTGGGACTGGCGGAGGCGGCACGAATGCCACCGACGACATCTACCTACCGCCGATCCCTGGTCCGGCCGGGCTCGCGCTGTTGCTCGTGGCCGGGGCGCGGGGGATCTGTGGTCGACGGAGACGTTCCTGACGGGCAACGTGAACGACTTGGGCGACCGGGACGACGTGCCCCGGAACCATGCCAGCCCACGATGCCTGGCCTTCGGCCTTGGCTGAATCCGCCGCGCCCCGGGCGCAGCACGGCGCATCCGTCGAACGTCCAGCGCACCGCCGCGCCTTCACGCGGTATCGCTCACCCCGCCAAAAGCAGAAGCCGCCGCACCCGGATGGATGCGGCGGCTTCTTGGTGTGGTGCGTCACCGGTTGAAGGCATGGTGACGCAAGTGCGTACGGTGATCCGATCAATCCCCAAAGGCCGGATCAACGGACGGACTGAGTGATTCAGCCGCCGCAGGGACCGTACTCACTGAGCAGGTAGAGCAGGTCGGCCATGTCGACGGTGTCGAAGGGGAAGGCGAGCTCGGCGCCGGTGCGGTCGGTGCCGAAGTTCGAGATCAGCGTGAGCAGGTCGCCGAAGCCGGTGACGCCGTCGCCGCCGAAGATGTCCGTGCGGCAGCCGCCGGCGAGGGAGACGCGGATGCGGGCGATGCGGTAGCCGTCCTGGGTGAAGTCAGCGTTCTGGAACGCGGGGGTGGCGAGGATGCCGCCGTTCTCGATCGCGAGGAAGCCGGGGTGGGCGGTGTTGACGCCGTTCTCGTCGACGCCGGTGTCCGGGGCCATCTGGCCGAAGAACGCCGTGTTGGCGGGAACCTCGTCGTTGACCTCGGTGCCGGCGTCGCCGACCTCGTCGCCGAAGATGTCGAACTCAGCTCCGAGGAAGTTGCCGTCCGCGTCGAAGATGCGGTGGGCGAGGGGGTTGCCGTTGGCGACGTAGGCGTCGTTGCTGGGCACGATCATCGAGGCGTAGCTGAAGTACCGAACGCGGGGATCCATGGGATCGAGTTCGATCTCGAAGGTCGCGGTCTCTTCGAACTGGATCACCGGGATGCCCGAGTCGGAAGCGAGCGTCGCGTCCACGCCGGTGCTGGTGAAGTTGAAAAGGTCGCTGAGCGGGCCGGTGTTGCCGTCTTCGACCAGGCGTTCAAACTCCGGGGTCGAAGGCGAGCCGCCGTCGTAGGTGTCGAACACGCCGTCGTGGAAGGCGATCCACGTGGGGGTGAGGGCGGTGCCGAGGACCGGCGCCCGGTTCGAGACTTCCACGCGGAGCCGGACGAGTTCGACCTGTTCGATCGTGACTTCGGCCACCGCGTATCCGGCGGCGGTGAAGTCGGCGCCCGCGAAGCGCGGGTCATCCAGGATGCCGCCGGATCCCACGGGCAGGAAGCCGGGGTGATCCACATTCACGCCGTTCTCGTCGACGCCGGTGTCCGGCGTCATCTGGCCAAAGAACGCGGTGTTCTCGGGCAGCTCGTCGTTGACCTCGGTGCCGCCGTCGTTGATGGCCGAACCCATGATCTGGAAGGTCGTGGGGATGAACGCGCCGTCGGCGGTGAAGACGGGGTGGGCCGTCGGGTTGCCGTTGGCCACGTAGGCGTCGTTGCTGGGCACGATCATGCTGACGTAGCTGAAGTAGCGGGCCATCGGGCTGGCGGCGTCGACCCGAATGATCATCGAAGCCGTTTCGCCGGGCTCGATCACCGGGATGCCGAGGTCGGCGGCCATCGTGGCCTGGGCCGCTCCGGCGCCGGAGGCGTCGAACAGTTCATTGAAGGGGCCGGTGTTGCCGTCCTCAATGATGCGCTCGAGCTCGGGGCTGGAGGGCGACCCGCCGTCGTAGCTGTCGAAGGTGCCATCGTGGAAACCGATCCACGTGGGGGTGAGCCGGACGCCGTCGTCGGGGGCGATGTTTCGCACGGTGATGCGAAGGTCGATGCTCTCGGCGTTGGCCACGGCGGCGGGGAGCAGCACGGTGGCCGCGAGGGCGGCGGCGGTCAGTGGAGTGGTGTGCGTGTGGTTCATCGAAGGAAGTCCTCTGCGTGAGTTCAGGGATGGGACCGGGGTTCCCGGCGCAACGATCGCGCGTCCCCTCCTGGCCGCATACGACGGCCGGTTCCGAATCCGAGAAGGCGTGATTCGGAGGAAGCAGAAAGGGGAGGTGGTCTCTCGAGGCGTCGGGTCCCGGTTGCCCGGGGAAAAGTGAAGAGTGGTGCGACGTGTCGTTCCGTCGCAGACATGGGGCAAACGAGACCAAGTCCGAAAGTCTTCCCTCGGGGGGGTGCACCAGAGGTACAGGAGATTTCTGTAATTGCGTGTCCGCTTTGGCGACGGCGTGGTCCGCGGGGCGATCTGCGGCTGTTCGTCCCGCTCCCGCCCCCGTTCGTCCCATGGCCGAAACCGCGGGGCCGCGTTCAGCGTTTGGGAGAACGAGCAGCGAGCCCTGCTCGGGCCTTCAGCCCAGGCGGTTCGCCGCGTCACTCTTTCACAAAGAGACGCCCATGACCTTCTTCGAACGCATCTCAGAGGCGGCCGCGAATGCCGCACACCACTCGGGTTCTTCCCGGGCCTCCCACGGAAACCGGGTTTCCGTCCGCCGCACCGCTCGTCGGCGGACCATCGGAGCCGCGAGCCTGATCGTCGGCATGGTGGCTGCCGCCGGCGCGGCGACCACTTTCGGCGTTGCCGCTCCCACCGGTCCGGGAACTGGCCCGTGGCAGGGCGATGACGGCGTCATCCGCCAGGGCGAGCAGATATTCGCCAGCTGGTCGGCGTATTTCCTCGGTCCCGATGGGATCTCGCGCCGGACCTGCGGTCACATGACGCGGCCGGGCGCGGTCACGGCCGAGAGTGCCCTCGACTCGCCCGCCGACTGCACTTTCACGTTCACCAATCCCGCGGCGGACTACGACCCGTCGCTCGGCGTCTTCCGCGTTCCCGTGGTCGTCCACGTGATCCGCAACAGCTCCGGCACGCAAGGGAATGTGCCGATGTCGCGGGTGCTGAGCCAGATCGAGATCCTCAATGAGGACTTCCGCGCCCTGCCGGGAACCCCCGGCGCCGGCGGGACCGACGTCGGCATCGAGTTCTTCCTGGCCACCGAAGATCCGAGCGGCAACCCGACCGATGGTGTGACCTACAGCAACAACACGCAGTGGTACAACGACGGCGGCGCGTACTGGAACACGCTCGCCTGGGATACGAACCGCTACCTGAACATCTATACGAACACCGCCGGCGGCGACCTGGGCTACGTCCCGGACCTGCCGCAGGGCGGAATCGCCGGCCAGAACAGCGATCGCGTGGTCGTGCTCTGGGAAGCGTTCGGGCGCAATGCGCCGATCGGCGCCCCCTTCAACCAGGGGCGCACGGCCACGCACGAGGTCGGCCACTACTTCGGCCTGGAGCACACGTTCTTCAACGGCTGCGGCAGTCTTGCGGCCTGCAACTCCACCGGCGACCTGATCTGCGACACGAATCGGCAGAGCTTCCCGACCACGGGGTGCGGTGGGTCGTCGTGCGGCAGCCTGAACCCCTTCGACAACTTCATGGACTACAGCGACGACACCTGCATGGAGCGGTTCACGCCCGAGCAGGCCCGTCGGATGCGTTGCTCGCTGGTGCACTATCGCCCGCAGCTCTCGGAGATCGAGACCGAGTGCGCGGCCGACGTCGATGGCAGCGGAGCGGTCGACTTTGGCGACATCGTCAGCGTGCTCTCGGCGTTCGGCCCCTGCCCGGGCTGCACCGCCGACGTGGACGCCAGCGGCAGCGTCGACTTCACCGACCTGGTGACGGTCCTCTCGGCCTGGGGGCCGTGCTGAATCGCCCGGTCCGCGGTCCCCGATTCTGGACCCGGGGCCGTGGGCTGGGGCTGGCGGGCGGGCCGGGCTGGCCGGCCGCCGACAACGAATTGACTCGCCGATCCCGCGGCCCCGTTCGACTCCTCCTCAGTCGGGCGGGGCCGTTTTCGTGGGCTCCCGCTCGGGGCGGCTCCTCGGGGCGGCTCCTCGCCCACGGGTGCCGCCGGGGTCGGCCCCCTCCCGCTACCCTGACGATCCCATGACTCTGCTCGTCTTCTATCTCGTGCTGGCCATCGGCGTCTCCTTCCTCTGCTCCCTGGTGGAGGCGGCGATCCTCACCCTGACCGTCTCCGACGCCGAGGTGATGATCAAGAATCAGCGACGCGGGGGCGAGCGGCTCAAGGCCCTCAAAACCGCGATCGACCGGCCGCTGGCCGCGATTCTGACCCTGAACACCATCGCCCACACCGTGGGGGCGGCGGGCGTCGGGGCCCAGTCGCTGGTCGTGTTCGGCGACAAGTGGGTCGCGGCCACGTCGGCGGTGCTGACGCTGCTCGTGCTCGTGCTTTCAGAGATCGTGCCGAAGACCATCGGAGCGACCTACGCCAAGCGATTGGCCTTCCCCGCGGTGGTCATCATCGTCGGCATGATCTGGGTCACCTACCCGGTGGTGCTGATCCTGGATGCCCTGACCCGGCTGCTCAAGGGCGGCCACGGACACGGCGGCCCGACCCGCGAGACGATCGAAGTCATGGCCGAAATGGCCCGGCAGGGCGGGGCGATCGACGCCGACGAGTCCGCCCTCATGCGGAACATGCTCAAGCTCCGGGCCACCCGCGTGAAGGACATCATGACCCCACGCACGGTGGTGCAGATGGTCGACGCGGGTTCCACCGTGGCTCAGATTGCCGCGTCGGCCGACTCGCTGCCATTCAGCCGGCTGCCAGTGAGCGGCGACGGGCCCGATGACATTCGCGGCATGGTCCTGAAGGACGACATGTTGCAGGCGATCGCCAACGGCAAGCCCGAAACCACGGTGGCCGACCTGATGCGGCCGATCCTGCCGATTCCCGAGGTCACGACCGCCCTGCGGGCGATGAAGCGTTTCCGCGTCACCGGTGAGCACCTGCTGCTGGTGGTGGACGAGTTCGGCGGCACCGAGGGCATCGTGACCCTGGAAGACCTGCTGGAAGAGATCCTCGGGTCGGAGATCGTCGACGAAACCGATGCGGTCCCCGACATGCGGGCCCTGGCCATGCAGACCGAGGGATCCGACCGGGCCCGCGAAGCGCTCAAGTCCATGACCGCCTCGCCGGATCGCGCGGCCGCGACGCCGGCCGAGGATGCGGTGGTGAACCAGCGGGGCCTGCCGCCGGCCGCTTCCGAGACTCCGGGCGATTCTGATACACCCCCGGCGTCCCGGTGACCGACCTGGGTCGTGTGGAGGATTCCCGATGCCCGACGTTCCCGATTCAAAGCACGCCGGTGCGGATGCCAAACTCGACCCCGCCGAGGGATCGGCGCCCGCGCCGTCCGCCCGGGAACGTCTGATCGCCACGGGGCTCGATCTGTTCTACCGGCGCGGGTTCCACGCCGTCGGCCTCGACCAGATCATCGGCGAAGCCGCGACCACCAAGACGACGTTCTACAAGTACTTCGAGAGCAAAGACGAGCTCGCTTTGTCCTGCGTGCAGACGCGGGACGAGAGTTGGCGCGTGCGGTTCCCCGCCTTGCTCCAAGAGCGAGCGGGAGACGATCCGGTGGCCCGGCTCCGGGAGGTCTTCCGCGTCTGGAAAGACTGGCTGGCCGATGTGCACTTCAACGGCTGCTTGTTCATCCACGCGTGCAGTGAATTTCCCGATGCCGACGATCCGATCCACCGGGCGGCCCGGGCGAACGTCCTGGCCCTCCGCGAGCACATCGCCGAGCTCGCCGACCACGCGGGATTCGAGGATCCCGATGGCTTTGCCCTGCAGTACAGCCTGCTCATGAACGGCTCGATCGTGCTCGAGGTGATCGATCGCCAGCAGACGGCGGCCGAGGCGGCTGGCGCGATCGCCGAGGCGTTGATCGAGCGGGCGCTGCTGACGGCAATCGACGACTGAGAGACGACTGAGAAGCGTTCGCGGGGGCATCCTTGCCCCGCTGCGTCCCCGCCGGGGATCTGGGATGGCGGCTGGATCGGCGGAGAGAAAAATTCGGCCTTGAGCTGTGAGATCACGGGCTGAGCGGCGGAAGTGGGTACCGGAGCGGCATCAGGGCCGCTTTCGGGATCCGACTCCCACGCATTTCGGACGATCCTCACCATGCCTTCCACTGCTGCTTCGCGTTCGTCGGCCACCGCCGCCACCCGCTCCATCCACCCCGCCATCCTCGCTTCCGTCATCACCGCCGCTCCGCTGCTGGCCGTCACCGCGGCCAGCGCCGTGGATCCCGTCAGCGCCTACTTCAACACCCCGCAGGACTTCGGCTACCAGGTCCAGTGGATGCCGGACATCGACCAGCAGTGGGACACGCTGCCCAACAACGGCAACATGTACTGCCTGCCGGCTTCCGGACTGAACATGCTCGCCTTCGCTGCCCATTGGGGCGAGGGGATCGACAGCGTGGCGTCGGGGACCTGGGAGGACAACTCCGCGGCGGAGAACGTCGCCCTGGTGAACGACCTCGGTTTCCTGGCCGCCCTCAGCGGCACGTCGCCCACCGGCGGCACCAGCGTCACTGGCCTGGCCAACGGCCTCGAGGCGTACATCGGCGACGCCCCGTATTCGGTCGTCGCCCTGCGGCGAAACGAGACGTTCTACCCCGACCTGGCCACGTTCGGCCTCTACGGACCGGCCGGCGGGGGAGCGCTCATGAGCGTCGGCTACGGGCGCTACGACTGGGAACTCATCCAGCCCGGCTCGGTTCTTCGCCTCCTCGACCGCAACGGCGGCCACATGTGCACGGTGCAGACGGCGATCAACGATGGGGGGCAAGAAACGCTCATCGTCCGCGACCCGGGAAGCGGCGGTTCCCTGACCACGCAGTCGAACTATGCCTTCCGCTCGTTCGGCAGCGTTCTGAGTCGGACGGCCCTCTCGGACGCCAATGACGACGGGGCGTTCAGTCCAGTCGAGGTCACCACCCTCGGCGTGCAGAGCAACGGCCAGATGCGGGTCATCGACTTCATGGCCACCGTCATCCCGGTCTACGTCGGCGGCTTCCAGGGCGGCACCGTGACGTTCCAGCCGGTTGGCGGTGGATTCACGATCGGTCAGAACCCGACCCACGTGGAGCTGGCCCCGGGCAGCCTCGCCCTTGACCTGGCCCTGCCCTCGGATCCGGGCCGGGCGATCGTGCTCGTCCAGGAGCCCACCGGGGCCCACTCGATCCAGGCGGTGCACCGCGACGGGCGAGCCACGGTGAGGCTGCAGGAGTCGGTTGCCCCCGACGCGGTCATGGACATCGACCGCTTCGGCACGCTTCGGTTCTCCGACGGACGCCAGATCTTCGCCACGCCGGCGGAAGGACCCCGGTCCGGTCAGATGGAGCCCGAGCTCGAGACCATCGCTCCGTTCGTGATCGCGGCGATGGCGCCCGACACGGCCACCGATGGCCGCTGGGTGTTCGACGAGACCGGAGCCTGCAGCCTGCTGGGAATCGATGGCCAGCCCGTCGCCCCGACGCTCCTGCTTCCCGCGGTCCAGGCGGCCCGCGAGGCGGCTCGCCGGACCGCCGCCCTCGGCGATGGCATCCCCACGGTGTTCCTGCTCGCGGCGATGGAGGACGGCGACGCGGTCTTCCGCGTCCGGGCGATCCCCGGGGCCGGCTTGGACGCCGAGCGGATTCTCGCCCCGACCGACGGCCTTCGCTTCGAGTCGATCAGTGAGGACCGTCGCGGACAGCTCCTGCTCGGGACGGCTGGCGGCGGACACAAGGTCGTGGCCGAAGGTCCCAGCGGTCAGTACGAGTTCGTCAGCTCCGACTGGTACGACGACTTCCCGCCGATGCAGGGCATCGAGATCGCCCGCAGCGTGGTCAACGTGGTGCCGGAGACCGACGAGGACGTGGCCTGGCGGAACATCGACCCGTCGGAGCTCGGCGGCGAAGGCGACGTGGAGTTCGCCGACTGCACTGCCGACATCGACGGCGACGGTGAAGTCGGCATCGGCGACCTGCTCCGCGTGCTGGGCGGCTGGGGTGAAGCGGGCATCAGCGACATCGCGCCCGCCCTCGGCGACGGCACGACCGACATTCAAGACCTGCTCGCCGTGCTCGCCGCGTGGGGTCCGTGCGAATGAACCCGGCGATGTGAGCGGGGGCCAGGCCGGGTGATCCTGGTCACCCCCGCGACATCTTGATTCGCACGCCTCTGACCGGGCGCGGCGGGCTTCGGCCGGCCGCGCCCGGTTGTGTGCACGAGGGGTGGGGCGATCGGCCGCATTGGCTCAGTCGCCGGGTCTCCAGGCCGAGACGACGGCCGGCACGTCGGCGAGATCGATCATGCTGATTCCGTCGGCACCGGAGAAGCCCGGCTCGTCGCCCAACCGGTCCAGGTTCTGCCTCAGTTCGATTCCGCCGTGGATTCGGCCCTTGCCCGAGCCGTGCGGCGGTGGTGCTCGCGTCCAAGACGTCTTGGCCGGCCTCAAACGGACGCTGAAGGTCGATGGCGCACAGAAACGTGAGCGTGGATGTACGTCGAGGCAGCATTGTCACAGATTCTTTTGCGACCCGTGTCAGATCAGCGACTGACCCGGCGTATCGCCATGCACGGAGCGTCGCGCGCCGCCGCCGTTTCAGCCGTCATCGACGTCGGGCCAGCGGTCGAACGGATGACCAGCCGCGTTGCGCACTGTCGGACCGTGCGGCTCGAGCCCTCGATCCATCGATTTCAGGCCCCGTCCGTGCACTCCGCCGGAACGTCGCCGGTGGGTGCCCGCCGCTCGGACGATCGTGTCGGCGAAGCTTCCGTGAATAGGTTGGAAATTCGACCCGTCCCTTGCGAACCTCATCCCATGATCGCGGCCGCAACGGCCGGGGCCAATCCATGAAATGGAGCCACGCTTGACCACAACTCCCCGCACCGTTCTCTTCGCGCTCGTTTCCACGTGCATCGCGGCCGGCAGTGCCCCGGCGGCATCGGCGCTCTGTCCCTCGGACATCGATCAGGATGGGGAAGTCTCGTTCGGGGACGTGCTCGAGGTCCTCAGCCAGTGGGGGCCGTGCGCGGGGCCCGCAATCGACTCGGCGTATCGACGGGTCAATTCGAGGTCCAACGGTCCGTGTCGCGGGGGCGTCATGGAAGAAGAGGTGATCGTGGAGACCAATGAGGACATGGATGTCCTTCTCTTGACGTTCTCAGGCGGCGGGAATAGCCGCGTGACCCAGACGTCCCAGATTCGCGAGGACGGTCTGCAGATCAGTGCGGAGCTTCTGGTCGCCGGGTCGGGCTGCGCGGGTGGCAATACGGGTTCGGGACTCACCGAGACCGACATTACATTCACGATCCAAGAATTGACGCCCATGGTCCTCACCGTCAACTCCACGGGCACGTACGGCTCCGCCACCGACTTCCGGCTCGAGCGAAACGGTGTGACGTTCTACGAACTTCCGCCGTCCGGGCAGCTCGAAGTTTCGACGTTCCTGTTTCCGGGCACCTACCGGCTGGTCGAGTTTTCCGATGTCTGGGCGGGCAAGGACAGCGGCTATCTGGCGTCGTTCGACATTTCGCTCATCGCGGACCTCTCCGGCGGCCAGCCATGCACGGGCGACGTGGACAGCAGCGGCGTCGTCGACTTCGATGATCTTCTTACCGTCATCGATGACTGGGGGGCGTGCGGATGAACGCACCTTTTTTTGTCGACCTCACCGGCCGGCGGAGTGAGATCGGTGGCCCCCGCTGCGCGCGATCGTTCGCGCTCAGGGCTCAATCGGATGGCCGACCGCGTTGCGAAACGCTTGCTCGTGCGGCGCCGCATCTCCGGTCGCCCGGATCTTGAGCCGCCGGCCGGCCCCGGGTTCGCCGATGATCGCCCCGCGCTGGATGTTCCATAGATC
>JBGCEZ010000076.1:0-18925 GCA_045106735.1 Phycisphaerales bacterium | reverse complement strand
CCCTCCAGGCCGAAACGCAGCCGCAGCACGCGGGCTTCGCGTTCGTTGATGACGTCGAGCAACTCGATGATCGTGTTGAACTCTTCGCTGCGGCTGACCATGTCCTCAGGGGACTCTTGGCTGCCATGGGCAAAGAGCTCGCCAAAGTCGATGGGCGTGCCGTCCTCGCCGATCGGCGCTTGCGGCGGAGCGTGGTACGCGGTGATCGCCCGCCGGATGATTTCCAGCTTCTTCTTGGGCACGTCCATCGCCTGCGCCATTTCCTGGTTGGTCGGCGGCCGGCCCAGGCTCTCCTGGAGGGCGCGGCTCTTTTCCTTCCACCGGGCGATGAGTTCGACCATGTAGGCAGGGATGTGGATCGGCTGCGTGTTGATCAAGCAGCGCTTGATCGCCTGCTTGATCCACCACGAGGCGTAGGTCGAAAACCGTGCGCCCTGCGCTGGATCAAAGCCCTCGACCGCGCGGATCAGCCCGATGTTGCCCTCTTCAATGAGGTCCGACAGTGGCAATCCGCGGTGCAGGTAGTTCTTGCTGATGGACACGACGAGCCGCAGGTTGGCGGTGATCATGCGTTCCTTGGCCCCGGGATCGGCCTCGTTGATGATCTGCCAACCGAGTTCGCGCTCCTCCAGCGGGCTCAGCAGATCTACCTCATTGATCGACTTGAGGTAGAGCTGAAGCTCAGATTGGAGTGCCGATCGCGACATGCACGCATCCTCCGTGTCGCTGCTGGGCGACCTGCGTTGCCGGCGCTGCGGACCGTTGTCCGCCCTGAACACGCCGTAATTGAAGTCCGCTCACGGAGCGGATGGCGGCCCCCTCGCCGCATTCCCATCGTCCATTCGCCGCCGCGGTGGTGGCGGTTTCCGGACCCAGCATCGTACCGCCCCTGCGGCCCGCGCTGCCGTGTCATCGACCGCCGGTCGCCCCGGCTTGATGCTGAGCATCCCGGCAGCCGGACGGGCTGGCGCAATGTTCGGGTGCGGGGACTCCGGAAACCTGCCAACCGCCTTTCGGGGCCCCCGGCGGGCTTGCGGGCGTCCGAGAAGTGGCCGAACCGCCATGACCGCGGATTCGGGACCGCCCCACCTCCGGGGCCTGCGGCTCGGCGGCAGAACGGCATGCGGCGAACGGCTCGATCGGCGGCCCAAGAAGCAGACCAGCGAAAGCCCGGGAGGCGGGCCGACGAGTGGCCCGGCGAGCGCCCGGCGAGCGCCCCACGAGTGGCCCGGCGAGTGGCCCGGCGAGCGGCCCGACCCGTGCCCGCAAACGACTCGGTGGCCCAAACGCCTCCGGGAGCCGACAATCCCCGCATGAGCAACCGCGACCTGGAACCCTTCCTCCGGGAATGGGCATACGAACCCGGCCGAGTCAACGCCCGGATGATTGAAACCGACGACGGAACGTCCCGGCTTCAGGTCCGCCTGGACCTCGGCGTGCTGCAGATGCGGGTCGACGGACGTCCCGATGGCGAGGAGCCCGAGGGGGCTGAAACGCTGCTCGACCTGCACCTGGACCGACTGCGGCGGTACGTCGAGGGGGGCGCGGGATCTGAGGGATTCGTCCTCAGCGCGGCCGAATGCCGGGCCATCCGCGAGGAGGCGGTCCAGATCTACCACCGGTACGTCGCGTTCTTTGCCCTGGGCGAATACGAACTCGTCATGCGGGACACCCGCGACAACCTGCGCCGGTTCGACCTCTGCCGCGACCATGGCCACGAGGCGGAAGATCGGATGATGCTCGAGCAATTCCGGCCGCCCGTCACCTGCATGTTCGCCCGAGCCGAGGCCGAATCGGCCATCGCCCGCCAGTCACCGCGTGACGCGATCGCCGCGCTGGACCGCGGCCTGGATGCCCTCCGCAGCTTCTTCGAGGAGCACTTTGGCCCCGAAGCCTTCGAACGGGCCGGCGAGACGCAGCTCTTGCGCGGCATGCGGGATGCCCTGGTGCCGCGGCTCCCGGCCAGCCAGCGAGCGGAACTCGAAGAGCGACTTCGCGCGGCTTTGGACGCCGAGAACTACGAGCTCGCGGCGATCCTGCGGGATGAGCTTCGAATGATGCGCTGAGTGAGCGACGGGGCGACGGGCGACGCGGCGACGCGGCGACGCGGCCACCGGCAATCCGAGCACTCCGGCAGTTGGCGTGCCGCCGCCACGCAGAGCGTCGCCACGCTCATGGCCGATCGACGTATCGCTCGATCAAGGGGGCGAAGCCGGCCGCAACCGCCGGCCCGCCCAAATCGGGTTCAGCGCGTCGCAATCGCTCGATCCGCGGCCCGATGGACTCGCCGCGCCGCTGCATCCAGTCGAGAATTTGCAGCATTCGCAACTGACTGACCCACCACCGGTGCTCGCCGGCGCCCGGGCGATCGCTCCCGAGCCGCCGATAGATCGTCATGGCCTCGGCAAAGGAAGCCTCCGTCGCGGCGGCGCGGGCGGCTTCGGCCACGCCAAAGAGCACGCGCGGATCGGCCGACGATGCCCCGCCGAGCGAGTCGTACCAGGGCCGGGCCGCCGCGTGGTCTCCGGCCAAGCGGTAGGCATCAGCGATGGCGACGGAGGCGTCGCGCGGACGATCGGCCGGTCCTGCTGGAGCGGGCTCGGCCGGTGCGTTGGCCGGTGCGTTGGCCGACGCGTTGGCCGACGCGTTGGAATCCAGCGCCGCGGCCAAGGGGTCGCGCAGTGGCGCCAGTCGCCGGTCGATCCCGCGCGCCCGTTCCACGGCGTCGAGTGGCCGCGGGTCATCGAGCGCCTGGTCCACCGCGCGACGCAAGCGGTCCACCACGGCCTGTTGGGCGGCCGGGTCGCCGCTGGCCAGCAGTTCGGTGACCGCCGCCGCGCCCCGTTCACGTTGCCGCGGGTCCTCCGCCGCACCGGCCAACATGCGGTCGAGCAGATCCAAACGCAACGCCGCGTGGGCTGTGCGAGCCGCCGCGTCCATCGCTTCGCTCTCCGCTCGCGTCAGTTCGTCCCACGCCCGCTCGAGATCGCCGGCCAGCAGGTGGGCCTGCGCCATCCAGACGATGGCTCGTCCGTCGCCCAGCACCCGGTCGATCGGACCACCCGCCGTCTCGGCATCCGGCCGCGCGCGAGCTGCCGTGACGGCCACAACGAGCGCCCGCGCGAGCTCCGCGACCGGGGCTGCGTCGGCCACCCCGGGCTCCAGCGCTGCGGTCAACGCCTGGCGGGCCATCGTGCACCGCAACGCCGCCGCGTTCGCTCCCGACGCGCCATCGGGATCGATCTCGTCGAGCAGCGCGGTCGCCCGCTCTGGCCGCCCTTCCCGGAACGCTTGCGTCGCCGCGATGCTGCGCCATCGATCGGCGGCGGCCATCTCGGGTGCCAGCGTGCGAATCTCGTCGACCGCGCGTTGAAAGGCAGATGCCGCCGGTTCGCCCCAGTCGGCGGCGGTGGCGGCATCGAGCGCGGCGCGAAGCATGGCGTCGACCGAGGCCGCACGGAATGCTGGATCGACCGAACGTTCGGCGGCCAACCGGGTCCAGCGGCGCACACCGTCCCGATCACCGCGTTCGCGGGCCCGGGCCGCCCGCCGTTCGGCCGCAGCCGAGGCAACGGCGGCATCGGCGGTTGCGTCGACGGCGACGGACTCCAACCAGCGGTCAGCGGTGGCCGCATCACCGACGGCGCGGGCCGAGCGTTCGGCTCCGAGCCGGGCCACCACCGGCATGCTTGCGACCGGATCACCCGGACGCAAGCCGCGAGCCCACCGCTCAATCACGAGGCTCTCGCCGCCGGGCATGCCGGCGATGCTCGCGCGCCAACCTGCGCCGGCGGAACGCCAGGCGGCATTGGCCTCGGTTTCGGCGGCGTTGGCGCTCGCGCCGGACGCGCGGCCCGCAGCGGCGTTCAGTCGCCGGGCCCGGGCCGCAAACCCGCGAAAGCACGCGTCCCCGGCCAGCAATCGCATGGCGGGATCCTCGGTGGCGGCGAACAGACGCTCAAAATCCGATGCCGCGGCGCCCGAATCCTCGGCCACGCGCACCATCGCCGATGCAATCCGAGACACCTCGGCGGTGAACGGGTCGCCCGCCGCCTCGGCCGCGGTCACCGCGGAGGCGAACGCGCGCCGGGCCCTGGCCGGGTCGGCGTCCATCGCCCGCAAGTGACCACGCATCCAACGGAGTTGAGCGAGGGTGGCCCCGAGCGGATCGATGCCGGCCGACGCAACCGGTTGGCCTGCGTCGCCAGCGCGGTCGGCCATGCGGGCTTCAAGATCGGCTTCCACCCGACGCAGCTGCGTTTCCGCCGCGGTGATTCGAGCGGCCAACGGACCAGCAGCTGGACCAGCCCCGAGACCAGCCCCCGAGTCAGCCCCTGAGTCAGCCCCCGGGTCAGCCCTCGGGCCCGCCGCGGAGTCAGCGTCGGGCGCCGCCCGCGAACGTCCTGGCGAGATGGCGGCGGCATCCGAATCGAACCCGCTCGGCGCTTCGCCCGTCAGTCCGAGCGCGTGCATCGCCGCGGCCAAGGCTTGCAGCAGCACGAGCCGCCCGTCTCGGTCGGCGACCGTCTCGCGGTGTTCACGTTGGAGCGCGGCGTCATCGGGCCAGGCCGGCGACGCTTCCATCGCGGCCAGGACGCCATCGAACCGGCGGGCCGCGTCCGCCGTCGCATCGACCATCGCCCGAGCCGCATCCTCTCCCCAACGCCGGGTGCGTCGATCCGGCACGCCGATCAAGAGCTGGACACCGGTCGCCTCATGGGTCCACTGCCACCGCCAGGCGTCCTCAGCCCGGTCGAGCGCCCATCCGGGCCGACGCGGATGATCTCCGGCGGCGACCAAGCGAGCCAGGTGCAGCTCCATCAATGCCTCGATCGCCGCGGCGCGGTCGGCGACCGGAACGTCGCCGGCCGAGAGCTGGGCCCGCAGCATGGCGATCCGATACTGAAACTCGTCCAGTTGCTCGACGGGATCGTCGGCGAGTTCGACGTCGAGCGACGGCCCAAGCCGCAAGTCGACCAGCGTGTCGAGGAAAGCGCGGCGCTCGGCCGGCACGTCGTCGGTGGTGGCGAGGGATATGGGCGTCGCGGTCGTTGCGTGCGTCGCGTGCGTCGCGTGCCCCACGGTCGTCGCATGCATCCCATGCGCCACGGCCGAAGTACCGCCTGCCGGCCCGATCGCGCATCCGGCCAGCAGCCCGGCCAACAGTTGAGTTCCTCGCCGCGTCGCCCTCGGCGCGGACGAACCCTCGACCTCCGCGGCCACCCCCCGGGCGCGCGATGTCACCGCGCCGCCCCCATCGTGACGTTGCGGTAGCCCGCGCGGACCGCGGCGTTGAATGCACTCATCGCGTGCTGCCATTCGGTGCGACGTCCCGGCTCGACGATGAGCGGATGGTCGATGGCATAGAGCCCCGCCGTCGCTTCGTCGCCGAGCAGTCCCACGAGCAGCTCGCGCAGCCCGTCGAAATCATCCGGCTGCGGCCACGGACCGCTTACCGTAATGATGGCGGAGCCGGCTTCCGAAGCCCGCCCGCCACCGGGAATCGTATCGACCCGGATCCGCAAAGGCTCTTCGTCGAGTTCAAAGGGGTCCGCAGCCTGCCCGCTGGCCCGCATGGGCAGGTCCAGGCGGTACACCTCTTCCCCGCTGCGGAACTCCGTGGCCACCATGAAGTACACCAGCAGCAGGAACACGGCGTCGATAGCCGACGTCAAGTTCAACGGCAAATCGCCGCCGCCCCGCTCGGCCGACCGGCCCGCGCGGCTCTTCCGTACCGGGGCCCGGCCCCCGCGTTCGTCGCCCGGCCGCCCGCTTCCCTGGCCCACCGGACTCACGGGCCATCCTCCGGAATCACCACCAGGTGCACGCGCGGCGCCGCCCCCGGCACCCGCCGCGTCGCCTCGGCCACCGCTTCGAGCACCGGCCGGACCAACTCGTAGTGGCTGTCGCGATCGGCCCGCAGGTTCAGGCGCAGCTGCGGGTTCCCGGCGATCCGCGTGGCCAGCGCCGCGGTCAGGGCCGCGCGTCCGGCATCGTCGGCCGGATACCGCGTACTGCCAAGGCGGTACGCAAGGACGTCGCCGCCGATCCCGGGGACGACGTTGACGACGGCCCGGGCGTCTTCACCGGGCGGTTCGGTCGACGGATCGATCAGCACCGGCAGGTCCATGTCGACGTGCTCGGTCTCCACGATCTGCGAGACCAGCACGAAGAACACGATCAGCAGGAACGTGACGTCGATCATCGGCGTGAGGTTGGCGTGGACCCGGACGGGCCCGCGGCGCTTCGGCATCGCGCGGCCTCAGGACTTGGACTCAGGGGAATCAGAAGCGCCGGATGACGGAGGGGGCGCGGACGTGGATCGCCCGGCCGCACGGGTTCGTTCGGGATTGGGCGTCGCTGAACCAGCGGTGCCGCGCCCGGGCGCAGCCGGAATCGCCGGCGCGTCTGGCCGGAACAAGCCGAGCATTTCTTCGGCGGTGAGCGCGGCCTCGACCGTGCGAGCATCCATCATCGTGCGGACGAGGGCGTACCCGGCCAGGGCGGGAATCGCGACCACCAGTCCCCAGAACGTGGTCGTCAACGCGGTTCCGATGCCGCCGGCGAGCAGCACCGGGTCGGCATTGCCGCCGCCAACGACGATCGCTTGGAAGGCCAGGATCATGCCATAGACGGTGCCAAAGAGGCCGATCATTGGGCTGACCTGACCCAGCACATTCAGAACTTCGATCCGCCGGAGCCGATCGGCGGCGAGTTCTTCGCTGCGTTGATCGAGGCCGTGCATCATCGCCGGCCAGCCGTGCCCGGCCTCGCGCAGGGCCGAAGCGACGATCTCGCCAAAGAAGCTGCGGTCGCGTTCGGCGACGTCGATCGCCTCGCGGTAGCGGCCGCCGCGCAAGAGATCGCGGAGACTCAGGAAGACGGTCGACGGCATGATCGCCTCGCGGCGATTGGCCATCACCATCTGCACGATCAATCCGATGCTGATCGCTGACATGACGAGCAACAGCCAGATCACCAGGGAACCGAGCAGCTCGATGCCGGCGTCGGTTCCGTCGGCCCCCATGCGCCGGCTGATGAAGAACGCCGAACCGAAGCTGCTAGGCGCGTCCCGGGTCACGGCATCAATGGCCGCCGCCGCATCTCCCGCCGCCACGGCCGGCGGCTGGGCGCTGGCCGAGCGACCGAACGCACTCCCGGCGGCGATCGAGAGGCCAGCCATCAGCGTGGCGGCCACGAGGGCGGCGGTCACCCGAGCGGCGAGGGGCCACGCCGCCACGTGGCGGAGCCAGCGGAGTCCGGGGATGCCCACCGCGGAGTTCGGGGGCGCGGTCCGGCTCGGGGGCGTCCCCGCCGTCCCGCTGCCGCCGCTGCGGCCGCCGCCGCCGCCGCCGCCGCCGCCGCTCGATTCAAGGCTTGTCCGCCGGCGATCCGTCGCCGGGTTACTCGGTCCGTCCATGCCATGACCCTCCTGAAACTCGTGGTCGACACCCATCATCGGGGCTTCGGCGCCGCCGTGTCGAATTCCGGGCGGAGAAGCACCCGACCGGCGGTTTCGGCGGTGGCCAACCGCGTTCGGACCTCCGTCAGCCGCCGATGTTCGCTGCCCTCTGGCCACCGGGCCCGAAGCTGGAGCCCGCGGACGAGGATTCGGTCCGCCGCCGCCCGATCGCCGAGCGGCCCGGCGTAGAGCTCGGCCGCGGCGATCAAGGCGTCGGCCGGACCGCGACCGCGCGGCTGCATCAATCCAACCCGCAGCCAGGCGGTGGCCACCCGCGCGGGGTCGGCGGACTCGGTGGAGCCAGCCGATTCAGTGGGGCCGCGAACGCCCCCGGCGGTGGCGACGCTGGCGGTGGTCGCGCCGGCGGCCGCCCGAGAGACGGCCGACTCCGCCGACCCGGGCGGCCACGGCTGGGCCGAACCCTCATCCCGATCCATGGCGGACGACCCCCTGACTGCCGCGGACCTCCCGGCCGTCCCGGAGGCCCCGCCAGCCCACGCGGCCAAACGTTCGAGCGTCTGGCGGACGCGCGTCGATCGGCCGCTGGGGTGCGCGCCCAACGACCCACCCGACCGCGCACCGGCTTCGCCCTCGCGCCGGCCCTCGCGCTCGCGCCACCGGGCGGCCAAGCGTTCGATCGCCCGCGCATCGCCCGCGTTCGGGGCCCCCGCCGCATCACCGATGTGCACGCCGGTCGCCGCGCTCATGACCGCTGCCCATCCGGCATCCCCGGCTTCGTCGATCAACCGCGCCAAGGGCAGGGCCGCGGATCGTGGATCGCGCTCGGCCGCCATTCGCACCGCATCCCAGGCTCGCCAACGCGCCGCCAGCGGCCCGTCGGCCGCGAACGCGATCGACGCGATCTCCTCGACGGGGATGTTCTCGAAGCGTCCACCCCATCGCAGTTGCACGCGGCCGAAGCCCACGGCAGAGACCTCGGCGGACTCGATCACGATCGGCTCGCCAGTGGTCCGATCGAGCCGGACCACGCGATCCCCGGATGACGCGGATCCACCGCTCTCATCGGCTGCTTCGGCCACCGTGCCCGTGTCGCTCGAGTCGCTCGAGTCGCCCGCGCCGGCCGAGCCAGCCGAGCCGCCCGCATCGCCCGCCCCGGCCACCGCGCCCGCCCAGATCGTCGACGCACCGATCGCCCCGGCGAGCACCCATTGGGCGCCGCCCCGTGTCGTCCACCTGCTCACTGCCATCCCCCGAAACCCTCCCCCTCAACCCCCGAGCCCGAGCTCCCGCCGACTGAGGAAGACGAACCCGCGTTCTCCGCCGTGTTCTTCGGCGATGCGCTCCAACGTGCGCAGCGGATCCGCGTCCATGAACTGAATGCAATTGATCTGCACCGGCCGACGGCCCGTGCGGCGATCCCGCGGATTCAGGCGGTCGACCCGCCGCAGCAACTCGTCGGCGTCGATCTCAAACTCGCCGGAGCCGGTGATGTTCTCGCTGAGCAGAAAAATGACGTCGGGCTTGAGCCGAATCGCCGACTCGATCGCCGCGACCGGGTTGGATCGGCCCTCGGGAATCACATGCTCATCGATCCACGCCATCGCGTTGCGAACACGGTCGGGGCGAGCGTTCTGCAGCCGGCGCGGCGGGACGAGCAAAGACGTATTGCGTTGAAAGAAGACGACGGCGAACTCTTGGACTGGGTCGAGGCGCTCAAGCGACCGGCGCAGTTCGTCGACCACGATCGGCAAGGTGCGAATCATCGACCCCGATGCGTCGATCACGTACACGATCGTCCGCGCGTTCGACGAACTCGTGCCGACAAAGTCCGCGCCCAGGTTGACCGCCGCCGGCGCGGGCGGCGTCATCGGCACGACTTCCGGCACCGGGATCGTGGGCGTCACGGTGACGACGGGCGCGTCCGGCTCCACCACCGGCGGCGCTTCGATGACCGGTTCGGGCAGCGGCGGTGGATCGGGCAAGACTTCGACCACGGGCGCTTCAACCTCGACCGGCTCGGGCTGCGGCTCCGGCGTCTGCTCGACGCGGGCGAGCGGTTCGTACTCGAGTGAGCGGAAGTCCGCGACGATGACCGGTGCCGGCTCGTCATCCGTCACCACCGCAACCGCCCACGACACCAGCAAGCCGAAGATGATCATGACCGCGTGCAAGAGCAAGCTGGCCAGCCACGGGGCCGACGATCCGAACTGCCGCGACCGAACAATGAGGGCCCGGGCCAGTGCTCGTAGGCGGCCCCAACGCTCGGACCACGACTGCGGCGCCGGCCGCGGCGTGGACGCGCTGCCCGCGCGTTGCCCCGCGGCATTCGAACGCCCGTGCCCGCGCGACGGACGCGGCACGTTCAGCCCGCGCAGCCGATCGAACGCCCACTGCATGTGGGCGAGCGCGCTGTCGAGCATCGGGCGCAGGCGCGGCATGAACGAGCGAAACTCCAATCGTTGCGAGGCGGGGCACCCGGCAGACCACGGGCGCGGTCCCCAAGCTCCCACCGAGGATACGCGGGCGCGCCCACGATCCCGACGCCGACGTGCCCTTGTTCCGCCGGCCACAGATTGGCCGGAACGGAAACGCAGCCGGCCCCGCGTATGTGCGGGGCCGGCGAACGATCAATGGTGAGGCCGTGCGCTTAGAGCGGCCGGCCTTCACCGCCAAAGCTCGTTTCGGGGCGCGGTCGCGGCGGATCGCCGCCCAAGTCGGATTCGGGGCCCAAACCAGCCGTCGGCCCGTGCGTCGATCCCGGCGCGGCATCCGGCGTCGACGACGCCGGGGGCGTGGGATCAACTGGCATGCCGCCGCCTGCACCTTGCAGCGGCACGTCGGCCGGACCGACCGATCCGCCGGTGGGCTGGGCCGGAGCTGGCTGGCCGGCCGCCGGGGCCTGGGCGTACGGATCCGGGGCGGCGTACGACGGCTGGGCGTACGGCGTCTGCACGCCGGGCGGAATCGCCACGCCCGGCACGGCCTGCGGCGTGGCGTACGGATCGCTGAGCACTTGGCCGGTGGGGCCCTGGGCGGCGCCCGCGAGCGCGGCGCCGGTTCCGAGACCGGCGGCCGACGCGGCATTGGCCGCCTTCACCGTGTCCGGCGGAAAGACCAGCCGGTCGAGGCTGATCGGCCCGGGGCCGGTGAGGACCAAGCCGAGGGCCAGTATTCCGAGGGCGAGCTGGGCGGCGGCAGCGTTGTACTGGCCGATCGTCTCCGCGAACGTGAACGGGTTCGTCAGGTGAATGCCATTGATCTGCATCGACACCAAGTAGAACGCGGTGCCCATCGCGATCATCAGACCCATCGACCAGAACCGGGTCAGCAGGCCGACGAGGAGGGCGATCCCACCGATGAACTCGGTGACTCCGGCGACCCACGCCATGATGGTCGGCGCCGGGATCTTGTTGGCCTCGCACAGCAAGGTGATCTTGTGCAGCGCCCGGGCGGTATAAGCCCCTTCCGGCAGCGGCTCGGCGGCGACGGCACCCGAATCGGCACCCGCCGCATCGTCGGCCCCGGCCCCGGTCACATCGTCAACCGCCCCGGCGATCGCCGCACCGGCATCGCCGGCCGCATCGCCGACCTGATCGGTGATCGCTCCCGCGGCGTCCTGCGCGCCTTCGGCGATCGTGCCGGCGGCGTCCTGAGCCCCCTCCACAACCGCGCCCGCGGCTTCGCCCGCCTGATCGACCAATTCGCCCGCGGCCGTGCCCGCTTCTCCAACTGCCTGCTCGACTGCCTCGGCGGCGCCCGCGGCGCCGGCCTCGGCAGCACCCGCGGCTTCCTGAGCGGCGGCTTCGGCGTTCTCGTTGGCCTGCCGCAGGAGTTCGGCGGCTTGCTCGGCCGCGTTCTCAACCGGGGGCGGGACCTGGATCGGCGGAGTTACAACACTGGCCAACCGAAACGCGCCGCGCGCCGGTTCGATGAACGCGCCGGCACCGTCGGGAGCCCCGGTCGCCGGGTCGACGGCCGGGTCGACGGCCGGATCCGCCACCGACGCTGCACCGACCGGCTCCACGTCGATCCCCAGGGCGGTCAACGTCGTGGCCTCGGCGGCGTCGAACGTCGCTTCCTTGAAGATCTTGTTGTAGCCGACGGTGACAAAGGCAGCGGCCAAGACCAGGCGGCTCAACGTCGGGATGATGCCGGCACCGGCTGCATGCTTAAAGGCCATGATCTCTTTCTCCGAAAGGCGCCCTCGGGGACGAAAAACCCGAACAATGGGTTGGGCGAACGTGCGACGGCATTGCCGCGGAACCCGAAGGTCGCATAATCGTACTGACGACCGTCGCGGGCGTGGCGGAACTGGTAGACGCGCTGGATTTAGGTTCCAGTGGGGGAGACCCCGTGGAGGTTCGAGTCCTCTCGCCCGCATTTTCCGCGCGTTCTGGGCCGATTTTGCCCTTCCCGCCCGCCGAATGGCGGTGCCCGAACGCGGCTGCCCGCCGGCGACCACCCGCCACCAGGCGCGATGAGACGCGATGGCCGATGCCCATCGGCATCGTTCGCGCGCGACGATTTGGTCCGTCATCGGCAGCAACCGGAAAACCACCGCAACCGTTTCGCCCACTGCTCCGAATCGGACCTTGAACCGCAGCGGCCGGGCCCCCCACGCCTGACCCCGGATCGACGGAGTGCAAGCTCGGTCCGGTTGGTCCTCCCCCTGCCCCGCGGGACGCCATGACACACACGAACCGTGCCCCGTCGCATCGACAGGGTCGGCTGGGCGTGCCGGACCCTGGCGACGGGGACTTTTCTTCCGTCGGGACGAACCGATGCGTGATCCGCACGCGCGGAGCGCATCATCGCGTGGGGGGAATCCCTCCTCACCCTCCATTCGATGTCGAGTTGGCCCGCGTGCGCTCCAGAATGCGGCGCCGACGATTCGATCCCGATCCATGTCGACCGCGTACGGATGACGATCCGTGCGCGGTCGATGTTCGTTGTGGGCCGCGGTGCGGACCGGGCGCAGCCCGACGGCTCGGCCCGACGGTTCGGCCCGACGACTCGAACCACGGCTCGGCCCGATGGCTTGGACCGTGGTTCGGCCCGCGGACCGCCCGAACCGTCGCCGCCGAGCCCTTCAGCGAAACACCCGAACCTCGGACGGACCGATCCCATCGATCACCCGATTCACCGCCCCTCCCGCCGGTCGCCGCGGATATCGTCCGGGCTCGCCCAACTCGCCGGACTGGCCCGACGTGCCGGATTCGACCGACAGAGTGAATTCGTCCCGCCGCCCGCCCCCCAATGTGCTGCCGCCCCATGACGCCCCCGCCACCATCTCGTCACGCCGATGATCCGTCCGCCGCCGACCCGACGCCCGCCGGCTGGTCGCCGTCATCGTGGACCGAACGCACCGCCCGGCAGATGCCGACGTACCGCGAGCCGGCCGCCCTGACCGATGTGGCCGGCCAACTCGCCGAACTCCCGCCGCTGGTGACGAGTTGGGAGATCGAGAAACTCCGCGAGGAGATCGCCGCCGCCGCCGCCGGCGATGCCTTTCTGCTGCAGGGCGGCGATTGCGCCGAACGCTTCGACGAGTGCACGAGCGATCAGATCGCCGGCAAGCTGAAGATCCTGCTCCAAATGTCCCTCGTGCTGGTCTACGGGTCGAAAAAGCGCGTGGTCCGTGTCGGCCGATTCGCCGGCCAGTACGCCAAGCCCCGGTCGACCGACACCGAGACCCGCGGCGACGTCACGCTGCCGAGTTACCGCGGCGACAACGTCAACGCCATCGGGTTCACCCCGGAGGAACGCGAGCCCGATCCGCAGCGACTGCTCCGCGGCTACGAGCGCGCCGCGCTGACGCTGAACTTCATCCGGGCCCTGGTCGACGGCGGTTTCGCCGACCTCCACCACCCCGAATACTGGGATCTTGGGTTCGTTGAGCACTCGCCGGAACGCGCGGCCTACGAACGCATCGTCGACCGCATCGGCGACTCCATTCGCTTCATGGAAGCGGTCAGTGGCCGGCGCATCCAGGACACCGGCCGCGTCGACTTTTACACGAGCCACGAGGCCCTGCACCTGCACTACGAGCAGGCCCTGACCCGCCGCGTGCCCCGCCGCCATGGCTGGTGGAACCTCTCGACCCACATGCCGTGGATCGGGATGCGGACCGCGGTGATCGACGAAGCGCACATCGAGTACTGCCGCGGCATCCGCAATCCCATCGGCATCAAGGTCGGCCCCGGAACCGAGCCCGAGGGGCTGATCCGGCTGCTCGAGACGCTCGATCCCGCCGGCACCCCCGGCCGGCTCACCCTGATTTCACGCTTCGGGGCCCACGGCATTGCCGCCGGACTCCCGCCGCTGGTCGAAGCCGTCCGCCGCGCCGGCCGTCCGGTGCTCTGGATCGCCGATCCAATGCACGGCAACACCGAATCGACCCCCGCGGGCATCAAGACGCGGAAGTTCGAGCACATCCTGGCCGAGCTCGAGCAGGCCTTTGAGATCCACGAGGCCGCGGGCAGCCGGCTCGGCGGCGTCCACTTCGAACTCACCGGCGAGAACGTGACCGAGTGCACCGGCGGGGCGCGGGGGCTGGTCGACGAAGATCTCGGCCGCGACTATCGCACGCAGGTCGATCCGCGGCTGAACGACGAGCAGGCCCTGGAAATGGCCCTGCGCATCGCCCGACGAATCGGCAAGCTGCCGGAAGCCTGACTCGGCCGTCCCGCGAATGCCGACCGCGCCCACGCACGGCCAGTAGACTGTCGCCCATGTCGAATGAAGTGGTGGTGACCGGAATCGGTCCCGTGACGGGCTTTGGTGTCGGAATCGAACCGCTCTGGGCGGCGATGCTCGAGGGCCGCAGCGCGATCCGGCGAATCGAAGCGTTCGATCCTTCGGGATTCACGTGTCATGCGGGCGGCGAATTGCCCAAGGATGCCTTCAGCATCCGCGACTGGGTGCCGCGCAGCGATCGCAAGAGCACCAAGGTCATGTGCCGCGACATTGAGCTGGCCGTCGCCGCCGCCGCCGCCGCGGTCAAGGACGCCGGCCTGTCCACCCGGGCCACCGGGGCGACCGACGAAGACCCGCCCACCATTCGTCCGGATCGCTTCGGCTGCCACATCGGCGCCGGCCTGATCTCGGCCGACCTGGACGAACTCACCCTCGCGCTGGCCAGCAGCCGGAGCGAGGACGGCCGGGACGTCGACCTGTCGCAGTGGGGCGCCCAGGGCATGCAGACCCTGACGCCGCTCTGGCTGCTCAAGTACCTGCCCAACATGCTCGCCTGCCACGTGACGATCGTGCACGATTGCCGCGGACCGTCGAACACGATTACCTGCTGCGAAGCCAGCGGCCACCTCTCGCTCGGCGAGTCGCTGCGGGTGATCCAGCGGGGCGCGGCCGACGCGTGCTTGAGCGGCGGCGCGGAATCCAAGCTCAACCCGATGGCCTTCGCCCGGCAGCAAATGTCCGGCCGGCTGCGAGAAACCGAAGCCGCCGATGCCGACGGCTGTGCGGTCCGTCCCTTTGACCCCGCCGCCGACGGCACGGTCATCGGCGAAGGCGGCGGCATCCTGGTGCTCGAACGCGCCGACGTCGCCGCGGCCCGCGGAGCCACGCCCTACGCCCGCCTGCGTGGCATGAGCGCGACCCAAGGCCACTGGACGGACGCCCGCGGACGCGGCTTCCCGGAAGATGACCGCTCGATCGCCGACGCCATCGAACTCGCCCTGGAACAGGCGGGTGCCTCGGCCGACGAAGTCGATGCCGTCGTGCCGTTCGGCTCCGGCGTGCCGGGAACCGACGCGGCCGAAGCCCGGGCCTTGGCCTCCGTCTTCGGCGACCGCGCGGCCTCCATTCCCGTCGTCACCACCGTGCCCTTCACCGGGAGTTGCTCGGCCGGCAACGGCGCGGTCGCCCTCTGCGTGGCCGCCCAGATGCTGCGCACGCAAACCCTGCCGGCCCGCCTGCACTCGGCCGGCCAGCCCGGACTCGACGCCGGCGCGGCCGACGCCCGCCCCGCCGACCTGCGCACCGTCGTTGCCGTGACCACCAGCCAAGGCGGCCAGAACGCGGCCGTCGTCATGAGCCGCGTCTGATCGATCCGCCGCGGGCGCGGTGCAGTTCGGCGCCAGTCGACCGCCGACCGCTGCCTGCCGCCAGCCATCAGCCGCCCACCTCGCCCCTCCCGTCCTCGCCTCTGCGCCTGCCCTCGCCCACGCCCACGCCTACGCCCCGCTTCGGAACCACCGCCGCATGTCCAGCCAACGCCGCATCGTCATCACCGGCATGGGATGGGTGACCCCGCTCGGTCACTCGCTCGACGCCGTCTGGAAGCGCCTGACCAACGGCGAGTCCGGCGTGCGGCCGATCGACCGCTTCGACGCCGGCAGCTTCCCGACGACGTTCGCCGCGAGCATCCGCGACTACGACTACCGCAGCTTTCTGGCCGATCCGGAGGTCCACGCCCACGCCGGGCAGCACAGCCAGTACGCCCTGGGCGCGGCCGTCCAGGCCTGGCGACAGTCCGGACTCGGCGATGTCAGCGAGCTGGATCGGCGCCGCGTCGGGATCTACCTGGGCGCCGGCGAGGGCGTGCTCGACTTCGAGGGCTACGCCCGCACGAACCTCGACGGCTGGAATCCCGAGTCGCGTTCGATGGACGCCGCCGCGTGGGCCAAGGCGGCGAGCGAGCACTTCGATCCGTGGCGCGAGCTGGAGCAGGAGCCAAACATGCCGGCCTCGCACATCTCGCGCGAGCTGGGCATTCGCGGCCCGGTCTACAACTGCCTGACCGCGTGCGCCGCGTCCACCCAGGCGGTGGGCGAAGCGACCGACATCATTCGGCGCGGCGATGCCGACGTCATGGTCTCCGGCGGCAGCCACACGATGCTGCACGTGCTCGGCGTCACCGGCTTCAATCGCCTGACCGCCCTGAGCAACCGCAACGACGCGATCACCGAAGCGTCGCGGCCCTTCAGCCGCAGCCGCGACGGGTTCGTGATGGGCGAGGGGGCCGGGGTCGTGGTCTTGGAAGAGTACGAACATGCCAAGGCCCGCGGTGCCACGATCTACGCCGAGGTTTTGGGCTATGGGATGTCCGGCGATGCCTATCACATCACAGCCCCGTCCGAGGATGGCAATGGGGCCGAGCGGTCGATGCGCGCGGCGCTCAAGCGCGCCGGGATTGCCGCCGAGGATGTGCACTATATCAATGCTCATGGGACGAGCACCATGGCCGACGTCATAGAACTGGCCGCGGTCGAGCGCGTCTTGGGGGACGCGGCCGAGGGGGCCACGATGTCCTCGACCAAGTCTTCGATTGGCCATTTGTTGGGTGCCGCCGGTGCCGTCGAGGCGATTTTCTCGATCCTTGCAATGCGGGATCAAGTGGCGCCGCCGACAATCAATCTGGACACGCCCGCCGTAGAGACGCCGATTGACCTGGCCGCCAATGCTAAGCGTCCCCGCGAGATCGTTCATGCCTTGTCGAATTCCTTTGGCTTTGGCGGCACCAATGCCAGCCTGGTCTTTGGACATCCGGATCGCTGATGGGCCGATCGCTCGCCTCCAACGCCTTGACGTTGATGGTCGTCGTCCTGCTGGCCGTGGCGAGTTTTCTGGCCTGGGCTCAGACCAGCTATCGCACGGCTGGCCCCTTGCGTGAGGCGATTTGCCTGCAGGTGCCGCCCGGCAGCTCGATGAATTCTGTGTCGAGGAACCTGGCCGAGCAGGGCGCGATCCAAAGTGCCTCGTTGTTTCGATTGGGGGCGGATTATTCGAAGAAGTCGCAACAGCTGAAAGCCGGGAGCTTTTTGGTCAATGCGGGCGCCTCGATGGACGAGATCATCGCGACAATCACGGCCAGCGGTCGCAGCACCTGTGGCACCGAGGTCAACTATCGGATTTCGGTGAACAAGGCCGAGAAGATCGTTCGCGAGTTGAACCCTCAAACCCAGCGGTATGTCGAAGTGGCCCGGTTCGCGCCTGGCGACCCAGAACCCGCGCCTTATACTCCGGCCCTGCGCGAACCCGGCACGCGGCTGCGTGTGACCCTGTCCGAGGGCGTGACCAGTTGGCAGGTGGTGGATTCGCTGAGCAAGCTGGATTTCTTAGAAGGCGATGTTGAGGAGACCCCAGCCGAGGGCAGCCTGTCCCCGGACAGCTATGAGATTCGCCAAGGCACCGACCGCAATCGTCTTATCGCGACCATGCAGGCCCAACAGGCGGAAATCCTCGCGGAGGCGTGGCAGGCGCGCGCGCCGGGGCTGCCTCTGGCCAGTGCTGAAGAAGCGCTGATTTTGGCATCCATTGTCGAAAAGGAAACGGGGGTCGCGCAGGAGCGTCCTCAGGTCGCCAGTGTCTTTATCAACCGGTTGAACCGCGGCATGCGTCTGCAAACCGATCCCACGGTTATCTATGGCATCACCAAGGGTGAGGGTGGTTTGGGGCGGGGTCTGCGCGCCAGCGAGTTGCGGGCGCGCACCGCGTGGAACACCTATGTGATCCAAGGGTTGCCTCCAACGCCGATCGCTAATCCGGGGCGCGCCTCGATTGAGGCGACGCTTGATCCCGATGGCACCGACTATCTGTTCTTTGTGGCGGATGGGACGGGCGGCCATGCATTTGCCGAGACATTGCAACAGCACAATCGCAATGTCGCCCGCTGGCGCGAGATCGAAGCCGAACTGCGCGCAAGACAAGCTGACAATTGATCGGGGCGATTTCGGCCTATCGCCGCCCTTTTTCAGGGGTGAGCGGTCGTGGTCTGGACCTCGGCCCACTTGCATTCGGGTTTTTTGCCGGGACTTGCGCCGTTTGAAATGGCGCAAGGTCTTGAAAGGATCATCGGTTTTGCAAAGGTTAAGATTTTCTTAAGCGACGGATCGGTGTAACCTTCTGTTTCTGTTGATGATTTTTCTTGACCTGGCGAACGCTCTTAGGTAGAAGACATGCAAGCTGGATGAAATGGGTGAGCGGTTCCGAGGGGGAGCCGCTTTTTCGTTTCTGGGCCACGAGTTCGCGCCGGGGGGGTGCGGGCGGTCCTGCGGCTTATCCTAAAATGGGTGGTTTGAGATATGACGGATGCAATGCCTGCATGCGCACGAAGTGCGCTTGAATCTGGGCTGGAGGCGGCCTTTACGGCCTTCGATATCGTAAGAGATGAGATCTTTGGGATCGTCCGGGAAATCCGGGTCGGCGACACGGCGCGCGCTAAGAGATTGGCGCCCGCCATCACCGACTTGGGCAAGACCGTGACGTTGATCCTGAAGGAATGCGACAAGGTTGACGAACTAAGGGAACGCCATGGCCGACTTGGACACGCAACCCCCATCGACATGGGGGATGCCCGACGCGAAATCGAGCGCCGACTGGCTCGTCTCCGGCACGCCCGAGGAGGAGGAGGCGTTTCTGAGTGCTCTGGGTGACGCGGCCCTGCGGGGATTGCCCTTTCTGTGGGAGTTTTGGGCGCTGCCGCATCAAGTTGCGCCCCAAGGCGATTGGCGCACATGGATCATCTTGGGCGGTCGCGGCGCG
>JBGCEZ010000075.1:0-34902 GCA_045106735.1 Phycisphaerales bacterium | reverse complement strand
ACGCCCACAAACATCTCCACGAAGTCCGAGCCGCTGATCGAGAAGAACGGAGCGTCCGCTTCGCCGGCGATGGCCTTGGCCAAGAGCGTCTTGCCGCAGCCGGGAGGGCCCACGAGCAACACGCCGCGCGGAATGCGGCCGCCGAGTCGCTGGAATTTGCCAGGGTTGCGCAAGAACTCGACGAGTTCCTGCACTTCTTCCCGTGCTTCATCGATGCCGGCCACGTCGTCGAACGTGACGTTGGAGGCGTCCTTGGTCGAGATGCGGTGCCGCGACTTGCCAAAGTTGCCGAGCATGCCGCCGGGGCCGCCGCCGGCCGACCGCATCGACCGGGCGATGAAGAACCAAATCAGGGCGAGGATCAAGAGGAACGGAACGAGGGCGAACAACAGCGAGCCGAGCCACGGCTGTCGCACGTCCATCGCCACCTTCAGGCCGAGACCTTCCAGCTCCTTGATGGCCGACTCGCGGTAGTCCGGAGCAATCGACACCCAAATCGGGGTGCCGCCGGTGGCCGGGTCAGTGTTCGGGTCAAGGCTGACCGCTTCGGGCTTCATGATCGCCTCGACGGTGCCGAACTTCACGGTCGCCTTGTTGTCTTTCACCGCCGCACTGGAAACGGCGTCTGACTCATCGAGTCGCGGGGCGACGGCGATCTTGAACTGGGTCCACGTCTCGATCTTCTTGCCCGGCTGCTTGCTCGTGAGGACCGAGACGAGCAGCAGGACGAGGACGACGATGAGGATCCAGCTCACAAAGCTTCGGCTGAACTTCATCGGGGCTGGCGGTTGGCCGCCGGGGCCGCCGGGGCCCTCGGGGCGCTTGGCGCCATCCTCGGAAGGAGGGGTGCGATCGCGTTGGTCGTGGGGGTCGGACATGTATTCCATCCGCCGGACCACGCCCTCGCCGACGACAAGCCGGGGGAACGGGCCGAACTCTGATTCGGAATGATACGGACGCTGGGGGCCCGGGCTCCAGCCGGAGACGACGGACGGTCCGAGATCGTTGGGCCGGAGGGTGTCGAGAACCGCCCCCCGGACGTGATCGGCGGAACGGGGCGGTCAGATTTGCCCGGCCCTGGGTCCCGCCTTCAGATGCTGGACGCGGCTCTACCAGGCCGCCTGCAGGGTGTCGACGATGGCCGCGGCCAGGCGGCCCACGGCGTCTTCACGTCCCAAATCGATCCGTTCGCCTGAGGGTCTGGACGGCACAAAGAGGCCGGTGGCGGTGAAATCGCGGCGGGCCACAAGGGTGGCTCCCGTATCCATGCGATCCCACTCGAAATCGACGGTCACGCCGATGGCCACTTCTTCCGGCAGGCCGGTCGCCCGGCTCCGAGAGAGCTGGTCGAGGTCCACGGAGGTGATTCGGGCGGACAGGATGGTGTCGGCCCGCGACTCCTCGACCACCCGCCACGGGGTGGAAGCTTCGATCCGCTTGATCAGGGCCTCCGTCAGCTCCAGGTGGACGGATCGGTCGAAGGTTCCGTTCTCGACGATCGGTATGGCGACGGTGCGCACATTCGACGCGTGGATCGATTGGGTGGACCAACCTTCCGCGGGATCCGTGGCGCAACCGGCGAGGCTCAGTCCGGCGACCAAGCTGAGGCCGGTCAGCAGGCTGGCGCTGAGGCTGAGGCACGAGCGGACGCCGGGGCGAAACCAGGTGCAGATGCCAGGACGGGTGCCCGGGCGGGTGACAGGACCGATGCCCGGACCGAAGTCAGGACGGGTGCCAGCGGCGACGCCAGGAAGGCCTGCGGCCCGGGCGGGCGTGTCGGTGGGGGTCGGGTGGATCACGGGAAGTCGCTCCCGTCGTTGCGGGGGGCTCGGCGGCGGGTCGCGGGCGGGGGTGACGCGGCGGCGGCCGAGGGGGCGGTGGCGGTCGGTCGGGCGGCGTCGGGACGAGACGCGGGGCCGTCCGCGACCGGACGGACCGAAACGGCCGGGGTGGCCACGGGGCCGGCGCGTCCCCCGCCGACCACGGATTCGTAGCGGGGACGGAAACGTTGCACGCTCGGCGGGAGGCGGTCCATCAGCTCGAGGGCGAGGTTCGCTCCCTCGGTGGCCGCGGCGGTCCGCGGATGCTCATCGATCAAGCGCCGCAAGATTCGCTCCGCGGCGATGGGATCCCGCGTTCGCAGGTACCAGCGGGCGGTGGTCAGCTGCTTGGTCGCCCGGGACTCGTCGATGCGGACGAGGAGTCCGGTCGTGTCGAGTTCGCGGGCGATCGACGGCCGCGTGGCCACCAGCTCTTCGATTCGGGTGCGGGCGTCGATCAACCCCGACGCGTCAAACTCCGGGCCCTTGAAGGCGGCGAGGTTCGCGGCGACGAGTCGCTTGCGGGCGCGGTCGGTGTCGATGGACCGAGGATGGTTCTCCAAGAAGATCGCGTACATGTCGGCCGCGAGCGTCATGCGCCGTTCGCGGAAATAGTGATCAGCGAGGGTCAGGGCCGCGCGTTCGGCGAGCCGGCTTCCGGGAAGCCGTTCCTGGAGACGGATGAGCAGTTCCTCGGCTTCGTCGGCCGCTTTGGCGATGCGCAGGCCAGCAAGTTTCCGCCGCCGCCCTTCGAGGTACTGCACGGCGATGTCGTATTCGCGCTCCAGCGACCGGACGAAGGCATCGCTGCCGGCGTAGCGGCGGGCGATCAGCTCGTAGTCAAAGAGCGCTTCGTACTCATCGCCGCGGCCGGCCAGAGCGTCGCCGCGGACCAGGTATGCCTCGGGCAGCAGCGGGTGGTCCGGGTGGGTTTCGATCCAGCGGGTGGCGAGGAACTCGGTGCGGTCCCAGTCGCGGTCGGCCAGTGCGGCCCGGATCCGCCGAAGCTGCATTCCGGCCGGGTCCGATGTTTCCGGCTCGACCAGGGTCCACTCGTCGTCGTCGCCAAGGCGGAGTCGCTGGGCCGACGCTTCGTCGGTCCCAAAGATCGCAACGAGCATGCCGACGAGCAGCAGGGCCGGCCACCGGCGGAAGGTTGGAACGAGCGTGTCTGGCATGGGGGGTGATGGTACGTCGCCCCGCTGGGGCCTGCCACGGGCGGCACCGGCGGCCGCGGGACGGCCGCCAACCGTGCGTTTCCGCCCAGCCGCTGTCCGGCGGCCGTTGGTGGGCTGGCCGCCGTTCCGCTGTCCCGCTGTCCCGCCATCTCGCCATCCCGCTGTCCCGCCGTCCGCCGTCCCGCTGTCCCGCTGTCCCGCCATCCCGCCGTCCATTGGTCCTTCATCCGCTCACCATCGGCCACTGGCTCGGCCCTGGATCGGTCGCCGGTCCTCGGCCGTACGATGACCCGGAGATGCCGAATGCGTCGACCACGCCACCTTCCGTCGATCCGCTGGTCCGCCCGTTTCCGGCCGGGGGCTCCTGCCGCATTGTCGTCGCCGCCAATCCGATCTCGGGGCGCGGCCGCGGGGTCGCCGTGGCCGAGTCCACCGCCGCGGCCTTGACCGCGGCCGGGCATCGACCGCAGATCGTTCCGACGCAACTCGGACCGTCGGCGGACTGGCTCGATCCGACGCTCCGAGAGGCTGACCTCTTGGTCGTGGTCGGCGGCGACGGGGCCATGCGGATGGCCGCCGCCGCCGCGATCCGCTGCGGGACGCCCGTGCATCATCTTCCCCTCGGCACCGAGAACCTCTTTGCCCGCGAGTTCGGCAGTCGGCCGGATCCTGAACAACTGATCGAACGGCTGGCCGCGGGGGTGGTTCGCCGGGTGGATGTGGGCACCGCCGGCGACGAGACGTTCTTGCTCATGGCCTCGATCGGCTTTGATGCCGAAGTCGTCCACGACTTGGCGGCCCGCCGCCGCGGGGCGATCACCCACTGGTCGTACGCCGGGCCGATTCTGCGCCGCGCCGTCCGCTGGCGCGCCCCTCGAGTTTCCATCGACGTCGATGGCGTCTCGGTGGCCCGCGGTGTCCGCGGCAGCGCGATCGTGGCGAATTGCCGGCAGTACGGCGGGCGACTCGATCCGCTGCCGAACGCCGAGATGGACGACGGGGCCCTCGGCGTGGTCTTGTTGCCGGCCCGCGGGGCGTTCGGCGCCGCCCGCGGTGCGGCGGCCTGCCGAATGCGCCGGTCACACCGGTTGCGCGGAGCGATCATCGCCCGAGGACAACGAATCCGCGTTGCGTGCGATCCGCCGAGCCGACTTCAATTGGACGGTGATCCCGCGGGCGACGCCGAGTCGCGGGTCGCGGAGCTTGCGTGCACGGTGTGTCCGGGCGTGCTTCCCGTCCTTGCTGGGGCCAGACCAGCCGTCCCGGCCGTCCGATAGGGCGTCGAAGTCGCCTCACCCGCGCAATCCACCGCCCGGTCCGCCGAGATCAGGGGCTGGATCTCGATTCGAACGTCCGCCGGTCCGATTGACCCTCCGGGGAACGCCGCAGCTCGTGGCATTCATCGTGAGGGGATAGAACTGTGGACCTGGCCACCGTCGTCGGCATCTTTCTGGGCAGCGCCCTCGTCGGCGTCGCGGTCATGCTGGGCGGAAGCCCCGCGGCCTACATCGACATCCCCTCCATGATGATTGTGATCGGTGGCGCCACCGCGGCCACCATGACGGCGTACCCGTTGTTCCGGTTCCTGCAGCTCCCGAAGGTCATTCTCAAGACGATCCTCGCCAAACCGCAGGATCCGTTGACCCTCGTGCAGCAGTTGGTGGAACTGGCCGAGGTCGCTCGCCGCGATGGCATTCTGGCCCTCGAAGCGTCGGTCGAACGAATCGATGATGAATTCCTGGTCCGCGGTGTGCAGATGGCGGTCGACGGGAGCGATCCCGATGTCATCGAAGCGATCATGGACACCGAGCTCGACAACCTGATGGAACGCCACGAATCGGGCAAGGGCTTGCTCGACGCGTTCGGCCGGTACGCCCCGGCCTTCGGCATGATCGGAACGCTGATCGGCCTCGTCGCCATGCTGCAGAACATGGACGACCCGTCGAGCATTGGTGCGGGCATGGCGGCTGCCCTCTTGACGACGCTGTACGGCGCACTGATGGCCAACGTTGTCTTCCTGCCGCTCGCCGACAAGTTGGCCCAGCGTTCGTCGGAAGAAATTCTGATGCGCACCATCGTGATCCAAGGTGTGATGAGCATCCAAGCCGGTGACAACCCGCGCAATGTTCAGTCCAAGCTCATGACGTTCGTGCCGCCCGCCCAACGGGTTGAGACGGACGACCGGGCTGCGGCCTGAGTTCGGGAAGAAACACATGGGCAAGCGTCGACAAAAAAAGTCCGGTGGCGGTGACATCCCCGAGTGGGTGGTCACGTTCGGTGACTTGATGTCGCTGTTGCTCTGCTTCTTCATTCTTCTTCAGGCCTTCAGTGAACTGAAGAAGGATCGCGAGTACCAACGTGTCATCACCGCGGTGAAAGAAGCGTTCGGATACGTCGGCGGCATCGGCGTCCTGCCGGTGGACGATCCGCCATTGAAGTCCATGGTCGAAATCCTTGAAACGATGGCGGTCAAGAGCAATCGCGAACAGTCGCGCATCAGCCGGAACGTGGAAGCGGGCGTCGATGGGCCGCACATGCGGGTGACCCGTATTCGTGAAGGGATCATGTTCACCATTGGTGGGCCTGGCATGTTCGAGCCACTGTCGGCGGAGATCCGTGAACCGGTGCGTCGCGAGATCGAAAAACTCGTGCCGATGATCAAGGGCCGGCGAAACAAGATCAACATCGTCGGGCATTCGGCCAGTAAGTATCTTCCGCCGGGTTCCCCGTGGGCCGATCTGGATCACCTCAGTTACGCCCGGGCCGAAGCGGTGCGCGATCTATTGTTGGCTTCGGGCATTGACGATCGAGTCTTCCGATTGGAAGCCGCGGGGGACCGCGAACCCATCCGTCCGCGGGCGACGGGCGAGGCCGATGCCTCGGAGAATCGCCGCGTCGACATCATCCTGACGGAGATGCTCGTCGACGACGTCAACACGGATGCGGAATTCACCGACCCGGAATGGGCGAGGGGGGGCTGAGATGGCCGAGGAAACCACGGAAGAAGTCGAGACCGGCGGCGGCTCGAAGAAGAAGACGTTCATCGTCGTGGGTGGTCTGTTGGCGGTCGAGGCGGTGGTCCTGGCGCTCGCTTTCACCCTGTTCGCCGGCGAGCCGCAGGTGGCGGCGGGATCGGGTATCGAGCAACTCAGCGAGGCGGAGCTTGAGGCCGAGCGGATCGTCGAGATCGAAGTGCTGGACGAGAAGCTGCCCAACGCCAAGCGCGGTGTGACGTACATCTACGACACTCGGATCTACGTTCAGGTGCGGAATCGGTACGCCGAGCAAATGCAGCGTGAGCTGGATCAGTTCCGCAACGAGATCAAGGCCGACATCGCGGGCCTCTGGCGGACGAGTGATCCCCGAGTGTTCTCCGAGCCTCGCCTGGAGACGATCAATCGCAAGTTGTCGGTCATGTTCCAGGATCGACTGGGAACAGCGCCCGAGACCGGGGAGCCGGTGGTCGAGAAGGTCGTGATCGTGCTCGGGGCGGGGTTCCGCGTGGACTCCTGATCCCGGGACACCCATCGAACGAGCGCACCATGTGCGCGAGCGGCCGGATTCTCGGAGGGGGGATCCGGTTGCGTTCGTTTTGTGGGCGGGTGGCCCTGGGCTGAGCGCTGGGCGGGATCCGGTCCCGTCGAGGGCGCGGCTTCTGCGCGGAGGCGCGGTCATCGGTGCGCCGGGTCCGCGAGACCCGCGCGGGCTATCGGACCATCCTGATGCCCCCTGCGCGTCCCACGCGCGGGGTCCGCGCCCTGGTTCAAGCCGAACCGGCAGGGATGCCGACGTTCGGGGAGTCCCGTGGTCTTGCGTGAGACCAACGTGTTCGTCCTGTGTTCCGTCCATCGGACACCGTCGCCTGACCTGCTCGGCTGATCGCACGTCGATCCCAGCAGGGTGCGCGATCGTTGCGGCCGCACGTCGGCCCGATCCTTGGCCGCGTCCCCCCGGCTGATTCCTGGAGTGAAGCGATGAGCGACGAAACGACCCCGGCCGGAGGCATGTCGGCCGAGGATGCCGCCATGGCCGCCGCGGCGTTCGAGGCATTCGCCGCCCCGAGCGAGCCCGCCGCAGATGCGTCGGCCGACATCGATGATCCCGTGGCTGCGGCGATGGCCGAAATGGGCATGGAAGACGATCCAGTCGCCGCGGCAATGGCCGAGATGGCGGAGGCGGAGGCGGAGGCGGATGCGGGTGCGGACGCCGACGCCGGGTTCGCCACGTTCACGTCGCCTGAATTCGATGCCGGGGCCACGAGCGATTCGTCCAGCGATCTGGGCATGCTCGACGACGTTTCGCTGAAAATAAGCGTGGAGCTGGGACGCACCAGCATGTTCGTCGACGACGTACTCCGCCTGGTGCCCGACGCGGTGGTCGAACTGGACAAGGCCGCCGGTGATCCGGTGGACGTCTTTGTGAATGGGCGCCACGTCGCCCGCGGCGAAGTGCTCGTGCTGAACGAGAACTTCTGCGTTCGCATCAACGAAATCATCCGCCACAGCGACCAAGACATGTGACCCGTCGGCGGCCCATCCGGCCGTCAGAATCGACCCGTGCGGGCATGATCGCCCGCTCGTCAACGCCGGAGGATCCGGCGATCTGGATGGCATGATGCCCCGCCTACGACTTCGCCCCCGTCGCGCACTCCTGTGCACCGGATGCTTCCTTGTCACCCTCGCCGGGTCGACGTGGGCGGCGCCGCCGGCCGCCAATCGTCCGGTTCGCATCAGCCCGCCGAGCGGGAATGCGAACGCTGGGCGTCCGGCCGACGATCTCTCGATTCCGCCAGCGATTCCTTCGGCGACTGGGCCGACGGGTGCGTCGCCGAATGACCCGGACGCGCGAGGAGGGCCGCTGGTCCGCGCGGCCGACGCATCGGACGAAACCCGCGGAAACCCAGTCGATCGCGACGCGGCACGCTCCCCGAGGGATCGCGTCGATGGGCCGCCGATCGCTGATGCGCACGAAGACAGCGCCGCGTCGAGCGTGGCGCCGGGCGCAGCGGCTGCATTGACGTCCGACACGCCCGCCAGCGCGGGGAGCGCCGCCAGCGCCGCCGCGGACGCCACCGGCACCGACACCGACACGGACACCGATACCGACGCCGCGGCCGCGCAGGATCGCGCATCGCTCCGCGCCCGCCGTGCAGCCTTTGGCGGCCGGCGGATCGGTTCAGGGGGCGGCGAACCGCCGGCTCCGGGCGCCGCCGCGAATCGCGGCACTGGCGAGGCGATGGGAGTGGCGGCGTCCGACGATGCCTCAGCTCGCGGCGACCGTGGTGGCGGGGGCATTTCCAGGTGGGGCATGAGCGGCGGCGGGTGGGAACTGGCCCGCGTCGGACTTGCGTTGGGCGTGGTTTTGGCCATCGCCCTTGGCTTGCAGCGTTTGGTTCGCCGCGTCAGCCCCGGCAGTGTCGGGCGTCCTTCCGGCGTCCTGGAGATCATGGCTCGGTACCCCGTCGGCCGGGGTCAACAGTTGATTGTCATCCGCTTGGCCCGGCGATTGTTGCTTGTGCATCAGCACTCGGGAACGATGCGGCCGCTCACCGAGATCACCGATCCCGAAGAGGTCGCAGGCATGCTCGCCACGCTGGATCCGAAGGGGGCGGGGTCTGACTTTGACGCCATGGTGCGCTCCTACCAAACCGGCGACGGACGCGATTTCCCTGAACCAGAAACGGCGCCGGCGCGGCGGCCAGAGCGTCCGGTCGCGGCCGAGATGGGCGTGGGCCGACTGCTCGATCAGACCGTCGGACTCGACGACGAACATGACGATCGAGGCGTGGTCGACGCGCCGCCAAGTGCGAGTCGATTGCAGTCCGCGCTGGGCGCACTGCGGGCTGCTCGCCGCAGCGACGCGGGTGCGCGGGGGCGGGCCGGGCAGTCCACGAATCCGCGTCCTGACTCGGTCGAGATCGTCGACCTGACGACCCGGGACCGGCGTCCACGGCGTCAAGATCGATCGGGAGCCATCCGATGAGCCGACTGTTTTGTGGTGCATGGGCCGTGGCCATCATGCTGGTGATGGGCGTGGGGCCGATCGGTTCGGCCGTGGCCCAGGTCATGCCCGAGCCAGATTGGTCGGGTGAGCTGGAATTCGCTGACCCTGAATTGGCCGACGCCGGAGCCGCACTTTCGGATCGGGCGTTCGTCGACAAGGATCTTGCCGCCGCCGCGCCGGTCGATCCCGCGACGTTGGATCTCGGGAACCCCGTCAAGATCTTGGAAGGAGCGGCCAGTCAACTGCCGAATGGCGGGGGACTCGTTGCATCGCTGGAGATCCTGGCCCTGCTGACGGTGCTTTCTCTGGTGCCGTCGATCGTCATCCTCTGTACGTGCTTCACGCGGATGGTGATCGTGCTCGCTCTCTTGCGGCAAGCACTCGGAACGCAATCGTTGCCCCCGAGTCAGGTCATCACCGGTTTGGCCCTCATGCTGACCGCGGCGGTCATGGCCCCGACGGTTGAACGCATGTATGACGAAGGCATTCGCCCGTACGCCGACGGTCGTGAGACCGATTACGGCGAGACCTGGGAGAACGTCAAGCAGCCGCTGCGGGAATACATGTTCGCCCAGATCGAAGCCACGGGGAACTGGTCCGGCGTCTACATGATGCTGAACTACCGCGGCATTGACACCAGTGATCCCGACGAGATTCGCTACGACGATGTTGACATGCTGAGCTTGGTGCCGGCGTACGTGCTGAGCGAGCTCAAGATCGCGTTCCTCATTGGATTTCGGATCTACCTGCCGTTCTTGGTGATCGACTTGGTCATCGCCAGTCTGCTGATCTCGATGGGCATGTTGATGCTGCCTCCGGTGCTGATCAGTCTGCCATTCAAACTGTTGCTCTTTGTCATGGTGGACGGCTGGCAACTTGTCGCCGGGTCGCTGTTGCAATCCGTGGCCGACCCAATCGTCCTCGAGCCAGCCAGGTCAGCGTCGACCATGTTCGGCGGACCGTAGGCGGCGGGCATGGCCCGCCCGTCCAGCAGAGTGTGTGACGACTTGGCCCGTCGGTCGCCCGGGGCCAGTGTCCGAGTCGCCAGCCTTGGCCAGGACAACACGCCGCGTTTCGCTCCTTGTCCGCCGCTGAATATCGAGCTCCGACATGTATGACGGTTCCATCGATCTTGTTCGCGATGCACTGCTTGAAGGGCTCTTGCTTGCGCTGCCGATTCTGCTCGCTGGCCTGGTGATCGGCCTGTTGATCAGTGTGTTTCAAGCGGTGACCCAGATCCAGGAACAGACACTGAGTTTCGTTCCCAAGATCGCGGTCATGATCCTGGTTGGCATCTTGCTGTTGGGCTGGATCACGATGCGGTTGAGTGCATTTGCATCGCGCATGTTCGAGTTCCACGTCGAGTCCGTCGGCTGACGTGGAAGACCTGCTCCCCATCCTCGAACACGTGCCGCAGGTGCTGCTCGTTTGCGCGCGACTCGCCGGACTGGTGATTTTCGCGCCGATCCTCTCGAGCATCGCCATTCCCGCTCGTGTGTCGGCGAGCATCAGCTTCCTGGTGGGCATTGCCGTCTACCCCGCACTGTCGGTGGAAGTCTTCAACGGGCAGGTCTACGAACTCGAACTGCTCTCGCTCGTGCCGCTCTTGGCCGCCGAGGCGGGTATCGGCCTGGCCATCGGCTGGTTGGCCATGCTTCCGCTGCTCGCGGCCCAGTTTGCTGGCATGCTGACCGGTGCCCAGTTGGGCCTCGGCTTCGCGGAGATCTACAACCCGGCCACCGATGCGTCGGCCGATGTCGTGGCCCAGATGCTGTTCTGGTTGGGTCTGGCGGCGTTCTTGGCCCTGAGCGGCCACGTCTGGGTCGTCCTCGCTGTCCTTCGCACCTTTGACTACGTCCCCGTTGGTGGATTCCGGGTCGATGGCGACCTGATGGATTTGGGGGCAGGGCTGTTGCTGGCGGCCATGGAAGTTGGCCTGCGGGTCGCCGCTCCGGTGCTGGCGATCGTCTTTCTTGAGTCGATCGCCATGGGCTTCATGAGCCGCACCACGCCGCAGCTCAACGTGCTGAGTCTGGGCTTTCCGCTCCGCATCATCGTCGGCATCGGCATGACCGCCGCTGGCCTGTACGTCATTGGCGATGTGCTGATGGTTTCGCTCCACGACATGCTCAACGCCATCCATCTTTGGGCGACGGACGGGCACGAATCCATGGAGGGTGCGGCGCTCGGGCGTCGCTGATGCACCATGGCTGAAGACCTTGGCGAGAAGAGTGAAGAAGCCACCCCGTTCCGGCGCCGCAAGGCTCGGGAAGACGGGCAGGTCGCCCGCAGCACCGACTTCGGGGCCGCGCTCATGCTGCTGCTGTCCGTCGTCACTGTGGCGGTTGGCATGGCCATGCTGTTGCAGCGGGGGGGCGAGTTGGTGGTGGGCGTGCTGGACGGTGACCTGCTCGGTGATCCAACCGCGCCAGGTGAATCGATCATCGCGGTCAACTGGACCGCCGCCCGAACCTTGCGGGCGATGGCTCCAGTGCTCGGGTTCATTTTCCTGGCCGCGATCGTGAGTCAGCTTGTGCAAGTCGGCTTTCTCTTCGCCCCCAAGGGCATTGCTCCGAGCCTTGGCAAACTGAACCCGTTGAAGGGTTTCACCCGGATCTTCGGCGCGCAAGGCTTGGTCAAGGCGCTGCTGGACATCACCAAGATTTCAGTGGTTGGGCTGGTGGCGTCGCTCACGCTGATGCAATACGAACCGCGTATCGCCACGTTGCCGCAAAGTTCGCTGCCGGGCATCTTGGCCGAGATCGCTCGCCTCCTGATTGACTTCACGATTCGGTTGCTGGTTGTCCTGCTGCTCATCGGCATTCTCGATCTGGTCTGGCAGCGGATCAAACTCTCTCGCGACCTGCGCATGACCAAGCAACAGATCACGCAGGAAACCAAAGATCAGGATGGTGATCCGAAGATCAAGCAGCGGCGCATGCAGATCGCTCGGCAGATCGCGATGCAACGGATCGGTGCTGCGGTGCCGAAAGCCGATGTCATCGTGACCAACCCGACGCACTATTCGGTGGCCATTCGGTATGACGAAGGTGACATGGCCGCCCCAGTGGTGGTGGCCAAGGGGGTGGACTCGTTGGCCCTTCGCATTCGTCAACTCGCCGCCCAACATGACATTCCGGTCGTTGAACGGCCGCCGCTGGCGCGTGGTCTGTACGCCGACGTCGAGGTCGGGCATCCGATTCCCCAGGAGTTCTATTCGGCCGTGGCCGAGGTACTCGCGTACGTCTACCAACTTGCCGGCCGGGCGGTTCCGGCTGCCTAGGGCGATTCACTTTCCCGCGGGACAACACGTCTCGGTCCACACTGACTTCTCGACTGCACGCTTTCCATGGCCCAGACCGCATCCAGTTCCGCCGGCCTCAGCCGGTTCTTCGAGATCTTCGATCGGCACCGGCACTTCCTGGTGCCGGGGGCATTCCTGTCGTTGATCGTGGTGCTGGTGATCCCGCTGCCGGCGGCGATCATGGATGTCTTGTTGGCGTTCAACATCTCGCTGTCGGCCGTGATCTTGATGACCACGGTGTACATGCGCCGGCCGCTGGACTTCAGCGTGTTCCCGTCTTTGTTGCTGGGGACAACGTTGCTGCGATTGGTGCTGAACGTCGCGACGACGCGGCTGATCCTCAGCGCCGAAGCCAGCAGCCCGGCGGATGTTGGTCAGGTCGCGGGCAAGGTCATCGAGGCGTTCGGAACGTTCGTTGCCGGGCAGAACCCGATCGTCGGCGTCATCATCTTTATCATTCTTGTGGTCGTGCAGTTTGTGGTGATCACCAAGGGTGCCACGCGCATGAGTGAAGTGGCCGCGCGCTTCACGTTGGACGCGATGCCCGGTAAGCAAATGGCGATCGACGCCGACCTTTCGGCCGGCCTGATCGACGAACAACAAGCTCGTGAGCGGCGGGAAGAGGTCACGTCGGAGGCGGACTTCTACGGTGCGATGGACGGTGCGTCGAAGTTCGTTCGGGGCGACGCGGTCGCGGGCATCATCATCACCATCGTGAACCTGGCCGGCGGCTTCGCCATCGGGGCGTTCGACAAGGGTTGGAGCCTGGGGCAGTCGCTCGAGGCATTCACCATGCTTACGATCGGCGATGGCCTCGTGAGCCAGGTGCCGTCGTTCGTGATCGCCGTGGCGGCGGGTCTGATCGTGGCCCGGGCCGGCGGCGACCGGCGCATTGGTGACGAAATTCCGGCTCAGTTGGCCAGTCAGCCGACGGCCCTGATCCTCATCGCCGGCTTCCTGGCCTTGCTTTCGTTTACGCCGCTGCCGACGGTACCGCTTCTGTTCGCGGCCTTGGCGATCGGCGGGACGGGCTGGAGCGTCAACTGGCTCAGCAAACGGGACAAGAATGCCAAACGCGAGGAAGCCACGGCTTCCGCGGCGGCCGAAGGTCCCGCCCAACCGGAACCGGAAGACCTGTTGGCCGTTGAGGCAATGGAAATCGAGATGGGCTACGGGCTTGTCAAGCTGGCCGACCCCAACGAGGCCGGCGACTTGATGGACCGCATTGGGCGCATTCGTCGGACGCTGGCCGGGGAACTCGGCATTGTGCTGCCGCCGGTTCGGGTCCGCGACAACATGAACGTTGACCAGCATTCCTATCGCGTGAAGATGCGCGATGCCGTCGTCGGATCGGGCACGGTCTACCCCGACTTGCTCATGGCCATGGACTCGGGTTTGGCGACCGGTCGCATCGAGGGCATCGCCGGGAAGGAGCCGGCGTTTGATCTCGAGGTCATCTGGGTCGAACCGGCCCAGCAGACGCGGGCCGAGACGATGAACTACACCGTGGTCGACCCGAGCACCGTGGTGACCACGCACCTCACGGAGCTGGTCCGGCGACACGCGGCGGAACTCCTGACCCGAGAGGAAACCGGCGCCTTGCTCGACCAGCTCCGCAAGACCGCGCCCAAACTGGTGGAGGAGGTCGTTCCCGGCGTCATCAAGCCCGGCGAACTGCGAAAGGTCCTTCAGTCGCTGCTCGAAGAAGGTGTCCCGATCCGCGATTTGGAGACGATCGTGGAGACCCTCGGTGACTACGGCGCGTTGACCAAGGACATCAGCGTGCTGACCGAATACGCCCGCAACGCCCTCCGCCGGACGATCAGTCACCAATACGCCGAACCGGACGATGACGGTCGGCTGCGGTTGCGGTGCGTGACGATGGATCCCACCGCCGACCAACTCATCAATGGCTACATCAATCGAGGGGCGGCGGGGACGGACCTGCAGATCCCGCCGGACGTCGCCCGGCGAATCGCGTCGCTGGTGTCCGAGACGGCTCGGCCGCTGGTCGAGGCAGGGTTCCAGTTGATCGTGCTGACCGCTCCGGGGGTCCGAGCCCAGCTCAAGCAAATCCTCGACGCCCATCTCAACGGGGCGGTGGTCCTCTCCTACAACGAGGTCGACCGAGACGTGGACGTGGAATCGATGGGACTGGTAAGCTTGCCGGCGGAAGGCGCCGTCGCCGTTGGTGCTGCATGACGCGGGCCGCGACGAGGGTGAGGCGGATCGATCATTCACCGGGCACGATGCCGGCGGGGGTGGTGGATCCGGGAAGTGAAGGGCGCTTCGGGATCGCTGGCGGTGTCGCCGCGGGCCGAGTTGTGCGTCCGAGGGTGGGGAAGTGTCCAGCCGATCATGGAGGGTCGGCGTGAACCTTCGTACCTATCGCGCATTTACATTGCAGCAGGCGCTCGACGCCGTTCGCGAGGACCTCGGTCCTGGTGCGGTTGTGCTGCGCACGCGTCAAGTCCGCCGGGGTGGCATCCTGGGGCTCGGCCGCCGGACCATCGTCGAGGTGACGGCCAGTGACGTCCCGCCGAAGGCCCCGGTGCGGCTTCCGGATGACCCGGTGGCCGACCGATCGGGTCCGCCGGCCGCGGCGGCGGGACGCACGCGCGGGCGCCGGGCCGGGCGCGAAGAGGGACCCCGGGCGAAACGTCCGGCCTCCCGAACCGCCGAAATTGAAATCGATGATCGGCCCGCCGAACGCGGCGCCGTGGCGAACCCTCGCCGATCGCGGGACGGCGCGAACGCTTCTCAGCCGTCGGCCGGGTCGGCCCCGCCAATCGCTGACGATGCCCCGTTGAACGTGGAGCGGGAACGGGCCCAGACGCGAGCTCTGGCTCGCCGGATGCTCGCCGCCCACGAGGCCGAACAGAAGGCCAAGCAGTCGGCGGCGGGCCGCGGTGAAGTGGGGCATCGTCCTTCCGCCGGTTCGCCGTCCCGGCCGTCCGACGATCCGGGCGAGACCCGGGTGCCAGATCGTGAGCCCTACTCGGGACGAAACGGGCCCCGCATCGACCCACCGAGCGCGACGCCGCCCATGGCGACAGGGGCATCTGCCCCCACTCCTGGAGCTGCGGCCGCGCCGGCCGGGGCCATCGCGTCCACCGCACCGTCCGCTTCCACCGCGCCGCCCGCGTCCACTGCACCGCCCGCATCCACCGCGCCGCCCGCATCCACCGCACCGCCCGCATCCACCGCGCCGCCCGCATCCACCGCACCGCCCGCGTCCACCGCGCCGCCCGCGTCCACTGCACCGCCCGCATCCGCCACACCGGTGCCGTCGGCCCCTGCCTCCGCACCCGCTGTTCCAGGCCAGCCGCCGAGCCATCAGGCCACGCCACTTGCCGCGGCGGTCAATGCCCGCGATCTGGCCGCTCCAGTTCCACCCGGTCCGGCGCCGATGCCGGCGGCCGATCGCCGGTCGCCGCCCGCGACTCCGCCGCGCATCGGTTCGAGCCAGTTTCACGCCGAGACCTCGAGCGTTCAAGACGATCTGGACGCCATCCGCGATCTGGTGGGGGACGTCCTGCGTTCGACCGCTGGGGACACCGCCCGCCGGCTGCCGCAGGTGCTCTTCGACCACCACCTGTCGTTGTTGGGCCAGGACATGTCGGAAGATCTGGCCGACCACGTGATCGAACAGGTCCGACGGGAACTGGATCCGGCCGACCTCGCCGATCCAGATCGAGTCCGGACGGCAGTCCTCGCGCGGGTTGCCTCGCTCGTCCCGGTGGCCCCCGATGCCCCGGCCACCGCCACCGCTGGGGCCAGCTCCGGTTCTGGCACTGCCTCGCCGGCCACGGCGCGTCCTCGGGTCATCGTCCTCGTCGGGCCAACCGGCGTCGGCAAGACGACCACGGTGGCCAAGCTCGCGGCCAGCTTCGCGCTGCGGAGTGGCAAGCGGGTCGGGCTCGTGACCGCCGACACCTACCGCATCGCCGCCGTCGACCAGCTTCGGACGTACGCCGAGATCATTCGCGTTCCGCTCGAAGTGGCGATGGACCCCGATGGAGTGCGCGATGCGGTGGCCAAGCTGCGCGATCTTGAAGTCGTGCTGGTCGACACCGCGGGGCGAAGCCAACACGACGCGGATCGCATCGACGAACTTCGGCTGATGGTGGAAGCGGCCCAGCCGGATGAAGTGCACTTGGTGCTCTCGTCGACGGCGGGAGCGAAGGTGCTTCGGCGCGAGGCCGATGAGTTTTCACGCGTCGGCGTGGATCGGATCATTCTCACCAAGCTTGATGAAGCGGTGGGTTTCGGGATGCTGGTCGACGTGGTCCATCGGATCGGTCGAGGGCTGAGTTACGTGACAACCGGACAGGAAGTACCGGATCACATCGAGCGAGGGGATGCGGGGCGACTCGCGGAGCTCGTCCTGGGTGGAAGGGTGCGAAGATGATCGATGACACGACGCCGCGACGGAGCGGCGTGGGCGTGGAACCGAGTCCCCACGGGCGCGGTGACCGCCGCGCGCCGATGAGTGTTCGGCCACACCGTTACGACCCGCCGCCGGGGCGCATGTCGGTTCGACCGCCAGCGACCGATCCCGCCGATGCGCGTATGGCGTTGCTCGACTGCGCGGAGCCGCACGAGGGAATCCCCCCGTTTGATACAGGCCCGCCGGTCTTGGATCGCACGATCGCGATCGCGTCCGGCAAAGGTGGCGTCGGCAAGACAAGCCTGGCCGTATCGCTGGCCACCGCATTTGCGGGGCTCGGTGAACGCACGTGGTTGATCGATGCCGACCTCGGACTTGGCAACGTGGATGTGCTCTGCGGCGCGACGCCGCGCTGGTCGATTGCCGACGTTGTCGACGGCCGGGCGCGCCTCACCGATGTCGCGCATCCCGTGGCGAGCAACTTGGCCATCGTGCCGGGCGGCTCAGGGCTTGCGTCGATGGCGGATCTCGGCGAGATGCAGCGCGAACGCTTGCTGACCGAACTCGCCGCCGCCGAGTCAACGCTCGATCGATTGTTGATCGATTGCGGCGCAGGAATTGGCCGTTCGGTGCTCGGATTTTGCGCCGCCGCGCATCGTGTACTCGTCGTCGTGACTCCGGATCCGGCGTCGATGGTCGACGCCTACGGATTTATCAAGTCATTGCACCGGGTCAGTCCGGCCCAGCGGATCGACTTATTGGTCAATCAGTGCGAGGGGCCACTCGAAGCGACGAGCCTGCACGGCCGGATCGATGGGGTGGCCCGGACGCACCTCGGTCGTGAAATCGGGCTTTCCGGCTGGATTCCCCGGGATTCTGCCGTCCAAGTGTCGGCCCGGACCCGCCGCCCGTTCGTCAGTGCCGCCCCGCAAGCCCCGGCCTCGGTGGCAGTTGCGGACTTGGCCCGAACGCTCGCCCGAACGGACCAGCCGGCACAACCCGAACCCGAACCAATGGGATTTGCCAAGCGTTTCGCGGCTTGGCTGTCGGGTTCGTAGTTTTTGGTCGAAGGCATCAGATTCGCTTGAGGTGAGGCGTCCTGATGTCGATGAGCGAGTGGCGCAACGTGCGCCGCTCGGGGTATCACCAGTGACCCAGTATCGGACCGCCATGCACCTTCGACTCAAGACCGCCCGAACCCTTGCCGCGTTGTTCTCGCTGGCGGCGTTCGCCACCGCGATGATCGCGGGGGTTGTGGTTGGGAACGAGGCGTCGGCGACCCTGCTGCGAGCGATCGTTTGCCTGCTCGCGGCGTGGCCGATCGGTGCCCTCGCCGGTCAGCTCCTGCAGGGGACGGTGCAGTCGGACATCGAACGGTTCCGGGAGCAGCATCCGGTACCGAACAGCGAGATTGAATCGGATTCGGACGCGGCGGAGACCGCGGAGCAAGCAGACATGCTCATGGTGTGAACCCGGACACCGTGCGCAAGTCCTGCGCTGATGCGCAGGCCGTGGATGACGGCACACGACAGTTTTCTGTGCCGGGGGGTTGATGACCCGTATACTCGCTGCATCTTCAAGCGCATTCATCTGTTGCCATGTGCGACAGAAGCGCGAGGCTGGCATGACGCTAGCCGAACTCAAGATGACGAGTGACTGGTCAGGGAGATGACCAATGCCAAGGCGAAGCAGCGAAGCGACGTCCACGACGAAATCTGCGACTCGAAGCACGCGTACTCCGCGAGCTCCGGGGCCCAAGAAGTCTGCGTCGCGGGAGCCGTCCACGAATGTCATGCCCGACCCCGTTGATGCGATCGACGCTGTCGTCGGCCGAATCGGCGACCTGGGGCAAGCCCTGGAATCGGAGGCGTCGGCCGGAGTGGCCACGCTGACCGCGGACGGCGAAGACCAGTCGACCGACGACGCGACGATGTCCGTCGATATCGAGTCCGTCGATATCGAGTCCGTCGATGTCGAGGCCGACGATGACGCCATCGATATTGATGATGCAACGGTGTACGAAGTCGACGCCGCCGATCGGATCGAGGACGTCGGCGTCGATGCTGACGCACCCGCCGACATGGAGGCGGACGGCGACACCGATGCCGGCGACGCTGCCGATCCTGCCGATGCGGACGCCGCCACGGCCGAAGCAAATGCCAACGGTGCCGCGAACGGAGCTGCGATCGGAGCCGTGGCCGCGGCCAAGCCGGTCACCGTGAACCGCGGCCGTCCGCGCACCGCCGAGCAGATCGCCCGTGACGAGCGGATCATGCTCGTGTGGATCGAATACAAGAAGGCGCCGACGGAGGACCTTCGCAACCAGCTCATGCTGCACTACTCCGACACCGCTCGGTACCTGGCCGAGCGCATGCACGCTCGCCTGCCGGGCGAAGTCGACGTCGATGACCTCATCCAGGCGGCGAACTTCGGCCTGATGGACTCGATCGACGCGTTCGATCTGTCCCGTGGCGTCAAGTTCGAGACCTTTTGCAACCAGCGGGTCCGCGGAGCGATCTTCGATGAGCTGCGGGCGATGGACTGGGTCCCGCGCCTCGTCCGGGCTCGGACCTCGAAGGTCGAGAAGGCCCGGAAGGCGCTCGAAGTTGAGTTCGGTCGCAAGCCCACCGACGCCGAACTCTGTGATCGGCTGGGCGTTGACGAAGCGGAGTTCCGCAAGATCGTCCGCGACGCCAACCCGGTGACCACGCACTCACTCGACCGCAAGTGGTACGAAACGGATTCCAGCAAGGACATCCGCGAGATCGACGTCATCAAGGACACCAAGCAGTCCAGCCCCCTCAAGGAGCTGCAGCGGGGTGATCTGAAGACGCTGGTGACCAAGGGCCTGTCCCGGGCCGAACGCCTGATCGTCGTCCTCTACTACTACGAGAACATGACGATGAAGGAGATCGGGACGACCCTCGACCTCTCCGAGAGCCGCGTCAGCCAGATGCACTCGTCGATCCTGGCCCGCCTCAAGGCCCAGATGCTGCACCGCGACAAGGAATTCGCCCCGGCCAAGCCGGCGGACTGAGTTCCCGCCATTGCACTCGGCTGCTTCGCCTTCGCGGAGAAGAAGCCATGACCGTCCAGCGGGGCGGCGATCCAATTCGGGTCGCCGCCCCGTGTTCGTTGGACGCCGTCCCCGTGCTGGGCTCGCCGTTCGGAGGATTCTCGGGCCGCCTTGCACCTCGAGGGGCGGCGGTATTGAATGCTTGGCTTCCCGGACCCCGCCTCCCGGCGGTCCGGTCCCCCGAGGAGACGCCCCGAATGCCCGATCAGATGGTCGACCAGATGCCCGAACAGATGCCTCAAGTGCGCCGCGCCACACCAGTTTTCCGCCGGTCTGGCCGGCGAGCGACCCTTCGATTGGCGTCGCTCGCCGCCGCGGGCGTGCTCTTGGCCTCGACCGGGCCCGTGTCCGCCGACGCCGCCACCCGCACGGCTTCCCAAGACGCGGCCGTCGCCGTCGACCCGGGGGCCGCTGACGCCGCCGCCATCACGGACCTCGACGCCCGCCTCGCCGAGATCGTCGACCGACTGACCGAAGCCATGAAGGAAACGCACGTCCCCGGCGCCGGCCTGGCGATCGTTGTTGATGGCCGGCCGGTCCTGACGACCGGGCTGGGCGTCCGGAATCTGACCGACGGCGACTCGGTCGACGCCGACACCGTTTTCGCCATCGGCTCGCACACCAAGAGCATGACGGGGCTGATTGCCGCGAGCCTGGCGCACGAGGGTCAGTTGCCGCTGGCCACCCGCGTGGCCGACCGGCTCCCTGAGTTTCGTTTCCACGACGAAGCGGCCAACGAGCAGGCGACGATGGAAGACCTGCTCTGTCATCGCAGCGGCGTGATGCGGACCGATTTGCTTTGGTACGGCGGGTACGCCGACTGGGACGACATCCGCGAGGCCTTTGCCCGGGCCGAACCGGTCGACGATTTTCGCACCGGCTTCAACTACCAGAACGTGTGTTTCCTGGCCGCCGGGCAGATGATTCAGGAAGTCACTCGCGTTGCCTGGGCCGACCAGTTGCAAACGCGGGTCCTCCGGCCGCTCAAGCTCACGGACACTGGCGTCGCCACGGACATGCTCCGTGAATCGGCCGGCAACCGACATCCGGCGACCGGCTACAAGCGCCACCGCATCGATCCGTGGCACCCACGCGATGCCGACGAGCAGCCGATCCTGCCGTGGATGGATCCGGACGAGATCGTTTTGGATTCGAGTGACGCCGAGGGCTGGTGGCAGCGAACGACGATTCGCGACCTGGCGGCGATCGCCCCGGCGGGGGCGGTCAATTCGACCGCGACCGACATGGCCGAATGGATTGCATGCCTCGTGCGCGGCGGTGTGGCCGAAGACGGCACGCGTGTGTTCGCCGCCGAGGCGCTTGATGACATGTGGACCGAACGCAACTCCATGGGTCCCGGCATGGGGTACGGCCTCGGCTGGATGATCCGCGAATCGCGCGGTCGCCGAATGGTCGAACACGGTGGCAACATTGACGGTTTCTCGGCCGCGGCTGGTCTGTTGCCGGACGACGGCATCGGCTGGGCGATCATGGCCAATCTCGACGGGACGCCTTTTGTCTCGCAGGCCACCGAGATCATTCTCGCCGGCTTGCTCGATCCGCGATCGACGTCGGAAGATGGTGGCGACGCCGGGGCCGACGGTCCAGCGGAAACCAACCTCGATCGATTCGCCGGCACGTACGACGCGGTCTCCGCCTTCGGCAAGCCGGTCGAAGTCTTTGTGCGCGACGGCGCCCTCCGCGTGGACGTGCCCGGGCAGATCGTCTTCACCCTCGCGGCTCCCGATCCGGACACGGGCCGGCGAGCCTTCGAGGGATTCCCGCAGATCGAAGTGAGCTTCGTCGAAGACGACGAGGGGCCGCTGTCGATGGTGCTGCATCAGGGCGGGATGAACCTTGAGTGGCTGCGAGAGGGTCGGATGTACCCGCTCGACATGCCGCTTGAAGAAATGGCCCCGTACCTCGGCCGCTATTCGCCGGACGGCGCCGACGTCGTCTTCGAAGTGCGAATCGTCGACAATCGATTGACGGTGGAGATTCCTGGGCAGCCGGCGCTGGCCCTCGGCGCTCCCAACGATGACGGACGGTGGTCGCTGCGGGCCACCGATCGCGTCACCGTTGAGTTCGTCCGGGCGGATGCCGCCGATGCTGACGCGGATGCCGCGGCGGGCAACGTTGCGGGCGAGGCCAACGTCGTCGCCCTCGTCATCAATGAACCGGGTGAGCAGGTGCGCGCTGACCGTGTGGTTGTCGCGGGAGGCGCACTGCCGACGATGGAGGACTTGATCCTCATCGTCCAGGCTTCCCAGGGCCGGGAGGAGTGGGAAAAGCGAATCGGGCTCCGCATGCGTGGGCCCTTCAGTGCGGACAACCAAGGCTTCGGCGGCGTCGCCACCCTGGACCTGGCCGGCTACGACCGGATGCGCGATCGCATGGATCTTGGCGTGCATGGCTGGATCGAGAGCGGCATGTTTGCCGACCGGGTGTGGGCCGACACGAGCTTCGGCACGTTTGAAGTCATGGACCGCAGCATCATCCCCGGCGTCCTCATGGCCAGCCCCGTCTTGCACATGGCCGATTGGGAAGCGCTCTACGCGTCCTTCGCGGTCATTGATCGGGTGGATCGCGATGGCGGGGCCCGCTACGTGGTGCAGGCCCGCCTGGAAGACGGCAGTTCGCGCACCATCGAGATCGGCGTGGACGACGGGCTTGTGTACGAAGTAGCCGGCACGGTGGTGGTGCCGCGCCTGGGTTCGTTGGCTCAGACCGTCACGTTCGAGCGATACGAATCGCACGGGGGCGTCATGCTGCCGATGCGCATCGTGACGCAGAATGCGGTGCTCGGCCGCGTCGTGCGGGAGTTCGAGACCGTCGAGTGGGATCCGGAGTTCGGCGGCGACATCTTCCGCAAGCACGACCCGGCGGGCTGATCGCCGGTCCTGTCGCCAGCCCCGACGCCAGCCTCGACGTCAATCCTGTGACCCACGGTCCCCGGCCGTCGCCCATTTGCTGGGCGACGGTCGGGCTTCGCTTGGGGATAGGAGCACGTCGGTCCGCGGTCTTCCGGACGTGTTTGGTCGGTCGCGTGCCCATCGTCTGGACGTCGTACGGGTGCCGCCCGGTCACCTCGTGGGCTCGGTCCCGCGGGCCCCCAGAGCCAGCGGCCTCCCACGCAGCCGACGCCGCTCCGGGCCTGCTACGATCCGGCCATGAGTACCTCAGTCCTTGATCGAATCGACCTCTTCTCCGATCCCCGCGTGACCGATGCGGCCAACGCCACCGGCGACCACATCGTCAGCGTCAGCCCGTCCACCGGCCAGCCGATCGCCGCCGTGTCGCTGCAGTCGCGGGCCGACTACGACGCCCAGGTCGAGCGATCGATGCTCGTCCAGCGCGAGTGGCGCATGCTGCCGGCCCCCAAGCGGGGCGAGATCGTCCGGCGGATCGGCAACGCCTACCGCGAACAGGCCGATGCGATCGGCGCCCTCGTGTCGCTCGAGATGGGCAAGATCAAGCCCGAAGGCATCGGCGAAGTCGTCGAGTGCATCGACATTGCGGACTTCTCGGTCGGCCTGAGCCGCCAGCTCTACGGCCTGTCCATGCACTCCGAGCGTCCGCAGCACCGGATGTACGAGCAGTGGCATCCGGTCGGCACCATCGGCATCATCAGTGCGTTCAACTTCCCGGTCGCCGTGTGGGCCTGGAACGCCATGGTCTCGGCCGTCTGCGGCAACGCCAACGTCTGGAAGCCCAGCCTGGTGACGCCGCTCTCGTCGATCGCCATGACCAACATTGCCCACGACGTGATGCGCAGCCAAGAGCTGTTCTCGCCCAAGCAGGGCGACCCGTGCGACATCTTCGGCCTGGTGATCGGTGAAGACCTCGAGATCGGCGAGGCCATGACCGCCGACCGTCGCCTGCCGCTGATCAGCGCGACCGGGTCGTGCCGCATGGGCCGGATCGTCGGCGCGAAGGTGGCCGAACGCCTCGGTCGCTCGCTCCTCGAACTCGGCGGCAACAACGCCATCATCATCGAGCCCAGCGCGGACATCGACCTCGTCACCCGCGGTGTGGTGTTCGGCGCCGTCGGCACCGCCGGCCAGCGCTGCACCTCGACCCGTCGCCTGTTCGTGCACTCGAGCATCGTCGACGATCTGCTCGGCCGGCTCGTCAAGGGCTACAAGCAGGTGCCGATCGGCGATCCGCTGGCCGAGGGCACCCTGATGGGGCCGCTCATCAACCAGGCGTCGGTCGACGCGATGCAGGCGGCCATCGAGCAGGCCATCGCCGAGGGCTGCGAAGTCCTGTGCGGCGGGGTGGACGGGATCGCGAAGTTCGCCGATCAGCCCGGCCACTACGTCGAGCCGACGATCATCCGCGTGCCCAAGGGTGCGAGCCCCAAGATCGTCAAGGACGAGACCTTCGCCCCGATTCTCTACGTCATGGAGTACGACGAACTCGAGGACGCGATCGCCGAGCAGAACTCGGTCGACCAAGGCCTCTCGAGCGCGATCTTCACCGACTCCTTCCGCTCGGCCGAGCGTTTCCTCTCGCACGCCGGCAGCGACTGTGGCATTGCGAACGTGAACATCGGCACCAGCGGCGCGGAAATCGGCGGCGCGTTCGGCGGCGAGAAGGACACCGGCGGCGGCCGCGAGTCGGGCAGCGACGCGTGGAAGGCGTATATGCGGCGGCAGACCTGCACCCTCAACTGGGGCGATGACCTGCCGCTGGCCCAGGGCATCACCTTCGGGTGAGCCAACCGGTCCACGGCGACGACGACGGCACGGCCGGCGGTGTCCGCCGCGTGACGACTGGTGATCCGCGTACGCGGGGGCACCGGGCGATCATGCTGCGGCGGCCGCCGGTCGTGCACATGGTGTCCGGTCCGTTCGTGCCGGAGTCGCCACGGGTGGCCGAGGTCGACGAACGTTGGGCGCTGTTCTGCGAGCGCGTGCCGGCCGCCTTCGACGGGCCGGTGCTGCAGGTTCTTGGCGTGCATCGCAACGGCCACGGCGGAGCCACCGTGCACCTCGCCGAGTCGAGCTACCGCTACTACGCGGTGCAGGACGCGGACTTCGATCTCGGCATGCGGCCACTCGGGGCCAAGGGCATCACGTGGCGCGGCGGCCAAGTGCTCATGGGCAAGCGGGCCGCGTGGGTCGCGGGCTATCCCGGCTGCTGGGAGTTCGCTCCCGGCGGCACCGTCGAGCCGGGCGAGTCGGCGGCCACCACCGTCGTGCGAGAGCTCTTCGAAGAAACCGGCTGGCGGCCCCGCGGGGAGCCAGTGCCGATCGCGATGCTGCTGGACGAACAGCTTCACTGCTGGGAAATGGTCTTTCGGCTCGCCGCCGGGCAGCAGGAGGCCGACGGCAGCGACGAGTACGACGAATTGCGATGGTGCCCGCCGGACCAGCTTCCCGGCCCTCGGTCGACCATTGCTGAACGCATGGTCGGGACCTGCTTGGGGGCAGGGGCGCCGCGGGCGTAGAGTCAGGCCGTCGGCGGTCACATGCCGTTCACCTGGCCGGGATGCCCGCTGTTCCAGGACCCCGGGTGCCCGCCGTCCCAAGACCCCGGCGGGAACTTCTGCTGAGGCTGGGCATCGGACGATCCGCAGGGGACGCGGCCCCCATTCCGTCGCCGCCAGGAACTGAATCAGTCATGACCATCGCCATGCCGTCGTCGCTCACCGGCCCGCTCGATCCTCGTCCCGCGATCGGCCTGGTGCTCGCGGCCAGCCTCGGCTGGTCGGCGGCTGCGGTTGCGTCGTCCCCGGTGGCCAGGCCCACCTCCACCGCGACAGACGCCACCACCCCGGCCTCGCCCGCGGCCACGGTCACCGACCCGGCCACGGCCTCGGCCACCGCCACCGCCACCGCCACCGCCTCGCCCGCGGACGATGCCGCACCGCCGCGAATGATCGACCGGGCCCTGGACCTGATCGACGAGCTCGACCGGACGCGGATTTCCGTCGACTGGGTCGAGCAACCGCTGCTGCGTGTCGTCACGGAACTGGAGACGGTGCACGGCGTCCCACTTACCGTGGACTGGGAGAGTCTGCGAGAGCTTCGCGTGCAGGAACGGACCGTCGTCTCGGTCCGGGCCGACGCCTTGCCGGCCTTCAGCGTGCTGCAGATGCTCGCCCTGCAGGTGGGCGACGAGTTCGACCGAGCGGTGATCGAACCTTGGGCCGACCGCATGGTGCTGACGACGAGCGAGGCCTTGCCCCGCATCATGATGTCCGACGTCTACGACGTGCGTGACCTGCTCTCCCCGGACGAGCGAGCCGGCGGAACGTCGATGGCCACTCCGGGCACCCCGGGCGCTCCGGGCACGCCGGGGCCAGACGCTTCGGCCCCGGAGCAGGATGGCGACGATGATCGAGGCGCTCGGGATCCGGGCGCCGATGACGCCCGAAACGGCGATGCGGACGACGCGAATGACGCGGGCGAGCGGGCCCCGGACCGTGGGCCACTCGGACGCCGGAACGCCGCGCCGTCGGTCCTTGGGGCGATGCCTTCGCCGCCGGAAGACTTCGTCGAGCGCCGGGCGAACTCACCGGCCGAGGCCTTGCTCGCAAGCATGCTCGAGCACGTCGACCCGGAAGGCTGGGCTCGCTCCGGCGGCATGCGTGGCCGCATCACCGAGCGCGATGGCATCCTCATCATCAGTGCGCCGGCCACCACCCACCGAAACCTTCGACGCATGCTCGACACTTTGCGTCGAACCGCGCCGCGCGGACTGAACCTGCAGGTCGTGGTCTTGCAGGTGCCGCCCGGCACGTGGGACACGATCGATCGACGCTACGATCCGTCCACCGAAATCTTCGCGCGTCGGCTGATGGACGCGGCGGGCGTGACCCGGCGCTGGTCGCAGCGTTCATCGGTCGCGATCGGCGACACGTGCCGCATTCGCGATGAGCCGGGGGCGGCCGCGGTGGATCAGCCGACCGTTGGCTTGGAGATCACGCCGACGTTCGCCGTGGACACCGGCACGCTGACGTTGGCCATCGACTTTTCGTGGCGCGATGGCGGGCTTCGGACACTGAACAGCCGGCTCCCGGTGCCGATGCTGGGCGGTGCCTTGAGCGTGTCACTGCCCGGAGCCGCGAGCCCCGACGGCGAGACGGTGCTGGTCGTGCTGCCCGATCGGTATTGAGGTCCCGTCGCCGCATCGCGCGAGGGGCAGGGCTGGGTCGCGATGAGCGGGTGGCGTGTGGCTGGCGGCTGGCGGGCATGCGTCCACGCTCCCGAACCGCCAAACAGTCTGGGCTCGCATGGCAGGGCTCGCCCCCCGTCCATCCGGCCGAACGACCCACGAGAAAACGCCGCGACCCGGAAGGGGATCGCGGCGTTTGTTGTTTCGTGCGTGGCGACCGCGGCAACGTCCGCCGAAGGTGGGCGTGCGCCGCAGTTCGTCGGCGGGCCGATCAGCCGGCGGCGCGGGCCTCGACGTACGGCATGATGCTCTTCACGTCGTTCATCAGCTGGGGCGTCACGAACAGCGTGAACTCGACGCCAACTTCAGGCCGAACGAGCTTCGTGGCCTTGGCTCGGTTGACCCAAGGGCGACCGGCGCGGATCGTCCGGATGTTGTCCACCTGGGCGCGCTGCTTCTGGAGCTTGCTCAAGCCCTTGACAACTTCCGGCTGCAGGCGAGCAAGACGCAGCAGCGTCTTCTGCTTGGCGAGCTGGCGGGGCATCTTCGTCACAGTGAAGGTGACGGTCTTGGACGGGGCAACGACATCGGCCATGGGGCTATCTCCAGCGAGCCGAGCAATGTAGCGTGGCCCGAGGCGAGCGGCAAGGCGTGCAGGCGTGGCCAATGGCCGCCTCGGGCCCGGACAAGCACCGACCGATGGCGAATCGACTGGCGAATCGACTGGCGCATTGCGGCCGCGGGCGTGGCCATGCGGGGCCGGGCAGGGCGCGGTGGCCGCGAACGCGGTGCAATGCCGAACCATTACGGGCCGGCCAAATCCACGGCCAAATCCAGCGTGGCGCCGGTGGGATCGGTGTAGCCCATCACGTACTCCACGTGGCCGCCGCCCAGTTCAAAGTACGGGTGCCGGCCCGTCGGACGGAATCCAGCGGTCTCCAGGGCCCGGGTCCCCGCGGCGTCCAGCGGATCCACGCCCGTGACCAGTCGGCGATGGCCCGCCGTCCGGGCCGCGGCGATCGCGGCGGCGGCAAGCGCATGGCGGAGGGCGGGGTCCAGTTGGGCGTCGGCCCCGCGCGTGGCCAGCACGAGGGCCGGATCGTCGGGTTCGGTGGTGCCGCCACGCGGGTCGATCAGGGCGACGGCGACGGCGGTGGCGTTGGCCGTGGGGGCTCCGGCGCTGGGCTCGGACTCGGCCGAGAATCCGCCCAGGGCGATCAGCCCGTCGGCCAACCCGCCCGGCTGCCCGTCCGCCGCCGCATCCGTCGGCGTTCGCAGCCGGCCGGCCAGGTCCGGCACGTCGGCTACATCGGCCAGGGCGAGGGTTCGAATGGTCCAGGTGCTCATCCCCGGAGCGTAGGACGGGTTCGCCCAGGTGTCCTGCCTCCGGACGCCCCGTCACGCAGAACCACAACCTCAGCCCGGATCCAGCTCGGCGCCGCCGACGCGATGCGGACCCGCCGATCGCCCAACGGTGGCTGCTAGGATCCTCGCCTGCATGCCGATTCCCGTTCCCCATCCTGGCTTCGCCGCCCCCGAGTACGACGTCCTCGTCATCGGCGGTGGCCACGCGGGCACCGAAGCCGCCCGTGCGGCGTCGGCCGCGCTCCGGGCGAGCGGCGACGGCCGGGCCCGCGTCGCGCTCATCACCATGGATCCCTCGCGGATCGGACAGATGAGCTGCAATCCGGCCATCGGCGGCATCGGCAAGGGACAGATCGTCCGCGAGATCGATGCCCTGGGCGGGCTCATGGGCCGGGCCATCGACACCGCCGGCATCATGTTCAAGATGCTCAACACGTCCAAGGGCCCGGCCGTCCGCGGACCGCGGGCCCAGGCCGACAAGTACGCCTACGCCTGCGCGGTGCAGCACCTGCTGGCCGGCGAGCCGGACATCGACGTGATCGCCGGCCGCGTGGACGAGCTCATCGTGGACGACGACGGCCGCATCGCCGGCGTTCGGCTGCCCGCCGGTTCCGGCCGCGTGCATCCCAGTGCGGCGGTGCTGAGCGCCGGCATTTCCGCCGACTGGCGACCAACGCCGCCGTTCCCGCCCACGCCGGCCACCGGCGATGCGGCGATCCAGGACATTGTCCTGCTCGCGCCGTGTGTGGTGCTCACCACCGGCACGTTCATGCGGGGCCTGATGCACATTGGCCACGAGAAGACCGCCGGCGGCCGGGTCGAAGAGGCTGCGGCCGAAGGCATTTCCGCCGCGCTCCGCGGCTTGGGATTCGAACTCGGCCGGCTCAAGACCGGCACGCCGCCGCGCATCGATGCGGCGACCGTGGACTGGGACGGACTGGAGTCGCAGTCGGCCGACGCCGACCCGGTGCCATTCAGTGACATGTCGCCGGACGAATTGCCGGCCGGCCGCTTCCCGCACCTGCCGAGCGTCGAGTGCCGCATCACCGCGACCAACGCGGCGATCCACGACATCGTCCGCGAGAACCTGCACCTCGCGCCGATGTACTCCGGGCAAACCGATGCCGAGTGCGGGCCGCGCTACTGCCCGAGCATCGAAGACAAGATCGTGCGTTTCGCCGATCGCACGTCGCACCACGTTTTCCTGGAGCCGGAGAGCCTGTACACCGGCGAGGTGTACTGCAACGGAATCTCCACGAGCCTGCCGGCCCCGCTGCAGGATCAGATGGTCCGCGCGTTGCCCGGTTGCGAGCGAGCTCGTGTGCTGCGGCATGGCTACGCGGTTGAGTACGACATGGTGTGGCCGCACCAAATTGACGCCACCGGCCACACGCGCCTCGTTCCCGGCCTGTTTCTCGCCGGTCAGATCAACTGCACCACCGGCTACGAAGAAGCGGGCGGTCAGGGACTGATTGCCGGCCTGAACGCCGCCCGCCGCGTCCGCGGCGAAGAGCCAGTGTCGATCGCCCGCCACGAGGGTTACATCGGCGTGATGATGGATGACCTGGTCACCAAGCCGCCGCGCGAGCCGTACCGGATGTTCACCAGCCGGGCCGAGCATCGCCTGCGCTTGCGGGCCGACAATGCCGACGTTCGGTTGACGCCGATCGGCGTGCGGGTGGGACTGGTCGGTGGCGATCAGCGGCGACGCTTTGAAACGCGCCTCGCGCTCCGCCGCGATCTGCAAGCTGCGTTTGGACGGGTGCGCATCGACCACACGCCAATGGACGCGTGGATGCGCCGGCCGGAAACGACAACGGCCGATGTGGTCGAGCGGCTCGGGGCGTCGGGCGATGCGCGGGCGGCCGAGCTCGCGGCGTCGGCACCAATCCGCTTGGTCGAAGCCGAGTTGACCGAGACGCGCTACGCCGGCCTCATCTCCCGGCAGGACGCCGAAGTCCGTCGCCAGAGCGATCTGGACCGCCGAAAGATCCCGGGATGGCTCGAACCGAATGCAGTGAGCGGCCTGCGCAGCGAGGCGGTTGAGACCCTCGCCCGCTTCCGGCCGACGACGCTCGGGCAGGCCAGTCGGTTGCCGGGCGTGAATCCGGCGGACGTGTCGCTGCTTGCGGTGGCCATTCGTCGCGGGCGAGCGGACGCGGACACCGAGGTGGTCGAACCGGGTCTCCATCCGCCGCGCGGTTGAAGGCGAAGCGCCCGCGGACGTCCTGCGCGGCGCCGTGTCGTCGTCCGCCACGCTCCCATCCGCGGCGGCCATGCCGACACGGCGCACGAAAACGGGGCCGAAGGGACGCGATTGTCCACTCCGGCCCCGTGAAGGCTGGCTGTTTGGCCGACTGTTTGGCCGGCGTGTCGGCCAACATTTCAGCCGACGTCTCACGCGCGTCTTACGGACACGCACCGAACGCCGAGAGCACGATGAGCAGATCGCCGAAGCCGACCGAGCCGTTGCCGTCGGCATCCGCTTCGCACTGATTGCCGCACGGGCCGAACGCCGCGAGCACGGCGAGCACGTCGCCGAAGCCGACCGAGCCGTCGCGGTCGATGTCGCCCGGGCACGCGATCTCCGCGAGCACAAAGTCAAACGTGTACGCCGAGAGCACCGGGCTCGCCTGCTGCACGACAAGGGTGTACGTGCCGGGGCCGAGCCGCGGCTCGGGCAGGCTGTTGTTGGTCAGCGAGTCGCTGACGAAGTTGGGCATGATGTCCGTGCCGACGTTCGCCGCCCCCACGTGGATGCCGGCCAGGAACTCGCCGTTCGTGCCGGGACTCGGAACGAACCCGGTGGCGCCGGCATTCACCGCGACGAAGCCGATGTCCGCCGGGGACCACGCCACCACTTGGAGCATCGAGAGCTCGCGGCCGCCGGGGACAACGAAGGTGATGAAGTCGCGGTCGCCGGGGGCGATCGACGTGACGCTGCCGATGATGCGATTCGCGCCCAGCTCGAAGCCCAGCGCGGTCGGGGCGTCCGGATCCGAAGACAGGTCGCCGTCAACGGATTCGTCGTGGACGACCGGCACGCTGACCGGTTCGGTGACGTCGTAGTTCGCCGGTCCGTGCAGCAGGCCGCCGGTCAGGTCGGTCAAGTCAATCCGCTCGCTGTCCATCGTCGTCACGATGAAGGCGTCCGCCGCGGTCCACAGTCCGGTGGCCACCGCCTGGCCGGATCGTTCCTGGGACAGGCCGGGGGCCGCGGCGTCCAGGTTCCACTGGATGTGGTCGGCGATCAGATCCGAGTTGGAGAACTGCACCAAGCCGTTCGAGCCGGGGCGAAAAATCTGCATCCCGAACGCGTCCTGGTCCAGCGGGGCGGCGAACGCGCCGCCGACGGACGAACGGTTGATCGCGTCCGGGTCGCCGGCCGGGGCATCGTTGTTCAGGTGCACGGTCAACGTGGTGCCGGCTTCGATCATGACGCCGGATAGGCCGCCCGCGCCGGAGTACTGACGTTCTTGATCAAAGTCATGCGAGCAGAACCGCCAGCCGGTCAGGTCGATGGTCTGGTCGTCGAAGTTCACCAGGGTGATGGTGCCGGCGGTGAAATCGATGGTCTGGAACTGGACGTTCCGGGGATCGGAGTCGCCGCCCTCCGGGCCGCCGGCGGCCAGGGCGGACGCGGCCAGCACGGGCGTGGCCAGCACGGCCGCGGTGATCAAAGTGGGAACGGACGATCGAGTGCGGGGTTGGCGCGTGGGCATGGGAGGACCTCAAGGGGCTCGGGATGGGCCGGGGATGGGCGTGGAGTGAGCGTGGGGTTGGGCTTGACGTGGGCGGCCGGGGGCCACGCAGAAACGTCGGGTCTCCGACACCATGTCGCCGCCGCGGGCGTTTCTTGCACCATTGTCGAAAAACATGACCGCCGAAGGTGGTCGCCGCCGCGCGTGGGTGCGGGTACGATCCCCGTTCACGCGGGCCGTCCCGCCGCCGGGTGATGCCGACACGATCGCCTTCCGCTGACGAATGCAGCCGAGGGTCGGAACGGACGGTTGCCGGGGGTGTCACGGGTGCGGCCACGTGAAAAGGCCTGGAAACCAGGCCAATGCCACCGTAGCTCAATTGGCAGAGCGCCTGATTTGTAATCTGGAGGTTACCGGTTCGATTCCGGTCGGTGGCTGTGCGCGGACCTCGCGAATCGCGCGTGACTCGAAGCGCCCATCTGCTTCGAAGCACACGTTCCGCGAAGCGTCCGCGGCCGAAAACACACCCGGAGCGAGCCGCGCGATGGGGCTCGCCCCGGGGTGCGGGGATGCGAAGTGTGGTCGGCGCGTGGAGCTGGTTGTCGCGGTGCCGTCGACGGAGCATCGAGCCGACGGACAAGCCGACCGACAAGCCGACCGACAAGCCGGTCGTTCCGGTCGTCGAAAACCAAACCGGCCATTGAACACGCCGCGGCGAGTATCAGCCGGTGCATCCACCCCAAGCGGCGAGCACGGTCAGGACGTCGGACAGGTCGACGCGGCCGGACCCGTCGAGGTCCATGGCCGATCCGCCGGTTGCGTCCCATGCCCCGAGCACGCCAAGGAGGTCGGCGAATCCGGTGATGCCGTCGGCCGTCACGTCGCCGGGGCAGGCGTCGAAGTTGAATCGCTGGGTCACGGCGCGGCGGCGGAAGCCATCGGTGCTGCGACCGACGAGGATTGCAGCCACGGCGTTGTTCGGTCCGGTCGCGAGATCGATCGGAATGTCACCGCCGTCACCCGTCCCGATGTACTGGCTTTGCCACTCGACCGTGCCTTCGTTGGCGACGCGGGTCACACGCACCGTCGGGCCGTCTCGGAGCAGGGCGACCACGCGGCCATCGGAATCCATGGCCACGTCCTTCACGAGCGTGTTGTCATCCGGACCGTCAAGCAATGTGATCTGGCTGACCGTGCCGTCGGCTTCGAAGCGTTCGATACGCTCCTGCTCGCCGCTGAACGCCAGGTAGGCAACGCCTTCTTCGCCCGGAGCGTTGGAAGCGACGAGGTCCGCGGTGAAGCTGTACTCGGTCGTTTCGTGGACGCGGACCACATCCCACATTGGCTGGCCACTGGCGTCCAGGCGGATGATCCGGGTCGACCAGAAGCCGCTGCTGTGCGAGGGGGTCCCGGCGATCGTCATGGTGCCGTCGGCGTGGGGCGCCACGTGCAGGTCCGTGGCGAGAAACGAGCTGGCCGCAGGGAAGGCCAACGTGAAGACATCGGCCCCAGACGGATCCACCCGCCGCACCATGTAGATGCCCGACGGGCTGATGTAGTCGCCGTGGGAGACCACCAAGTCGCCGTTCGACATGAAGACGAATTCGCCGATGCCGTCGCTGCCACTGAAGGACCAGGTGCGATCCAGCTCGAGGGTTCCGTCGGCATCCCAGCTCTTCATGGTGACGTCGTCAACGTTCCCCATGTCGGCAACCGCAATCGCGCGGCGACCAGAAGCGTGCGTGGCGATGTGCAGGCCGGCGAACGAGCCCGTCGACGTTCGGTTCTCGCGGATCAGATTGCCGTCGAGATCGAAGGTCAACAGGGCAACGTAACGGCCGTTCTTGTCTTCCCCGCGGACGCCGGCGAGCACGTGGTCGCCGACGGTCGCGATCTTGCTGGCGCTCGCGCCGCCGATGGGCGAGGGGTACGCGAATGTCCAGAGGGCGGTGCCATCCGCGGCGGTGGCCTGGATGGTGGCGACACCCGAACCAAGGTCGTCGGCCCACAGGCCGTAGGTCGTGCCGTCGGTACCGATGGCGACGTCGGCGGCGAACGTGTCGAGGGCCGCATCGCTGGTCCAACGCGGCGGGACGGGTGCGTCCCCGGCGGCCATCGCGGAAGTCGCGAATGTGCTGGCGGCCACGGTCGTGGCGAGGGTCGTGGCGACGGTCGTCTTCAGGCTGGCGGCGAGGATCAGGCCGGGGGAGGACAGCAGGCTTCGGAGGGGGGCGGTGTTCATGGGGAGTGATGCTCTCGGCAGGGGGAGGGATTCGGTCTGCCGACAGATGTCTTGGCTGAGGGCCGATCTTGCGGGAAGTCCGGGGAATCTTCGGCTGTGGCGAGCGGCCAGTTTTCGGACCGTCGTGCCGGGGGGTTCTCGCGCAGGGCGATCGGTTGGGGGGACGCGTGGCCTTGGATCGCACGGTCCAGCCCAGTCCAGCCCGGCCCAGCCCAGTCCCGTCCAGCTCCGCCCAGCCCAGCTCCGCCCAGCCCAGCTCCGCCGCGCCCCGCAACCCAACCCCGCGCCCAGCCCGCGGCGAACCGGCTCCTCCGATCCGGCTCGCCGCGGGCAATCTTCACGCGGGGTGGGCGTGGAAAGGGGCGCGGGTGATGGCTCGCACTTCTTGGCGTCGCGCGGACTCAGCCCGCGCACGGTCCCCAGGCCGACAGCACGGCGAGCAGGTCGGCCAGATCGACGCGGCCGCTGCCGTCGAGGTCTTGCGGGGCGCCGCCAGTGGCGTCCCAGGCTCCAAGAACCGCAACGAGATCGCCGAACGCGGTCTCGCCGTCTCCGTCGATGTCGCCAGAGCAGGCCGCCAAGTCAAAGTGCAGCACCACGCCGTTGACGTTCGCGCTCTCGTTCGACTGGGACGACACCGCGGCGGCGATGGTGCGACCAGGGCCCGTGGCCACGCCGCCCACAAAGTCCGCTTCGCCGCC
>JBGCEZ010000074.1:0-16042 GCA_045106735.1 Phycisphaerales bacterium | reverse complement strand
CGGTGCTCGTCCCCGGGCAGGCTGACCGTTATGAGCCGGCCTCCGTCGCCGCGAAGCACCATCATCACTTTCGATGCGAACAGTGCGATCGCGTCTTTGACATCGACGGATGTCCCGGCAGATTGGGCCGCATGCTTCCGTCAGGATTTGAACTCACCGGACACGAGATATCCCTGTGGGGACGGTGTGTTTCTTGTGTGGGAAGCAGTGCCTGAGGCGGGCGGCGCACCGCGTTTGACCGGGGCGTTGGTGGGCGAGCGCGCCACGCGCATCACAGGAGTCTCGTGGCGAGCGCGAGCCCGATCGCCCCGAGCAGGCACACGATCGCTTGTTGCCAGAGCCGGCGCTGGACGAATTGTCCGCGGAGTACGAAGGTGCCCGCCCCGATGCTCGCCGCAATGACCGCGGCGATGACCGCAACGGCGGGCATGACATCGGCCGGGATGCGTGGTTCGGCGATCCGGCTCGGCAGGGTCGAGCCGAGCGCGGCCCCGACTCCGGTCCCGAGCCACAGGACGGTGGCGAAGAACCACAAGCTGTGCGGCGCGGCGAGCGGATCCCACCCGCGATGGTGGTCGGTTCCGCACTCGGGGCAGGCCCGGCCCGGGCGCAGTCCTTGGAGGCTGTGCGCGCACCGTGAACATCGACCCGCGTCGAGGCGCATCGGATTGGCGGCGAGCATCTGAGGTGCGATCGCGGCGGGAATCATGCCACCGACCGGGATGAGTGAGAACGGCATGGCGAGCCAGCCCAGGACGGCCGCGGCGATCTGGCGGTTGCGGCTGCGGATTGGTCGCGTGCGCCGGACGGTTCCCCAGAACAGAATGCCGGCGAGCGGCCCGATGCTCGCGAGACCAAGCTGAAGCGCCTGGTCGAGCGGATGCCGCGAGAAGGGGGTGAAGAGCACAAGTGGAATGAGCACGCTGAGCGGTACCACGGCGGAGAGTGCGCCGAGCATCCACCACCGCGCATCCGTGGTGCCGGCGGGCGAGATGGTGACTGCCGGACGGAGCGGGAACCGGCACCCGACACAACGGGCGGGGCGAGGCCGCGCGAGGGCGCTGTGCGCGCGGCTCACGGATCTCGGTTCGTTCGGGCTCGGCGATGGGATGCGGGCGGGTTCCGCGGCAAGCTCGAAGTCCGGCAGGACCGCGTGCATGCCGCAGCGCGGGCACGGTGCGATGGCGGGAGGGCCTTCGCCAATCTCGTCGCTCATCTGCGGCCGCCAACGGCAAGGAGTACGCCCACGATGGCAAGTCCCATCCACGCGTACTGCACCGGTCGTGGCCATCGCACGAACCGATGACGCAGCGCGAGCAGCACGAGCAGGCTCAGGCCGCTGGCGGTCGCGGCGACCATGCCGGTTCGATCGGCGGTGGACAGAATGTCCGCACCGTCGGGCGCAACAACGCGCAGCGGATCCAGTGATCGCGCGGTGATCGCCGCGCTCACACCGGCGATGCTCGCCAGGCACGCGATGATCCACGGCGCCTGGGCCAATGCCGATCGGGGCGCTACGGGATGGCACGGCGCCGAACACTCCGGGCAGGATCCCGCGGACTGGCGGAGGTCGTAGCCGCACCGGCCGCAGGTGGCGATGCGTTCGGCCCAGGGCCGCCGATCCAAGACGGCCATGACCACCATCGGCAGTCCGATGCCGACCACGTGGCCGATCATCGGGATGACCAAGGCCGGGCTCAGAATCCACGCGGCGATCGGTACGAGCCAGCGGGTGCGGGCCGACGCCTGGAGCAGGTCGTCTCGAACCGCGAACCAGCCGACGACGCTGGCGAGTGGGGCCGATGCGGAGACGAGGAGCATGAGGATCTGGGGCAGCGTTGTCGATTGCGGCTGGCTGGCTACATACGCGCCGAGCATGCCGAGGCCGGCGCCGCCGATGAGGACCGCCGGCGCGATCGCCCATCGCCACGGGGCCAGCGATCGATCGCGCGAAGCGGGGACCGGGCTCCAGTCGAGCTGGCAGTGTGGGCACCGCGAAACCGCGGCGTCGGTGGGCAGGACTGACGTTTGGCGACAGCGCGGACATCGGATCGTGCCGGGGGCGGGGACATTCGGATCAATGTGCGAAGGATGAAAGAGCGGCGGGGCGGCTTCTTTTGTGCTGGCCTGTTCAGCCTGTTCAGCCTGATCAGCCTGATCAGCCTGATCGACGTGAGTGGCATGTGCAGCCTTTGGTGCGGTGGGCGAGGGCGTCGTTTCGGCGGCGCTCGGTGCTTCGGCCTCGCCGCCACGCGCGTCCGTTTCGTCCGCGACGTTTCCGCGGTCCACCGTGCTCCCCCCGTCCGTTCCGCTGAGGCCGTACAGCCCGTGCTTGCGGACGTACGCCGCAACCGCCGGGGCGAGAAGGCCCTCGGGGGCGGCCCCGCCGGCCAATCGTTCGCGCACATCGGTCGCGCTCATTTCAACGAGCGGAGCGGTCACGACGCGGGACAGCCACGTGTTGGCGTCCTCGGCCGCATCCGCGTGCTCCAGCGCGGCCCGAAGTTCAGCGGCGTCCCACGGAGGCCGCAGCACGACCGCCGGCGTGGCGAGTTCGAGGATGCGCTCCCACTGTTCCCAGCGATGGAATCCCAGGGCGTTGTCGGCCCCGATCAAGAACGTGAAACGGGCGTCGGGCTCGGCCGTGGCCATCGCTTCCATCGTCTCAACGAACCAACTGCGGCCGCCGCGATCAATCTCGATCGTGGACACTTCGGCCGGCACTGGCGGTGGATCGGCGGCGAGGGCCTCTTCGAGCATGGCCACGCGCTGCTCACTCGAAGCCGCACTCGGTCCGTCCTTGTGCGGATTCCGGGCCGTCGGCACAAAGATGATGACGTCGGCCCCGATCCGTTCGGCCACGTGCACGGGCAAGGCCATGTGCGCCGGATGCGGCGGATCGAACGTGCCACCAAAGATCAAGACGTGCCGCGGCATGGTCGAAGGATGCTTCCCGGGGGCGGAGGGTTCGGAGCGGCCACGGCTGGCTCGGCGACGCGGGGTTCGCGTTGTGCGGCCACCTCGACGCGGGCCGATGGTACCGCGGTGGACCCAACCGACGCCGCGGGCGGATCGTTCCACTTGATCGAGCCGCTCGGCCAGTCCGCTCGGCCAGTCCGCCCGGCCAATCTGCTCGGCCAGTCCGCTCGGCCAATCCGCGGGGTCGATCCCCCCGGCCGATCAGTTCGAGTGCGCGGCTTCGGCCGGGGCGGGGGAGCGGGCATGCTCGGGAGCGGCGGCGTCGCCTGCAGCACTCGCGTCACCGGCGTCACTCGCGCCACCGGGCTCCCCGGCGTCCCCGACCGCACTGGCGTCCCCGGCGGCACCAGCCGACGCACGGGCCTCGGCCTGATCTGCCGCACGGACCTGGCCCAAAGCCGTCGCCACCAGCCCCGTCGGGACGGCGACGATGCCGAGTCCCAGCAGGAGCACGACCACGGTGAAGAAGCGGCCGCCGCCGGTGACCGGATAGACGTCGCCATAGCCAACGGTGGTCAGGGTTGCCGCCGCCCACCAGAGTCCGTCGAAGACGGAGCGGAAGACTTCCGGTTGGGCCTGGTGTTCGAAGTGGTAGATGCCGACGGCGGCGATGAACATCACGATCGCGGCGATGCAGCCAAAGAGCACGAGTTCTTCACGGACGAGCGCAAACGCGCGGCGGAATCGATCCATCGCGATCGAATAGCGGGCGAGTTTCAGGATGCGGACGAGCCGGAGCAGCCGAAACGCACGGAGGCTTCGCAGATCGAGACTGAGCGAGAGCCCAAGCGACAGGTAGAACGGCAGGATCGCGAGCAGGTCGATGATGCCGTAGAAGCTGAAGATGAAGCGCCAGCGGTTCGGGCTGCGCCAGACGCGAATCGCGTACTCCAGGCTGAAGATCGTGACGACGAAGATCTCGAGCGCGCGGAGTCCGCGGACCGCCGCCACCGGCAGGTCCGGGAGCGTCTCGATGGAGTACGCCACCAGCGAGACCACGATCAGGCACTGAATGAAGATCGCGATCGGCCGGCTGAAGATCGCGTCCGACTGCCCGTCCGACTGCCCGTCCGGCCGCTCGACCGACCGCTCGGCCGGCCGTTTGTCCGACCGCTCGGCCGGCCGCTTATCCGACTGCCCGTCCGCCCACTCGTCCGCCCACTCGTCCGGCCGCTCGTCCGACCGCTTGGCCGACTGCCCGTCCGACTGCCCACCGAACTGTCCGTCTGGTCGCCCGTCCGGCCGTCCGTCGGACACTCCAGCCGCCTGCTCATCGGGCGGGCCGCCAGCTGGCCCGCCGCCAGCATGCACACCGCCGTGCCCGGCCGCATTGGTTCCTTGCGTCGCCCCGGGATCCGTCGTCATTCCGAGCGATCCGCGGCCCGGCTCACCACGCGGGCCTGGGCGAACTGGCGGTGGCCGTCGCGTCCACTGTGGTAGCCGTAGCCCGATTGGCCGGCGCCGACCCACGGCGTGCCGTCGGCGCCGCCGCACGACCGGTTGACCCCGATCATGCCCGCCCGCAGCCGCCGGGCGACGGCGGCGGCCCGTGTTTCGTCGCCGCCAAAGACAGCCGCGCCCAGGCCAAACGGGGTGTCATTGGCCAACATGACCGCTTGATCATCGTCGGACACCTGCATGACGCACGCCACCGGGCCGAACGTCTCTTCCCGCATGATTTCCATGTCGTGGTCCACGCCGGTCAGCACGATCGGCCGGATGAACCGCCCGTCGGCCTCGGGAGCACCATGACGCAGCGTCGCTCCCGCATCGATCGCCCGCCGCACCTGGCCGAGCACGTGATCGCGCTGTTCGTCGGACACCATCGGCCCGATGCGCACGCCCTCGTCGAGTCCGTTGCCGACCGGCATCGCATCGGCCTTGGCGATGAAGGCTTCCTCAAAGGCATTGGCGATTCGTTCGTGGACGTAGATGCGTTCGGTGGAAACGCACACCTGTCCGGCATTGCGGAAGGCATTGCGAGCAGCAAAGGCCGCGGCGTTCTCGACGTCGGCATCGTCCAGTACGATCATCGGATCCTTGCCGCCGAGCTCGAGGATCACTCGCGTCAGCCGTCGGCCGGCGGCGGTCAGGATCTTCTGCCCGACCTCGCGCGAACCGGTGAAGGCGATGAGGTCAACGTCGGCGTCCACGAGGGTCCGGCCTTGATCGTCGGCCCCGTGGATGATGTGCAGCACGTCTTCGGGAAGGTGCGGGAGCAGCACGTCGAAGTAGGCCTGGGCCACGAGCGGCGTTTGTTCGCTCGGCTTGAGGACGACGGTGTTGCCCGCGACGAGAGCCGGCACCACGAGCTGGTGCGGCATGGCGACGGGGAAGTTCCACGGCGTGATCGCGGCGCAGACGCCAAACGGGTCGTAGTGCACGTGGCTCTCGGTGCCCGAATCGCTGTGGTGTTCGGGGGCGAGGGCGGCGACGATCGAGTCGAGCATCGAGCCCATCCCGCGGCCGCAGCTTCGCACTTCGCCGGTGGCCTCGGCCAACGGCTTGCCCATCTCGCGGGTCAGCAATTCGCCGATCTCGTCGGCCGCCGCCGCGAGCGCCTCGCCGGCCGGCCGCAGCCGGTCCGCCCGCTCCGCCGGGGTCAGTTCGCTCCACGCCGCCTGGGCCGCTCGGGCTCGGGCGACGACCGCGGCGATGTCCGCGGGGGCGGTCACCGGCACCTGGCCGACGGCCTCCCCGGTGGCGGGATTGATGCTGGTGAGGGTCTGCTGGGTCGCGGCGGGGGCGGCGGTGGACGTGGCGGTGGTCATCGGCGGGCTCCTGGCGGGGCTCGGGCCGAAGGCGGGCACCACCCGCGTGGTGGGGCGAATCGGCCGAGAAGAGCGAGTGTAACCACCGAGCTTTTCAAGTCATTCCGGCCGAGAGCTTTGGCTGCGCCATTCCAGCGGGGTCAGCCACGACCGTGCAAGCGGATTCGCCGTGGTCGTTTCGGGCCGTCCCGGGAGCCGGGCCGGCGGCCGGCGGCCAGTGACCAGTGGCCAGTGGGAGTCGGTCTGCCGGTCTGCCGGTCTGCCGGGCCGCTGGATCGGCGGGGTCAAGGCTGTCGAGACCGGGCGACCGTGCGAAGGGCGACGGGGCCGGGGCTTCGAGTCGCCGCGCGGTTGGCCTTGGCGGCGGCGGTCTTGGATGCGGCCTTGGCTGCCGCGACATCTGCCGCGTTCATCTGCAGCACCCAGCGGGCGGCAGGATCCGCGAGCAGCGGAAGCCAGGTTGCCCCGGAGCGTGCGGCGGACGAGTACTTCCATGTCGTACGCTCGGGACCAAGGGTCCACGGTTGGTCGACGCCGCCGGCGGTGACGAGTTCTGCGGTACTGGGCGTGTGGTTGGCCGGCATCGGCTGCAGGTGCAGCGTGGGCCAGGCGGCCCGGCGGAGATGTTCGGCGATCGGCGCTTCGAGGGCGGCGTCGTTGGCCGAATCGGTCAGGAGGACGAGGGCGGACGGCGGATGGTTGAGCCGTCCGGCCACGTCGGCGGCCAGCGATGCGACATTGCCGACGCCAAGAATCACCAAAGGACGACGTGAGCGCGATTCTCGCGCGGCGAGTTGATCGAGCACGAAGTTGCTGATGTGGGCGTGGGCGATCGGTTCATGTTGCGGAAGACTGATGCGCAGGCCGCACCAACCCGCGTCTCGAAGGCGACCGAGGATCGCCCGGTCAACGTGGTGGTCGAAGGTGTCACCACCAATCAGCAGTACATAGCCAGCGTCGTCGCGCTGTGGCAGCGGCGTGGGAGCATCGGGGCGAACGGCGGGGCGCCAGGCAAACGCGTCGAAATCCTCCGGCAAGCCGACGTTCAAGCGGAAGTGCGGCGAAGTTGTGTCGCCGAGCATGTCGCGCAGTGAAAACTGCATGGACAGGAGGCCGGGGCCGAAGTCGAGGCGATCGTTCGTGCCAACCGGCATGGGGTCGAAGATTCCCACGGGATCGTTGGCGTTGGCGTTGGCGTTGGCGTTGGCGATGGCGGCTGAGGCGTCGTCGGCAGAAGCAGCGGAGCTGGCGTTCGTCGCGTCTGTGGTCACGGTGACTGTGTTGTGCGGCCGGTTCGTTCGATTGATGGATGGGTTTCGATCGTGCTGCGGCGGATGGGGTGGGGCGATGGCGACGCCGTGGTTGGCGTTGGGGGCACCCGGTTGAGGCGTCGATCGGCGGGCGCCGGGGTTGCGATGGTCGGACGTCGAAGCGGTGACGTGTTGGGCTGGGGCGTTCGCCGCTCCCGAGTTCAGGTCGCGCGGCGTGGTGTTGGGACGCCTGGCGTCTGGTGATCCGATTGGCGATCCGATCGACGATCCGTTCGGCGATCCGTGGGACATGGCGTTGGACCGAGCGTCGCCGGGTGATCGGGGTGTGCCGCGTGGCGTTCGCTCGGCCGCCTGCCCGGTGGCAACGCGGTCGGTCCGGCCACCCGCCTCCACGATGTCACGTGCTTCGGACGCATTCGGAGCGGTCCCGGTCCAGGTTGAAGACGATGGGCCCGACCGAATCGGGCCGCACCCGCCGATCACCACCGTCGCCACCAAGCCCAATCCGCCAATCAAGAATCGTTGTCGCATGGACAGACCTGTCGCATGCTCCGGCCGCCGATCCGAACGCCGCGGCGATGGCGCGGGAGTCATGGCCGGCGCCCAGTCGGCGCAGTCCGCACCGGTTCTCATTGCTCCCGTTCCCCGGCGGCTGGCGGCGACTTATCGAGCCGGCCTTGGCCTATTTCCAGACCGCCAGGTTGCGATTGTCGATCAAGCGAACGCCGCCAATCCAGGCGGCAATAAGGCCGCGGCTTGGTTCGCGAAAGTCATCAATCGGCTGCAAAGTACGACTGTCGCGGACCACGGCGTATTCGACTTCCAGCCCGTGTTCGTCCAGCGTCCGCCGCATGATCGACTCGGCCGTCTGAGGATGCTGGGCCGCGTGGGCTGCCTGCAAGGCGAGCGGAATGCCGCGGGCGGCGGCCCGAGAGGCCTCGTCCAGTCGGCGGTTTCGCGAACTCAGCGCGACGCCGTCGTCTTCGCGGACGGTGGGGGCGGCGAGCACCTCCAGCCCGGGCCAGCGTTCGGCGCGGGTCGTATCCGTTTGGACCTGATTCACCATCGCTCTTACCAGCAGCAATTGCTGAAAGTCCTTCTCGCCGAATATCGCGCCGCGCGGCTGCACAAGATCAAAGAGCCGGGCGACAACTTGCACCACGCCCTCCAGGTGGCCGGGTCGATATCGATCCTCAAGTCCGGGAAAGCGGCCGACCTCGGGCACCGGCGGCGTGTGCAGCGGTTCGCCTTCCGGGTACACGACTTCGACCGATGGGGCGAACACGGCGGCGACGCCGGCCCGTTCGGCGATGGCCGCGTCGGCATCCAGGTCGCGGGGGTAGGTCGTGAAGTCGACGTCTTCGTTGAACTGTTTCGGGTTGACGAAGACCGAGGCGATCACCGGCAAGCGTCCGCCGGACGCTTGGCCGGCGACCCGGAACAGCTCAGCGTGGCCCACGTGGAGGGCGCCCATGGTGGGTACGAGCACGGCGTCGGGCCAAGCGGCCAGTTCGTCGGGATGGGTCAGGATGCGCATCGGGGACAGGATCGTGATTCGATCTCGCGCGTCAACCGTCGGCCGCGTCGATCGGGTCCGGGACCAGCCGCGATTCGGCCCAATCGACCGCCCGGCGGGCTTCACCCGGGAGAAGCCCCAGGAGTCCGAGATGTCCGACCGGCCAGCTCCACCGCTCGGGCCGGCCGAGGGCATGCCACAGTCGTCGGCCGCTCCACGCCGGCACGATGGCGTCGAAGGTGGCATGCAGCATCAAGATGGGGATGCCGCGAAGACTGGGCGCCAGTCGCAGTGGATGGTTCTGCATGAGCGGATCGGCCGCGAGAAGCGTGTGGCGGATTTCGCCGCGGATCGTGCGGGCGGTCTCGGTCGCGCTGTCGGCTCTGTTCCCGTCCCCGTCCCCGTCCCCGTTCCCGTGCCCGTTCCCGTTCCCGCCGACGTCCCCGACCCGATTCCCATCGCCATGGCCCGCGCGGAATCGCCCGATGCGTCGGGCGTGCCGGGCGATGGCCGACTGCAGGATGGGCGACTGATCGTTGATCGCGGCGATGTCGCCGCCGCCGGCGACGATGACCACGGCGTCTGGCGTCGGGGCGAGCCGGGCAGCCACCGTGGGCGCCATGATGCCGCCGAGGCTGATGCCAAAGACGACGACCGGCGGAGCAGCCGACGATTCCGCGGGCGACTCTCCGGACCGTCGGGTGGCTTTGGCGTTGCGGCGGATCGCCGCGTGGGCCATGTCGATCGCACGGCGCGCGCCTTCCGTCACGCGGTTGAGCAACACGTCCGCTTGGGCGGCGGCCTCGGCCGGCGAACGCAGACGCGCCGGGCCTTCGGCATCTTCGTCGAGGGAGTCGATCCAGTACGCCATCTCCTGCGACTCACTGATGGTCACGACCGTCCAGCCGCGGCCCATCAATTCATCGAGGAGCCGGGCTTGAAACGGACTGGACTGCACGCCCGGAAGCACCAACGCGATGCGGCGGCGATCTGATTGGGGCTCCGGCCGAGCGATCACAAAGTCCAAGTCGTCCAGCCGGCGCGTTTCGGCCGGATCAAACGACTGATCCAGGATGGCGGACCTGAACTCGACGAGGGTGTCGGTGGTGCTGATGAGCGAGAGTGCTCCGGGGCGACGAAGAACGAGGGCGTCGCCCGCCCACTCCAGGTAGCCGACCGGATACCGCTGGCCCGGCTCGATCGCCGCAGGTGAGCCGGCCAACAGCCGGCGAACCATCGGGTGGGCGCTGAGTACGCCCGGTGTCGGCCCGGCGAGGAATCCCCGGAACAGCCACTGCAATGGACCGGGCGCGGGTGGGCCGACGAACGCGGCCGATGTGCGCAACGCGGGCAGCGAGTCGGTCGCGCGCCGCAGCGGCATGCCGGCCCGTTCGGCGGCACTCGTCGGCGGCAGGAACGGAATCTCCGGTCCGCGGATGCCCGACCAACTCCAGCCGTCGCCGGGCACGGGGTGTCCCGGTTCCGAGCGGGCGAAGGGTTCGGGGCGGCCGGGGTCGGCCAGATCGATCGTGCGGCAGCCCGCGAGGCCGGCGACGGCGACCAGGCTGCCCAGCTGAATGGTGCGGCGGACGCGCGGCCGGAGACTTGATCGGATGCCTCGTTGGCCGTCCGCTCGCTCGCCTTTCCTGTCGCTGGCTCGGGCCGCGGCTCGCCAGCCCATTCGAGCCGCGGATCGGGCCGCGGCTCGCCAACCCATTCGAGCCGCGGCTCGTACCGCGGCTCGTCCGCCCGCTCCGCCCGTTCCGCCCGTTCCGCCCGTTCGGACCGTCGCTCGGACGCCCGCTCGTCCGACCGATCGGGCCGCGATGCTGCCGCCCAGAACGCCCCGGCGCCCACTCCGTGGTGGTCCGGGAACGGCGGCCAGGCGTCTCAGGGTGAACTCACCACAGGCAACCCCGGGCGGGGAAGGGACTTTGCCGCCGAGGTTGTCTAGAATCTTGGCAGGGACGCGGGCCAGTCGGCCGGCGTCTCGCCCGCCAGCCCCCAGGAGCCTGCTCATGGCCGTTGAAGTCACCGACACCGCGATCCGCGAGATCGCCGCCATCATTCGGCAACAGGACCTCGATCCGGAGACGATTCGCCTCCGCGTTGGCGTCAAGGGCGGCGGCTGCTCGGGCTTTTCGTACCTGCTGGACCTCACGCAATCCGAGAAGGACAGCGACCAGGTCTGGGCGTTTACGGCTGAAGTCCCCGTTCCCCGCCCGGCATTGGCCGGCGTGGCCGCTGGCGGTGGAGACGCCGTTGGCGAGGCCGACGACGCCGAGGTCGAGACCGAATCGTTCACCGTGAAGGTCATCTGCGATCCCAAGAGCTACATCTACCTCAACGGCACGGTGGTGGACTTCAAGGAAGAGATCATGGGCCGCGGCTTCGTGTTCAATAATCCGAACGCGACCAGTTCCTGCGGCTGCGGATCCAGCTTCTCGGCCTGAGGCCGCTCCGGGCCCGCCCGCGGCGACCCCGCTCGATCCCGGTCCAGCACCAGACAACCCTGAACGCGCGGTGGATGATTCCATCGCGTGTTTTTGTGCGCGGGAGACGAAGCGGCGCGGAGCGTCGGCGAATCGGGGTCGGACTGGACGCCCTGGGTTCAGGGCCGCCAGCGACGCGGGGTGGTGTCCGGGCGGAAACGACGTGATCACGAGATGGACGGCTCAGGGCCCGGTCCCACCGGTCGACCCGTCCCCCGGAGGAGACGGGCCGCCCAGAGGAAGTCGCCGCGAACCGGAACGTCGCGGCGGATGGGACCCGGAAGACACCCTCGACGGCCGCCGAAGCGACCGAACGAGTGCGACCGCGGGAGGAGAGTGCGGGTCGCGGGGTCGTCCAGATGTGTCAAGATAGGTTGTCTGGGGAAAATGACGGCGCATAGATTAGGCACATTCGGCGTTTTTCTGCGCCGACAGGCCGAGCTTGCGAGTCGCATTCCCGCCAGTCGCCCCGGGCAACTGCCCGAACGCTGGCTTCTTGTGCGTGTCCGGCGCGGTGTTCCGGCCCCGCGTTCCAGCCCCGCGTTCCGGTCCCGTGTTCCGGCCCGGCGCTTCGGCCCGCGTTCCGGCCTCGCGCTTCGGCCCGCGTTCCGGCCTCGCGTTCCGGCCCGGCGCTTCGGCCCGCGTTCCGGCCTCGTGTTCCGGCCTCGCGTTCCGGCCGCGCGTTCCGGCCCCACGTTCCGGCCCCGCGTCCCGGCCCGCGTTCCGTCCCCGCGTTCCGTCCCGCGTCCCGGCCTCGCGTTCCGGTCCCGCGTCTGCCCCCGTCGCCCGTCGCCGCTCAGGTCACCCGCGCGACCACCATCGTCCGGTCGTCGTCGGGCGGGGCGTCGCCGGTGAAGACTTCCACCGCCCCGAGCATTGCGTCGATCAGACCCTGGGCGTTGATCGAGCAGTTCTCGAGGACATGGTCCAGCCGGTCGATGCCGAAGAGCGTGCCGTCGGTGCCGCGGGCCTCGGTGATCCCGTCCGTGTAAAGGATCATCTGGTCGCCGCGCTCGAGCGTGATGGTGCTCATCCCGTACGACGTATCCGGCAGGATGCCCAGCGGGATGTCGCGGGCCGCATCGAGCTCAAAGAGGCTGCCATCGCTGCACCGCTTGATGCGTGGCGGATTGTGCCCGGCCGACGAATACGTCAGCTGGCGCGTGGCCGGATCGAAAACGCCAAAGAACGCGGTCACGAACGTGCCGCGGTCGATGTACCGCTCGGCCAGGTGCCGGTTCACGTAACTGAGCAAGCCGCCGGGGCACGTTTCCTGCGTCGGCCAGGTGTGGGCGAGGCTGTGCGTGATCGCCATCAACACCGCGGCCGGCGTGCCGTGTCCGCACACGTCGGCCACGAGCAAGCCCCACTTGCCGCCGGCCAGCGGGAAGAAGTCGTAGTAGTCGCCGCCGGCGTACTGCGACGTGCGGTAGTACGCGGCAAGGTCGAGGCCGTCGATGTCGGGCAGCACCGATGGCAGCAGCGATCGCTGGATGTCGGCGACGATCTTGAGTTCTTCGTCGAGCTGGGCGTACGCCGCATCGAGCTGCTGGCTCAGCACAAGATTCTTCGTCGACCGGCCAAAGAGATTGGCTGTCCAGACCGCCTCGGGCAGGTGCGTGGACTCGTAGGCATGTGGCTCGTCGCGGCAGAAGACGACCATGTTGATCGCCTTGCCATCGTCCCACACCGGAATCGTCATCAGCGACTGCATGCCGGCGAAGTACTCGGCCGCCGGATCATCGGGCTCGATCTGGATCGGACTCTGAATCACCGCGTCGCCGGCGTAGAGCAGTTGGCCGAGGATGCCGCGGTCGAAGCGGGGCAGCGAGCTGCCGCTGGTCCAAGGGTTGACGTCGCCTTCCCAAAGATCCGATCGCGTGATGCGGTACCAGGGCGCGTCTTCGTGCCGACGACTCACGGCAACGAGCCGATCGCGCCGGATCACGGAGTGCATCGCCTGCCCGTATCGCTTCACGACCTCCTGCGGATCGGAGAGTTCGGACAGGTCGCGCATCAGCTTCGAGATGTGGGCGAGCTGATCCTGCCAGGTCGAGCCGGGGATGGACATGCGGGAAACGTCGAGCGGCCCGACGGACGGTGGGGTGGGGTTGGACACGGGACCATTGTGGGCGCGTTGGTGCCGTTCGGACAACCGTGGTCGAGGGAGAGCTTTGCGCGGGGGCTTTCCCTGAGGCGATCGGGCGCGTTCGGACCGTGCGTTTGGGCCGGGCCGGACAGCAACGCGGCGGATCGGCGTGCGTACCATGGGCATCGGGATGCATCGGCCGGCGTTTGAGGGAATGCCGTTCGACGCCCGAGCCGGAGTTGCGTGTGGGTGCACAGTCCGCTTCGTCTTCCGCCCGAACTGGATCGCTGCCGCTGCGGCTGCCGTTACCGCTGCGGCTGCCGTTGCCGGCTGCCCAGCAGCCCGCCGGGCCGGAGCCGCTCGCCACGCGGCGGAACGTCGTGCCCTGGCTTGGCATCCCCTCGGTCAACATTCCATTGCTGGGCATCCCGGTGCTCAGCGTACCGCTGCTCGTGGCGATGGCCGTCGTCCTGTCTGGATGCGGGTCCGGGAGTGAAGGAGCTGGCGCGGCCGGATCGGGATCAGCCGGATCGGCTGAAACGTCACGTTCCGGGCGTCCCGCCGGGTCTGGCCGTGAGGGTGATGGCCCGGGAATTGGCGAGGGAGACCGCACCGGCACCGGCATCAGCGATCACCGTGGCACGTTCGAGAGCCGGGGTCGGATTGACGACGATGCCGCCGCCCGAGCCGGGGCCGCCGCCTCGGGCGAGGGAGCCGCACCCGAACCGCCGCCGCTCGACGACGCTGGCCAGCTCGCCGTGATTCGTTCGATCGACCGCATCGCGTCCGGAGAGAGCCTGAGCGCCGCCGACGTGATGCAGCAGGTCCGCGCCGCCGGTCGGCTCCGCATCTTTCAGTTGACCGAGGCCGAGCTGGAAGCGCTCGGGCGCGACGAACGCACCGCGGCGGTCGCGCGCTACGACCGGTTGGCCGAAGGGCTTCGAATCCTCGGAGATCGTGCGGTGGCCGAGGCCGAAACGCTGTTGGCCGACGAAGACAGCGCGGCGGCCGAGGACCTGCTGCTTCGCGTGCGCGAGCTCGCCGCGGCGAATACCACGCCGGGCCTGGCCGAGATTGGCCGCATGGCGGCGCTGGAGTTGGTTGGGCGGATGGATCAGGCGCTCGGCGGCGGCGATCCGATTCCGTGAGGCAGTCGGTGCGACGCTTCTTTCCGAGTTATTGAGTCACGCTGGTTTCGCTGCTATTCGCTGCTATTCGCTGCTTTTCGCGGCGTCGCGGCGAATCACCAGCGCCGCGATCGCACGCGCACGGCTGCACTGGCGATGGGAGTTCAGGCCTGGCCAGCACCACTGGCCAACACAACTGGCCAACGCCGACGTCGCCGGCCGCGCACTTGTGGAACGCACACTCGACGCCGCGATGCTCCTGGCGCAGGAACAAGCAGCGTGGGTGCTCCCGACCCTCGCCCGGCCCTCGCCCGAATTCGTCAACATTGTTGCGTTGGGCTCGCGCGATGCATCGCCGCGCCGGGCACTCTGTGCATCACCTGGCGCTGCCGAGCGGCGGCGGGCCGGCCCCAAGCTTCACTCCTCGAAGCGTCGAAGAATCAGCGCGTCATTCTGGCCGCCAAAGCCAAACGAGTTGCTGAGGCACGTGCGCACATCGGTCTTCCGCGCCGCGTTCGGCACGTAATCGAGGTCGAGTTCCGGATCCGGCTCGTGCAGGTTGATCGTCGGCGGGACGATGCCGTTGCGGATGGCCATCGCGCACACGATCAACTCGACGGCCCCGGCCGCGGCGATCAGGTGGCCCATCATGCTCTTGATCGAGGACATGGGAATCTGCGGGGCGTTGTCGCCAAAGACGGCCTTGACCGCCCGCGTCTCGACCTTGTCGTTCTCCGACGTGCCGGTGCCGTGGGCGCTGATGTAGTCCACGAGCGGACGGCCATCGTCACCGGTGGCGTGCGGGTCGATGCCCGCCTGGTCGAGGGCCCGGCGGATCGCCCCGCCCGGGCCGCGGCCCTCGGGGTGCATGTCGGTGATGCGGTAGGCGTCGGCGGTGGAGCCGTAGCCGGCGATCTCGGCCAGCGGGGTCGCGCCGCGGGCCAGGGCGTGGTCAAGCGATTCGAGCACGACGATGCCGGCCCCCTCGCCCATCACGAATCCGTCGCGATTTGCGTCGAAGGGGCGGGATGCCGTTTTAGGGTCGTCGTTGCGACGGGAGAGTGCACGCATGGACTGGAACCCGCAGATTCCAACCGGCGTGAGGCTCGCCTCGGTTCCACCGGCAATCGCCATATCGGCGTCGCCCATGGCCAGTAGGCGCCAGGCTTCGCCGATGTTGTGGTTGCCGACGGCACACGCAGTGGAGATGCACAAGCTAGGGCCACGTGCGCCGTAGCGAATGGCGATGTTTCCGCCCGCCAAGTTGTTGAGACTTCGCGGAATGAAGAACGGGCTTACGCCCTTGGGGCCACGTGCCGCGTAGTCGACCACGCCGTCGGCAATCTCGGGCAACCCACCGATGCCCGTTCCGACGTAGGTGGCCACACGGTCGCCGTTCGGAAGCTTCTCGCCCACCGGAAATCCAGCGTCTTGCATGGCGTCATCTGCAGCGGCGAGTGCGAACGCCGTGAAGCGGCCTACGCGACGAGCCTCGCGGCGTCCTACGCGTGCGTCGACGTCAAAGTCATCTACCTGACCCGCGATTTGCGTGGCATAGCCGTCGCAATCAAACCGAGTCAGCGGACCAATGCCCGAGCGACCGGCGAGCATGGCATCCCACATCGTAGCGACGGTGGAGCCAGCGGGAGAAACGGCGCCAAGGCCGGTGATCACGACGCGATTCATCGGTCTCTCCTGTCATTGGGGGCGAGCAATGCGCCCCGTCGCACTAAACACACCAGTTGCCGTGCGGCGCGAGGCACTCTTGGCTCTCGCGCACGCTCGTAGCGACCGGGC
>JBGCEZ010000073.1:0-10812 GCA_045106735.1 Phycisphaerales bacterium | reverse complement strand
CCGGCCGCGGACCCCGAAGCGGTGCCGCCGGATGACTACTGGCCGCGGCGCTTGGGCGACGCTCCGTAAGGGCGTTCGCCGCCCGGACGCCGGTCCGACGCACTGCATCACGATGAGACGCCCGCCAGCTTTGGCGGGCGTTTTTCATGGCGTGGGCGTGGGCGTGGCCGTGGGAGTGGTCGTGGGCGCCGACGCCCGTGTTCGCTCGATCAACCGCGTGATCTCCTTCGCCACGCGGTGGTCCGTCCCGTGGGCCTCGGCGACGAGCGCGTGGCTGGCGCTGAGTCGGTCGAGGGCGGCGGCGTGCTGCCCCGCGCTCAGCAGTTGCCGCACGTGGGCGTTCACCGCGACCATCCAGTCGAAGCTTGCCGGCTCCAGATGCTCCATCGCCAGGTCGGCGGCGTGGGCGGAGGATTCGAGGGCGCTCGCTTGGTCGCCCGCGGCGGCCTGCGCGGCGCTCCGGTCGAGCCACGTCGAGAGGAGCATGGGGTGGGCGGGGGGAACGAGCGGGCCGATCGTCTCGATGACGCGGTCCAGCAGCGCTTCAGCCGCGGCCACATCGCCGAGGCCCGTGGCGATCCGGGCTCGCTGCCGGAGTGCGGCGGCGTACACCATCGGGCGACGCGCCGGATCGCCGGCTGATTCCGATTCGTGCAGAAGGGCGTCGGCAATGGGGCCCGCTTCGGCCCATCGCTGCTGTCCGGCGAGGACTCCTGCAAGGGCGAGCCGGCCATCGGTGGGAGCACCGCCGGAGCGGCCCGGTTCGTCGGGCCAGCGTCCGTCGCGCCGGCCGACGTTCGCCACGTCGATCGCTTCGCGAAGCAGGGCTTCGGCCTCGCGCAGGTCGCCGCTTGGGCTGGTCGCGTTGGCCAGGGCGATCAGCGTGGCGGCCAACGGCGGACCGTCCACGCCAAAGGCTCGTTGGGCGTCGGCGGCTTGCCGGAGTTGCTGCCGGGCTTCGTGCAGCCGGCCGCGAGACAACAGGACGCGGCCGAGGGCGCTTCGTACCCCGGCTTGGACCTCCGGCCAGTCGGCCGAGGCATCGAGTTCGCGCCGGAACTGATCGAGCACCGCGGCGGCCGCGTCGTCGGAAATCGCGGCGCGGGAAACGTGGTCAGCGGCCGGCGCGTGGCCGTCGAGCATGGTGAGCAGTGATTCCAGGTGCCCGCTGGTCCGCCGGCTGATTGACGCTTGGCGCACCGCGTCCCGTTCGTTCGCCCGAGCATCCAGGGCAAAGTGCAGGCTCAGCCCGGTCGCGCTCAGCAGTCCGATTGCCGCCGCCGCGACGAGTGCACTCGCCGCCGGAGCGCGCCGAAGCAAGAGGTGAGCGCGGCGGATGCGCCCGGGAGGCCGGGCGCCGATGGGGCGGTGCTCGAGCACGGCTCGCAGGTCCGACGCCAGGGCCGCGCAGGAGGCATACCGGTCGTCGGGGTCGCGGGCGACGGCGGTGGCCAGGACGACATCAAGTTCCGGGGGCAGGCCCATGGCCGCCGCGCCAAGTGGAGTGCGCGGCGCCCCTTCGATGCGTCGCACCGCTTCCAGCAGTGGTTGCCCATCGAGTTCGTAGGGCAGGCGGCCGGTCAGCAGTTCGTACAGCAGCAGGCCGATGGCATGAATGTCGGTGCGGGCGTCCACCCTCCGGTCGCGCCCGGCCCGCGACGAGCCGATCTGTTCCGGACTCATGGAACGCAAGGTTCCCACGAGCTGGCCGTCGTGACTCAGCGTTTCGTCCGCGTGAGCCGTGGCGTCATCGGCGGCCAGGAGCTTGGCCACGCCAAAGTCCAACACGCGCGGCCGGCCGTCGGTCCCGAGCCGAACATTCGCCGCCTTCAGGTCGCGGTGGATGACCCCGTTGAGGTGGGCGTGGTGCACGGCGGCGGCCACTTGGGCGAGGCAGTCGATGATCGATCGAGCGCGGCTGGGCGGCCACGGTCCGGCGGGCGGATCCGTGCCGGGATCGGCGAACGCGGCCCGCGTGAGCATCGGGCCGGGGACGAGTTCCATGACCAGGTAGGGGTGGGCGCCGCCAGCGCCATGGCCAGCGTCGGACGGCGGCAGCACGCCCGACTCCAGGATGCGGGCGATGCCGGGATGATCCAGGCGGGCCAGCGTGTCCGCTTCCCGGGCGAACCGTCGACGCTGGTCGGGATCGGTCGTCGGACGCAGTTGCTTGAGGGCGACGGTCCGGAGCGGGGCCGTTTGCTCGGCGCGGAACACCACGCCGCTGGCGCCACGGCCCAGAATCTCGAGCAGGCGGAAGCCACCGACGGTGCGGGGCAGACCCGCGGACGGATCGGGGGCGTGAGCGGGAACCGGCGCGGCGACGTGATCGGTTGGGCCTTCATCGCCAACGATGGTGTCAGTCGGGTTTGGACGGGCGGCCGCACTGCTCGCGGAGTTGCTCGCCGTGCCGCCGGCGGGGCCGCCGGCCGTGCCGCCCGCCGAGCCACTCGCCGAGTCACGCGCCCGGCCACTCGTCGATTCATCTGCCAACCGTGAGGCAAGCTGTTCCGTGCTTGGCCGCAGTCCACGCGGCTGGTCGATGGCCGCGATGACGCGTTCGGCCGGGGCCGACGCGGGCGCGGGGCCGACCAAGCCGAGTTCGTCCACCACGCGTTGGTAAACCGGTGAATGCGGTGAACAGCGACGCTCAAGCAGCGCCCACTGTTCCCAGTCTTCGAGGTCGCGCAGTTCCGCGAGAATGCTGGCGACGACATCGGGTGCGGGGGTGCCGCTGGATGGGACGCCGGTGGCTGGTTCGCCGGTAGCTGATTCGCCGATAGTTGGTTCGCCGGTGGAGTCAATCATTGCCCAACGCTCGGGCGAGCCACGCGCGGGCCACGGCCCAATCATCCTCAACCGTGCACGTGGCCACGCCCATCACCGCCGCGGTCTCGCGAATCGTGAGGCCGCCGAAGGCTCGGAGTTCCAGGACCCGCGCGGCCCGCGGACGCCGAACGGCCAAGCCGTCCAGTGCTTCGTCCAAGGCGAGCATGTCAATCGGATCGCGCTCGACGGCGATCGCCGCTCCATCAAGGGCGGTTCGGCGCTGGCCGCCGCCACGCTTCTGGGCCCCTCGCCGGCGCGCGTGATCTACCAGGACCTGTCGCATCGATCGAGCGGCCACGCCGATGAAGTGTGCCCGGTCGACGAATCCGTCGGCCGACGCCAAACGTATCCACGCTTCGTGCATGAGGGCGGTGGCTTGCAACGTGTGTCCGTGCCGCTCGCCAGCGATGTAGAGGTCAGCGAGCGCCCGAAGTTCGTCGTATGCCGTGGCCAGCAAAGATTCGGGGGTGCGAGCATCCATGGCGTCGGCTGTGGTGGCCGATGCCCGGGACGATGCTGATCCCGCCGCGGATACCGCCGCTGATGCTGACATTGCGTCCAGGGCTTCGGCGGCGACCAGGGTTGAAGTCGACGCCGCAGACCGCGTCCCGTTCGGGGTCGGAGCCGAGGTCGGACGCGGCGTTGGTTCTGTCGTTGGTGTCGACGCCGAGTTCGGCGTTGGCTCCAACGCCGACTGCGACGTCAATCTTGGCCGCGCGGCACGGGGGCACGGCGCCACGGGCGGCGGGGGGCTGGCGATCATCGGTGGATCTCCGGATGGGACCGGGAACGGACACGTGCTTTGGGCGGCCAGCGCCCGATCGAAACCGCGACGACGCAACGATACCTCGCGGGTCCGGCCGATCCGCCAGAGTTTTTCGGGATTCCCGCAGGCAGCGGCCGCGGGTTCGCCGCATTGCCCCCGACTGCGGCGGCCTGTGGCCGTCGCTCGGGACCGGACGAATCCGGCCCCCAGCCATCCTGCGCGCGGTCGGCGTTCTGAACGCCAAGGCCGGGCCAGAACTTGGAAAGAAGAAACCCATGCAATCCTTGATCCATCCGGAGGCCTCGCGGGCCTCTTCACGTACCGCCACCATCATCGCCCTGGCCGCGGGATCGGCGTTCAGTTCGATCGCCAGCGCGGCCACCATCAATGTGCCCGGCGACGCGCCGAACATCGCCGCCGCGATCGGACTCGCCAATGACGGTGACGAAATCGTCGTGGCCGATGGCAACTGGGCCGCGCCGCTGTCCATCAACGGCATTGATCTGCTGCTTCGCAGCGCTTCCGGCGACCCGGCAGCGTGCACCATCGGCAGCGCGGCCGGTACCGCGCTCGTCATCACCGGGGCCTCGGCCGATGTGGTGGTGCGAGACATCGGCTTCCAGCAAGTCGGACGTCTGATCGAAGCCAACGGCGTCGATCGATTGATCCTCGAAGGCTGTCACTTCAGTGGAACGCAACTGGCCGCCGTCGTCTTTGGCGGCAACGTACTTCGGGCCGACGATTGCCGCTTTGAGGGGAATTCGTTTCCAACGGGGCCAGGCGCGGCGATTCTTGCGTTGGGCGGCAATGTCCGCATCACCCGGAGCAGCTTCATCAACAACGAAGTGGACGGAGCTCTGGGTGATGGCGGCGCGCTGGCGATGATGGCCGGTGATCTCGTCGTGGTGGACTCCGTGTTCACCGGCAACGTTGCAGCATCGACCGTCGATGGCGACGGGGGCGCAATCTACGTTGGCCCGGCAGTTGCGAGCGCCCGCATCGCCAGTACGTTGCTGGCCGACAACGACGCGGGGCGACGCGGCGGCGGTCTCTCCGCGGAGATCGACAACGTCGAACTGTCGAATGTAGTGATTCGAAACAACTCGGCGGACGCCGGCGGCGGTGTGTACTTCCAAGCCCCGCTTGAATCGTGTGGCACGACCCGGATTGCCGGCGCGGTCATCGATCTCAATGAGTCCAACAGTGGCGGTGGGGCGATTCGTCTCGGCAGCGGGGCGAACCTGGAGATGGTCAACGCCACGGTTGTCTTCAATGTTGCCGGGACCGGTGGCGGCGGGCTCCACGTGACGAGCGACGCCGAGCTCGATCTGGCGAACTCGATTGTTGGCAGCAACATCGGGGACGAGATCGGCGGGACGGGCACGGCCGCGGTGCAGCATTCGAATGTGCAGGGTGGATGGCCGGGGCCGGGGAACATTGGCGGGCTGCCGCAATTCGTGAACGCCGCGAGCCTCGACTATCGCCTGGCCGCCGACTCTCCGTGCATTGACGCCGGCAGTTCGGCGGTGGCGTTGGCGCCGTCGACGGACATCATCGGGCGCGTCCGATCGGTCGATGATCCGGCGACCGTCGATACCGGTATTGCGTCGCTGTTGCGCGTCATCGACATGGGCGCGTTCGAGTTCCAGCCGGTTGATGTGGAGCCGGTGTGTCCGACGGACGTGGACGGGAGCGGTGAGACCGACTTCGGCGACTTGCTGTCGGTGCTGTCCGCGTGGGGGGCGTGTTCGTGATCTGATGCCGCGCGTGCGCTGCACCATCCCGACTCGGATCAGCGGGTCCCGGGCCACGGCGGTCCGGGGCCTGCGTTTTGTTGGCGGATGGGCGTTGGCGATGGAGATCGCGCTCTCGCCGCAACGGCGTTAGGACGTGCCACTCGCCGCGGCCGGAGCTTCACGATCCAGGATTCGGTCGAATTCGTGGATCAGCCGATGTTCCGGGCCATGATGACCCAGGACCAAGCCGCGGGCGCGAATCAGCAGTGCTCGGCCCTCGGCCGGCCGATCCGCGGCCCTGAGGTGCCGGCGGTGGACGTTCAACGCCACCATCCAGTCGAAGCTGCCTGGCGGCAGATGTTGAGCGGCGTGCTCAAAGGCAGCGGCCGATGCGTCGGCGGCTCCCGCGACATCGCCGGCGGCCAAACGGTGGCGGCCACGTTCGAGATCGGCGGCGAGCCGGACCGGTTGGTCGGCCGGCAGGCGGGTGACGAGTTCGGCGGCACGGTCGAGGTGGGCTTCGGCCCCCGCCAAGTCGCCGGACGCCGCCGCGATGGTGGCCGCGTGCCGGAGGCGGGCGTTCAACCGAATTGGATTGGACTGCGCGTCCCCGGCGGCGACGGATTCTTGGAGCAGCTGCTTCGCCAATGGCGCGGCCTCCGCGTGCCGGCCATCTCGCAGCAGGAGTTCGGCGAGTTCGTGCCGGGCGTCGCTGATGTACGGCGTGCGAGGGAGCGACACGCCAGCGATCGGTTTCCACGTCCCGGCGGCCACATGGTGGCTGCGGATGTTGATGGACTCGCGAAAGGCGGCTTCGGCCTGTTCGGTCGCCCCGGCCGGGGCCAGCGCGCTGCCCAGGGCGGCGAGGGTGACGGCCAGGTGCAGATCGCGTGGGTTGTACGCGCGCTGTACGTCCGCCGCCCGTTGCAATTGGACCGCGGCTTCTTGGAGCTGGCGGCGCGACAGCAGCACGCGGCCCACCGCGCTTCGCACGCCTGCGCTGACCTCAGGCCATTCGTCCGAAGCGTCCAAATCCGCGATGAAGCTGGCGAGCATCCGGGACGCGGCGTCGTCCGGCGTCGCCCTCGCCGCGCCGGCGTGGCTGTCGAGCGTGGTCAGCAGTTGCTCCAGGTGATCGCGCGTGCGCTGGCTCACCGCTTCGTCGTGCCGGCTCGCCGCTGCGGCCTGGGAAGCGTCGGCGGCAAAGTTGAGGCTCACGCCGGTCGCAACCAGCAGGCACGCACCGATCGCGGCGGCGGCGATGGTCGCCGTTCGGTGGCGGCGCACGAAGAGTCGGGCGCGCCGAGCGCGGCCGCTCGGGCGCACGCTCACCGGACGATGGTCAAGCACGGCCCGCAGATCGTCCGCCAACGCGGCCGCCGACGCGTACCGGTCATCCGGGCGTTTGGACAACGCGGTCTCGACGATGGCGTCCAGTTCCACGGGCATGCCGCGGCCCCGGGCGTCAAGCGGCGCGGGTGCCGCGTCACGAATCACCAGGGCTGCCCCCGCCAGCGACAGCCCGTCGAGCTCGTACGGCATGCGGCCGGTGAGCAACTCGTGGAGCAGCAGGCCGATGGCGTAGATGTCGGTCCGGGCGTCCACGTCGCGCGGGTCGCCGCTGACTTGCTCCGGGCTCATCGAACGCACGGTGCCCAGGAAGTGTCCCGCCTCGGTCAGTGGTTCGTGGTCGTCGTTGGCCGCTTGGAGCCGGGCGACCCCGAAGTCGAGGACCCGCGGACGACCGTCGCCGGCCAATCGGATGTTCGCGGCTTTCAGATCGCGGTGGATGACGCCACGCAGGTGCGCGTGGTGGACGGCGTCGGCCACATCAGCCACCGCCGCGACGATCGACGGGATGGCGGTCGGATCGTCGGCCACGAAGGCGGCGCGCTCGAGCGGCGGTCCCGGGACGAGCTCCATCGCCAGGTACGGATGATCACGCCCGCGATCACGGAGCACGCCGGCGGCATGGATGCGGGCGATGCCGGGATGGTCGAGGCGGGCCAGGGCGTCGGCCTCCTGGCGGAATCGCCGCATCGCCTGGCTCGACCGCGGGGGATCCAGCAGTTTCAGGGCGACGATGCGATTCGGCTCGGACTGCTGGGCGCGATAGACGATCGCGCTGGCCCCGTGGCCGATGACCTCCAGGAGTTCGAAATCGCCGGCGGAACGCGGCAAGACCTCGGACGTGGTGGCCGACGGATCGCTCGGATCGCACGGATCGGCGACCCCGGGCATCGCGCCGGCGGCCGAACGCGTCGCCGCATCGGCCATCGCCTCGTCGAGTTTCGATTGGTCGAGCAGTCCGCCCGGTTCGTCAATCGCCTGGAGCAGTCGGTCGCCCGGACTCGTGCCGACGCCCGCGTTCATGGCGATCACCAGCGATTCGACTTCACGCCGAAGGGCCGCGTCGTCACCGCAGCGGCTCTCGATCATGCTCTGCCGAATCGGCCCGCGGGCGCGGCGAACGTCCAGGGCAATCGAGCGGATGCGTTCGAAGTCCGGTTCGCTCATGCGTGGGTCCACGGGGTCGGCCAAGGGCGGCGGTGTTCGGGCGGTGGTGTTCGGGCGATGGTGCGGGAGGCGTTCAGTGTGGCGGGCGGTGTGGCGTTCAGGGCCATGGTCAGTGCCGCCGCCAGTGCGCGGGCCAGTACGAGGTCCAGTACGAGGTCCAGTGCCGCGGCCGGTGCGACGGGGCGGGCGATGGTCAGCCCGGCGACAATCGCCACGGGCGGCGGGGCGGCATCAATCCTCGGCCAGATCGCGGGCCAGCCAGGCGCGGGCCACGGTCCAGTCATCTTCGACGGTGGTGCTGGAGACGCCCAACACCGCGGCGGTTTCGCGAATCGTCAGTCCGCCGAAGGCTCGGAGCTCCACCACCCGGGCGGTGCGTTCATGGCGCGCGGCCAATCGGGTGAGCGACTCATCCAGCGCAAGGATGTCATCGGGCTGAGGATCGACACTCGGTTCGGCCGCGTCAAGCGAGCGTCGCTGGCGATCGCCGCCGCGTTTGATGGCGTGCTTGCCGCGGGCGTGGTCCACGAGCACCTGACGCATTGCCCGGGCGGCGATGCCGATGAAGTGTGTCCGATCCTCGAAGTCGCCGGTGGACTCGAGTCGAAACCATGCCTCGTGGATCAGGGCGGTCGCCTGGAGCGTGTGGTCGGTGCGTTCGCGGCGCAGGTAACGCTCGGCCAGTCGCCGGAGTTCGCCGTAGGCCGCTTCCAGATGGGCGTCGGCGGGCGCGGCGCCCGATCCCGTCTCCCTCGGCCCCGCACCGGTGACGCCGCCAGCGCCAGTTCGGTCGCCGGGCCGCGGCGGATCGAGCGGAGCTGGGTGTTCCATGGCGGCGATTCCGAGGGTCGACGCCCTGGGGCGGGCGGCGCCCGTTGCGACGACGAGTCGGCGCGGGGCATGCTGGGCGGCGGGTCGTGCGGCGAGGGTCGGGGGCATGATTCGGGACTCCCAGTGGTACCACGGCGGCTCCCAGGAATGGGAGGTGCCGCCGACAGGTCCACGCGAAACGGCGGCCAGCCGTCCGATGAATCAGCCGTGAGCGGGTTTTTCGGACCGTCACACTGGCGATTAGGGGCAAATGGGGGGCATGGGCATGGGCATTGGCGGAGAGCGGAGAGCAGCGGGCTGGGAGCAGAGAGCAGAGAGCAGTGGGCAGTGGGCAGTGGGCAGTGGGCAGGGAGCAGCGTGCAGCGGGCCGACGGTCGAGGTCCGAAGGCCGCGGGCGAAAATTTTCGAGGTCGCGGTTGGGAAGCCGCGCGTCGACCTCGCACTCGTCGGTGGCCCCGGTGGACGACCGCCGGCCCGCGGGCGACATCGTTCGACCCGCTGCCATCTGACACCTGAACTTCAACACCTGACCTTTGACATCGGCCTTCGGCCATTCGGTTCGCCGCGAGCATGCTCGCCGCCGGCCGCACCAGGGAGTTTCCCATGCCTCGTTCCATCATTCCCACGTCAATCGCCGCCGTCGCCCTCGCAGGCTTCTGGTCGGTTCCCGCGGCCCTCGCGGCCACGCTCACCGTTCCCGGCGACGCTTCGAATCTGCAAACCGCGATCATCCTCGCCGCCGACGGCGATGAGATCGAACTTGCCGACGGGACCTGGACCCTCTCGGTCACCGTGACCAACAAGGAGCTGACGATTCGCAGCGCTTCGGGCGATGCTTCGTCGTGCTTTGTCAACACCAACTTGGGGACGGCTTTTTCGGTCGTCGGTCCCGACGCCAACGTGCTCGTCGAAGACATCACGTTCAACAGCGAGGGTCGCAACATCTACGGCATCGACGGCGCCCGGCTTCGCATGAACCGATGCATCATTGAGAACGCTGAGGAAGCCGGCGGTATTGTCTTTGGCGGCGAGCGCATTCGGCTCGACGAATGCATCGTCCGCAACAACATCAATCTGTTGAGCCCGGGTGGCGGCATTCATATCTTTGACGGTTCGGCGCGCATCACGCGCACCGCGATCGCCAACAACGAAGTGCGTTGGGCCAACGGATTCGGCGGCGGGATCGCGGTCATGCGTGGTGATGTCATCATGTCGGATTGCTTTGTGACCGGCAATGTTGCGGACGGCGAAGACCTCGGTCTTGGCGGCGGTGTCTACATTGACATCGCCGTCGAGTCGGCCTTGATCGCCAGCACGGTCATGGGCCAGAACACCGCCTCCACTGAAGGTGGCGGCATGTACAGCGGGGGTGGTCAACTCCAAATGACCAATATTGTGGCCCGTGGCAACCAGGCGCCGTTCGGTGGCGGCATCTCGATCGATGCGCCGGATTCGAACGACCGGCTTGTCACGATCGCCGGTGCGGTGATTGACTTGAATGAAGCAACCGATGGTGCCGGTGGCGGCGTGCTGGTCGGCCAGCCGGCGCGCGTCCGCATGGTCAACGTCACCACGGTCTTCAATACGTCGGCCTCCGGCGGCGCCGGCATGCACGCCGACTTTGCCAGCGAGGTCTCCATCGCCAACTCGATCATTGGCGCGAGCGATGGCCCGGACCTCGGCGGACCGGGAACCTACGACGTCCAGTTCAGCTCGGTTCAGGATGGGGCCGACGGGCGCGGCAACATCACCGACTTGCCGTTGTTTGTCGACGCCGCCGCACTGAACTACCGGCTCTCGGATGTTTCGCCGTGCATCGATGCGGGCAACTCCGCCGTCGGACTCGCGCCGCCCACCGACATCGTCGGCGAGATCCGGGCGATCGATGATCCGATGACCGACGACACGGGACTCGCGTCCATCGGCCGGGTCATCGACATGGGGGCGTTCGAGTTCCAGCCGCCGGTGGCCGGTCCGACGTGTGTCGCCGACATCGTGGAGAACGGGGCCGTGGACTTCAACGACCTGCTGACGCTGCTGGCTGCGTGGGGTTCTTGCCCGTGATCGATGGGGTCCACTCATCGGCGGGGTGACGCCACCGCCGCCGCGCACGACAACACGCCTCCCGCATTG
>JBGCEZ010000072.1:0-61593 GCA_045106735.1 Phycisphaerales bacterium | reverse complement strand
CGGCGCACGGCAAGTCCACGCGGGAACCACGCCGGAACCAGGCCAGATCCGTGCACTCCGCGCACGAAAACGCCGCATCCCGAGGGGGATGCGGCGGTCTCAAAGTGCTCCGTGTAGGGCTCGAACCTACGACCCGCTGATTAAGAGTCAGCTGCTCTGCCAACTGAGCTAACGGAGCCGATGTCCCGCCCGAACGGCCGTTGGGCCTGTCCGTGGGCGAAGGGACAGAGAATAGCTTCGGTCTCCGACTGGTCAAGTCAAACGGCCGCGCGGGGCGTACCCCGGCGGCCGTTCGGAGGGTCCTCCTCGGGCCCTCGGTCGGTTCGTTTCAGGACGGCGGGCCATCCTGGATATTGCCGGCGGCGGTTGGTGGCCGGCGAATGGAGATCGGGGGCGTCCTACGCCGCCTTTCGGTCGCTTGGGTCGTCCTGGCTGGCGGCCGGGGTCGGAGTCGGCGTTGGGGCCGGCGTCGGCGTCGGCCGCGGCTCGGCGATGGCGTCCATGGCGGACTGGCTCACGTCGTCGGCAATGCCCTCGCCGGCGGCCGATGGCTTGGCTTCCGAGGCGGCGGCGCCCAGGGCCCCGGGGGTCGATTCCGGCTGCCGCGGTTTGGCTTCCGCCTCGATTCCCGGTGCGTTCGGGCTGCCTGACGCCGCGTCCGAAGTGGTTTCATCGGTCGAGGTGGACGTTGCCGGCGTGTCCGACGGGTCCGGACCCGCGGCGGGGACGGCGCCTCGGGCGATTTCGGCGTCGATCCGCTGCCGGATTTCCGTTCCGGCCCGGAGTTCCTGCTCGTCGATGAGGGTTGTCCGGGCCATGGCCTCGGCCCGGGAGCGGGCCGCGGCTCGCCGGACGGCGGCGGCATTGGCGTCGGCGTCGACCTCCGGACCCTCGAGCCCGATGGCTTCCAGTCGCGTGGCGGCCGATCGTGGGATGGACGACTCGACTTCCGAAGCGTCGGCCGCGGCCGCCGGATCGTCGTCGTACACCATTGGCTCGAGATCTTCGAATCGGCGAGCGGTTGCCGCGCCGCCGTCGATCACCGCGTCGATCGCGTCCCGGATCAGCTCCGCGTCGGTCGGGTGGGGGCTGGTGGAAGGAAGGATCGCGCCATCGACGGACCGCTCGCTGGCGTGGCCGCTGGACTTCAGCTCCAACGTCGTCACCGAGGTCACCGGCAAGCGGCGTTCCCGGGGCGGGGCAAAGCCGGTCATCGTGGCCATGGGATCGCCAGCGATCTGGCTCACCGGGGCGGCTTCGCTCGCATCGCGGCGAATGATGTCCATCGCCGTCCGGAAGATGATCCAGAGGTCGAGACGCCAACTGCGGCGCGTCACGTATTCCAGGTCCCAGCGGATCCACTCTTGGAAGTCGGCCATCGGGGCGCGGGTCCGGCGGATCTGCCAGAGTCCGGTCAGCCCCGGCTTCACGCTGAGGCGAGCCTCGCGCCACGCCGGGCAGTACTGATTCTCGTCGTGCGGACTTGGCCGCGGGCCGACCAGGTTCATGTCGCCGCGGAGCACGTTCCAGAGCTGCGGCAACTCGTCGAGGTGGAATCGGCGAAGCAGGCGGCCGATCCGGAGCAGTCGGGGGTCGTCGACGATGTGGAACTGCGGTCCATCGCACACGTTTTCCAGGGCGAGCTGCGTCTTCATCCGTTCGGCATCCCGGCACATCGTGCGGAACTTCCAGCAGGTGAAGTTGCGGCCGCCGCGCGTCTGGCGAACATGGCCAAAGAAGAACGGGCGGCCGTCTTCCAGCCAGATCGCCGCCATGATCAGCGGGAACAGCGGCAGGATCGCGGCGAGGACCGTGAAGCTGACGGCGATGTTGAAGGCGCGCACCGTCCACGGCTCACGCGGGATCATCCGTTGTTCGGTCACGATGCGTTCGACGGCGGGAACCAGCGGTTGGATCGCGGGGCGCGAGCCTGCTGCGGATTGGCCGGCCCGTTCCAGTCGTCGGCCGCGCAACCGGGCGAGAATCCGTTCGGCGGTTCGCACCGCGCTGGGGACCGCCGGCGGGGCGGCGTTCTGGCGATCCGACGTCTCGATCGACGCGGGCGCGGGGAACGCCTCAAGCTCAGGGCGTTGGGCCCACTCGGGCAGCTCATCGCGATTGGCCCGGGCCGAACGCTTGCCGCCGTGGTTGGGCATGGGCGCCGCTTCGTCGGCGATCAACTGCGGTCCCACGAGCGACGTATTGCCATCCAGGACCACGTGCTCCCCGATCCAGAGCGGACCGGCCAGGGACACGTGCGGACCGATCCGCGCACTCTCGTGCACCCAGACGCCGAGCTCGCGTTCGCGAACGCCGGGGACGGTCTCGGCCAGCGATGCGTCCAGGCGGAGCATCGATTCGATCCAGCTCCCGCAGCCGTGGGCGTCGGTGGCGTCTTGGAGGACGCCGGGCGCGCTGCCGTGCAGCGGACGCCGGCGGCGGGCCAGGACACGGTCGACGGCGGAGGCGGCCCGGGGGTGACGGGCGGGGTGCACCCAGCGTCGCCACCAGCCAGCCAAACGTTCGTCGCGGGTCATGAGAACCGACGGCGTGGTCGCGGCAGTGCCGTAGTCACGACGGACGGCGACGAGGGCGTCGCGGTCATCGCTGTCGATCCGCTCGCTGTAGGCGGGCGTCAGCGCGCTTTCCAGTTGCACGAGGATCGAACGGGCGCGGCCGGCATTCAGTCGCCGCATGGCGTCGCCCGGGCTGAACGCCGCGAGCTCGTCCAGGCCGAGCAGCAGGTAGGCCCGCGTGCGCCGGCGTGCGGTGCCCGTCGATGACTCGACGGGATATCCCGGACGAACCACCGTGACGCCGGCCTGGCGCCAGAAGTGGTCGTGCAGCTCGATGAGATCGCGTCCCCACAGTCGCTGCGGCTCGGAAGCCGGCACTGGGAACGCCCCGAATCCGATGGCGTCCTGTGCCCGCATTATTCGCTGTCCCGGCCAGTGTGGTGCGAGGGGTTCACGTTGCCCGGCGTTCCGCCGTGGGACGACGGTTGCACGAAGATCTGGCGCGAGCCATGGGCCCCGTGCGATCCGTGCGATCCGTGCGATCCGTGCGATCCGTGCGGCGCGGGCCCGGGATCATGGCCGCCGTATCCGGACGGGCCTGGCGGATGTCCGGCGTAGGCGTGGGCTTGGGTTTCCGCCGGAGCGGCGGTCGACGCGGCGGGAGTCCCGCGGCCTCGAACCATGCGTGAGAGCTGGCCCGACACGTTGGTTCGCCCCGCAGGGGAGAACGTGCTCGGACGGGTCTCGACGATGGTCGAACGCCGCTGGGTCCCCGAGTCGCTGCCGACTTCCATTTCGCGGAAGTCGGCTTCGGGTGCCCGGTTCAGCACCAAACCAACCACGCGGGCCGACACCTGACGCAGGCGGTCGAGGGCCGAGTCGACGGCCGAGGTGCGGATGCCGCGTTCGACGACCAGCACCGTGCGGTCACCGATGGCCGCGAGGGTCGGACCCTCGGCACTGGCCAGGACCGGGCCGGTGTCGACCACGATCGCGTCGAACCGGTCTCGCAGGGCGTCGGTCAACCACTGCAGCCGCGGACGGCTGAGGACTTCTTCGCGAAGGCCGCCGCGGAGTCCGACCGGCAGGGCCCAAAGGCCCGTTTCGCCTGTCTCGTGCACCCGAGCCTGTTCCGGCGATACGCCCAGTGCCTCGACGAGGCCGGGACGGTCGGACAGACCGAGCTCGCGGCTCATGCGGGACCGGGACATGTCGGCGTCAATCAGAAGCGTCCGACGACCGGACCGCGCGAGGGCGGTGCCCAGGGCCATGGCCACGCTCGTTCGGCCCTCACCTCGGCCGCAGCTCGTCACCACCACCACGTTGCGATCGGGTCGAACGGTGTCGAGTTCGATGATGCTGCGAAGCTGGTGGACGCCGCGGGTGGCGCGGGCCTCGGCGCGGAAGCCGCCCGAACCCATGTCCGGAAGCATCGCGGCCAGGGCCGGAGCGCCGGCCAGGTGTTCCAGGTCGTCGGCGTACCGCACGCGAGGAGCGACGGACGAGAACGCGAGCACCAGCAGGGCACCCATGATCAGGCCGCCGATCACGCCGGCCACGGCCAGCTGCATGCGGCGGTCACGCACCGGCTTGACCGGCAGGTCGCCCCAGGTGGCGATGATGACGCCGGTCGAGTCGCTGTCGCCGGATGCGGCGATGATTTCAATGCGGCGATCGAGTTCACTCAATCGCATGCGGGCGTCGTCGATGCGGTCCTGCACGCTGGAGATCATGACGCGCCGCTGGGACAGGTCGGCGATCTCCGCCCGCAGTTCGGTCTGCCGCGTCTCGTAGCGGGCGATCAGTCCTTCGATGCCGGCAATGCGGTCGGCGACCGGCGGGTCGGCAGCCTCCGTGCCGCCGGTTCCCGCCATGCCGCCATTGTCGGTGGCCGTGCCGCTCCACTGCGTCATCCCGGCGTACGCCCCGGCGGGCATCCACACATCGTTCGCGTCGAACGAGTTGGGATTGCCGGCGTGCCGCAGCACGTTCAGGCGAATGCGAATGGTCTCGAGCTCCGACTGCAGGTCCCGCATGATCGGAGCTTCGGGTCCGTACCGCAGGCTCAACGAGTCCATGCGGGCCAGGATCTCCAGCTCTTGCTGCTCCAGGGCGTGCACGGAGTTCGGGCCGACGGCCGGGTTGGTCGTGATGCGGGGACGATTCGTCCCGTTGATGTCCAACGGATCGTTGCCGGTCTCGACGAAGACCTTCTGGCCTTCAAGCTCTTCGATGCGCCGGTCAATGGCGATCAGCTCTTCGACGCGTTCGATGTGGAGCCGACGAATCAGCTCCGGGCCGATGTCGCCACTGGCCTGGAGCAAATTGCTCTCCAGCGTGGAGATTCGGATGATCGACTCATCGCGGCGGGTCTCGAGGCTCGCAAGGCGGGCCTGTCGATCACGCTCGGCCGGACCAGACGCCTGGGCCTGGTACGAACGCAGCACCGCGTCGACGGCGACCCGAGCCCGCTGGGCATCGGTGTCCTGGACCGCGACGGAGATGATGTTCTGGCCCGCGTTCTGCTGCACGATGATCGCGTTCTCGAGCATCGCGATCCCGTCGTCTCCGGTCGGCCAACCCGACGCACGGAGCAGGGGATCGTTGGATGCTTCTTCGAGCACGCTGCGACCCCGGAGCACCATCGCCTGCTCGGCAACGTATGCGGCCATCATCGATGGCATCGGGATCGTGTCGGGATCGTGGAGCGTGGTGGCGGGAATCGGGTCCACGCGGACGAGGCCGCTGGATTCAAATTCCGGCTTGGTCATGCGCCACGCGCTGGTGGCGATCAACCCGGCCAGAATCGCCGACGTGGCCACCACGATGTGGTAGCGACCGCGGAGGCGTCGGTGGACGGCTTCGATCGTCGATTCAGCCGTGCGGCTCGCCTCCGGCTCGGGAATGAGCTCGTAGCGGACCGGTTCGCGATGGCGTTGTGCGTCAGTCATGCGGACCCCCTGGTCGTCATGCGGGTGAATCGGTGCGGTGCCGGCGAGGCCGGTCGTTTGGATCGCGGATTCAACACGACGAAGGCTCCAGTCGTCAGTCAGTCTCGGTGGCGCCGTGCCCATACGCACGGCCCTTGCTGATCCGCATCCCTGCGGACCTGATCTGGTCGTCGGCGATATCGGGCGTCCACTGAACTGACGATCCGCTACAAGGTGCACATCACGAAACGCCGGGCTGCGCGAGACGACCGGCACGGGGGTTCCAGTCGGCACGAACCACGTGCGATCGCGCGTTTTCGGACGCGCCCGACGTCCGAAAACGACGTCATCAGTGGGGAAAACGCGCGCGGGATGGTATTCGGCGACACCCGTGCGACGTTTCGGCACGGGCGCTTGTGGTGGCCGCCAAACCGCGCGCGAGGGCCGCCGCGTCAATGGTGCGCGGCGGCCGTCAAGACGTTTCTCAATGGTCGTGGTGACGCGTTGGCGAGGGCGCGTCCGGGAGCACGTTTGGTTGCGTGGCCCTGGGGGCGTCAGGCTGCACATCCGGTCGAGCATCCGGTCGAGCAATCGACTGGCGTCCGGCTGGGCATCCGGCTGGGCGTCGGGTTGGGCGTCGGGCTGGGCGTCCAGTTGGCATCCGACTGGGCGTCCAACTGGGCATCCGATTGCGTGGCCGCGGGCGCGTCAGATTGCGCGCGTCAGCGTGCGCGGCCGGCGGCCGGTCGGAGCGACCGGCGGATCGTGCCTCAGGATGTCAGTTGCGCCGCCGTCAGGCCGCGCGAAAGCCGCGCGGTTGCTCGGCCAGCATGCGACCGGCGTGGAAGACGCAGTCGCTGAGCACGTGGTCCGGCGGGACCACCGTGTCGGGGCCGACGATCGAACGGATCACCGTGGCCCGCGGGCCGACGTACGCCCCCGGCATGATGATCGAGTCGAAAATACCGGCGTCGGGGCCAACGATCGCGCCACGGCAGACCGCCCGCAGGGGTTCCAGGGCGGGGTCGCCGCTGGGGCCCAGGCCGACGCGCGGTCGATCTCGCCGGGCCACGCGGGCGGCTTCGAGCAGTTGATCGCGCGTGCGGAGCGGCATCGCGCCGCGTCCGTCGAGCTGGTGGACCAGCACGGGCAGGCCCGCTTGCCGGACGCTCGGAAGCCACTGTTCCTTGATGTCGACGTAGCCGGCCACGGGGACCAGGGCGAGGGCGTCGCCGCGGATCAGGTACACGCCGGCCGGACTGCCATCGGGATTGCGGGCGATCGTGACCGCCGCGTTGGACGCCAGGTGGTCGGCAATCATTGCGCTCAACGAACAATCGATCCAACGGGCCGCTTCGCCGACGATGACGTGCTGGTCTTCCGGCAAGCCTCGGGCCAGATCGGCCACGACGCCGGCGGGACCACGGAACGGATGGGGATCCTGTTCCACGTGCACATCGGGGCGTCCGCTGGGCCAGGGCGCGGGAATCGCGCCATTGGCGGCCAGCCGGACCGGCAGCGGGTGGGGCATGCTCGCGGTCGCGTCGCGGACCCGGTCGATCCAGGCGTCGAGCACCGGGCCGTCGGGGCTGACCCAGAAGTCGGCGGGATTTCGGTCGAGAACTTCCTGCAGGGGCGTCGGCCACACGCCGCCGGCGAGGATGATCGCCGTGCGGATGGGCAGCTCCCCGGTGGGCAGGCGCAGTTCGTGGATCGGCCGGGCGGGGTGGAGGACCAGGTCCACGCTGCCGTCGCCGGCCGGGCGCGGTTGCGTGTCGTGCATCGGCAAGGCGCCCGCGTTCACGTGGCCGATCGGGCCGGTGAGGACGTGCGGATCGGTGGCCGAATCGTCGGTGGCCGGCGGGGGCACGTCCAGGGTGGCCGCGACCAAGCGTCCGGTTTGGTGGGCGATCGGCGTGTCCGTATTGCCGAGGCCGATCTCGTTCGCTCCGCGGAGCGGCATCCCGACCGGGGCGAGACCACGTACCACCAGTTCGCGGCGGACGGCGTCGGCCTGGTCGCGCCAGGTCTGTCCGGCCACACGATCACGGCCGGGGGCCGCGTCGAACGACTGGGCCAGGGCCTGGCGGATTTCGTCGGCAAATCCGTCGGCGTTCGAGGCGACGCGCACGAGTCCGGGGTACCGGCCGAGTTCGCGGAAGGGCGTCGAGACGATCGGGCGTCCGGTGGCCAAGTATTCCTTGAGCTTGACCGGGTGGCAGGCGTCGATCCAACGCGACCGGCGCCACGGCATGATCAGGACGTCGCACGCGGCCATGTAGTCGGCGACCGCGTCGACATCGCGCTGGCCGAGCAGGTGGCAGTTGGAAGCCGGGCACCAACCCTCGGGCAAGGTGCTGCCGCCGACCAAGACGAAACTTGCCTGCGGCATGCGGGCGACCACACCGCGGAAGAGCTCGGGGTCAAACGTATGCGGATCAATCGCGCCGACGAACCCGACCCGCGGGTGCGGCAAACTGGCGATGTCGTCGGGCTCGGCCGTGGGGCCGTGGACCGAACGATGGTCGGAGGCGGCGACGAATCGGTTGGCGTTGACGCCATGGTCAACGAGCACCGCCGGCATGTCGGGCGTGTCCGGCGTCTCGTCGTCCAGCAGGCTGCCGGAGCAGTAGATGACCATGTCCGCGGCGTGCTTCAGGGCGCGGTCGCGGGCGGAGATCGCCGCGGCGTCAACGCCCATGAAGTCTTCGTACCGATCGGTCCGCTGGTACACCAGGCCGACGTGCGGGAGTCGGTCGAGCAGGTCCGCCGCGGTGGGGCAGGCCACCCAGATCAGGGGATTCTTGATGCCCATCGTTGCCGCGGCGCGCCGGATCGAGCGGGCCACGAACGGGCGGCTCAGGTCCGCGGCGCGGCCGGGAACCGACGGGGCGGTGAGCACGGCGAAGCGCTCATCGATGCGGACGAGGCCGCGGCGCAAGCTGCGGAGTTTGCGCGACACGCGCTTGGCGAACATGCGGCCTTCGGTGGGGCGGGGCATGCGCATGCCGATGGAGTTCACGTACAGAACCGGTGCGTCGGCCGAGAGCCCACGCATCATGCGCATGTCGTAGTGGCCACGATTGTGGTACCACCAGTCCTCGCCGCCGAAGCAAATGATGCCGTCGTATCGACGCGGCGCATCGGCGTCCGGTCGGTCGGAAGCGACCTCGGGGGGCGTGGTGTGTTCGTGCTGAGCCATGAGCGTCTCGGGGACCATCGGAGGGAGCGTCGGTCAGGCGAATGCGGTGCGGTTGGCGAGGGAGATGACGGGCCGCGTGCCAGGGCAAACCGTGCTGGCGGCAGTCCTTCGTCAATCGCGCCGGTGATTCACGCGGCGGAACGGAACCGGAGGCCGCGGATCGTGGCCGGCGGAAGGACGCGCGGCGGGATCGGCTGGTCGCGTCCCGGAAGGCGGGCAATCGGATGCAGCGAGCTATCGTCTTGGGCCAAGTCGGCGGTCGGAATCGGGGCCACCGATCCGTCGCGGATGAACTGGCTCAGGGCGGCGAGCAGTTCACTCGACGCGTGCGACGGCACCGGCGGCGGGGGGGCGACTTCGACCATGGACTCGAGGCGATCGCGGAGTTCGCGTTCGTCCCAGGCAATGGCCACGCGGTCTTCGGCGGCCAGCGTTTGGGCCGTCGACAGTTGGTGGTCGTTGCGGGTTTCCCGGAGGTGGCCGCGCCGGGGCATGACGATCGTCGGCTTGCCGAGTTCCAGGGCCGACAGAATCGTGCCCATGCCGGCGTGGGTCACCACGAGATCGGCTTCGAACAAGCACCGACGAAAGGCGGCGGTGTCAAGGCGATCGGTCCAGTGCAGGTGCATCGGCTTGTAGCCGGTGGTGCCGATCTGGGCCAACACCTGGTGCTCGGGCCGTTCACCGGCCCACGCATCCACGGTTCGGACCAATCGATCAAAGGGCATCTGCGCGCCAACGGTCACGAAGATCACAGCACGGCTCCTCGGTACTGCGGTCCCTTTCCGTCCGACAGGGGTTCCCACTGGGTGAGCCAGAGGTCCGACCATCGCCCGGCCGCTTGTCCACTCATGGACAGGCGATCGACGTTGGCCATGCTGTCGATCCACGCAGTGCGAGCGCCGACGAGGCGTCCGAACATGCACGCGAAGAACCCGGGAGCGGCGCCAGTGGTGACGACAACATCCGGACGAACGGTGAGAACGATCCAGGCGAGACGGACGGCCAGACGAATCAGGCCGAGCCGGTTCCAACGGGTCGCGTCCGGCACCGTGCGAAACGGGGCCGGCGAGACATCCGAGCGATAGGCATCGCTGACGGTGACCCAGGTCACGTCCGAACCACTGAAGGCCGGACGGAGTCGCATCAATTGCACCCAGTGGCCGCCACCGGACGCCACGGCCAGAACGCGCTGGCGGCGGTTGGTCGCATCATTGGTTGGCGGAAGGGTGTTGGGCATGGTGCGGTGGGGGGCGGACCCCAGGTCTCCTGACCGTGCCATCGGACCCATTCGGTGTCGGCTTCACACCAAGCCGAAGACGACCACGTCCCCGGGTCCACCTGGGCCGCGCAGACCGCACAAACGCGCCGATTGATGTGAGTGCCGCGCGGGGTGCCGGCGGATCGCGCACGAAACGCCCGCTCGGCCGATGGCGGGCGGGCGGGCGTTCCGAAACGGAGAGATGGTGGGCGGACCGATGTCCGTGGACCGCGCAGGATCTGCCGCCGCGGCGGAAGCGGAGGCGGAGGCGGGGCCGGTGGCGGGGACCGGGGATCCGCTTGGTGTATTCAGCCGACGTGCCCCTGTCCCGGCGGCCGTGTTCGGGCCTGCCGGACGGGCATCAGGCGGCCAGGCGGACGGCGTTCGCCGGCGCAACACCGGCCCACGGACGCATGCGTTGGACGAGCCGTTCGAACGGGCCGAGGGCGGGAAGCCGGCCGAGGGTGTCGGCGACGTTCTCGAAGAGCCGGGCCCGTTCGCGCGCGGCCGAGCCAGCCGGGCACAGGAGCATGGATCGCATGGGCGCGGGCTCGCCGGTGTGGGCCTGGCCGTGGAACCACAGGCCCTCGGATCCGGTGGAGACCTGGCGGACGCCGCGTCGGCCGAGTTCTTCGAGCAGCGCCGCGATGGCCAGCCGGTCGACCTCGCAGCCATCCCAGTCGCGTCCCCCGACGCGGCCGACGGCGAGGAGCGCGGCCCGGTCGCCAGAGACCAGGGCGGCGGCCCTGGAGATTGTCAAACGTCCGACCCGCAAGTTCACCGAGAGGGCGGCGGGGGCCGCGCGGACCAGGCTCCGCAGGGCCTCGGGCCCGCCGGCGGCGGTGGCCAGCGGGGCGGCGTCGCGCCCGTCGAGCAGGCGATCGATTTCGTGCACGTCCGTCAACACCTCCGATGGGTCGATCGAGACCCGGCGTTCGACCGGGCCGCGGCTGTCATCGATGGCCTTGAAGCTCGCGTCGGTCTGATCGCTCCACTCGCCGCGTCCGCGGGCGTTGATCGTGAGTGAGCCCCACGTTCCCTGGCTCCGCTCGCGCATCACCTGCGCGGGGACGGCCGCGTCGCCGGAGCCGTCGAACATCGCGTGCAAACCGTTCCAGGCCGGACTGTCCTCAGGCAGCCCGCTGATCTCAATCACGTCGGCTTTCAGCTCTTCGGCCGCGTGGAAGAGGATGGCCCGCCAGGCGTCGGCCGCCCGATCGGGATCCACGAGCGCCGGCGACGGCAGGCGACCGCCAAAGCTGGTCGGCCGGCCGCCGGTGACGGACACCATGCGCATGGGCGCGAACGGGGCCCGGACGCGTTCGACCGTCATCGGCATGGCCGCGCGGAGTCGATCGCCGTCGGGGACGACCAGGATCTCCCGGCGGCGGATCGGTCCCTCATCGGCCGGCACTTCGGCCCGCGAGCGGGCCCGGGCGACGTCAAACTCGGCCAGGGGGCCGGCGCCCGCGCGGTTGACCAAGTCGTCCCAGGCATCGCGGGCGTGCTCCAGGTCGGCGAAGCTGCTCGCGGCGGCGGCGGCCAGGGGACGGGGCCCCGAGCCGGCGAGGGCCGGCGCGCCCGGCGCCGACGACGGGCGGCGAGCCAAAGCGGTGGTGGTGGCGGGAGCGGATGGCGCGGCCACGGGCGTGGCCGGTGCGGCGTTGGGGCTGGGAGCGGTCGAGGCTGTGGGAGCAGCCGTGGAGGTGGCGGCGGCTGCGGCGGCGGCGATCGTCCGGGCTTTCGGGGTTGCCGTGGCCGACCCGCGGGTGGTCTTGGTGCGAGGGCTGACCTTCTTGGTCGCCGCCTTGGGCGTGGCCGCGATCTTCGCGCGGGCGGTCGTTGCGCGGGTGGTCTTCTTGCGCGGGCTGGCCTTCTTGGCCGCGGCCTTGGGCGTGGCCGCGGTCTTGGCTCGCGCGGTCTTCTTGCGCGGGCTGACCTTCTTGGCCGCGGCCTTGGGCGTGGCTGCAGTCTTGGCTCGCGTCGTCTTCTTGCGCGGGCTGACCTTCTTGGCCGCGGCCTTGGGCGTGGCCGCGGTCTTGGCCCGCGTCGTCTTCTTGCGCGGGCTGACCTTCTTGGCCGCGGCCTTGGGCGTGGCCGCGGTCTTGGCCCGCGTGGTCTTCTTGCGCGGGCTGACCGTCTTGGCCGCGGCGACAGTTTTGGTTCGTGCCGTCTTCTTCCGCGTCACCTTCTTCGGAGCGGTGGCCTTCTTGGACGATCTGGCCGACCGCTTGGCGGCGGCGGAGGCGGATGCAGATGAACCCGACGCGCGGGAACGGGTTCGGGCGGTTGATCGACCGGCGGCAGATGAAGGCGTGGGCACGTGCGGCTTCCCGGGAATGTCGGCGTCTCGCTTCTCCGACCGTTCGCGGCCAGATGACGGGGCACCGTGCCGCTCCTTTCGGCCGGCGAGGATTGCGCCTCGACCGAACACCGCGGGCCTCCCTCGGACGGTGAGGGTCCGTGTCGCCTGTGCGACTGGGGCGAAGGTTGCGTGCGCGTTCTCGGAATCTTCTTCGACACGGTCACGGACAGCGACGACGGATCAATCACGCCGCATCGAGTTCCGTCTGTATGGCCTGCGACGGCTCCGCCCGCACGGTTCGCACGATCGGAAGTCGGTATCGGACGGAAAGGACCTGAAGACGCCCCATCTGTTGGTCGACATGCCGTGTGACGTCGCTTCCTCCGCGAGGATTCCGGCGGCGTCTTCCCACTGTCTCGAGGATCAAGCTCGATGAATTCCACCTTTCTGACTTCGGCCCTGCTCGCCCTCGCGATCGGCACAGCCTCCCACGGCGACCTCATCCACGAGGCGGCCCGGGCCGGTGAGCTGCACGTTGTGGCGCAGGAGGTGCGCGCCGGTCGGGGAGTGGACGCGGCCGACGAACGCGGCATGACGGCTCTCATGATCGCCGCCCGAGCCGGTCGCCCGGAAACAGTTCGCTGGTTGCTCGAAGCGGGCGCCAATCCCAATGGCACCAGCCCCGGCGGCTACTCGGCCCTGATGCACGCCGCGGCCAACGGCCACCGCGTGTCGATGGAAGAACTGCTGGCCTACGGGGCGGATCTTGAACTCCGCAGCGAAGACGGCGGAACCGCACTGTCGGTTGCGGCGTGGGCCGGACAGGTCGAGGCCATGCGGCTGCTGCTGTTCAGCGGTTCGCAGTCCGATGTCATCGACCGTCGCGGCTACGCTCCGCTTCACCTGGCGGCGTTTCGCGGCGGGGAAGCCGTGGGCGTTCTGGTCCGGCACGGGGCGAACATTGATGTCCCGACGCCGCGAGGCGAAACGCCGATCTTCATTGCCGCCTGGGCCGGCAACACCGACGGGATCGACGTCTTGTCGTCCGCCGGAGCGAAGCTGGACCACATCGACGAACGCGGCCGCACCGCCCTGGGCTACGCCGCGGCCGAAAATGATCTGGGAGCGCTCCGGGCCCTGGCCTCGGCCGGCGCCTCCATCGACGCGATCGACGCCGATGGCCGGACGGCCCTGATGCACGCGGCGAGTCGCGGGCGTCCGGACGCCGTCAACGTGCTGTTGCGATTGGGATCCGTCGCCACCGCCCGCTGCCACGAACACGAGACCCCGCTGATGTACGCCGCTCGCGGCGGCAGCATCGAGGCCGTTCTGGCCCTGCTCGATGCCGGAGCCGATGTCCAAGCTCGCAACCGACTCGAAGGGACGCCCCTGATGGCGGCCGCGATCAGCGGGCAAGCGGGCATCATTCGAGCGTTCCTCGAAGCCGGTGCTCCGGTCGATGCCGTGAACACGAACGGCTACACCGCATTGATGGCCGCCGCCGCGGCCGGCGATTCGGCGTGCGTTCGACTGCTGATGGAAGGCGGGGCGACGATCGATGCCCGCAGCCGCCGCGGGTCGACGGCCCTCATTGCCGCGGCGATGAATGGCAACGAACGCTGCGTCGAACTGCTGATCGGTGGCGGGGCGGACCCCGACATCGTCAACCGCCGGGGCTACACCGCCCTCATGGCCGCCGCCCAGCACGGGACCGTCGGCACCGTCCAGAAGCTGATCGCCGTGACCGAAGGCGGCCGAGCCCGCACGATCGCCGGGGCCAGCGCCCTCCGCGTCGCCCGCATGCGTCCGATTCAGGATGCGAGCAAGCAGCCGATCGTCGAGATGCTCGTGACCGCGGCCACCGGCAACCGATAAGCTTCCGCCGCCGGCGAATGGTCCCCGGCCACGCCCGAGGCGGAATGCTCAAAGACTCTCTCTTCCTTGTTTCGTACATGGCGACCGCGGCGTGCCTTCTGGCCGCCGCGGTCGGCAGTGCGCGGGGCGGGCGAACGGGACGCAACTGGCCGCCACCGGATCGTCGTCGGACGGATCGATCCGGTCAGGATCGTCGCCGAACGTGGGCCTGGATCGGATTGGCGACGATGGTCGCGGGAGCTGGCGGGCTGCGGATCTCGGGTGCGCTCGGCTGGCTGACCCAGCAAGGCCGGCGGTTCGCAATCGATGGCGGGTGGTACGCCGGCCGCGGACCGTGGCAGATCGGTGGGCTCGTGGCCGCCGGGCTCGCGGTGCTGACGCTCGCCGGGCTCATCGCCCGCCAGCGCGGCGCGCACCGGCGCCAACGCGCGGCCTTCGGCTTGGCCCTGGGGCTGACCGGCGTGCTCGCGGTGCGGGCCATTTCCTGGCACGCGACCGGAGTACTGTTGGCTCGCGATGTGGCCGGGATCTCGATCGGTGCGTGGATGGAAGCCGCCACGCTCGGTTTGTTGGCGACGTCCGGCTTGTTGGCGTGGCGGGCGGGGCGGGGCGAGTGACGGCCGCGGCGGCGACGGCCACCGTGACCCGGACGGCCGGGAGCCAGTGGGCCGTCGGCCGTCCACCGCACCGACCAACGAACATCGCCAGCCCCGGGGGGGACTGGCGATGCAGCGTTTGATTCAGATGTCGGACGGGTCGCGGGCGACCGCGACGACGAACATTCAGCCCTCTTCCGTCACCGTCTTGAAGCCGTAGCCTTGGCCAGCGATGACGGCCTTGACGGCGTCAGCGCTGTCCGGCATGGCCTGGACGACGGCGCGGCCGTCGTCGAACGTGACGTCGCACGCTTCCACGCCGGGGACGCCGGCGATCAGGCCGCTGAGCGTGTTGGCGCAGCCGCCGCAGTGCATGCCATCAACTTCGAAGGTCCACGTTTGCATGGTCGGCACGACGGGAGTCACCACGTAGTTGGCTTGCTGGATCATGGCCATGACGGCCTCATCGGTACCGGCGGCGGCTTTCACGATCGCTCGGCTGTCATCGAAGGAGATGTCACACTCGGACACCCCCGGCAGCTTGACGATCTGCTGGGTCAGGCCGTCGGCGCAGCCGCCGCAATGCATGCCCTGCACGTCGAAGGTGTACGTCACCAAGTTGGCGGCCGGAGTGCCGGCGGTCGTGGTGTCATTGACCGCGGTGGTCACGGCCTCAGGGGCCGGCGTCACGGAGGCGGTGGTCGAGGTGCCCTCACCGGTGCAGCCGGCGAGCGTCACGGCGGCCATCAAGCCGGCGGTGGTCAGGAGGGTACGGATCATCTTCGGGACTCCGGAGAAAGCGGGGGTCAGGAATGCTGGACGCTCATGATACGTCCGGTCCCCCCGGTTCAGTCCAGGGATTCCCTGGCCCCGGGCGAAACCGCTCCCGGGGCGGCAAGCGCAGGCCGCAGGGTCGCCCCCGGTCGCCGTTTCCGGACGGATCGGACGTTGGGGCATCGGTGCGGCCGATGGCGGGCATCGATCGGCCCGTCGGCCCTGCAAGCCCACCGGCCCTGCAAGCCCACCGGCCCTGCAGCCCACCGGCCCCGCGGTCTCGGCGGCGGTCTCGGCGAAGCAGCCCCGGGAAGCAGCGGTCCGGCTCAAGGCTGGCGAATGATCTTGGCCGGCTCAAAGCTGCCCTTGATGACCTGGCGCGGATCGCAGCCCATCCAATCCTTGAGAATGCCCGAGTAGATGGAGCGGAAGTCCACCGTGAACTTGAGGTCGCCGCGGTCCAGATCGGTCAGCGACGGATGTTCGCCGAGCAGACCCGGGCGGACCATGTCGCCCATGAAGTACATCGGGGCGGCGGTGCCGTGGTCGGTGCCGCCGCTGGCGTTCCGGGCCACGCGCCGGCCGAACTCACTGAAGACCATCGTCATCACGCGCCGGTTGTCGCCCTGGGCGCGAAGCTCGCGCTGGAAGGCCGACAGCGAGTCGCCGAGTTGACGCATCAATCGTCCGTGGCTCGCCGCCTGGTTTGCGTGCGTGTCGAAGCCGCCGAGGCTCGTGTAGAACACGCGCGTCTTGAGCTTCGACCGGAGCATCGCCGCCACCATGCGCAGTTGGCCGGCGAGCGGGCCGCGCGGCCATTCGACCAACGGCCGCGTGGACGACGCCTTGGAGATCTGGTCGCTCGAAACTTGGGCGTCCAGGGCGGTTCGGGTCAGGAACCCCAGGTGCGGGTGGTCGCCCGTGCCTTCCAGGGTCTCGGTCGAGTTGATGTCGTCGTACGGATCGGTCAGGCCTTCGTGCAAGTCGCCGCCGAGCCACCGGTAACGCTCGGCCTTTTCGAACGACACCGGCTGCGTCTCGTCGCCGACCATGGCCAGCGGTGCACGATTCCCGAGCGACACCGACGCCATCGGTTCGGGCGAGCCGGAGCACTGGTTGTCGAAATAGCGGCCAATCCATCCGGTGCTTCGCGCTCCGGGATCGGCCGAGTGCCACGTGTCCATCGACGTGAAGTGCGACCGATTCGGATTCGGATAGCCGACGCCCTGCACGATCGACAAGCAGCCGTCGTCAAAGAGTGACTTGAGGCCATCGAGGTTCGGATGCAGGCCGATGCCGAGGTTCGGGTCGAGCTCCAGGGCGCGGCCGAGGCCGCCGTCGCCGTCGCGTGGGCCGCGGAGGGCCAGGTTTCCGCGCAGCCGTTGGTAGTCCGGACTGCCGTACGGCACCACGGTATTGAGGCCGTCGTTGCCGCCGGAGAGCTGGACCACCACCAGGACGTGGTCTTCTGGCACGCCGGCCCGCGAGCTCACGGCGGCGTCCAAGGGGCCGTTGACCGCGAGGGCGGAGCGATCCAGGAACATGGGCGTCGTGGCGGCCAGCGATGCGAACGTCATGCCCTGTCCGAGGAAGATCCGGCGGGTGAAGGCGTGGTCGGGATGTCCGGTGGAATCGGCCATGGAAAGGTCTCCGGGGAGTGGAGCGGGGGGCGGCGAGGCGGGCAGGCGGGTCGTCAGGCAGGCGGTCGAGCTCGCCGGCGGGCTATTCGGTCCGGCCGGCGGGCGGGGAAGTGGGCCGTCGGGCCGGGGGTCAGCAGAGTTGATACTCGGGCATGGCGGTGATCAACGCCAGAGCGCCGCTCAGAACATCTGCATCCAAACGGGTGCCGCGTTCCTCAAAGAACGTGGTGATGGTGGCCACCCGGCTCGGATGGGGCACGGTGCCCAGGGTATGTCGCAGCAGGTACGTCGCGGCTGCGTTTGCATCGGTTGACCCGCCGGTCGCGTCGCGCAAGGGAGCGAGCAACGACGTCGGATCGTAGGGAGTTCGGTCGCCCGGCCACGCGTAGGCCTTCGGTCGCCGCCCGGTGATGAGATGCAGGGCGAGGTTCTGTCGCAGGAACAACGTCGAGGTATTGATCCACGTCCGCCCGCCCGGCCACCCGCGAACCGATGGCGGTTCGAAGAGGTCTTGGCCCATGCCGCGCAAGGCTTCGACGGCGGTACGCGGGCTGCGGGGCGGCGTGCCGAGCTGCCGAATCGTGCCGACGTGGAGCTCTACTGGACTCTTGATGCGGGCCGACACATTCGCGGGGTCGTAGAAGTGCTGACTTCGGAACATCGTCCGCAGCAGCATGCCCACGTCGTACCCGCTCGCTCGAAATCGCGAGGAAAGCTGCTTGAGGTACGCCCGTTGGTCCGGCCGCATGTCATCGCCCGGCAGATCGTGGACGAAGAATCGGTAGAGCTTCAACGTAAGAAACTCAGCCGCGTAGGGGCGGTCGAAGATGAGGTCGACGAAATCGTCGCCGTCGAACGTGCCTTCGCGTCCAAGGATGCGCTTGTCGCGCGGATCGTGCACCGCTTCGCGGAAGACGAAACTGTCATCGCGGAAGTGGTATCCGGTCAGGGCCCGCGCGCCTTCCTTGATGTCCGATTCGCCGTAGCCGTTGCCTTCGCCCAAGGTGAAGAGCTCCATCAGCTCGCGGGCGAGGTTCTCGTTCGGCTGGCGCCGGACGTTGCGATCGTTGTTGAGGTACTTGAGCATCGCCGGATCGCGGATGATCCGGTGCGTCAGGTCCTTGAAGTTGCCGAAGGCAAACTGCCGGAAGAGGCGGTTCTGCTGGTACAGATCCCAGCTGTCCTCGATGGCGCGGTGGCCGGTGGCAAAGTGCCCGTGCCAGAACAGGGTCATCTTTTCTTGGAGCGGGCGGCGCGTATTGATGAGCCGGGTGATCCACCACTGCCGCAAACTTTGGAGTTGCCGGCGGTCGGCGCGCTGCCGGCTCTGCCGCTCCATGCGGGCTTTGGTGAGAAACGCTTCGTCTCCGCGCTGGCGGGCCTGACGGTATTGACGATTTTCTTCGGGCGAGCGCGGACGCATGATGTCGGCGTCGAGTCCCGGCTCGTCGTTCATGTCCGGGGCGTCTTCGAACTGGAGCAACCGATCGATCGCCCCCTCCAAGCCGAGGTCGGCGAACGCACGTACTTCGGCCGGCGTGCCGCCGAACCCGGCCCGGCCGAGCAAGTGGTGCGCCTTCCAGTAGTCGAAGTCATCTTCGCGAAGCGTGTCGAGTGGGCGTTCGAGCATGGATTCGAGCCTCCCGCGGCGAGGAACGGGCTCGGCTGCGCGACGTGGCGCCGCCGAGACGCCCGGCGGACCGGCCGGTTCACGGCTGGCCCGGGGGCGGTGTGGATCTCCGCACACATCGTGGCACGACCGCGAGGCGGCGTCACGCACGAAGCGGAGAAGATCTCCACCACGCGATACGTCGCTCGCGTGGACGATCTCCCCGCGATCCCAAGATTCGCGGGGACAAGAGACCTTGGGGCATCGGGTTCCGGCGCACGCAGGGCGCTGAAGTTCCCGTCTCCGCAAGCGTCATCGGCCGATCGTGGACGCCGACCCGACGAAATCGACCGGGCAGGGCCGACGGGGCAGGGCCGACGGTGAGGGCCGGAGCGGAATCGGGCGAGCCGGACCGGTCCGGATGGTGCGGTCCGATGTGATCCGGTGTGGACCGGAGCGGTCTGGTCTGGTCTGGTCTGGGCTGGGGCGGAACGGGGCGGTGCCAGACCGTGGGCGACGGGGCCACGGCCGGATCGGTCTCGACCGTCACGGGATTCAGCGGCCGTGCGTTCCGGCCGTCATGTCGACGGTTGGATCGTCGTCGTCGGCGTCATCGATCGGAGCGTCGGGCGGCGGGATGGTGCCAAGCTCGGCGGCCGCGAGGGCGATTCGGTCGATCGTCGGCCGCAGCCGAAGCGCGTTGCCCACCACGCAGAGGTCGCTCAGGGCCATGGCCACCGCGGCGTACAGCGGTCCATGGGGTCCGAGCAGTCCGGCGGCGGCCACCGGAATTGCGGCGGCGTTGTAGACGAAGGCCAGGAACAGGTTCTGGCGGATGATGCGCTGGGACGCGCGAGCGATGCCGACAACCGCCGGCACCCCGCGGATGGAGTCAGCGCTGAGGACCACCGCGGCCGACTCGATCGCGACATTGGTGCCACTGCCGATCGCCACGCCCAGGTCGGCCTCGGCCAATGCCGCCGCGTCGTTGATGCCGTCGCCCACCATGATCGTGACGCCGGGGGCGTTCGCAATCGCCGCGTGCTTCTCCTCAGGTGATGCTTCGGCGGTGATCTCTTCGGGCCGAAGGCCGAGGCGGGCGCCCATGGCCTGCGCTTCTTGCTCGCGATCGCCGGTGAGCATGGCCGGCCGGAGGCCGAGTTCCCGCAGCCGGGCGATGACGGCCGGCGTTTCTGCTCGCGGCGCGTCGGCCACCGAGATGCGCCCGATCGCTCGTCCGCGGGCTTCGACGACGCACGCGCCGCGGCCGGTGGGATCGCGTACGACGCGCACCGGGATGCCGTCGACGGTGGCCATCGCGCCTTCGCCGGGCAAGGCGCGGAATTCCGTGACCGGGCGCAGCGGAATGCCGTCGTCGGCGGCGCGGGCGGAAATGGCGCGGGCCACCGGATGCTCGCTGAGCGCTTCGACCGCGGCGGCGGCCATGAGCACGCTGCGTTCGTCGAGCCCGGGCTCGAACGGTTCGATGGACGTGACCGTCAGCCGGCCATGGGTCAGCGTGCCGGTCTTGTCGAAGATGATGCCGGTCGCCGCCCCCGCGCCTTCCAGTGCGGCGGCCGAGCGCAAGAGGATCCCGTGGCGGCTCGCCGCCCCGGTTGCCACCATGACGGCCATGGGGATCGCAATGCCAAGGGCACACGGGCAGGAGATGACGAGCACGGTGACCGCATTGACGACCGCCGCTCCAAGGTCACCGCCGAGCAGCCACCAGCCGAAGAAGGTTCCCGTGGCGATCAGGACGACACACGGGACAAAGACCGCGCTGACGCGGTCGGCCAGCCGTTGCAGCCCGGCCTTGCTCGACTGGGCGTCGGCCACCATGCCGGCAATTCGGGCCACCGTCGTGTCTGAGCCATCGCGCGAGGCACGCACCACCAGCGTGCCGGTGCCATTCAGGCAGCCGGCGGCGATCTGATCGCCCGGTCCGGCGGTCGTCGGGATCGATTCGCCGGTGACCGCGCTGGCGTCGACCTCCGAAAGGCCGCCGACGACGACACCGTCGATCGGAATTCGTTCGCCCGGCCGAATGCGGATCCGGTCGCCCGGGAGAATCGTTTCCGTGGGGACCAGTTCTTCTCGGCCCTCGGGATTGAGGATCGACGCGACATCCGGTTGCAGCTCGAGGAGTTCGCGAATCGAGGCGCCGGCGCGGGCGCTGGCCCGCGCCTCCAGCCAGTGGCCGACGCTCACCAGGGCGAAGAGTCCGGCGGTTTCGCCGAAGTACAGCGCTTCGGCCGCGGGCAGGTGGCCCGTGGCGTGGCCGACCAGCCGGATGCTCGAGTAGATCCACGCCGTCGTGGCCCCGAGGCTGATGAGCGTGTCCATGTTCGTCCGGCCGTGGCGAAGGGCGCGGCCGGCGGAGCCGTAGAAGCCGCTGCCCACAAACATCACGCTGAGGGTGGCCAGGGCGGCCATCGCCCACACCGTCCAAGGCGCGTCGACCAGCCAATGGAGCACAGGGATCGGGACCCAGAAGAGCAGGCCGGACGCGGCGCGCCGGGCCCAGTTTCGCTCGCGCTCCAGTTGGGCTTGCTCGATCGCGCTGCGGCGGTCGCCGGCCGAACGCTGGGCCGGGACTTCCGATGCGGCGAATCCGCGCCCCACGATTGCTTCCAGCACGTCGGCCGGGTCGAATCCGCGCCCTCGGACCACCGCTTCGCCGGCCTGCAGGTCGACGTCGACGGTCGCGACGCCCGAAACAGCCTCGATCGCTCCGCGGACGCCCTGGACGCACCCCGCGCAATGCATGCCCTCCACGCGAAAACGCGAGACGGACACGACCGGAGCGGAGTCGACGGGCACCCCGGCGTCGGATGCGGCACTCGAGGTGGGCATGCCCGAACGATATCCATGAATTGCCAGAGGCGCGTCCCCGGGAGGCCACGATCCGGCACGGGATGTGCTGGTCCTTGGGGGCAGGGCGGGCTGCCAGTGGTCGGCATCTCGCCCGCGTGCTCTCGGCGTCTCGGATCGGCGTCGCGAATTGATGGTTGAGTTGGGCCGGTTCCGGTTTCAGTTCTGCTTCCGGTGCTGGTCCTGGCCCCCGGCGGCCTGATTCGGCCTGATTCGGCCTGATTCGGCTGGATTCGGCCTGATTCGGCTGGATTCGGGCTCATTCGGCTCGAATCCGTCCCACCGAGTCCCGGCCCTGGGGTCCAGTTTGGCCCTCGGTTGGCCGAAAACCCGGTGGGCGGCGGGCACGAACGGGCGAGTTCCGCCTTTCGGAGCGGCGGGGGACGCCGCGATCCGGGTAGACTTGCACGGCCCCGGGGCCGCCCGCCACGTGTCGGGTCGCACCGCTTCCGCATCCATTGAGCGTCCTTCCATGACCGATTCCGCCACCACCCCGAACGCCACCGACGGCCGCGACCTCGCGCCGGCGGCCCGCGGTTCGGCCCGTGGACGCCGGCATTCAGTCGCGAGGACCGGAACGCGGACGAGGGCTCGGCTGGCCGGCACGATGTTGCTGGCCACCACCGCCGCGGCCGTCGTGGCCGGCTCGATTGCCGCCGGCGGCATCGGGCTTGGGCGTTCGGCCCAGCGAGACGCTGTGGCCGCCGTGCTGGCCGTCATGGTGCTGGAACGCATGGCCGTCCCGGCCGAAGCACCGGCGATCGTTGCCGGGCCCGCATCGGCCGGCGAACCCGCGGCCACCATCCGCGTTCCCCGGCGTCCGGCCTCGGCCGCCCCGGAATGCCATCGACTTGGGCCGCACCGACTGAATCTGCCGCCACCCGCGGCCTGATTCCACGCGGCCAACCGGCCGCGTGCCGCGATCAACCTCGCTTCGCGTGCCCCCTGGCACGTCGAAGGGTTGGGGCGATCCGGCGAACCACACCCGCTCTCCATACATCCCGGATGCCCGGCGAACCGTTCGTTCGCCGGCCACCACCCGTTCCCCGCGCCGCCTGGCCTCGCCTGCGTCACGGTCTGTGTTCGCCCTTTCCGGGCCACGCACCGTCGCCATGAGTCCCCGGGCCGCGCTCCCGGACCCGGCCACGACCTCCGCTTGAGGTCGGCCGAACGTCCGTGCAACGCAGAAAGGCAACGTCATGGGCGTTCCCGTCATCGGATCCACGCTGAAGAAGATCTTCGGTTCCCGCAACGACCGCGTCGTCAAGAGTTACCTCCGCGTCGTCGACGACGTCAATCGGCACGAACCGGCGATCCGCCAGCTCACCGACGCCGAGCTCCGCGACAAGACCGGCGAGTTCCGCGAGAAGCTCTCGGGCGGCGGTTCGCTCGATGCCCTGACCCCCGAGATCTTTGCCGTGGCCCGAGAGGCCATGGACCGGGCCGTCGGCATTCGGGCGATCTTCAATCCCGAGCACAACTTCGACCCGTCGGTGCTGCCGGCGTCCGTCCAGGGCATGTACGCCGAGACCAAGGCCGCCATGGACGCGGCCGAGGTCATGCCGCCCACCGGCGAATTCAACGGCCACTCCGAAGAAATCCACGGCTGGCAGTACCTGGACATTCCGAACGCCATCTACGAGGCGGTCCGCGAGCTGCATCCGGTCTCGAAGCCGCCGTTCCGCTCGCGTCCCTTCGACGTGCAGATCATCGGGGCGATCGTGTTGTCCGAGGGCCGCATCGCCGAGATGAAGACCGGTGAGGGCAAGACGATCGTCGCCCCGCTGGCCGCGTACCGAGCCGCCCTGCAGGATCGCAAGGTGCACGTGGTCACGGTGAACGACTACCTCGTCCAGCGTGACCGCGACTGGACGTTCCCGTTCTTCCGGTCCGTCGGCATGACCGTTGGGGCGATTCACCCGATGCACATGCAGCCGCCGCAGCTCAAGCAGCTCGCCTACCAGTGCGATGTCGTTTACGGCACCACGAGTGAGTTCGGCTTCGACTACCTGCGCGACAACATGAAGCTCTCGCCGGCCGAGCAGATGCCCACCGCCCGGGACTTTGCCATCGTCGACGAAGTGGACTCCACGCTGATCGACGAAGCCCGGACCCCGTTGATCATTTCGGGCCCGGCCCACCGCACCACGCCGCGCTACGAGATGGCCGACGAGTTGGCCCGTCACCTGGTCAACAAGCAGCGCGACTGGGCCGACGCGGACGCCCGGGTGCAAGAAGCCCTCGTCCAGATCTCGTCGCTCGAAGGCGACATCCGCAACGCCCGCGACAAGGATCGCGTGCCGCAGCTCAAGAGCGAGCTCGACTCGGCTCGGGGCTCGCTTCCGGGCCTGGAAGAAGCCCGCGACCGGTACATACAGTTCTACGAAGTAGAGATGGACAAGAAGAAGGCGACGCTCACCCACGAGGGCATCGAAGAAGCCCAGCGCAAGAGCGGGATCGGTTCCTTCTACGTCGGCGACAACATCGACTTGCCCCACCTGCTCGAACAGGCGGTTCGCGGCCACACCGTGTACCAACGGGACCGTGACTACGTCGTCTCGCCCGACGATCAGGGCGAGATGAGCGTGATCATCGTCGACCAGAACACCGGCCGAAAGATGATCGGCCGCCAGTGGTCCGACGGCCTGCACCAAGCGGTGGAAGCCAAGGAGAAGGTGAAGATCAAGGAAGAAACCCAGACGATGGCGACGATCACCATCCAGAACTTCTTCAAGCTCTATGACCGGCTTTCGGGCATGACCGGTACCGCCGACACCGAAGCGACCGAGTTCCACGAGATCTACAGCATGGACGTGGTGGTCATCCCGACGAACGTCGCCATCGCTCGCCTCGACCACAACGACCTTGTGTTCATGAGCGAGCGCGACAAGTGGGAAGCCATCGTCGCGGAGATCGAACGCTTCTGGCGGGTCGGCCGCCCGGTGCTCGTCGGCACCACCAGCGTCGAGAAGTCCGAGCTCCTGAGCGAGATGCTCACCAAGCACGGCAACATTCCCCACGAGGTGCTCAACGCCCGTCAGCACGAGCGGGAGGCGGACATCGTGATGAACGCCGGGCAGCTCGGCTCGGTCGTGGTGGCCACGAACATGGCTGGCCGCGGAACCGACATCAAGCTCGCGAAGTTCACGACCCAGGAACTCGTCGATCACTGGAAGCGCACCGGACTTGCCGGGCGCGACGTGGACGGTTCCATGGAGGAAGCCGACATCATCGCCCGCGTGTACCGGCACATGGCCGGGCGGGCGCTCGGCATCAAGGGCAAGGACCTCGAGGCCCTGTCGGACGACGACATCCGCATGCGTCTGCTGCAGCACTGGGTCGTGGAGATCGCCATGGCCGACGCGACCAAGGCGGCCGGCATGTCCCGCGAGCAGCTCGAAGGATTGCTCGATGATTCCGGCAGCATGTTGCTGCATCGCCTGCGGATCTACGACAACTGCATGGACCTGGGCGGCTTGCACGTGGTGGCGACGGAGCGGCACGAGTCGCGGCGGGTGGACAACCAGCTCCGCGGTCGATCAGGACGCCAGGGCGACAACGGCTCGAGCCGGTTCTTCCTGAGCCTGGAAGACGACCTCATGAAGATGTTCGCCGGCAAGGCCACCCTCGGCCTGTTGAGCAAGCTCGGCATGAAGGAAGGCGACGTGATCGAGCACCCGATGCTCACGCGAAGCGTGGGCAAGGCGCAGCGCAAGGTGGAAGAGCGGAACTTCCTCATCCGAAAGAACATCCTCGAGTACGACGAGGTCATGGACCACCAGCGGCACGAGTTCTACGGCATGCGGCAGCGCGTGCTGGAGGGCAAGGGCGTCAAGGAGCTGATCTTCGAGCACATCGAAGATTCGGTGGCCGACGCCGCCCACATGTACCTGGCCCCGGACTACGTCGGCACCTGCATCGCCGAGTGGGTCGAGAAGAATCTGGGCGTGATGGTCGAGGCCGACCGCTTTCGGAAGAAGGATCGCGAAGACCTGCGCGACTTCATCGCGGTGGAGACCAAGGAGGAAGCGTCCTCCATGATCCGCCTGGCCATGGGCGAGTTCATGCCCGACGAAGTCGATCAGCCCGACTGGGACCTCAAGAGTCTGGCCGAATGGGCGAGCAGCGAGTTCGACGGCACCGTGCACGTCTCGGACTTGCTCGATCGATCGCGTCGCGAAATCTTCAGCCACGTTGAAGAAGTCGCCCACGAACAGATCGACGAGGCGGACCTGGATCCCGTCGACGAGTTCATGGTGGACATCTACGGGGCGAAGAAGCTCTCCACGTGGTGTCAGGACATGTTCCAGACCGACATCGACCCCGAAGTCCTCGCCGATTTCGAAGACATCGACAACGCCGTCGACGCGATCATGGAAAAGGCCCGCGATGCCTACCGTCGCCGCGAGATCGAGTATCCGGTCGAGTTCGCGATGGAAATGACCGGCAATGGTTTGTCGCAGGCCGCGCGGGCCGAGACGCCGGAGCAGGCCCAGGAAGTGCAGCGGCAGGTCATTGGACAGTTCTGTGACTGGGCCCGCGGCCGGTACGAACTGGACTGGACGCCGGAGTCGCTGCCGACCACGCAGTCGGCGGAACTCGCGCAGCTCCTGATGAAGGAGGCGGCAACCTGGGACGCGGCGAAGATCAAGGCCCGGGCCAACAAGGCGGTGGCCGCGGCCGGCGGCGACGTCGAGGCTTTGGATGCGTGGTTCGGCGAACACTGCAACGCTCGGCTCACCGAAGACGAGCGGACCGACGCCGCCGAGGACATGCAGGCGGCGGCCGAAGAGAAGGTCGGCTCGATCCTGCGGGCCGAACTCACCCAGTTCGAACGCTGGGTCCTGCTGCAGATCGTCGACCAGGCCTGGAAGGACCACCTGTACGCGATCGACCAGTTGCGGGAGTCGATCGGCTACCGCTCCTTCAGTCAGAAGGATCCGCGCATCGAGTTCAAGCGCGAGGGTGCTCGCCTGTACGCCGACATGGAAGAAGGCATCCGCGACAAGGTCACGGAGATCGTCTTCAAGGGTCGGCTGACGGCCCAGGCGGCTCCGGCCGGCGCTCCGGCCCGTTCACGGCCGGAGGATGCTCCGGCGGGCGGCGGCAACGGCAACGGTGGCGGTGGCGGCGGGGGTGCCGCAGTGGCCGCCGGCGTGGCCGGTGGTGCGGCCGCGGCGGGTGGACCCCCGCGTCCGGTGCAGCCGGCCCAGCCGGCAACGGCGGCGGCGGTCGCGGCGAGTGCCCAGCAACGCGAGGCGCTGGAGGCGGCGGACCAGGCTGGCGTGCCCGAGGGCGAACGCAACAGCAAGCCCAAGCCGGTCAAGAGCATGGCCACGATCGGTCGCAATGAGCCCTGCCCGTGCGGCAGCGGCCAGAAGTACAAGAAGTGCTGCGGCGCCTGATCCTTCGGCGGCGTCCGATCATCTCGTGATCCATGGCGGCGGCGATCGCGTTCTGAGCGATCGCCGCCGTTGCGCGCCGGGTTCGGACTGGCCCGCGGCCAGGATCGTGGCATGGTGCAGGAAGCTCGGCATCGTGCCGCCGCTCCTTCGCCCATGCCCCACCTGGTTCCGGACCGCCCTTCGCTGGGCGGACACCCACCGTGCAGATTCGTCCTCCCATCCAATCCGCGGTCGCGCGGCCGGTTCTGGCCGGCCGCGATGCGAGTGTGCGCGAGCCGCGGGGTGGCCAGCGCCGGAGGTCGGCCAGGGCCGCGCTCACCACGGGGGCGCTGCTGCTCGGACTGGGATTCGCGGGCTTGGGGCTGGGCGGATGTACCGAGACGTTGACGCCGGCGACACGGGCCACGATCCGGCCGGGCGGCGCGCTGGTGACGCATCGATTGGCCGGCCCTGGATTCGCGTTCGATCGCAACGATCCGCAGCTCGGCTATCCGGCCGACCGAGGGATTTCCCGACGGTCGATTTCCGTCACCGATACATGGCGCCGGCTCGGCACCGACGGACGGCGGGTACGCGAGAGCGGCGGCGATCGGGTTCGGGAACGGACCATCACGATCACGGGAAACTGAACGTGCGCGGTGCACGGGGCGGCGTTCATCCGGCGACGCGCGCGCTGGCGCTGTCGGAACTGTGCGCGCTGGGCATGGGCTGGCCACGGTCGCCGTACGCCGTGGACGCGGAGTGCATTGCCGGCGGCTCGCGAACCGGCTGAATCCCGCAAAGTCCCACCGCGTGGGCGATCCGGCGTGGCGGCATCGGCGCGGGATGTGCATCATTCCGTCGGCCCGAGTCCGGAAATGAGCCCGGTGTGCGGGCCGCAGGCGGGGGGGCGGGATGTCCACATCGGAACTGGCTCTTGACGCAGCGGTCGGACGCTCTCACAATCCTTGGGATTCACCGGGCTTGCATGCCCGGGGGAGAGAGGGTGCCGAGTCGCCGCCGCCGCAGATACCATCGGTATCAACGTGGGCGACGATGCTCGGAGCGAGCGGATGAGGAGTGCCAAGCCGGGTGTCCGGCGACCTCGGATGCCGTGCGGCCTGTTGGATCCTGGCGCATGTCGACGACGACCAAGAAAGACCTGATCGACCGGATCGCGGATGACACGGACCAGAAACGAGCCGACGTGAAGCGCGTCGTGCAAGCGTTTCTGGACAACGTGATCATTGAACTCAGTGAGGGCAATCGGCTCGAGTTCCGCGATTTCGGCGTCTTTGAGGTTCGCGATCGCAAGCCGCGCATCGCCCAGAACCCAAAAACCTTGGAACAGGTTCCGGTCCCGGCCAAGCGGACCGTCAAGTTCAAGGTTGGCCGGCTGATGAAGCTTGCCCTCGAAGGCGAAGTTGATTTGGCCAGCGGTGAAGTGTCCGTCGGTGCCCGCCGTCGCCCTGGCGATGTCGATCACGGCGGTGCAGTCGATCACGGCGGTGCAGTCGCCAACGGAAGTGACCGTGCCTCGGCGAACGGCCACACGCCTGCCCCGGAGATTACGACGTCGGTCCACCCCGCGGCCCACGAGCCGGATGCCGCGGCCCGGCCGATTGTGCACGAGCCGGCGAACGTCTGAAGCCTCGGTTTGGCTTTCGGATTTGGTCGCAGTGCATGAAGCGAATGCTGACGCCCGGTGCCGAGTGCGGTATCGGGCGTTTTCTCTTGGCCCGGCCTGGCGATCGATGGTGGCGGCGACGCGAGCGGCGGCGTGGGCGGCGTCGACGGCCGCGGTGTGCCAGCCCCGGCCGCGGCCCCTCCTCCGGCCTCGGCTTGTGTTCCACGGCACCAGCATGATGTTCCACAGCGGTCCGGCGCAGGCCGAAGCGATTGGTTCGTCCGAACCGGTCATGTCCCACTGACAGGCGCCTGTCCGCCGGCGGTGGATGACCCTGTGCCGAAGGTCAGGAGATCGTGTGCGCGACGTCCGGACGTCCGATACTCGTCTCCATGATCGACGAAGGTTCGCACGGAAGCGACGGCGGCGGAGGCAGCCGCAAGGGACGGGGCAACGCCGAAGAACGGCGGCATGATCCGCGTGATCTTGCCCGGCTGCACGACCAGTTGCCGCCGCACGCCTACGAAGCCGAGATGAGCGTGCTTGGATCGATGCTCTTCGATCCGCGGGTCACGGGCGATGTGATTCAGATCCTGAAGGACGGGACCGCGTTCTTCAGTGAAGGCAACGGCCGCATCTACGACGTGATGGTCGAGCTCTACGACCGGCACAATGCTCTGGACATCGTGCAGCTCAATCAGGTCCTCGCCGATCGCGGCGTGCTCGACCTCGTCGGCGGGGTTGAATACCTCGTCGAACTGGCCCAGTCCGTCCCGAGTGCGGCCAATGCCGCCCGGTACGCCCGAATCGTGGCCGAGAAGTCCACGCTCCGCCGGCTGATCGATACGGCCGGTGAGATCCTCCACGACGCGCACTTCTGCGGCGCCGGAGGCGAGGCTTCCCGGGACGTGCTCGAGCAGGCCGAGCAGAAGATTTACCGCATCGCCTCGCAGCAGGAACAGACCCAGGCCGAGGCAATCCAAGACATCGTGGTCGAAGTCGTCCAGTCGATCGAGGAGGCCACCGGCCGACTCGTGACCGGAGTGCCCTCGGGATACCACGACCTCGATGAAATGACCCACGGCCTGCAGCGGGGGGAAATGATCATCCTGGCCGCCCGTCCGTCGATGGGCAAAACCGCATTCGCGCTGAACGTCGCCGAGCAGATGGCATTGCTGGGCCATGGCGTGGGCGTGTTCAGTCTGGAAATGAGCAAGCACGCGCTCGTCCAGCGCTTGCTCAGCTCACGTTCCGGCGTCGACAGCCAGAAGATTCGCCGCGGCATGCTCGGTCCGGAAGAATGGGATCGCCTGAACCGCGCGTGCGAAGAGTTGTACGAGTCGCCGCTGTTCATCGACGACACCCCGGGTTTGTCATTGATGCAGATGCGGGCCAAGGCGCGCCGGCTGAAGAGCAAGCACGACGTCCAGTGCTTCGTGATCGACTACCTGCAGCTCATGTCCAGCGGCCGGCGGGCCGAGTCCCGCCAGAACGAGATCGGCGAGATCAGCCGTGGCGTCAAGGCCATGGCCCGTGAACTGAACGTGCCGGTCATCTGCCTGAGTCAGCTCAACCGTGCGGCCGAACAGCGAGAGGGCCACCGGCCGCGCATGAGCGACCTGCGCGAGTCGGGTTCGATCGAGCAGGACGCCGACGTCGTGGCCATGCTCCACCGCGAGGAGTACTACCACCAGGCCGACCCGGACTGGAAGTTGCACAACGAGGACAAGGTCGGTCTGGCCGAGTTGATCATCGCCAAGCAGCGAAACGGTCCGACCGGTGTGGTGAAGCTCACCTGGTCTGGCGCCACGACTCGCTTTTCGAGCTGGTCGGGTCTGGCCGCTCCGGACGAGTACCACTCGGGCGGGCATTCAAGCGGGCACTCGGGGGCTCCGGCCGGCGGATACGCCGAACCGGCGCCGCCGCGCGGCGGGGGATACGCGCCGGCGCCTGCCGCCGAGGTCGAATCCGAACCGGTTTCCGCCGGCTTCGCGCCGCGCACGGCCTTCAGCGCCAAGACCGCGTCCGGTCCCGTCAGCGACTTCCGCGACGGCGGCGAGCCCGACCGCGGTTCGGTGGACGGCATTCCGCTCTGATCGCGTTGCGGGCGATTCGGCTCCGGACGGGCGCCTCAGCCGGTGCCCGTCATCTCGTAGACGACGCTGCCGACCATGAACGCCAACCACGCGGCGAGAAGCGTGAAGCTCTGCCATCGCAGGACCTGTCGGCCATTGCTCATGGCGAACGCAATGAGCAGCACCGTCATGCCGAGCATGACGCCCAGGTCGATCCACCCGCGGCCGCCGGGCAGGGGGACGTCGCCGACGGTGGCGGTTGCGCCCAGCACGAACAGAATGTTGAAGAGGTTGGACCCGACGACGTTTCCGACGGCCAGGTCGGCGTGTCCCTTGCGGGCGGCGATGACCGCGGTGACCACTTCGGGCAGGCTCGTGGCGATCGCCACAATCGTCAGCCCGATCAGGGCCGGACTGAGGTTCAGCGATTCGGCGATCCCGACCGCCCCGATTTCGGCCAGCCGTCCGCCAGCCACCAGCCCGGTCAGGCCCAAGAAGAACAAGCCCGCGGCCATGGCGATTGGTCGCGGGGCGGCTTCGTCGACGTCGACCGGGACTTCGGCCCGGCCGCGGATCGCACTCCAGGCCCAGAGCGCGATCACGCCCAGGAACCCGGCGAACATGATCAGGCCATCGATCCGCGTGTAGCCCGCCGCGCCAGATCCGTCCTCGGTCGCGATGCGGGTGAAGCCGAGGAGGGCCAGGACCAGCATGGCGACGGAGGCGACGAGCAGCAGCGGGAGGTCGCGCCGAATCACCGATCCGTGCACGGCCAGCGGCGTGAGGAACGCCGCCACCCCGAGCACCAAGCCGATGTTCGCGATGTTGGATCCCACCACATTGCCGAAGCTCAGGTCGCCCGACCCGGACAGCGCGGCCGACACGTTGAAGAACAGTTCGGGGGCGCTGGTGCCGCAGGCGACGATCGTCAGGCCGATGAGCAGCGTCGACATGCCCAGTCGGCGGGCGATCGAGACGGACCCCTCGACCAGCCAGTGGCCACCGAGCAGCAAGCACACCACCCCGGCCAAGAAGGTCAGGGGCGGCATCCGTTCGGCGAGTTCAATGGCGGATTGAAGCATGGGGGGCGGATTGTAGAAGGAGCGGAACCCGGCGGGACGGACGCATTCGATCCGGTCCCCGCGGCGTTCGGTTCAGGGGGACGCGATGGGGCAGGAGATCCGGCCGGCTCATGGGTTGGCTCATGGGTTGGCTCATGGGTTGGCTGTTGGGCCGGCTGCTGGTCCTGCTGCTGGTCCTGCTGCTGGTCCGGCTCATGAGATGGCTCGCGGCCCGAATCGTGCCCGTGGACTCCTGCCGATACCCTGCACCGGTCCTCGCACCGGGGGCATCGCCCCGCATTGCCCGTTTCTTCTCCCCGGAACTCGCGTGTCACCCGTTCCCGATCAATCCCCGGCCCCGTCGCCCGGCTCGCCGCCGGCCAGCGATGCTGCGCCGCCGGCGGATGAAATCGACCTGGCCGCGGCCGAGGCCGACGATGCCGCCCGCGCCGATGAACGGCTCCAGGATGCCCTTTCCCGGGCCGCCACCGGCGACGAATCCGCGTGGCGATGGATCATCGACACCTACAGCCGGCGGGTCTTTGGCCTGCTGTACGCCCAGTGCGGTGATCCCGACACGGCCGAAGAGCTCACCCAATCCGCGTTCTGCACCGTGGTCGCGAAAATCGGCGACTACACCGAGCAGGGCCGCTTCGAAGCCTGGCTGTTCCGCATCGCCATGAACCGATTGCGGGACGAAATGCGGCGGCGAAAACGACACGCGGTCCCGGTCGAGGACTCGGCCCTCGCGGCGATGGCCGGGGCAGCAGACGCATCGGTCGACGAGCCGGACGATGTCCTGACGCTCCGCGGGGCCGTGCAAGGACTCTCTGAGCCAGACCAGCGGGTGCTGCAGCTCCGCCACGCGGCCGGATTGAGCTTCAAGCGCATCGCAGAAATCCTGGACCAGCCCCTGGGCACCGTGCTCGCTCGGCACCATCGTGCCCTTCGCAAGTTGCGCGACGATCTTGGGCCGCGGTTCGAACCCGGGGCGGACGAGGCGGACACGGCGGACGACGACGGGGGCACGGCCAGCGGGGGGCCGGCCGGCCGCTGAGGATCGCCCGCCGGATCAACGGAATCCTGCTCTCGCCGGTGCTCGGCTCGTGGCCAACTCGCCCGCCTTCCAGGTGCAGGCGACCCCCGGCAAGAACCGCCTCCGCACGGCCTCAGGGTCGCTTTCGGCCGACTTTCTTTCGGCCTCCGATCGGCCCCCGAACGGTTCCCGGACCGCGGCGGGGCCACACTGGGTCCGAGATCCTCGGCCGCGGCCGCGCTTCGCCGAACTCCTGCCGGTCGTCGTGCAATCGATGGCCGGGCCGCACGTTGGACCCCTGAGCCGGTCCGCTCTTCGCTCCCGGCCACCAGTGCTCCTCGGATCCCTGCATGAACGCTTTCCCTCCATCCACCCCCGGTGATCGTCCGGATCAGCCATCTGGCGGCCACCTGCCGCCGGCGGATCCGGCCCTCGCGGCGGCTCTCGATCGGGCATTCACGGCCATCCCGGCCCGTCCCGGTCTCGAGTCTCGGATTGCCGCGTCGGCCCTCGTGGCCCGCGCGGAAGCCTTGGCCGACGAGCGGCTCGCGGTCCGGCTCGACGCCGAACTCGTGCCTTCCCACGTCATTCCGGCGGATCTGGAGGACGCGGTCCATGCCGCCTCGGTCGGCGACCTGCCGGGCCGTACGCTGGCATTCCCCTCGGCCACGCCGTCCATGCGGCGGGCCGAAGGCGACGGTTCCCGCCGCGGAGGCTCCGGCCTGTGGTTCGGACGATTGGCGATGGCCGCGGCCTTTGGCGTCGTCACCTTCGCCGGCATCTGGACGGCCATGGGCTTCAATGGCTCGGGTTCGTCGCCCGGTGAGACCGACATCGTCATGATCGACCCGAACACCGAGGTTCCCGGGACGCCGGAGGCGGTTGAAACGCCGGCGACCAGCCGGCCCGGTGCGTCGGCCGCGCTCGTCTCCTTTGACTTGGACGCGTCGCTCTTTGGCGAGCGCGATCCGCGGTCGATCGTCGATGAAGCGCGGGATGACTACCGCCGTTCGGTGACCGCCGCCCTCAAGCTCGACTCACTCGACGGCGTCACCGCCGAATTGACTGAGGCGATGCCGGATGCGTTCTCCTTTTCGATGGAATGATCGGGCCGCTCGGCTTGCCCGCCGCTCGGCTTGCTCGCCGGCGTTCGCCAACGCCGGACACTGAAGCCAGCCTCCGCGCCGCCCACGCTTTCCCCGCCGCCTCCTCGGGGCCCTCCATGTCGCGAACCATCGATCGATGCCTCGTTGCCGTTGCCGCGTCGCTGGTCACGTGGGTGGCCGTGCGTTCCGGAACGCTCGAGTCGAACGAGTCGCCGGCGACGTCGCTTCGTTCCGCGGCGACCGCCAACGCCAACCCGGCCACCAACCCGGCCACCGACCCGGCAGCGGGTGATCCATCATCTGGCCAGCCACTGCCGTCGGCGGGCGGCCAGGCTCCGGCGCCGCCGTCAACCGCAGCCAGCAACGGTCCGCGGGCCGAATTCGCCGCCGTCCGATTCGGACCGCTGACGGAAGAAGAGATCGATCGTTGCCTGACCGTGGCTGAGGCGATCGACCCGAACCAGGCCCAAGCCCTGCGCGATCTTCGCCTGCTCAGCGAACAGAAGTTCCTCGATGGCCTGCGCAGCAGCCCGCGGCTTCGATCGCTCGCGCGTCTGATGCGCGAAGACCCAAACGCCTACAACCTCAAGCTGGTCGAACTCCGCAACCGCAAGGTCGTGGCCGAGCTCTCGGCCCAGCTTCAGACCGCGGTGGCCCGCGGCGACAGCCCCGAAGCGATCGACGCCTTGGCCACGCGCCTGCGTCCGGTGCTCCTGCTTCAAGAAGCATTCCTCTACCGAGCCCGCCGGGCCGAAGCCGATGCCCTGAAGCGGCAGCTCGTGGAACTTGAGGCGGCCTTGTCCGACGACTTGCTGACCGTCGACGAACGCGTCGATCGTCTCGTGCGGGATCTCATCGACAAGGCCACGCCGGCTCAGGATGCAGCCGGCTCCGGCGCGCACTCGGATTCGGGCGCTGGCCCTGGACCGGGCTCCAGTTCCGGGACCGCGCCCACGATCGCCTCGCCCGCCCCCCGTGCCTCCGGCTCCCCTGGGGGATGACGACCGCTCGCCCGCGCCGGCGCCCGTGGCTTCCGGTGGTCGCCTTGCTGCTCGTGGCGGGGATGGCAATCGGCGGTTTGCCGTGGGCCTTGGCCGCCGACGAGAGTGGCGTCGCCCGATACGAACGCAACGATGTGGCCCAAGCGCTGTTGCCGCCCTGGTGGGCGCCGCACCGGCCGGTGGAACGCGCCGCGGTCGATGCGGTTGCGGCCGAACGCGGCCAGCGGCCACGCGTGTGGTTCGGGACCGACCGACTCGGCCGGGATGTGCTGGCCCGGTGCATCATTGGCGGTGCGGTCAGCCTGGGGGTTGGACTTGGCGCGGCGGCGGTGGCCGGCGTGCTGGGAACGGTCTGGGGGGCGGCCGCGGGTTCTGGCGGCCGGCGCGTGGACGGCGCGCTCATGCGAACCGTTGACGTCCTGCAGGGATTGCCGACAATTCTGCTCGTCGTACTCATCGGTCTCGCGGCCGACGCGTTGATCGTGGGCGCGGGGGACGCGCTCGGCGCGCGCGCCCGAACACTGCTGCGGCTGGCCGTACTCGTGGCCGCCATCGGACTCGTCTCGTGGATGACGATGGCCCGCGTGGTGCGCGGCCAGACCCTCAGCCTGATGCAGCAACCGTTCATGGAAGCGTGCACCGCGATGGGCATGGGCCGGATCCGTCGATTCACGCGGCACCTGCTGCCAAACCTTCTCGGGCCGATCATTGTGTACGCGGCGTTGACCGTGCCCGCGGCCATGCTCAGTGAGTCATTTCTCAGTTTCCTTGGGCTCGGCGTGCGCGAACCGATCACCAGTTGGGGCGCGCTGGCCGCCGATGGCGTGGCCGAAGTCAATCCCGTCCGCACGCGGTGGTGGCTGTTGGTGTTCCCGTGCGCGCTTGTGGCCATCACCCTGGTGGCCATGAACCTGGCCGGTGAGTCGGTGCGCCGCCGCTTCACCGCCTCGCCGGGGGGGGCGTGATGGATATGGCCCCGTCGACTCCACCCGCGCTCCGGATCGACGACGTGCGCGTAGAGATCGGCGGTCAGCCGGTGCTTCGCGGGGTGAACGTGGACGCGGCGCCGGGATCGGTCGTCGCGATCGTTGGAGCGTCGGGTTCGGGGAAGACGATGACCGGGCTCGCGGTGCTGGGCTTGCTCCCGCCGGGCGCCCAGCGCACTGGCGGCACGATTGAGGTTGGCGGCGAACCGGTCCGCGGCGCGGCGGATGCCGCGCGCCTCCGCGGCCGCCGCGTCGGCATGATTTTCCAAGAACCGCGCCGCGCGCTCCATCCGCTCCGCACGATCGGGTCGCAGCTCCGCGAAGTGGTGTCCACCCTCCGCGGTGAGCGCGGGGCCGCGGCCCGCGCGACGATCAAGACGTTGCTCGACGACGCCGGTTTCCCCGATGCCATGGACCGGCTGGATGCCCGGCCGCACCAACTGTCCGGCGGCGAAGCCCAGCGCATCGGCATCGCCCTCGCCCTCGCCGGTGACCCGGCCGTCTTGCTCGCCGATGAACCCACCACGGCGCTGGACGTGCTGGTGCAGCGAACGATCCTCGAGCGACTGCACCATCTGGCCCGGTCGCGGCGCATGGCCGTCATCCTCGTGAGCCACGACCTGCGGGTGGTGGCCGAGGTCGCCGACCGGGCGTTCGTGATGGACGCCGGCCAGACGGTGGAGTCGGCGCCGGTGACGGCGATCTTCGACGCCCCGCAGGCCGCCGCCACGCGTCAACTGCTCGCCGCTTCCGGCTTGGCCGCCGGCCGAGAACCCGCGGCCCCGTCGGCATAGAATGTCCGCCGCGCCGCGCACCCCGCACCGCGCGGAACCCGCTCACGGAGACGATCCCATGTCGTGTATCGAAGTCGGCCGCGCCGCCCCTGCGTTCACCCTGCCCGATCAGGATGGGGCGAAGCACGCCATCAAGGACTACCGCGGTCGCCCCGTCGTCCTGTACTTCTATCCCAAGGATGACACGTCGGGCTGCACCAAGCAGGCGTGCGGCTTCCGCGATGAGTTGCCCGCGTTCGAGGCCCTTGATGCCGTGGTGCTCGGGGTCAGCCCCGACGACGTGGCGAGCCACCGCAAGTTTGCCGACAAGTTCGAGTTGCCCTTCACGCTGCTGGCCGACGCCCCGGCGGAGAAGGGCGACCAGCCGAAGGTCTGCGGGGCATACGGGGTGTGGCAGGAGAAGTCCATGTACGGGCGGAAGTACATGGGCGTGGTGCGGACGACGTACCTGATCAACGCCGACGGAAAAGTCGCCCAGCGCTGGGACAAGGTGAAGGTCGCCGGACACATCGAAGCAGTGCGAGCGGCCGTCGAGGGGTTGTAGTCTTCGGGCGGAGACGGCGGAGACGGCGGAGACGGACGCGGGCCGGCGTCCGGCGGCAATGAGCCCGGGGGTTCGGGCGTTCGATCGGGCAGAGGAGCCCGGCGATGCAGCGCACCGGCGATCACCTGTCGTCAACCCTCGGCGACTTCGTCTTTCGAACGTCCGCGATCCGGGCGTGCTCGGGGCGCGAGCGGCCCGCGTGGGCGTGGCCGGTGCTCTTGGGCGTGGTCTACGCGGCGCCGGCGGTCGTCTTGGCGACCCTCGTCGTCCCGCGGGGATTTGACGCGGCAGAATTTGAACAGGTCTTGGCCATCGTCTGGCGTCGGTCGAGCTTGATCGGCATCGTCTGGTTCATTCCCGCGACGTTCGGTCTGTGGAAGATGTGGACGATCGCCGTCGCTTCGCGCGGCGGACTGGCGTCGTACATCTTGATGAGCCCGGCGGCGCTCTGGCCGTACGTCGGACTGTTCGTCCTGGCCTGCGTTGCGGCGGTGGCGATCCAGTCGGATCCCGGCGCGCGGTTGGCCGGGACGTGGGCGCCGCGGACCGGCGGCATCGCGAATGTGATGCGGGCCGCGTCGGCCGTCATGCTGCTGGCGGCGTTCATCGTGTCGACTCGCGTCGCCCGCCGCGTGATCGAATCGCGGGCCGTTGCGTGCATGCACTGCGGCCATCCGCTGCTGCGGCCGGGACGCTGCCTGGAGTGCGGGCGCGTCGACGGCGTTCTCAGGTTCAGTTGACGCGGCGGCGGCGGCGGCTCACTCGCCCGGGCGGCGGGCCTTGAGCACGTACTCGCGCCCGCCCCAACGGATCGGCCGTTCGTGTTCGAGGTCGGACGCGCCTTCCCACTGGATGCGGGCGACCTGCACGCAGCCCAGCGGCCACCACCAGCGGCAGTTCGCCGGCGCGCCGGCCATGGCGTACGCCCGGCCGAGGGTCCACGCTTGGGCGATGAATCCGACGATGACCACGCCGGCCAAGGCCGCGGCCCAACCAGGACGCGCGGTCATGGCGAACCAGCCGGCTCCGAACAGGGCAAGCGCTTGCACAACGGGCAAGCCCGCGCCGAGCAGGGCCAATCGGACGGCGTACTTGCGCATCGAGTGCGGCATGCGCCGCGATGCTTCGATGAAGATCCGCTTCCACCCGGCGCGGAACGCTTCCCATGTGCCGTACATCGAGCAGCGAAGCATGTCGTCGGCCAAATAGACCGCGCCCGATCCGCCGGCCCAGTGCACCGCCCGAGCGAAGGCGATGTCCTCAAGGAGGTCGTCGTGCACCGCTTCGTGGCCGCCGATCTTTTCGTACGTCGCCCGATCGAACTGCATGAACTGCCCGTTGGCGAACGGCCGTGGTCCGTCGCGACGGTTGACCCGCTCGATCGGGTACTGATTCATCAACTGGATGGACGCCACCGGCTGCACGCGCCGCTCAAAGTCGTGCTCCACCGTCAGCGTGCTGAGCAGGCTGACGAGTTGCCGGTCTTCGTGGGCGGCGAGGGCGACGGTCGCGCGGAGCAGCTCGGGGGCGAATGCGGTGTCCGCGTCGGTAAAGACCAGGACCTGGCCGGTCGACGCGGCGGCCCCTACGCGGGCCGCATTGCACTTGCCGGCCCAGTCGTCGGGGCACGAGTCATTGTGAATGACCTTCATCCGCGAGTCGGCCGCGGCGATCGGGGCCAGCAGGTCAGCGGTGGCGTCGGTGCACCGGTCCAGAACGAAGATCACCTCGTAGTCGGGGTAGTCCAATTGGCCGAGGGCCCGGGCACCTTCCTCGATGATCCGGGCTTCGTTGTGGGCCGGGATCACGATTGAGATGCGGGGCCAGCCGTCTTCCGGGGCGGGCAGTTCCAGGCCCCGCCGGACGCTCGGCTGTTGCCGGCGAACCCGGACGAGCCGGCCGGCGGCCACGCACCAGAAGGCCCCGCCGACCGCCGCGACGCTGGCGACGGCAAAGGCGGCGATGTCGACGAGCGCGGTCATTGCGGGACGGATTCCGGGCGGGGGAGGCGATGCGGCAGATGGCCGCAACCGGCCGATCGGCCAGTCTATCCTGACCGTCGCCCGGCCCCGGTCGCGCGGGCGATTGGGAGGATGAGCGTGGCGAACCACAGCGTCGAAGGGGCCCGAAACGTCGACCGCGAAGCGATCGAGGCCTGGGGTATGCCCGGGCTGGTGCTCATGGAGAACGCGGCCCGGGCGGTCGAGTCCGCCGCGCTCGACCTGTTGCCTGCCGCGGTGCCTGCCGCGGTGCCTGCCGAGATGCCGGGCAAGGTCCCGGGCAAGATGACGGCCGATGTGACGACTGAGGTGACCGGCGAGCCGCGCATCGTGATTCTGTGCGGCGGCGGCAACAACGGCGGCGACGGTTGGGCCGTGGCCCGGCATCTGGACAATCGGCGGGCGGCGGCGATGGAACCCCAGGCGGCCGGGGGCGATCCGGAGCCGGGTGCGGCGGTCCCGCCAGCGGTGCTCGTCGTGGTCGTGGCCGAACCGCGCGAGGGCTCAGACGCCGCGGTCAACGCCCGCATCGCCCGGCGGATGGGCATTGAGACGATTTCGGCCGACGACTGGATCGCGGGGGAGTCGGCGTCGGAATCGAAGTCGGGGGCCGCGGCGGCCGGCCCGGCGGGCCAGTCCGGCCCGGCCGCCAACGCGAGCCGTGCCCGCCCGTCACCGGCACTCTTCATCGACGCGATCCTCGGGACCGGGGCGGATCGTCCGCTGGTCGGACGCGTCCGGGCCTTGGTCGAAGCAATCAACGCCGGACGCGACGCCGGGGTGCCGGTGCTGGCCGTGGACGTGCCCACGGGATTCGATGCCGACCGTGGGTGTCCGGTGCCGCCGCCGTCGGGCGACCCGCCCGCTGCTGCCGATGCTGCCGCCGCTGCCTCTGCAACCGCTGCAGTCGCTCCAGCCGATGCAGCCAATGGGGCCGCGTGTGCCGTGCGGGCCAACGTCACCGTCAGTTTCCTGGGGCCGAAAGTGGGCATGACCGCCGACGGAGCCGCGGCGTGGACCGGCCGCGTCCTGACCGGCGACATCGGCGTGCCGCAGGAAGTCGTTCGCCGCCACGCGAGCGCCCCGGTCGGGATACCCTCTACCGATCGCGGCTGAACCGGCTTGGCCGCGCGAGCCGTTTGCCCGCCGTCTGCCAATCGTTCGCCGCCCGCCCGCTGATCGCCCGCCGATCGTTTTCCCCGTCCGAGGCCCCGCATGTACCACGCCTTGCTGGCCAACCGATACCTGACCAGCCGGGTGATTCCGCTGGTCGCCGTGGCCGCGGTCGGGCTGTGCGTTGCCCTGGTGATCATCGTCGTCAGCGTGATGAGCGGCTTCCTGGCCAAGGTCCAGTCCAGTGGCCGGGTGCTCGTCGGTGACGTCGTCATCACCGCGCCGGTGCGCGGCATTCCCGCCTACGAAGGGCTGCTCGATCGACTGGAGGCCGACGAGATGATCGTCGCCGCCTGTCCGGTGGTCGACGGTTGGGGCCTGCTCGAGATGCCGTATCCGAGCAACGGACCCAAGGACTCCAAGCCGGTCCAGTACTGGGGCGTGGACGCCGAGCGCTACACCGCGGTCACCGGCTACGGCCGGAGCCTCTGGTGGCGGCCGCCGGCCGAGGATGAACCGCCGCACGCGGACACCGATTTTCGCCAGACGGTGGAAGGCCTGAACGACGGCTCGCCGAGCCTGGCCGAGTACGAGGCGGCCGGTCTGGCCCTCAGCGAGGAAGCCCAGCCTCTGGGCGGCACGCGGCCGTTGCCGCGGGCGGTGCTGGGCATCCACGTCAGCGATTTCAACCGCCGGGCGAGTGACGGCACGATCATGCCGGTGGGCGAAGTCAACTCGCGGCGGGCGTACTTCCTGCCGTATCCCATCGTCGAGAACACCGTCCGGTTGATCACGATCCCCTCGGACGCCAGCGGCGTCAGCACGCCGCCGAGCCAGACGTTCACCGTGGCCAATGAGTTTCGCTCCGGGATTTTCCTGATCGATTCGCGGCGGGTGATCGTGCCGATCGAGGTCGCGCAAGAGCTCATCGGGGCGACGCGCGAAGAAGTCTCCGAGGTCGCCTACCGGCTCAACGAACGCGGCGAACCGATGCCCGTCCAGGCCACCAAGGTCAAGCCGGCCCGGGCCACGCAGATCTTGATCCGCGCGGCCGACGGCTTGAGCCCGGTGGACGTGCGCGAACGGGTGGAAGCGATCTACCGCGACTGGGCCCCGACCATCAACAACGACCCGACGTTCTATCGCGGCACGTCGGCCGGCGCCGTCGGCCAAGAGGTGCTCGTCCAGACCTGGGAAGAGCAGCAGGCCGACTTCATCGGGCCGATCGAGAACGAACGCGAGCTCATGCGGACGCTGTTCAGTCTGGTCTACCTGGTGTGCGCGGGGCTCGTGCTCGCGATCTTCTGGGCCATCGTCTACGAGAAGACGCGGGACATCGGGATCCTGCGGGCGGTGGGGGCGAGCCGCTGGGGCATCGCCATGATCTTCCTGCGCTACGGGCTGATCATCGGCCTGTTCGGGGCGATCGTCGGCGTCGGCCTGGCCTGGGTCGTCGTCCGCAACATCAATCACATCCACGACGCCCTGGGCGATCCGCCGCGTTGGCTGGCCATCACGTTCACCGTGGGGGCGGCGGCGAGCTTCGTCTGGCTGTTGCTGCAGGTGCGCCGCGGCAGCATGCTCTCGATCGTGCTCTCGGTGCTGGGCCTGGTGGTGTTCGCCGCCTTGGCCGCCCTGGCGTTCACGATCAACGTGCGGATCTGGGATCCGGCGACGTATTACTTTGACCGGATCCCGAGCCAGATGGACGCGTTCACCGTCGTGACCACCATGGTCGGGGCCATCCTCTTCAGCGTGCTCGGGGCGTTCTTCCCCGCGGCCAAGGCGGCGGACACCGATCCGGTGCGGGCGCTTCGTTATGAGTAGTCCCGCCACGACATCGGGGGCCAAGGCCAACTCGGGTGACAAGGCCGACGCCACGGCCGATGCCAAGGCTGATGCCAAGTCCGCCGCGCCCGACACGGGGTCCGGCGGCGCGATCATCGCGGCGGAGAACGTTCACAAGACGTACCGCTTGGGCAAGGTCGAGGTGCCGGTCTTGCGCGGCGCCTCGCTGACCGTCCAACCGGGCGAGTTCGTCGCCGTGCTCGGGGCGTCCGGCAGCGGCAAGAGCACGCTGCTGCACCTGCTCGGCGATCTTGACCGTCCGGATCGCGACCAGGGCGCGATCCATTTCCGCGGGCAGCGGGTCGACGACCTTGGGGCGCGCCGGCGGGACCGGTTCCGAAATCGGTCGGTGGGCTTCGTCTTCCAGTTCTACCACCTCCTGCCGGAACTCACGGTCTTGGAGAACGCGGCCCTGCCGGCCATGGTCGGCCGCGGCCGGCTGCGCTGGCTCCGCGAACGCGGCGGCGTCCGGGCCCAGGCCCGCGAGCTGCTCGAATCCTTCGGCCTCGGTCACCGGCTCAAGCACCGGCCGCGGGAACTCTCGGGTGGCGAACGCCAGCGGGTGGCCATCGCCCGGGCCTTGGTGAACCGGCCGGAGGTCCTGCTGGCCGACGAGCCGACGGGCAACCTCGACGCCGATACCGGCGGCGAGATCCTGGGCCTGCTCGAAGCCCAGCACCAGGCTGGCCTGACCATCGTCATGGTGACCCACGACCGGGCGATCGCCCGCCGGGCTGACCGGGTGGTCGAATTGCAGCGCGGGCAGGTGGTTCGCGGCGGGGCCGGGTGAGGCGAGCGCGATGAGGCGAGCGAGTGTCGGCAAGGAGCCCGGCCGGCGGGGATCGTCTTCGGGGGAGCGAGGCTGACTTCGGCGGATGTTGGCGGGTCCCCGTGGCTCGCCACGGGCCCGGGGGAACCCCCGGCGGCACCAGGACGGTCTGGGCCTCCCGGAATCAGCCCACAGGGTCAGGCGTGCGGTCGACCCGCTCCGGGGGGGAAGCTGCCCCAATCCGGCATTCGGCTCAAGGCCCGGGGGCCTGACTATCGGACCCGACCGCCGATCTGGCATGGCGGCAGGGCTTCCCCGAGGCATCGGCAGGCTTTTCTGCGCCGGAATGCGTCCCGGACAACAGACGGCGCGTGAATCAAGTCGATGGGAATGGAACGGGGCTTGCGGATGGTCTTCTGTCCGTAGGTCTTCCTCTCTTCGTTCCCTCGGTGGAACGTCCGAGAAGCCGACCGTAGAGTGACCACGGGCAACCATGCCCCCCGGAGCACGTCATGTTCGAACGTCTCACCGATCGCGCCCGCAAGGTGATGGCCCTGGCCAATCAAGAGGCCCAGCGGTTCAATCACGAATACATCGGCACCGAGCACATCCTGCTCGGGCTGGTGAAGGAAGGCTCGGGCGTCGGAGCGAATGTCCTCAAGAACCTCGACATCGATCTGCGCAAGGTGCGCCTCGAGGTCGAGAAGCTCGTGAAGAGCGGTCCCGACATGGTCACGATGGGGAAGCTGCCGCAGACCCCACGGGCCAAGAAGGTGATCGAGTACGCGATTGAGGAAGCTCGCAGTCTCAACCACAACTACGTTGGCACGGAGCATTTGCTCCTCGGCCTGCTCCGCGAGCAGGACGGGGTTGCGGCTCAGGTGCTGATGAACCTCGGCCTCAAGCTCGACGAGGTCCGCGAGGAGGTCCTGAACCTGCTCGGCGCGGGCGTCGAGCCCGAAGAAGGCGGCGAGACCATGGAGCCGTCCGGCGGGGGCATCCCCGGCGAGGGCGGTCCCTCCGGTACGCCCCGTCGCGGCAAGAGCAAGACGCCGGCGCTCGACAGCTTCGGCCGCGACTTGACCGAGCTGGCCAAGGCCACCGAACTCGATCCGGTCATCGGCCGGGAAGACGAGATCGAACGCCTGGTCCAGGTGCTCTGTCGCCGCACCAAGAACAACCCCGTCCTCCTGGGTGAGGCCGGCGTTGGCAAGACGGCGATCGTCGAGGGCTTGGCCCAGCGCATCGTCTCGCAGGAAGTCCCCGACATCCTGCACGACCAGCGTCTGGTGGTGCTTGACCTGGCGATGATGGTCGCCGGCACGAAGTACCGCGGTCAGTTCGAAGAACGCATCAAGGCGGTGATGAACGAGGTCCGCCGGGCCAAGAACGTCATCCTCTTCATCGACGAACTCCACACCCTGGTCGGGGCTGGCGGGGCCGAGGGCGCGATCGACGCGTCCAACGTGCTCAAGCCCGCCCTCAGCCGCGGTGAGATCCAGTGCATCGGCGCCACCACCTTCGACGAGTACCGCAAGTACATCGAGAAGGACTCGGCGTTGGAACGACGCTTCCAGTCGATCCCCGTCGAGCCACCGAACCCCGAGCAGACGATCGAGATCCTCAAGGGGCTGCGCGAGCGCTACGAGAAGCATCACCGCGTGGACATCACCGACGACGCGCTCCGCATGGCCGTCGAACTCAGCGGCCGGTACATCACCGGACGCGTGCAGCCCGACAAGTCGATCGACGTGATTGACGAAGCCGGAGCCCGCGTGCGGCTGAAAAGCATGAGTAAGCCGCCGGATCTCGCCGACCTCGAGGAGCAGATCGAGAAGCTCTCGATCAGCAAGGAAGAGGCGGTCAAGAACGCGGACTACGAGAAGGCGGCTGAGCTTCGCGATCAGGCGGAGAAGCTGCGCAAGCAGAAGGAAGAACTCCAGAAGTCCTGGCGCGACAAGCTCAATGAGTCCAGCGGCACCGTGGATGAGGAAGTCATCTGCGAGGTCGTCAGCAAGATGACCGGCGTGCCCCTGACCCGCATGGAGAAGGAGGAGACCGAGCGTCTTCTGCAACTCGAAGCGGAACTGCACCGTTCGGTGGTCAGCCAGGAGGACGCGGTCACGGCCGTGGCCAAGAGCATCCGCAAGGCGCGCTCGGGTCTCAAGGATCCGAATCGCCCCATGGGTTCGTTCATCTTCATCGGCCCCTCGGGCGTCGGCAAGACGCTGCTGGCCAAGGCCCTCGCCGAGTTCATGTTCGGGGACAGCGACGCGCTGATCTACCTCGACATGAGCGAGTACATGGAGAAGCACAACGTCTCGCGGCTGATCGGCGCGCCTCCCGGCTACGTCGGCTACGAAGAGGGCGGTCAGCTCACCGAGCGCATCCGCCGTCGTCCGTACGCCGTCGTTCTGTTGGACGAAGTCGAGAAGGCCCACCCCGATGTGTTCAACATGCTCCTCCAGATCATGGAGGAAGGGCGCCTCACCGACTCGTTCGGCCGGCACGTGGACTTCAAGAACGTCGTGCTGATCATGACGTCGAACATCGGGGCCGACCTCATCAAGGGCGGCGCTTCGTTCGGCTTCGGCAAGCGCGATGACGTGCAGGACTACGACAAGATCAAGACCCAGCTCATGGGCGAGGTCGAGAAGTTCTTCCGTCCGGAGTTCATCAACCGTCTCGACGAGGTGATCGTCTTCCGTCCGCTGATCAAGGACGATCTCTACAACATCATCGAGATCGAACTGTCCAAGGTTCGCAAGCGGCTCGAGGCCAAGGGCATCCAGCTCGAACTCGACAAGCTGGCCAAGGACTTCCTGATCGACAAGGGCTACAACCCGGACTTTGGTGCCCGTCCGCTCCGTCGGGCTCTGGGCAGCCACATCGAGGACCAGTTGGCCGAGCGTCTGCTCTCCGGCGATGTCCACTCGGGTCAGAAGATCGTCGTCACCCGCAAGGATGAGGCCGAGCATCTGTACTTCGAGGCGATCGACCTCCCGGCTGAGGAGCCGGCAGACGAGCCCGCGCCCGAAGAAGAGGCCAAGGCCTGAGTCCGAGGCCATGACGGCCCTCGGGCCGCCAGACCTGCATCAATGACGCCGCGGCGGATCGGAAACCCGGTCCGCCGCGGTTTTCGTTGCGCTCGCGGGATGCTGGCTGAAGCATGGGAGCCGTCTGGTCGGTGCCTCATCGCCGTCAATGTGCTTGAAGCGGCTTTTTCGCACGGGCGTAAGTGCTCGAGACTCGAGCCTTGGCTGCGCATTCGCGACCACCTGGGCGCGGCGGAAGAACCGGCCGGGGACGCGACATCCGAATCCCACCGGTTGAACACCGTTCGTCCCCTCGGAACGACGGCCGAGAAGTGGAATTTCACGGGGAACAGGGGGGCTTGGGTGGCCGTGGCAGGGGGGCGTGGGAAAACCCGCGCATATCTGTCGCGGACGTGACGAACGGCGGTGGGCGCAACGGGGGTCCTCGGGGGATACTCCTCTCTGAGGTGTGGTGCTGCGCGGGTGTGGAAGTCCGCCGCGGCCGAGTTCAGGAGGATCCGGGGTAATCGAGGAGGTCTGGATGCCGGCCGTCAGGTCGGGATTTGGACGAGGGTGGATGGACGAGCAGCACGCTGATCAGGCGGGTCCCGGACCCGATTCGTCGTCGGATGGAACGCCAGGTGCCGGTGGAACGGCTGGAGACCCGGCCGGCCAGGAGGCGGTCGCTCGCGCGGAACGGATCGCCAACCTGACGGCCAGCGTGCGCCGCCGATTGGCCCGGCAACTTGGGCGAGATGGGGCGGCCCGGGCGATTTCCATGGTGGCGTTGCTGGCCGAGGCTCGGCGCGATGCGTCGTCGGACCCCGAGCAGCCGGCGGACTTTGCGCTGGGAGAAGCCAGCGTCGCGGCGCGGTCCGCGCTGCGGGAACTCGCGGCCCTCATCGGCCTGGAAGATCAACCGCGCCGCGTGCTGCGACTGTCCGAGGCGGACCGAGCCCTCGGCCGCACCGTGGACGTGCGCCTGCTCGACGCGGCGATCGACGAACTGGACGTATTGGACCATGAGGTCGCGGCCATCGTGACCGCCCGAATCTTCACCGGCACCTCGATTGCCGGTGTGGCCGAGGGGCTTGAGATTCCAGCGCGCGAGGCCGAGCGCCGCTGGCGGATCGGCCGGGCCTGGCTCGCGGTTCGCTGCGGGCCGGATACCGAACTCGCCGCGGCCATTCGGCCGGCCGGACCGGTGCAGTGGGCGCGCATCGTCGCTGTGTTCTCCGAGCTTGCTCGTTTGGATCCCGTCCCGGGCAGTCGCCGGCTTTCCCCCGACGCCGAAGCGCCGTACGAACCACGCATTTCCCGGCTCATGACCCACATGCTCATGGCCGACGCCCGGACGAGCACCGATGGGGACCGGGCGCCGGTTGCCGCCGGAGACGCGATGGCTCCGGGTGGCCCGGTCGACGATCTGCACCGGCTCACGCCGCCAGCCGCGGATGACGCGGAAGCAGAGGACGTCAACGCCAACGCCACCGCCGACAACGCCAACAACGCCGAAGGGGAGGCATCCACCGAGGCAGAACGGGACGGCTTCGCCGCCGCGAGTGCAGACGACCCGGGCGCGTCCGGCGCGGCGATGGAAGCGGTGCGCGACGAACACGGTGGCGGCTACGCCGGTCCACTGCGGCCGTCGGAAGTGTCGTCGGATTCGGACCACGCGGCCGACGCGATGGGAGAAGCACTGCGTTCCGACGAGACGACGTTCGGAGCCGAACTGACCGTCGAAGCAACCGATCTCGACGGGGACGCCGAGCATCGGGCCGCGGCCTTGCGGTCGGCGGCCAATCCGATCGTGGTGCGCCGCGAAGATGACGATGTACGGGCCCGATTCGAGGCCGACGAACGCATCGCCGCGGCCGTCGGTGGCCGGGGCCTGCCGCATTCGTCGGCCAATCGTGCGCCGGCCATTCGCCGCCCGCGTCGGCGCGGCCCGATGCGCCTTTCGTCGGCCTTGTTGCTGCTCGCGCTGATCAGCGTGCTGGCTTTCGGAGCGTTGATCGTCGTGACCCGGGCGACGGCGCCCCAGCCGGTCGCCCCGCTCCGCGCCGCCGCGCCCCCGGCCGACGAGCCGCAAGTGGATCCCGAGCCGGCGAATGCCGCGGCCGAATTGGTCTTCGCCCGGCGGAAGATTCGGAAACTCAACGAGGATCTGGAAGCCGTCGAAGCCCAGGTCGCCGAGCGCCTCACCGGCGAGTTTCAGGCGCGCATCACGGAATTGAACGAGCGCCTGTCCGCCGCGCGTGAAGCCGGCGGAACCGGCCCCGGAGAACTCACGGCCGAGCAGCGAGCGGCATTGGAAGATGAGTTGCGGCGCGAACTGCGAATCGCGATTCGCCGCGAACTGACGGAGGCATTGCGGCCCGAGGTCACCGCCACGCTGCGGGAAGACCTGCGGCCGGAGATCGAGGCCCAGTTGCGTCTGGCCGGGGGCGAGACCGGGAGCGAGACCGGGAGCGGGGCGGGTGGCGGAGCCGCTGGAGCCGGCGATCCGGCGAACGCCGCGCCGATTCCCAGCGCTTCGAGGGTCCGGGAGCTCCTGCGAGCCGAACTTGAAGCGCCGGTCCGCGACGAACTCGAGGCGAAGCTGCGGCCGCAGATCATCACCCAGTTGCGACCGGCCTTGGAACGCGAGGTGCGGGCGGAACTCGAGCGGACGGTCCGGCCCGAGGTCATCGCCACGCTCAGCCGGGAAGTCCGGGCCGAGTTGGAAGCCCAGCTTCGTGGCGAGATTGAAACCGAGCTGCGGGCAAGCCTGACCGCCCGGCTCATTGCCGAACTCACGCCCACCGTCACCCAGCAACTCAACGAGCGGATTGGGTCCGAGGTTCGCATTGCTCTCACGGATCAACTCACCGATGAGTTGACCACGCAGATCACCGCCGAACTCGAAGGCACGCTTCGGCCGCAACTCGCCGCCGAGATGCAGGACGACGTCCGATCGACGCTGCGGGCCGAGCTTCGGGCGCAGATGCGCGACGACGTGCGAGCGGATCTTGAGCGGGAACTGCAAGGCGCGGTGACTGCTCGCCTGCGCGTCGACCTGCTCGACGAAGTCCGGGCGGAACTGGCCGCCGAAGCCGGACCCGAGATCCGTGCCGCGATTCGCTCCGACATCGAGCGCGAACTGCGCGCCGAACTCGAACCCGCGATGCGTGCGTCGCTCGAACCGCAGTTGACGGCGGAGATCACCGAAGCGCTCACCGCTCGCCTCACCGAGTCACTGACCGAAGAACTCCGTCCCGAGATCACCGCAGACCTGCGGGCCTCGCTCCGCGAGGACGTGACCCGCCAACTCGCGACCGATCTGACCCCGGACGTCATCGCCCGGTTGACGGCCGATCTGGAACCTGGGGTCACCGCGGAACTCCGGGCAGGCCTGACCGCGGATGTCCGAGCCGAATTGCTGGCTGACCTCGAGCCGCAGGTACGCGAGCAGATTTCAACGGAACTCACCGCCCGCCTCGGTCAAGAGTTGGAAGCCGAGCTTCGGCCGGAGCTGACCGCGCGTCTGACCGGCCAACTGACCACGCAGCTGACCGACGAGTTGACCGCGCGGCTTCGTCCGGCCGTCGCCGATGAGCTGCGCACGACGTTGCGACCGGAGATTGAGGCCACCCTTGCCGCGGATGTGCGGCGCGAACTGACCGAAGCCTGGCGTGCCCCGGCTGGCGACGCGTCTTCGCCCGACCCGGCGACCGGCTCGGACGCGATGACCGGTGCGGCCGCGATGGTCGCCGCCCTGCGGGAGACGATCCGCCAGGACCTCCGTGCGTCGTTGCAGCCCGACGTCGATGCCCGGCTGCGGGCCGAGCTGCGCCCCCGCATTGAAGCGGCGATTCGGGCCGACGCGGTGGCCGAGATCCGCCCCGGGCTGGAACAGGCGGTCCGGGCCGAATTGGAAGCCGAGTTGGCGCCGAGCGTTCGGGCCGCCCTGGAAACCCAGTTGGCCGGCCGCGTGGAAGCCGAGCTTGTCGTCCGCATCGGCGACGAACTGCGGACTCGCCTGGACGCGGAACTGCGACCCGAGATCGACGCGGCCCTCCGCACTGAGTTGACCGCGGCCCTCACGACGGAGTTGACCGCCACGCTGGAAGCCGACCTTCGTGACCAGCTCGTCGATGACCTGACGCCGCAGGTCACGGCCGCGCTCGAACGTCGCTTGACCGAGTCGCTGACGCCGGCGGTGGAAGCATCGCTTCGGGCGTCCCTCGAACGCGACGTTCGGGACAGCCTCACCCGCGAACTCACGGCGGAGCTCACGCCTGAGCTCACGGCCAGCTTGACCCGCGACCTGACCACCCGCCTCACCGCCGAACTCGAGCCCGCCCTCCGCAGCGAGTTGGCCGCCACCCTGGCCCGCGACGAGTCGTTGATCGCCGAAGCCCGGCAGACGATGCGTGATGACGTCGAGCGCACGTTGCGGGCCCAATTGCGTCCACGCATCGCCGATGCGCTGCGGGCCGACATCGAACCGATGGTTCGCCGCACCGCGGAAGCGCGCATCACCGCCGAGATCGAAGACCAGGTTCGAGCCCAGCTCGTGGCCCGACTCGAACCGGAAGTCATCGCCAGCCTGACCGCCGAACCGACGGATCCGATTCGCCAAGCGGTCATCGCCACCGTTCGACGCGAGATTGAAGCCGATCTGCGGGCCAGCATGTCCAGCGACGTGGAGACCGCCCTCCGCGCGGAGCTGGATGCGTCCCTTCGGGAGGAACTCGAGCCGGAACTCCGCCGCCGGTTGGCCGTCGAATTGACCGAGGAACTGACCGATCGCATTCGAGCCGAGGTGCTGGCCGGAGCCGGGGACGCGCCCGCTGCGGGCTCGCCGGACGTTGGCGGGCCGCCCGTCACCAGCGTCGACCGCGAAACGCTGCTCGCCGAATTGCGGACGGAGCTTGAACCGCAACTGCGGGCCGAGCTCGTGGCCGAACTCGAGCGCACCGAAGGCGCGGCCATGCGGGCGGACCTGAGCAATCGCCTCCGCGCGGCGGTCGAAGCGAAGCTGGCCGAAGACATGCGGCCGGCGCTCGCCGCCCGACTGACCGACGAGCTTTCCGGTGAACTGACCGAGCAGTTGACGAATCGATTGACCACGGAGCTCACGGATCAGTTGACGCCCCAACTGACGGATCAGTTGACCGCCCAACTGACGGATCAACTGACCCGGGAACTGACCGAGCGCCTCACTCCCGAGCTCCGCCAACAACTTGCCGCCGATTTGCGGCCGGCGATGGAAGCCGAACTGTCGGCGTCTCTGACCGCCACGCTCACGGAGTCGTTGACCGAGCAATTGGTGGCCGACCTCACGCCCAGCGTGACCGCCCAGTTGACGGAAGAACTCGAGCCGCAGGTCAGTGCGGCTCTGGCCGAAGAACTCACGGGCCAAGTCACCGAAGACCTGCGGGTCGAACTGATGCCCTCCGTGCGGGAGCGACTGGAAGCCCTCATCGCCGCCGAGGCGGGCGAGTCCGCCACGCCTTCGGCCACCGAGGTCGCCGAACTGCGTGCCCGCGTGGAAGCGGAGCTTCGCCAGGAACTGACCGCCCGGTTGTCCGACGAACTCGCCCCCGAAGTCACCCGCGACCTGACCGAGCGACTGACGCCAACCGTCCGCGAGCAACTGATGGGCACGCTGGCCGGCGATCTGCGGCCGGAGGTCACCCGCGACTTGGTCAACGAACTGCGTCCGATGATCGAGTCGCAGCTCGAGTCCGAGCTGTCGGCCGCCCTCACTCCGGGCATCACCGAAGATCTGACGGAGCGTCTGGAGAACCGGCTCCGCCGCGAGATCACGGAACGGCTGACCGCCGAACTGACAACCGAACTGACAACCGAACTGACGACCGAACTGACAACCGACCTGACAACCGACCTGACAACCGAGCTGACCGCTCAGCTCGCCCCCGAGGTCACCGCGACCCTTGGCCGGAACCTTCGCGACGACGTCGTGGCATCCTTGCGGCGGGAACTCCAGGCGGAGGTCCTCGCCGGACTGTCGGCCGAACTGACGCCGCAGGTGACCGCCCAGTTGGCCGACGAACTCGAAGCCGACGTCCGCGCGGAACTCGCGGCCGAGGCCCGGCCGCAGGTGGTGGCCCAGCTTGAGAGCGAACTCGAACCCGATGTGCGGGCCCAGCTCGAGGCGGAACTCGTCGACGATGTGACCGAGTCCCTCACGGAGCGACTCGCCCCGCAGATTGCCGATCGTCTGGCCAATTCCGAAACCGAGAATCTCCGTTCGGAACTCGCCGAGACGATCGCGGCGGAGATGCGAGCCGAATTCGATGCCCGCCTCGCCGCCGCCGCTTCAGAAGTCGACGCCGCCCAGCGGGCCTTCGAGACGCAGCTGGCCGGCGCCCTGGACGAGGTCGCGGTCGCCCGCGATCAGGCCGAGGCCATCGAAGGCGAACGCCGGGTCGCCGTGGCCCGGGCCGAGCAGCTCGCCGCCCGACTCGCCGCGGCCGGATCCGATGTGGTCGGCCGGGGCGACGCCGCCGGAACGCTCGCCTTCGACGGCACCACGCCGGCCCCGCAACTGGTATCCGCCGCCGATGCGGCCCTCCGCGCGGGAGACGCGACCCTCGCCCGCCGAATGCTCGAACGCGTCCCGGTCGAAGCCCGCGGTTGGCCGTGGCGTTTCCTGACCGCCGCCGTCGACGGCCCGCCGCCGCTGAGCTTGCCCGGGGCCGAGCGCATCACCTCGGTCGACGCATCGGCCGATGGTCGTTTCGCCGCGGCGGGGACGGCCGACGGCACCGTGTGGCTGGTTGACCTCAGCGGGCAACAGTTGCTCCAGGCGATCAGCGCGGGCCCTGACCCCGTGCGTTCGATTCGCTTCTCCGGCGACGGCCAGGCCATCGTTTGGAGCACCGCGGCCGACGGCGGCTCGGCCCAACTCTTCACCCGCGGGCTCGCAGGCCGGGCATCCATCGCGGCCTTCGGCGACGGCATGGTCGACGGGGCGGGACGCATCGATTCATTCGACGTGACCGGGCCCGACACGGTTCTGCTGGCCGGCGACAACCTGGTCGAGTGGTCGATCAGTCGCCGCCGCCCGACGCGCCGCGTACTGGGTGACCTGCCCACGAGTCAGCATCTTGTGGCCACGGCCGACGGTCGCCGCGCGGCATTGATCGACAGCGTTGGACGCGTGCGTCTGATCGACGTCGCCGGTCGCCGGATTCTGAATCTGCCTTCAGGGGCGTCCTCGGGCACCGGGGCCAACCTTGCCTGGTCAGCCGACGGCGAACGCCTGGCCGTGCGGAGCGCCGACGGCGCGGTCGATGTGATCGACGCCGGCACGCTCGACGTCCGCGCGGTGCTGCCGCGGCGCGGCGGACGGGCCACCGCGATTGCGTGGGCCGGGAGCCGCGAGCTCGTGTTGTCCGTCACCGGCGCGTCCAACGTGGTCGCGCCCTCGCAACCGGCGTCGCCGCGACTGATCGCCTGGGACGTGGAGTCCGGCGATCTGCGCCGGCTGCCGGACCAACGGTTGTCGGGCGTGACCGCCCTGGCCGGGGGCCGAGCAACATCGGCGGGGCCGGTGTCGCGGATTTGGGCCGCGGCGGGCGGCGAGCTCTTGCCAATGGTGATTGACGCCGAGGCCGCACGGCCCGGCATTCGGGTGGACGAACGGCCTGCGGCCACGGTCCTGGCCGTCGGTCGAGCCTCGTCCGTCGACGACGCGGGGCCCGGCGGTCCCGCCTGGCCGCTGCCAACGGGCGCACTGGCCGACGGTGCCGCCGCGCCAACAACCTCTCTGGCCGTGGCCGTCGACGATCGCCACCGCGTGCAAATCGATGGGCGACGCGTCAGCATCGTCCAGACCGCGCTGGCCGCCGATGGCCGTGGCCGCTCCGGTCAAGCGAGGGTCGTGCATCAGCTGACTTTGCCGTCGGCCGCGATTGCGTTGGCCGCTCCGGCTGGCCCCGGACCGTGGGCCCAGGTCGACACCGCGTCCGCGTGGGCCCTCTTGCGGGATGGTTCGGTTGTTCGCCTGGACCTTGGCGACGCGCCGGCGATCGGCCAGCAGTTCGCCGCCGGTTCCGTGGACGCCCGGTTGGCCGCCGCGACCACACTGGCCGTGGTGTCCGCCGACCGGCTCGTGCTCGGTACCGCCGACGGCACCGTCCTGGCGATCGCGCCGTCGGAGCAGCGGACCCTGTCGATGACCGATGTCGTCCGCGACGAGCCGGGCGGCGCGATGGCCGAGGGAGCGGCGGTCCGTTCGCTGGCCGCCTCGCCGGCCGGCGACGTACTCGTGGCGATCACCGCCGGCGGCGACGTCGTGCGGGTGGATGCGGCCCGCGGCGACGTGGTCACCGCCGACGCCCGATTCCATCCGGACCGCTCCGCCTTGTGTGCGGCGGTGCGGGAGGACGGCAGCATCGTTGTTGGCGACGAAGCGGGGCGGCTCGTGTTCCTGTCGCCGGAAATGAAGCCGACCGGCACGGTGACCGTGTCGGGCCGCGGGGTGCGGGCCGTTCGTTGGTCCGCCGGCGGCGGCGTGGTGGCCGTCGATGCCGATGGCCGCACGATCGTGCTCGAAGCGATCGGCGAAGGCATGGGCGGCTGATCGCGTCGGGGCCGGCACGCCCGGTCGGACCAGCGCGAGCCGTGGCGAACGGGCCGTCAGATGCGGCCGGTTCGCCGAAGCCGTCCCCTGGAAGCTGTCCCCAGAGTCTGTCTCCGGAGTCCGTCCCTGGAGTCCGTCCCCGAAGGCCGTCACCTCAAGGCCAACCCCTAAGGCCATCCCCCAAGGCCATTCCCCAAGGCCATCCCCCGAGGCCAGCCCCAAGGCGAACCCCCAAGGCGAACCCCCGAGGCCAGCACGAACGAAGCCGCGCGGCCGATCGCCGCCCCGGCGCCCGCGGTCTGCACCGCTTCTCCATTCCGGCCCGGGAATATTCAACCGCGGCCCGTGATTCGCATGGGCAGCGTCCCCCGTTCATCTCTTCACCGTCCAATTGCCAGACCGGCCTCGCCGGCCCTGGTATCCCGTGCCCCGTCACGATGCGAGCCTCTCCGATGCGCACGTCCCGAGCCCGAATCAGTGGATTTCTGACCGCGGTCATCAGCCTCGGGCTGACCGCCGGCGCCGCGGCGCAGCCGGTCATCGACGTCGGAGCCGGCGACGTGATCGCGTCGGGGACTGACCTGCCGAACGGTGCAACCGTCAACGTCTTCGACGGCGGATCCATCGGCCTCGGCGTCGACCTGAGCAACGGGACGCTGAACATCATGGGCGGGAACGTCGCGCTGGGCGCGACGGGGATCCCGACCGGCTTCACGAATTCGAATAATGAAGTCAACGTGAGCGGCGGCAACGTCGGGCCGTTCTTCCAGTTCTTCGGCCCCTCGGTCGGAACGATCACCGGCGGGACCTTGGCGACGTTCGGCGTGTTCAACGGGGCGAGCGTCACCGTGTCGGGCGGGACCGTCACCGGATTCCCCGACGTATTTTCGTCGGGCACCGTGACCATCGAGGGGGGGACGGTCGCCTCGTTCCGAGCGCTCGCCGGCAGCCAGATCAATCTTGTGGGCCGTTCTTTTGCCCTCGGCGGCGAAGCGATCGACATCGCGCCGGGCGAAACCATCACGCTCACGGCGCGGAATCAGATCCTGACCGCCACCCTCGCCGATGGTTCGTTCTTCGACCACGCGCTGCTCGCCGTCGATCCCGGGTTTCCGACGCCCGACGTGGCGGTGCCCAGCGCGACGATCACCCTCACCGTCGACCCGAACCCGACCGATCTCGATCGCAATGGCGTGACCGACTTCGCCGACATCTTGATCGTGCTGGCCGCGTTTGGGAGCAGCAATGCGCTCGCGGACTTGGACGCCGACGGCGTCGTTGGATTTTCAGATCTGCTCGCAGTGCTGGCCGCATTCGGCGCGTGAGCGCGGCTTGCCCGCCGGCAGCAGGGGAAATGCTCGGTCTTGGCCTGACGTGCGGCTGATCGATCGTGGTCCGCGCGGAGTGGCACGGGCCATCGGGATCGATCGCGGTCAGTGGATCCGCAGCAGCTTGACTTGGAATTCCTCGCGGATCACGTCGATGCCGTCGAACTGACCGAACAGGCGGCTTCCGTCGCGGCTTTGGATCACCCGCGGGTGGAACTGGATGCGCGAGACACCCTGGCCGAGGTTGCGCGTGACGCAGTCCGTGGTTCGCATGCTGATGCCCATGCGGGTGAACATGCGGTCCAGGTCTTGCTCGTTGTCGTACATGAAATCGAGGAAGCCCTCGTAGCCGCCGCCTTCATCTTCGTAGGCCATCCGCGTGCGTTCGCTGAGCAGTTGGTCCCAGAGGACGTCGTACTCTTCGCGGCGGATGCACGTGAGGATGTGGGCGACGACATGTTCGGGCATCATGCTGCGGAGGACGATCTCGCCATCTTCGTTGGTCGATCGCAGCTCGACGGTCTCGGCGTCGCCGGTGCCGCGCGAGGCGCGGCGGCGACTGCCGTCGGACGAAAACACGAGCGTGGTGCCGTCGTCGAGCGTGACTTCATCCTGCAGCGGCGTGCTCGACATCTCCCGGTAGAAGTCCGGCCGGCGGTGGTACTCGATCCGGTACGGCTTGCAGGCCGGCAAGAGCGTCGTCGCGATGGTCAGGGCGACCAGCGCGACCGTGCGGCCGCCACCGCCGCGGGGGCGGGCGGACGAGGGCAATGCGGAATGGCCGGGAGCGGGGGGCATGGCGGGTCCGAGGGGTGACACGTGGCGAGCGACGACCAATCGTAACCGTCGCCGCGTCCGATGGTTCGCGTCCGGCCGGGCCTTGGTTCCCGCGCGGTAGGGTGTCGCGGCAAGAGCGATCGCCGAATCGCTCGCACGCGACCAGGAGTCCCGCTACATGTCGTGCCCGCCCCCGTCCGGCCCGTCCGGCCCGTCCGATGCGTCGGGCCTGTCGGGTCCGCCCGATGCATCCGATCCATCCGATCCATCCGATGCATCCGGTCCGCCCGCCTCGCCGCCGTCCGCATCGGACGCGTCAGCTTCGGCCGAGTCAGCTTCGCCCGGGGCCCCGCGATTCGGTCCCGGGGCCGAGCCTCGGACGCCGCCGCCGCCGGGGTTGCCCGAGCCGCTGCTGGTCGACGATCGCGTGGTGGCCTTCGACAAGCCATCGGGTCTGTTGTCGGTCCCGGGGATCGGGCCGGAGAAGGCGGACTGCCTGGTGAGCCGGGCGCAGGAGGGTTGGCCCGGCTGCCGCATCGTCCACCGGCTCGACCGCGACACCTCCGGCGTGATCGTCATGGCCCGCGACGCCGAAGCCCATCGGCATCTCAGCATCGAGTTTCAGGAGCGTCGCACGCTCAAGCGCTACGTGGCCGTCGTCGCCGGGGTGATGGAAGCCGACGCCGGGACCGTGGACGCCGCAATCCGCAAGGACATGGACCATCCACCGCTCCAGATGATCGACCCCGAACAAGGCCGTCCCTCGATCACGCATTGGTCGGTCCTGGAACGATCGCCGGACGCGACGCGGGTCGAATTGCGGCCCATCACCGGCCGATCGCACCAGCTCCGGCTGCACCTTCAGTCCATCGGCCACCCGATCCTCGGCGACGACTTGTACGCCCCGCCGGCTGCACTTGCCGCCGCCCCGCGGTTGTTGTTGCACGCCGAAGAGCTCACCTTCGCCCACCCGTCGGACGGTCGCCCGGTGACGCTCCGGTCGCCGGCCGGGTTCTGACGCGGGGGTTCTGCGTGGCGATCTGGTTCACCGAACTGGTTCACCGATCTGGCGCGGAGCCTGGCGAGGGGGCCTGGCGCGGGGTTCCGCCGAGTTGTGTGCCGGGGGCTGGGCTGGGTTTCTGGGCTGGGTTCTGGGCCGGGGTCACCCACGGCACGTGAGGCGAGAAGATCGCGGGTGAGGCTGCGCCCAAGCGCTCCGCGGGGTGGCCTTGGCGCGATGGTGGGCGGACCAATCGTGGGGCCGGCGATGGGCCGGCATACGATGGGGGCATGGACGTTCGATCCGCGATTCGCTGGGGGGGCAGCCTCCTGCTGAGCCTTCTGGTGCATGGCCTGCTGCTGTGGCCGGCCATGGCCGGGGTATTGGCCAGCTCCAGTTCCGGGGCCGACGCCGTGGCCGCGGCGATGCCGGTGCCCGAGGTGCAGGCCGAAGACCGCGAGATCGCCCCCGGCGTCGACCGCTCCGCCGCGTCCACCATCACGTGGGTGGGCTACGAGGAGTACGAGGAACACCTGGCCCAGCGGGCCGAGTTTGAGCAGGCCGCATTCGCGTTGCCCAGCCAAGCCGACCAGCCATCCGCCGTGGCCCGCGGCAATGGTGGCACGCCGGAGGCAGGGGACGTGAGCTCGCCGCCGCCGGCTCCGTCGGAAGCGGAACCAGCGGAAGCCGACGAAGCGGAAGCCGAGGTTGCCCAGGCTGACGCCGCTCGCGCGGAACCGGCTGAAGCCGAGACCGCCGACGCCACGGCCGAGCCGGCACCCGTCGCCGATGCCGACCCCGCCGCCGCCGACCCCGCCGCCGCCGACCCCGCCGCCGCCAACCCCGCCGACGCCCAACCCGCCGAGCCTCGAGCCGCGCCCGACGCCGGTGGGACCCTCGATGGGCTGCCGGAGACGACCGGCCAGGCCCCCGACGCTCCTTCGCGCCCCGAGCCGTCACCCGCCACCACGCCGGCCGAGGTCGATGCTGCCGACGCCGCGGATCCATCCCCGGCCCGCGACCCGCACGAAACCGTTTCACCGCGCGAGGCTCCGGTCCCCATCGCCCGCCCGGCGCCGGACGAGTCGCCCGACTCGCGGAGCCCAGAGCCCGCTGACGCTCCCGCCGCCGCGCCGCGGTTCGGGCCATCGGATCGCCCCGGTGAAGTGCGGCCCTCCGAACGTCCGGCCGACGCCGACGCCGAACCGGCGGTGGACGACACGGCCGAGTCTGCCGCACCGAGCCGGTCCGAGCTTGAGCCCCGGGCGTTCATGCCGCCGGTGCTGCGGCAGAGCTTGTCGATGCTCGCGCGGCAGTCGCCGCGCGAAGACGTTCCGCCCACCGCGAACCCGCGGCCGTCGTTGAGTGACCAGGCGGTCACGCCCCCCGGCGGATTGAACGGGCAGGCCGAACAATCGGTCGACGGCGCCGAGCCCGCCTCGGAAGCGGGGGAGGCCCGGCCGCGCGACGGAACGCCGTCGGACCGCGAGTCGCCGGCGACCAGCCGGACGGATGTGCCGCTGGATCGCATCATCCACGGGCGTCCGATCGCCCGTGAAGGTGTGACGATCACGCCGCGGGCCATCGACCTGCTGGTACACGAGCGCGTGACCGGCATCGGTTCGAACCCCGTCGCCCGGATCTCGTTCCGACGCGACGGCAAGCCGGAGGCGGTCGAGCTGCTGCGGGCGACCGGCAATCCCACGATCGATCAAGCGGTGCAGAGCCGGCTCTACGCCTGGCGGGCCCGCGGGGCGAAGCTGTCTGAGCTCGGAGCCGACGATCGCCTGACGATGGATTTTCGCATCGTGCTCAATCCGCGGCTGCGGGACTGACGCGACGGGCGGCCGGCCGGCGAAACGGCAACGGCCGCCCGAAGCCCGAAGCCCGATGAATGAAGTACGAGCCGCGGCAAGGACACGAACGCCCAGCCTCTCGGCCGACCGCCTCTCGGCCGACCGCCTCTTGGTCCACGCGCAAGCTTCGGAACGCGCCGGACGGTCCTACGCCACGCGGCGATGGTCGTCGTCGTCGTCGACAGCAACGTTCCAGTCGACGGCCTTGCCGTTGGGGGCCACGGGCAGCGCGGGGCCAAGGCGAATCGCCCGCGGCCGCGCCGGCGCATCCAGGTGTTCACCGCACCACCGATCCAGTTCGCCGGTGAGGTCGGGGCGCGCGGCGCCGTCGGCCGTCGGCACCACGAATGCCTTCAGCCGCACGCCTTCGTCGGGCCGCATGAGCCGCACCTGGCAGTCGAACACGAGTGGGTGGCCGCGCAGGGCGCTTGCCACGCGGTCGGGATGCACATTCACGCCGCCGACCTGCACGGCACGGTCTTGCCGGCCACGCACATGGAAGGTGCGATCCGTCGACCATTCGATGCGGTCCATCAGGATGACGGGAGAGCCGCCGCGCCGTCGAAGCTGGGTGGGTGCACTGCTTGCTTGGCTCCCATGGATTGCATCATGCTCGGAGCTGACATCCACCGCATCCGAATCGTCGCGCGACCAATGCGGCAGCAAGGTGAACGGCGCATCCGGCTCGCCGCGCACGCCAATCCCAGCGGTCTCCGTCGCGCCGTAGATCTCGACGATGGACTCGATGCCAGCCTGCCGCGCGACGTCAATCGTGGCCGCCGGACAGGGCGCGGTACTGGTGGTGCCAACGACGTTCGGCGGCGGGTCGCCGGCCGCGGCATTGAAGTTGTCCCAGCCGAGTGGAAAGCTGACCACGAGATCGCCGGGCCGCAGCGAGCGCCGCAGGTGGGTCGCGGTGCGCTCGCGCGCGTCCTCGCGCGGGATGCCCAGGGCCGCCGGCAGCATCACGCCAAAGAGAAATCCGTAGATGTGGTGCGGGGCGACGGCATGAAGCACGCGCTGGCGGTCACCGAACATCTCGGCGAACGCCGCGACTTCGGTGGCCAGATCGCGCACCCGGTGGCGGCAGGCCTGCGGCGCCCCGGTGCTGCCGCTGGTCATGAAGGTCATCGCCGCGTCGGGCCGGGCCATGGCGTCGGCTGCGATCTCGGCCCACGCCCCGAGCGTGGGCGCGGTTCGTAGCTCGTCGTCCAGCCCGTGTTCGTGGAGGTGGAAGACCTGATTGATGTGGGCGACGAGCGCGATCAACTCGAGGGAGTCAGCCGCGACGTCGGGGCCGGTGAGCTCGGTCGCGGGCGACCACCCGAGGCTTTCGGCCGTGACATCGCGCCCGCGCTGGAAGCGAAGTTCGCCGGCGATGGTCGCGGCGATGGGGGCGAGGAGGTCGCCAGGGCGCGGGAGCGTGATCATGGGGGGATGGCCGGGGGACGAGCGCGTGCGGGGCACGGCGGAGCGATCGCCGGGCGGCCCGAGCGGCCGGCGGCTTCCATGTCCATCGGCTGCGGGCGGCGTCGAGCTTGTCGATGGGCCCAGCGAGGGGCGGCACGACTGCTTCGTCCGAGAATACGTCGGCGGATGGACGGTCGGTGGCCCGGGGTCGAGCTCGCTTGCCCTCGGGTCGGTCCGGACGCATGGTTCCATTCGATGGCGCGGCGGTTCGGCGCTACCGGATGTCTTCAATGATGCCGTCGGGCGTACTCTGAAGAATGATCGTGGACGGTTCCGAGTGGATGAACGGCATCCAGCTCGCTCCGATGGTGTAGCCGAAGCTCTCAAAGAAGTTCGGAGTGTCATCGCCGACGGTGACGTGTTGCACGAAGTACGTGCCGCTTCCCGTCGGCGAGTAGGGCTTGAAAACGCCGGCGGTGAAGCCGCCGTTCACGAGCGCGATGACGGCTTGATCGGTCGAATCGCCGACGGACACCAGGTCGAGCACCCGTTGCCGCTCGGCTCGCCGCGTGGCATCTTCCGTCCAGACCGGAATGTGCCCCACGACAACGATGCCGACGACCACGCCGAAGACGATGCCGAAGCACCCGAGACGGCGCACGAGC
>JBGCEZ010000071.1:0-15828 GCA_045106735.1 Phycisphaerales bacterium | reverse complement strand
GCACGCGAAGGCTCCGACGTCACCCTCGTCAGCTTCGGGCGCCCCGTCCACTTCTGCGTCGAAGCCGCCGAAGCCTTGTCGGCAGAAGGCATCGAGTGCGACGTCCTCGACATGCGCACCATCCGCCCGCTCGACATTGATTCGGTCATCGAGAGCGTCAAGAAGACCAGCCGCGTGATCGTCGTCGACCAGTCCTGGCCCTTCGGCGGCGTGTCCTCCGAAGTCGTCACCCAGATCTGCGAACGCTGCTTCGACTGGCTCGACTCCCCCCCCGCACGCGTCAACACCGAAGACGTCCCCACCCCCTACGCCAAGAACCTCGAAGCCGACTACCTGCCCAACGCGACGAAGATCGCCGAAGCGGTGCGGAACCTCGTCAACGCCTGATACGATCATCTCGACATCGCCTCTGACACCCGCATCCGCTCGGAGTTCCCCATGCCCATCCCCATCACCATGCCTCGCCTCTCCGACACCATGGAGCAGGGCACCGTCGTCAAGTGGAACGTCAAGGTCGGCGACACCGTCTCCGCGGGCGATGTCCTCGCCGACATCGAGACCGACAAAGCGACCATGGAACTCCAGTCCTTCGACGACGGCGTCGTCGCCACGCTCGCAGCCGACGAAGGACAGCCCGTGCCCGTCGGCGAAGCGATCCTGGTCCTCGCTGAAGACGGCGAGTCCGTCGAAGACGCCGCCGCCAGCGCGGGCGCCGCTCCGGCTCCGAAGGCAGCCGCGTCCGGCGCATCAAGCGACGCACCCGCACCCGCAAGCGCCGCTGTCGCTGAACCGCCCGCAACCACGAACGGCACCGTCCAGCAAGCCACCGACGGCGGCGGGTCCATGGACGGCGGCGGACGCACCAGCACCGGCGGCCGCATCTTCGCGTCCCCCCTCGCACGCAAGATCGCCGAAGAACACAACCTCGACCTGAGCGCCATCAATGGCTCTGGGCCCTCGGGCCGCATCGTCAAGAAGGACGTCGAGTCCGCATTGTCTTCCGGCCCTGCCACCGCGCCAGCAACCGCTCCGGCGCCGACGATGGTTCCCGCTTCCGGCGCGGTCCTGGAAAACCGCACCGTCCCCCTCAACAACATGCGCGGCACCATCGCCCGCCGACTCGTCGAATCCAAGTCCACCATCCCCCACTACCAGGTCACCGTCTCCGCCCGCCTCGACGCGCTCATGGAACTCCGCGTCCAGCTCAACGAGCAGCTGTCCAGCCAGGGCGTCAAGCTCAGCGTCAACGACTTCCTCGTCCGCGCCTGCGGCCTCGCGATGCACCAGCACCCCTTCATCAACTCGTCATGGGTCGAAAAGGGCCCCGCGATCCAGCTGCACAGCAACGTCAACATCGGCGTCGCCGTCAGCCTCCCCGAAGAACGAGGCGGCGGGCTCGTCGTCGCCACCATCCGCCACGCCGACCAGGTCGGTCTGCGCCAGATCTCCGCCGAGACCAAACGCCTGGCCAAGAAGGCACGCGACAAGGGCCTCTCCATCGAAGAGATGTCCGACTCGACCTTCACCATCTCCAACCTGGGCATGTTCGGCGTCGATCACTTCACCGCGATCATCAACCCGCCCAACAGCGCGATCCTCGCGGTGGGCGGGGCGATGGCCATGCCGGTGGTCAAGGACGGTGAAGTCGTGCCGGGCCTGCGCATGACCGCCACACTGTCCAACGATCACCGTGTGGTCGATGGAGCGATGGCCGCCCGCTTCCTGCAGACGCTGAAGTCGCTGATCGAATCGCCGAGCATGCTGCTGGTGTGATGGATGGCGGCCGGTCAGCCGAGCGGACGGTCAGTCGGGCGGGCGGACGAACGGTCAGCCGGCCGGTCGATTCGTCGGCTGGCCAGGTGGTCTGGTCGGTCGGACGACCGTGGCCGGTCAGCCGCCAGGGGTCCGATTCGGATCGGCCCGACGTGGCCCCGAGCCGCCGCCGTACAGCGCGGCCAGGACGACGGTCAGGATCAGGCCGAGCAGCCACATGCCTGGCATCTGGTGAATGACCTTCAGAAAGTCCACGAAACCGCCGGCGTTGCCCTGCGGGACGATCCAGGCCTGCCAACCGTGGAGCAGCGAGCCCGCAGCGGACGCCGCCACGGCCCCGACGGTCCACGGAATGCTGCGGTACGTCCCGCCCATGCCCATGCCGATGCCGATCGCGGCAAACACGGCGATGGGAAACACGCCCAAGAGGCCCAGCAGGTACATCAAAGCGAAGGCAGCGGCGACGCCAATCAGGCCGCCGATGATGCGTCGGGCGAAGTCGGGCATGGGGTCTCGTCTCCGGAGGTGTGGGCGTGGCTCGGGCTTCGGCAGTCCCGCCGTGAGCGGGGGATCCGGGCCGGGGCAGATAGTCTCCGATTCGAGCCGGAGTTGCGCCGAGCGGACTTCAACGCTTCGGTGGGGCAGCCATTCGCGGCGCGTCACGTCGATCTGCCGGTGGCCTGTGCCGAGCCCCTGTCTAACCGGTCGGCGGCCTGTCGCCAACCTGTCGCCAACCTATCGCGAGCCCGCCGCTGCCCCGTCGCTGACCTGTCGCCAGCATGTCGCCAGTCCACCGCCGGTCTGTCAGGCCATGCCAGGCCGTGACGAGACGTCGTGCTGGGCATGTCGCCGGGCTCGAGTCCGCCCGGGCGATGCGTTGTTGCCCGGATTTTCCCCCACGCAGCGGTGGCGATCCGGGATCTGGGGTGCGGCGGAGGCTCTTCCTTCTCGTGGACATCCTGTGTCAAGCCTGTCGCAAGCTGTCATTCGGGTGTCGCGAAGCCGTGCCAATCCGTCGCCAACCCTGTTGAAACCCGCCGCCGAACCTGTCCCCAAGCGTGTCATCAGCATTGGACGCCCTCACGCAACAACCGCGGCGACCCTGAGGGATCGCCGCGGCTGAACACGCATTTCGGGGTTGGCTCGGACGAGCGGCCATCGGCCAGCGGCTCGTTGCGGGGCTCAGTGCCCGCCGATCCGCATCTCTTCGAGGCCGGTCGGGAATGGGTACGTGGCGAACGCCCCGGTCGGCGACTTGCCCCACATCGGCAGGGACGGGTAGACGTCGCCGCGGAAGCCGGACTCGTGCATGGTGCGAAGGACCGATTCAAAGCTCGGCTCGCGGCCGTCTTCGTCCAGAAGCCGGTTGCTCTTGGCCCCCAGGAACGAGACGGATGCCACCGGCATGCGGTCACGACGGTTGGCGAGCATCTTCGTCACGGTGCTGAAGCCCCGCCGGATGTCCTTGAGCGTGAAGTGGTCCCGATCCTTCGGCCGCAGGATGGCCAGGATCAGCAACGTGTCGAGGTCGTACTTCAGGATGTACGGCTCGCGGTCGTCGGCCGCGTGGACCGAGACGGACTGCTGGAACACCTTGGCGTAGCTCGTGGCCGTCTTGATCGACCACTGGCTCGTCGGCACCGTCTCCAGGAGCTGGCCGAGGATGCCATGGGCGTTCTCCGTGTCGTTCACGCCGCAGACGACAGCCCGGTACCGGCCAGCGCCGAGGTCGGCGAGAAGGCTCTGGCCCCACTGGATGCGGATGCGATCGCGATCGTTCGAGGGTTCGCGCGGATCCCCGTGCGGCAGCAGGAGGATGCGTTCCGGCCGGCTCAGGCGATCGGCTTGGATCAGGTCGTCGCCATCACCGTCGTACAGGCGGGGCACGTCGTTCGTTGTCGGGGCATTGGACACGTTCGAAATCTCCGTCCGGAGTCAGCGGGTGCCAGTGGCCGCAGCACGCGGCCGGAGGCCATCGAGGACTCCACCATACGTCGGATGGGTCGCATTGTTCACGTGCGTGAATTCTGTGGGTTGTTTCTGATCGTCGGCCGCACCACCGGCCGCACCACCGGCCGTACCACGCGCCACGCGCCAAAGTCGGCGTCGCCAGGTGCCGCCAGATTCGCGCGGAATCAGCGCGTTCCCGCGAGTCGCCGCACGGTCATCATGAAGCTCTTCTTCATGCCCGCGTGCATGCCCGCACTGATCGCCGAGTACACCACCGCAAAGATGGCCGCCCCAATGAGCAGGGCCATCCGGCCGCCTTGCTGCGACTGCCGCAGGGCGCGGAACATGCCGCCGTTGGTGTCGTCCGGATTCGCGATGAGCATCACGAGGTTCACCGGGCTGGCCGACGCGATCACCACGCCGGGAGCGCCCATCTGCTTGGACGACACGTTCCCGCACAGGCTCACCACGCCCAGGACCACGACCAGGATGCCGACGGCGGCGATGACCGAGCCGATGGTGCCCTTGCTCTTGATTGACCAGTGCAGGCCGACCATCACGCAGAACGCGACGAATGGAACGAGCAGCAGCGGCAGGGCGATGGCCCCTTCGGGCAGGACGACGGGCACGCTGATCGTGCCGCCGCCGGGCAGGACCACGGCCTGAGAGACTTCGTCGTTGCCGAGCCCGCCGAGCATGATGTAGCCGGCGGCCAGCCCCAGCGTGACGACCGGCACGATCATCATCGGAATGAGGTATTGCATCAGGCCGACGAGCTTGCCGCGGAGGTACGGGCCCGGCTGAATCGGCGTGGTCAGGATGATGTCGAGGCTGCCGTCTTCCCGCTCGCGGCTCACCGCCGTCGCACTCATGTTCAGGGCGGCCAGCACGATGATCACGACCTCGGCCGCGAGCACGGCGATCATCGTGACCTGGAAGTCCGGTCCGCTGAGCTGTCCGACGTGGAACAGCACGAGCACCAGAAGACCAATCAGGATGCCGAGGGTCATGAAGCCCCAGCGGCCGAGCATCGCGGCCAGCGTGCGGCCGCGGGCGACCGACTCGCGCCAGACGATCGGGTTGTGGCCGACGACGCGGGCTTCGCGTTCCGTTGCGCCCTTGGCGCCCAGGCCGAACATCTTGCGGTACCACGGCACGCTGCCGACCTTCGCCCCGATCACGCGGAGTCGCAGCGTCGAGAACGCGATCATGATGAAGCTGAGGCCGAAGCAAAGCCACGAATAGACCGCGACCGGCCGGCTCATCCACGTCAGCACCAGCCAGCCTGGCTGCGTGTCGAAGTACTCGCGGGTCTTGGGCGTGTAGGCGTTGGAGTCCAGCATCGACCGCAGGGCGAGGAACGGATTCAGCGGCGTCATGATGCTGGTCAGGTGGGCGGTGACCGAGCCGGGCCGTTGCTCGCTGAACAACTGATCCAGGGCGGCGGTCACAAACAGGTACATGACCACGCTGATGTAGAAGATGAACACCGCCCGCTTGCCGGCGGTGCGGGTCACCGAGAGCGTCACGGCGATCGCGGCCACGAGCAGCGCGCTCGCGCCCGACACGACGTAGCTGACGATGATCGACTCGCCGCGCACGCCGCCGAAGTACTGAATCATCACGAACAGCGGCAGACTGGACAGCAGCAGGGCGAGCACGAAGAACAGGCGGCCGAAGAGGTTGCCCAGCACGATCTGCAGGTTGTTCAGCGGCGTGGTGAGCATGATCTCCCACGTCTTGGGGTTCGCCTCTTGGGCGATGGCGCCGGCCATGAACACCGGGGTGAGCAAGCAGATCAGGCCGATCTGCAGAAAGCTCACGCCCTGGAACATGTTGGCCCCGGCGCTGGCCAGCTCACGCAGTGACAGGGACGAAGACTGTCCCGGTCCGATGAGGACGTACAGCAAAACCACGATCAGGACCGCGAGGTACCCGGACCGGATGTAGAGGTGCCGCATTTGCCGCGAGCCCACGTGCACCAATCGCATGACGATGGGATTGGTCGGGATGAGTCGCAGCAGCCAGTTGATCAGTGCAGGCATCGTTCGATCATCGTATTCGAAGCGGCGGCTTGCCTGCGGCGTCTGGCGGACTTGTGCATCATCGTGTGCATTGATTGGCCGGCCGATTGGTCGAGGGCCGGCGGCCCGCCGCGGGTTCCGATCGGTCGGGCGGGCCCGGACATCTGCCCATCCGGCCGTGGCCGGGGGGAGGGCGGGGTGGCTGGGGCGGCCTTGGTCGTGGCCGCGGGAAGCCGGCGGAGCTTGACACCCTCGACTCCCGCGCCGATCATGGCCATTCATTCAGACTTCACAAACCGGTCGGTGGATTGCGCTTGCGCACTTCCAGGCCCGGACTTCTCCGACCCTTCGGAGATTCTTCCGGTCCAGCTGGCCGTCACGGTGGGGTGCGGCGGATTCACTCCGTCGCCACCCGCCCCGGACCCTTCGCCCGGTTCCGGGGCAACCGGATCGGTGTTCGAGCCTGGTCGGCGTCCGCGTCGTCCACCGCCCGGGGCCCGTTCGGCCTTCAGGTTCGTCCGCGTCGTTTCCGCCGTTCGCCGCCGCTGGTCTCCTCCCCGTCGGCTCCCGGCCCGCTCCGCTTGCTCGGTCTTGAACATCCTTTCGGTGGATGCCGAGGCCGCGTCGCCCTCGTCTGAGTCGAGGGTCCGTCCCTGCCCCCGGGCTCCGGATGGTGGCCAAGAACGTCGCGCTCCGAATCCACCTTGGCGGTCCACGCCCCGATGACCGGCTCGCCGGGATGGCGCCATGCAATCGCTCCTTTCCTTCACGCTGGCTCTGGAACCGCTTGAAGGCGGCATCGCTGCCGTCCTTGGGGCGATCACCGGCGGCGTCTTCGCGTGGTTCCTCTTTCGCACGCTGACCAACAACACGTTGGCCGGAGCGCGGGCTGAGGCCGAGCAGATCCGTCAAACGGCGGCGGCCGAGGCCGAAGCCGAGAAGCAGCGGGTCATGCTGGAGGCCGAGAAGCGGGCCACCCAGCGGCGCGAGGCGGTCGACACCGAACTCGACGCCGCCCGCGAGGCGATCACCAAGGACCAGGAGCGGGTCGCCCGCCGCGAAGACACCCTCGACGAGAAGCTCGAGCGGCTGAATCGCAAGGAGTCCAAGATCGACCAGCGGGAGGAACGGACCCGCGAACTTGAGCACGATGCATCGACCCTGCGGGATGAGACCGCGGCCGATCGCCAGGCGATGCGGGACCGGCTCGAGCAAGCCGGCGGACTCAGCGAGTCGGCGGCCCGGGAGCAGTTCCTTCAGGAAGTTCGCGAGGCCTACGACCGCGAGGGCCAGATGACGGCGATGAAGATCGTCGAAGAAGCCGAGGAAGGGGCCCGGGGCCGCGCCCGCGAGATCACCATCCAGGCGATCCAGCGCTTTGCCGCCGAGCACGTGGCTGATTCGACCGTCCGCTCGGTGAAGATTCCGTCCGACGACCTCAAGGGCCGCATCATCGGCCGCGAGGGTCGGAACATCCGCACCCTCGAGAAGATGACCGGGGCCGACATCCTGGTCGACGACACGCCCGGCGTGATCAGCGTGTCCTGCTTCGATCCGATCCGCCGGGCCATCGCCGGCGAGGCCCTCACGCGGCTCGTCGCGGACGGGCGGGTCCATCCCTCGCGGATCGAAGAGATCGTGGCCAGCGTCAAGAAGGACATGCAAGAGTCGATCCGCACCGCCGGCAACGATGCGGTGGTCGAGGCCGACGTCCGCGGTCTCCACGGCAAGATCGTCGAGGCGATGGGCAAGCTGCACTACCGCACGAGTTACGGCCAGAACGTGCTGCGGCACTCGATCGAGGTCGCGTTCCTGAGCCAGGTCATCGCCGACCAGCTCGGTCTGGACGGCCGGCTGGCCCGGCGCTGCGGGTTCCTCCATGACATCGGCAAGGCCATGGACCACGACATGGAAGGTGGCCACCCGGCAATCGGGGCCGAGTTCGCCCGCCGATACGGCGAGAAGAAGGAGCCGGTGCTGAACGCCATCGCCGGCCACCACGGCGATGTTCCGGCCACCAGCGTCTACACGCCGATCGTGATGGCGGCCGACGCGATCTCCGGCGCCCGCCCGGGGGCCCGGCGTGAGTCGATGGAGATGTACGTCAAGCGGCTCGAGCAACTCGAAGGCATCGCCCGAGACCATGGCGAGGTCGAAGAGGCCCACGCCTTCCAGGCGGGCCGCGAGATCCGGGTGATCGTCAACGCCGAGCAAGCCGACGACTCCCGGGCCTGGGAAATCAGCCGGGCGATCGCCCAGCGGGTCGAGGACGAGATGACCTTCCCGGGCGAGATCAAGGTGACCGTCCTTCGCGAAGTCCGGGCCGAATCCACCGCGCGCTGAGGCCCGCGGTGGACGTCAGGCGTTCGTTTCCTCCCCCCCATGCCCGCTTCTTGGCCCGCTCTTGGCCCGCTCTTGGTCCGGCCCGGGCATGCTCGCGGCCCGCGTCCTGGGTTGCTTCGGGTCTGCTCCAGCCCCGTTCCAGTCGTGCTCCAGCCCTGCAGCACGTCCGGGCCGGCCGCGTCTGCCCGTGCCCTGCGGCTGCCGGAGGTGGTTTCCCGGCTCGCGGCCAGCTATCTTCACCGCCCCTGTTCAGTCTTTCGGCCGCCTCCGTCTGGGGCCGGCCCCGTCCCCCCCCGAGGTTTGTCTGCGTCATGCCCATCAAAGCCACCGATCTGAAGCGCGGCCAGGCCCTCATGTGGGAAGGTCAGCTCCACATTTGCATCGATACCGAGCACGTCAAGCCCGGCAAGGGCCCGGCCTACGTCCAGGCGAAGATGCGCAACGTGGACACCGGCACCATCAAGATCAACCGCGTCAACTCGAGCGACAAGCTTGAAGACGTGTCGATCGACCGTCGGAACATGCAGTACCTCTTCGACTCGTCGGGGCAGGGCACCGGCCCGTTCGTGTTCATGGACCTCGAGAGCTACGAACAACTCGAGATCCACGGCGACGTGATCCCCAAGGATCAGAGCCAGTGGCTCAAGGAGTCGCTCGAAGTCGCGGTGCAGATCTTTGATGGCAACCCGCTCGGCGTTGAACTGCCGTCGGCCATCGAGCTCGAAGTCACCGACACGGCGCCGCAGCCCAAGGGCGCGACGGCGACGAACCAGTTGAAGGAAGCCATCGTCGAGACCGGCGCGAAGATCCGCGTGCCTCCGTTCATCGAGAACGGCGTCATCGTCAAGATCAACCCGGCCACCGGCGACTACCTCGGCAAGGCCTGAGGCATCCGCCTCATGCCGCGTCGGGCGTCCGCTCGTCATGCAGGACCTGGCCCGGATCAAGTCGTTGCTCGCTTCGCGCGGGCTGCGACCCAACCGCAAGCTCGGGCAGAACTTTCTGCACGAGCCGGTTCGCGTTGCGCGCTTGGTCGCTTCGGCGGAGCTTGAGGCGGGCGATGTCGTGCTGGAAGTCGGGCCGGGAACTGGGGCCCTCACGGAGGCCTTGCTCGAGGCGGGCGCTCGCGTCGTGGCCTGCGAGCTCGACGAGGGCTTGGCCGATCTGATCGACGAAGAAGTTCGCCCCATTGCGGATGGCCGGCTGGAACTCGTGCGCGGCGATTGCCTCGGGCGCGGACGCCGGCTGGCCAGCGCCGCCCGCGACGCAATCGACGCGGCGATGGCGGCGGAAGGGCGGACGAGTTTTCGGCTGGTCTCGAATCTTCCGTACCAGGCCGCCAGCCCGCTCATGGCCGAGCTGCTCTTGCACCACCCGGACTGCCACGGCCAGTTCGTCACGATCCAGAAGGAAGTGGCCGATCGGCTGACCGCCGGCCCCGGAACCAAGGCCTACGGCACCCTCGGCATCATCGTGCAGGCCTTTGGCACCCCCCGGCGGGTGGACGTCCTGCCGCCCGGATGCTTCTGGCCGGCCCCCAAGGTCACGAGTGCCGCGGTGGCGATCCATCGCCGGTCCGATGCCGATCGGCCGACCCCGCTGGCCGATCCCGAGAGCGGGGAGGGCTTTGCCCGCTTCCTGAACACGATCTTCAGCCAGCGTCGCAAGCAGCTCGGCTCCGTCCTCGGGCGTGACCGCGAGTGGCCCGAGGGGATCACCCCCGACCTGCGTCCGGAGGCGGTCTCGGTCGACGGGCTGGCCCGGCTCTGGGAGGCCTGCGGACGGCCGGTCGACGGTATCTGATCAGCTCCTGGCGTCGCCGAACGTCGCCGAACGCCGCCGAACCCCGCCGAACGCCGGCGATACATCGCCCGCATCACCGGCCTCGCCGGACCGCTCGCCGCCGACGGATCGAGCTCCGTCTGCCGGGTCCCACCCTCGTCCGCTCGTCCTGACGTGTCGGATCGTTCACCCGAGCCGACTTGCCCCGGACGCCCGGCGCGCCGATCCTCTTGGTGTCGCATTGTCTCGCCGCGCGGTCCACTCCGGGCCGGCGGGGGACGATGGACGACTGCCATCCACCATCCTGCGATCCGCGTCGGCACCCAGCGTGCCGTCCGCCAGATCGTCTCGGGAGTTCACGCCGATGCCGCCCACGTCCTTGTTCCTTGCCACCCGGCGACTTGTGTTCCGCATTGCGGCCACGCCGGTCGCTGCGACCCTCGTCGCGGCCACCCTGCTGGTCGCGACGTGGTTCGCCACCGCATCCACCCCGGTCGCGAACGCCGCCGACGTCGTCCAACCCGGCCGCGGCGGCGCGCTCGTCGAACGCTTCTCCGCCGAGGTGGGCGATGTGGCCGTGGGCCCGGTTCGCGACGGCGGGCGGCTCGAAATGCCCTTCATTCTCTGGGGCGGCGACGTGGCCACCTTCCACGCCAACGGCGGTCTGCAGACCACGCCGGACTCGCGTTTCGGCGCCGCCGGCTTGGCCGTTGATCTTCGCCCCGGCGACGACTTCCCCGAGCAGGTTCGCCGCTACCTCCGCGGCGACAGTCCATTTCTTCGCGGCACCATGCGCATGTTGGGCTTGGCCAGTGAAGTCATCGGCCGCGACCCGCGCACCAAGCCGGTCGTGTTCCTGCAACTGAGTTTCTCCGAGGGCGACCACCTCCTCGGCCGCGAACCGGTGCGGCAGACCAAGGACCTTGCCGGCCGCCGGGTGGCGGTGCAGCGCTCCGGTCCCCACGTCGGCATGCTCGATGACATGCTTCGATCCGCCGGCCTTGGCTGGAATGACATTGAAGTCGTCTGGTGCGACACGATCACCGGTGAAGGCAGCCCCGCCGCCGCGTTCGCCGCCGATTCGACCATCGCCGCCTGCACCGTGGTGACGCCGGACATGCTGGCCCTCGTCGGCGACTTGGATGCCGTCGGCTCTGGCGCCGAGGGCACCGTGGCTGGCGCCCGGGTCATCAACTCCACTGCCTACGCGTCGCGATCGATCACCGACGTCTACGCCGTCCGCCGGGATTGGTACGACGCCAACCGCGCCACCGTGGATGCGATGCTTGGCGGCTGGCTCCAGTCGTCGGTCGAACTCGAATCGATGCGCGATGCCTTTGAGTCGACCGGGCGCATGACCCCGCCGTACCAGGCGACGCTGACGCAGGCGCAGACGATCTTCGGGGCCGACGTTCTTCCGACGATCGAAGTCGATACCCATGGCCTGCTGCTGGACGCCAACTTCGCCGACCTGGCCGATACCGAACGGTTCTTCACCCGCAGTGGCTTTGTCGCCGGCTTCCAACGCAAGATGGCCCAGTCGATCGACCTGGCCTCCACGCTTGGGGCGGTCGGACAACGGATGCCGATGGACGCGGCGGCCACCGACTTCGCCGCCTTGTCCGCCCGGACGGGCCTTGCCCGCTTCGAAGCCCAGGCCCAGGCCGAATCGTTCCAGGGACTGGACGACCTGGAGGTCACGCCCGAGAGCGTGCTGGTGCAGTTCACGATCGAGTTCGACCCCGACCAGCGGACGTTCCCGATCGATCGCTACCGCGACGAATTTCGCAACGCCGTCGAGCAAGCCGGCCTGTACGGCAACAGCGTGGTGGTGGTTCGCGGACACAGCGATCCGACCAAGACCCTGGGCGACATGGTTCGCGCGGGCATGTCATCCGGCGTGATCAAGCGATCCGGCCAGCGCGGCGAATACACCTACTTCTACGAAGGCAAGCAAGTTGACATCGGCGATCCGGCCGTCGTCGAGCGCATGGTGCGAAGCGGGGCGTTCTCCGGCCAGGGAAGCGACCCGATGATGACGATGCAGGCGGCGCTGAACCTCTCGCAGCAGCGAGCCGAAGCGGTGCGTGAAGCGCTGATCAGCTTCGCCGGCGGGGAAGGGCTCGACATCAGCGCGGGCCAGTTCCAATCGCAGGGCGTCGGGATTGCCGAACCGCTCGTGCGCCTTCCGCGCAACGCCTCGCAGGCGGCCAAGAATCGCCGCGTTGAGTTCGCGATCTTGCGGATCAGTGCGGAATCGCTGACCGAAGACGACTTCGACTTCTGATGGTGACGGCCCTCACTTCCGGCGCAACGGTTGTCCCAGCACGAAAGCAGTCCATGCAGCACATCTCCCATCCGCAACCCGATTCGACGATGCGACGACTCGGTCGTTCGGTCGCCGGCCTTCTCGCCGCCGGCCTCGTGGCCGCGAGCGGCGCGTTCGCTTCGACCGCCCACGGGCAAGCCTCCGCGAACGCCGCGGCCGAAACCCCGGCGTACCTCCGCGACAACATCGTCGTGGTCTTCGACGGCAGCGGCTCCATGAACGAGTCCTACGGACGCACCGGGGCCATCAAGATGGCCGTGGCCAAGGAGGCCCTGACCCGGGTGCTCGGCGAACTGCCGCCGTCGATCAACCTCGGCGTGGTCGCGTTCGCCAGCAATACCAACGATCCGTGGGTTGTCCCCCTGGGGCCAGTGGATCGGGATGCGGTGTCCGATGCCATCAACGGGGTGGTGGCCGGCGGCAAGACGCCGCTCGGTCGTCACCTCAAGATCGCCGCCGATCGCCTGCTCGCCCAACGGGCCGAACAGCGGGGTTACGGCACGTACCGGCTGCTGGTCGTCACCGACGGCAAGGCTTCGGATGGGCCGGTGCTTCGGCGGCATCTGCCTCTGGTGCTGTCTCGCGGCATCGTGATGGACGTCATCGGCGTGGACATGGCCGAGGAACTCGACCTGGCCCAGCAGGTTCATTCGTACCGGCGGGCCGACGACCCGGACGCCCTCGTCCGCAGCTTGGCCGAAGTCACGGCCGAAATCGGCGCGATCCGATCCGACGGCACGGTCGACGAGTCCGACTTCGAACTGCTGGCCGGCATGAGCGATCAAGCGGGGGCCGTGCTGCTGGGGGCGCTCGTCGAGCCCGGCGACATGCCCATTGGCGAGGAAGTCGCTTCCGGCCCGGCCGGACAGTCGGCGGATCGTCAATCGGCGTCCCGGCCGGCCACTTCCCGTCCGTCAACGACGTTCTCGGCGCCGACGTCGTCGGGTTCCACCGGCTCGACCGGCTCGACCGGCGCGATCCCTCCGGGGTCAGGGACCTCGTCGGGCCTCTCGCTCTTCGGCCTCGGATGCGTGGTGGTCGTCTTCGCCTTCGTCGTCGTGATCTTCATCATTGCGAGAATCCTCAAGGCCTTGATCTCGGCCGGACGAGGGTGAGCCAAGCATGAACGCCCGCGCCCGCATCCTCGTCGTCGCCGTGGTTTGGCTCACGATCATCTTTGCGCTCGCCCTCGGCTGGCGATTCGTGATCTCGCCGATGCTCGGCGCCAAGGCGGCCACCGAAGAGCTTCGGACCGAGTACGCCGAACTGCAGTCGACCGCCTCGCAGCGCGGCGTCGACTTGCCGCCCATGCCCGACGACATCAGTCGCCGGGAAGCCGCGCGCCTCGTCGACGAAGCCCGTACCCGCCTCACCAGTCGGAGCGGCGGGACGAACGGCGGGGCAACCAGTGGCCGCGGTGCATCGGGCGATGGCTCGTCGTCCGCGTCATCGTCCGGGGCGGGCCTGACACCGGTGCGGATCGCCCTCGACTCATTCAGCGGCTACGCGATCTTCCGGTCCGACACGTTCGAGCAGCGGCTCGCCGAACGTGGCTTTCGGCCGATCCTGGTGGACGACGAGGCCGACTACGCGGTCCGGCTGGCCGGCCTCGAATCCGGCGACACGCCGCTGGCCGTCTTTCCCATCGACGCCATGGTGACCGCCGCCGCCGAACGCGGCACGCTCCCCGGATCGGCGATCATGCTGGTCGACGAGACGATCGGAGCCGACGCGATCGTGGCCTGGGAACGCGGCGTGCCCGATCTCGACGCCCTCAACGCCCCCGACGCGCGCTTCGTCCTGACGCCCAGTTCGCCCAGTGAAACCCTGGCCCGGGTGGTGATGAACAGCTTCGATCTCGGCCAGCTTCCGGATCGTCCGTTCATTGCGGTGGACGGGGCCGAGGCGGTGTACGAACGATTCGTGGCCGCCCCGCGCGACGAACGCCGGGCGTACGCGCTCTGGGAGCCGTACGTCAGCAAGGCGCTCGAAGAACCCGGCGCGAGGATCCTGGCCGACACCGGCCGGCTGCGCGGCTTTGTCGTCGACGCCCTGGTGGCCAGCCGCGACGCCTTGCTGCGCGACGAACCGATGGTCCGGGCAGTCGTCGAGTCATACCTCTCGGCCCTGTACGCGATCGAAGGCAGCGGGGGCGGCATGCCGGCCCAGTTGCAGCTCGACGCCTTGGCCACCGGGCAACGGCTGACGGCCGAGCAGTCCGCGCGGCTCGCCGCCGGCGTGCAGTGGAAGAACACCCAAGAGAACTACGTGCACTTTGGGCTGCGGTCCGGGGCCTTGCCGCCGCTGGAACGCTTGGTCCGCCGCATCACCGGCGTCTTGATCGCGACCGGGGCGATTGATGCCGATCCGGCCGGCGGCGATCCGTCGCGGCTGGTGTACGACCGCATCCTGGCCGGCTTGCAGCAAGACGGCTTCCATCCGTCGATCGGCGGGGCCGGGGCCGACGAACCGGTTCGCGGCGCGATCTCGCTTGCCGCCCTGAGCGACGGGCAATGGACGGATCTTCGGCCCGTCGGCACCCTCGGCATCGAGCGGCTGGTCTTTGCCCGCGGTACCGCCCGATTGACCGGCAGCGCCGAAGCGTCCCTCGAACGCCTGGCCGAACGGCTCGACGCATTCCCGCAGTACTACATCACGGTGCGCGGCCACGCCCTGGCCATCGGCGACCCCGAGGCCAATCGCCGCCTCGCCCGGGCCCGGGCCGACGCGGTGGCCGCCGCGCTCACCGAGCGGGGCGTGGCCGAGGTTCGCGTGCGGGCGACGAGTACCGCGCCGGAGACCGGCGGATCCGCGGCGGCCGGCCGAAGCGTGTCCTTCGTCGTCGGCGAGCGTCCGTACTGAGGGCGGCGTCCGCCGGATGGCCATGCGGCCCACGGGTTGGGCGGGCGGCCTCCGTTCCGGGCCGCACTACCATGTCCGGTCTGCCATGGATCGAAGTGAACTCACCCGCCGCGTCCTGCTCAAGCTGACCACCGCTCCGACGGTGCTCGGCCCGGCGGTCATCGGCGCGAGCGCCGCGGCGATCGGCCTGGCCGCCGCGAGCCCCGTGCTGCTGTTCGCCGGGGCGGCCGGCGTCTTGCTCGGCGGCGGCATCTTTGCCTCGCGGTGGGCCTTCGGCTTCGACCGGCTCGTCGCCCGCGAGGCCGAGTACCTGGGCCGGCGCGAGGAAGCGGCCCAGCGCCGGGCCCTGCGGTCGCTCGAGTTGCGGCTCCGCGGCGATGGCGATGCCCGAACGGAACGCTGGCTCCGGCAAATGACGGCGATGCGCGACCGATTCGAAGCCGACCAGGACGCGGCCATCGCCGAGGGACCGCGGGCCGCCGCTCGCCTGGCCGAGGTGGCCCCGCAGGTCGACGAACTCTTCGATCACTGCATCGAGAGCCTGGAACGATCGCTGCGGCTGAACGAAACGGCCCGCCGGATGCACACCTCGAAGATGCGGCGCCGGACGCTGGAGGCCCGCGAGGCGGTGCTGGACGAAGTCGAACGGAGCATCGACCACCTGGCCCTGGTCCTCGACCGGGTCGCCGAACTCGGGGTCATGCGGGATGCCGACGGCCAGGCCGAGCAGCGGATGTCGTCGATTCGGGCCGAGCTGGACGCCAG
>JBGCEZ010000070.1:0-19276 GCA_045106735.1 Phycisphaerales bacterium | reverse complement strand
TCGGCCGCGACCTGCGCCTGCTGCTCGGCGACGGTTCGCACGTGGTCAGCAGCCTGACGGTGCGCGAGATTGACCATGTGCGATTGGTCGACCCGGGCCGTCGCCCCGAGCGCATCGCCGGCGGCACCGGAGCCCGCGAACTGCGGCCGCTCGTTCCGTCGCGGATGGAAACGTTGTTGCCGGCACGCGGCGCCGTGCGTCATTCCGTGCATCATGCCGTGCGGTCCACGACGCGTTCGATCGCTCGTGCCACGCCCCGCCCGACGGTCCATCGCGTCGACCGCTTCGCTCCCAGGCATTCGTTCACGTTGGCGAGTTTCGCGCAGGCGTCCGGTGCCGAAGCGCCCGCCGCCGGCGACGCCAACGACGCATCCGCCGCGTTCATTCCACCTGCCGCCACCCGGCCGGGCCCATCCGACGCGGCCAAAGAGCAAGCCGTCTGGTACCGCGCCGTCTTTGCCGACGACGTGCGCATCGTCCGCGGCGAAGGCGACGAGGCCGTCGACGCGACGGCCGACGAACTGCACATCGTCTTCAGCGAAGAGAGCGACGGAGCAGGATTCTCCGGCGGCGAGTCCGACGGTGCCCCGGGCGACGACCTCGGCGACGCGGCCGCGTCCACCACGCCCGCCGCATCGGTGGGACCGCTCCCCCCGCGGGCGATGCTCATGGCTGCGGCGATGAGCATTCCGCCGTCCACCGAACTGACCTTCGCTCCCCCGCCGCATCCCTCGGACACGGTGGTCACGTGCACCGGTGAGTTGCGGTTGCGGCCCATGACCGATACCGCAGCCATGCCGGCGGCCACCCGCAACGCCCGACTCGAACTCCGGGCGCGTCCCGGCGGCGAGGATGTCCGGCTGACCGATGCCGGTTCCGAGATCGTCGCCCTGGCCCGCGTGGCCACGTACGAGTCGCCGGAAGGCCGCATCGACCTCCACGGACGCAGCATTGCGGCGGCGGACGATGCCAACCCCGCGACCAACTCCGCGGCCAACCCCGCGGCCAATTCGGCCGCCAACCCCACCGCCACGCTGGCGGCCGGCGGCGAAGTCCACATCAGCGGCCCCGAGTTCGACCTCCGCGGCCCGCGCGTCCGCTTCTCGCAGGCCAATGGCACAGGCGGCGTCGACGGCGCCGGCCGTCTGTGGTTCGCACCGGCCGCCGACGAAGCGCGTCCGGATGCCAACGACGATGCACGCTCGGTCGAGGTCACGTGGACCCGTGGAGTGGATCTGACGTTTGCCGCAAACGCCGACGACAACGCGGCGCTGGAGAATGCGGATGTCGATCCTGATGCCGATGGTACCGAGGCTCGCAGCGGCGCACGGTCCGACACGCCCGACACGCCCGACACGCCCGGCTCCGGCCTGACGGGCGCCCTCGCCGTCACCGACCTCGAACGCGCGACCTTCGACGGCGACGTCCGCGTGGTCGCCGCGAGCGGACTGGCCAGCACGGGACGCAACGATCGCACCACCGCCGGCGAGGCCGATGGCGGCGCCTGGATCGACGCGTCCGATCCATCGGAAGACGTGGCCCAGTTCAGCGCCGCGTCCCTCGACCTCACGTTCGCTCCCGGTCCGGACGGTCAAGCGGCACCACGCCGCGTGGTCGGCCGCGGCTCGGTCGTCGCCCGCGTCGACGCGCGCCGCATCGCCGCCGACGACGTCGACGCCGTCCTGATGCCCCAGCGCGTGCTCGTGGCCGACACCGACACCGACACGAGTGCGAACGCCGGCCCGAAGGCCACCAGCCGCATCGCCCTCGACCGCGTCACCGCCCGCGGCGCCGTCGAACTGCAATTTGAAGGCGGACGCCGGGCCCTCGCCGACACCATGACCTACGCGAGCGCCGGCGGCATCGCCACGCTCGTCGGCCAGGACGTCCAACTGCACGATCCGGACGCGATTCTGGACCGCGCCCGCCGCCTGGTCATCGAACAAGAAGCCGACCGGGCCACGGTCGAGGGCCCCGGCCGCGTCCGGCGATTCGCCGCCCGCCGCGCCGCGTCCGTCGCCGAAGCGGCGGGCGCCGCGGGACCGCCCGCCGCCCTCGCCACGCCCGAACCCGATCTGGACGCCACGGGCGAGCGCACGCCGGAGCTCACCCTCGCGTGGACCGAGCAGCTCGTCATCCAACCCGCGGCCGACGACGTCCGCCGGATCGAAGTCCAAGGCTCCGTCACCGCCGACGCCGGCGCGGCGGGTTTCCGTGGCGCGGATCGACTCGTGGCGGAACTGGCGTTGGATCCCGTTGATTCCGCCGAAACCAACACCAACATCGATGCTCCCGCGGGCTCGGCCACCGCCGCCGAACGCGACGACGCGTCGACCGGTCCGCGGTTCGAGGGCCGACTTCGCCGCATCATGGCCGCGGGCCGGGTGGTCGCGTTCGATCGCGAGGCCGAAAGCGAACTCGCCGCCGACACGATCGACCTGCAATTGGTCGACGACGCGGCCGGTGATCCGCGACCGGAACGCCTCATCGCCGGCGGCACCGTCGCCGTCTCCGGGCCGGGCCGACGGTTCTGGTCTGACGATCTGATCGTCGAGTTTGCCGACGCAGCCACCGTGGCCAGTGCGGGCGGCCTGGCCGACCAGCCGGCCACGAGCGACGACGCCGCCAGCCGACGCGACCCGCTCGCCGGGGCGGACGTCGAACGCATCGATGCCACCGGCGACGTTGAAGTGCGTCTGGCCGATGGCCGTCGCATTCTGGGCGACCAACTCGAAGCCGTCGCTCTGGACGGCGACGCCCGCATCACCGGCAACCTGCTCGTCGCCGGTCCTGATCTTCTGCTGACCGGCCCGCGGGCGGTGCAGATTCGCCGCAACGGCGACGATGTCTCCATCGAGGGCGGCGGACGTTTCCGGCAGCTCCCGACCCCGATGCGACTCGCCGCCGGCGACCAGCGATCGGACTCGCGCACCATCCGCGAATCCGCCGCGGCCATCGATCCTTCGCTTGATGTTTCGTGGACGACGTCGGCCGCGTGGACCCGCCTGGCCAGCCGTCCCGGATCCGGCCGCGAGCTCGACACCGCCCGCTTGGTCCTCGTCGGCGGCGTCGACGCCGTGGCCGAGCCCGACCCGCGCGAGCGCAGCACCCTGCAGGCCGACCGCCTCGAGCTGACCTTCCGCGATCTTCCGTCGCCCGCGGCCCCGGCCGACGCGAATGGTCGAGATCGTGCGGACGACGCGGGCACGGCCAAGGTCGATGACCAAAACGCCGAGCAAGACGCCGCCCCGGACACGACCAGCGATTCGCTCACCGGCGGCCGCCGTGAGCTGCAGCGCATGATCGCCCGCGGCGGCGCGAAACTGAGAACCTACGCCTGGCTCCGCGACGACCGGGCCGACCTCTCGCGGCTCCTGGCCATCACTGCCGACGACATCGACTGGGACCAAGCCCGGGGCGTGGCCACGGTCGACGTTCCCGGCGAGCTGCTGATCCGCGACCTGCGCGAAGACGACGCCGCAGGCCCGAACGGTCCGGCGGCGGGTGCCAACGCCGATGCCCGCGCCAACTCCAACGCCGGCTCTGGCTCTGGCTCCGGCGTCGACTTCGGGCCGCAAGGCGACACGAAGTTCACCTGGACGGAATCGCTGCGCATGCGTCCAGGCGCCGGCCGCACCACGGACATCACCCTCAACGGCTCGGTCCGCGTCATCCACCGCTCGCTCGAAGGCAAGCTCGCCACGCTCGACGCCGGCACGGTCACGGCCAGTGTGGACCGCGTGGTGGGACCGGCGAGTGCAGCCCGGCCCGCCGGCCCGCCGGCGAACGCCGACGATCCGGCGACGCTGGCCTTCGGCGGGCCGGTCGATCTGCGCCGCCTGACGGCCAGCGACCGCGTGCGGGTGGACGTCGCCCCTCGGAACGTCGCGTGCGAAGGCTTCGTGTACGACCCCGCCACCGGCATCGCCCGCATGACCTCGCGTCCCGGTTCGGCCATCAGCATCGAGGACACGACGTCCAACGGCGATCCGACCCGGATCAACGGCGCGGCGGTCTGGGACCTCCGCAACGACACGATCGTGGTGGACGGGGCCTCGGGACGCGGCGGCCGCTGAACGGCCGCTGAACGGCCGCGAACCTCCGATTCCGCCCTCTCGCGTTCTCGCGTCCTATCGTCACGCCAGCGATCCGGCACTGGCCGAACGTGGCCGCCCACGCTCGACCATCCGTTTTCGCTCCTCCGTTCCCGCCCCCTGTTCCCGCCCCGCCCAACGCCCCGCCTGTCCCCCTTTGGAGCATCCCCGTGGCCATCCGTACCGGCGACACCGCCGCCCCGTTCGAGCTTCCCCACGCCGTCGGCCAGACGGCGAACCTCGCCGAGTCGTTCGGCTCCGAGCCCGTCGTCCTGCTCTTCTTCCCGCTCGCCTTCAGTCCCACCTGCACCGATGAGATGTGCACGATGCGCGACGACTGGAACAAGTGGACCGAGGTGGGCGCGAAGGTTTACGGCATCACCGTCGACAGCCCCTTCATCACCGACAAATTCCGCCAGGATCTGGACATCCCCTTCCCGATTCTGTCCGACTTCAACACCGACGTGAGCCGCACCTGGGGCGCGTGCTACGACGAGTTCCACGGCATGCGGAACGTGCCGAAGCGCGCGGCCTTCGTCGTGGCCGCCAACGGCACCGTCGCCTACGACTGGGTGAGCGAAGACGCCGCCGCGCTGCCGGACTTCGACGCCATCCGCGCCGCGGTCCAGGGCACCACCGCCAACACCTGATGACGATGATCGCGGGCAGGTCTGTCCGCTTTGAACAGCAACGCCCGCCGGGACCATGCGGTCCGGGCGGGCGTTGTTGTGCGCCGTCAGAAAGTCGGTCGGGATCCGGGACCGGGAGCCAACCCCCCCCGACGCCCCCCTCCGACGACCCCTACGCCCCGCGCAGCTCGTCGCCCACGCCGGCCATCCGGGCCTGACCGTCCTTGTCGAGCAAGCTCACGACGATGGCGACGACGAAGCCGACCAGGAACGACGGCAGCAGCACGTCGAGCGACGCGAGGTATCCGGCCCACGTTTCCAGGCCGGCGGTGTTGAGCAGCGGCGGAATCGCCCACTTGAAGATGCCAACGCCCAAGAAGCCGGCAATCATCGCCCACTTCGCTCCCCGGGCCGTCAGCTTGGACCAGAAGAGGCTGAGGATGATCGTCGGGCAAAACGTCGCGGCGATGCCGGACCAGCCGAAGATGATCGTCCAGAAGACGCCGTTCTCCTTGTCCACCAGCATGATGCCGATGCCGATGAGGAAGGACACCAAGGACAGGCCGAGGGTCACCTTCCGGGTCAGGCTCATCAGGCGCTCATCGCTCATCTCGGGATGACGCGACTTCTGCCAGTAGTCGCGGACGCCGGCGCTGGACGCCACCACGAGCAGTGAATCGATGGTCGACATGATCGCACTGAGGACCATGGCAATGAAGATCCCGGCAAAGAACGCGGGCAGCAGTCCTTGGGCCATCACCGGCAGGACGTTGTCGACGTTGTCCTTGAGGTCGCCCGAATCGTAGATCGCGCGGCCAAAGACGCCGACCAGCACCGCACCGGAGTCGGCCAAGACGGTCCAGACGCAGGCGGTGATCGTGCCCGGCAGGATCTGCTTCTCGTTCTTCATCGAGATGTAGCGCACGAAGACCTGCGGAGATCCAAGGAATCCGATGCCGATCGCGGCCATGCCGATGATGGCGACGATGGTCGACATCGTCCAACCGCCCGAACTCGGACCGTCCTCGGCCGGTCCGGGGCCGTGCAAGGCCAGCAAGTGCGGGTCGACGTTTCGCACCGCCGTCGTGATCTCCTCGAGTCCGCCGACGTGGAAGAAGGCGACGAGCGGAAGCGCGACCAATCCCAGCACCATCAGGCTGCCCTGGAAGACGACGGACCAGACGACGGCGGTGAACCCGCCCTGCGTGATGTACAGCAAGACCACCGCGAATCCGACCGTCGCCCCCAGGTAGTGATTCCAGTCGAGGAACGCGTGGAAGGCCGTTCCCGTCGCGAACACCTGCGCCCCCGCGTAGATCGGCACGAAAATCACCAGGGCGAAGGCCGCGATCAAGCGCAGCGTATGACCCGAGTCGCGCAGCCGGCTCTCCAGGTAGTCGGGCACCGTGACCGAGTCGTACCGATCGGTGAGGCGTTTGAACCGGCGCGACATCAAGATCCACGCGCCGGCCACGCCCAACACTTCACCGAGCACCACCCAGAAAGCCTGCACGCCCACGGCGTAGCCCATGCCGGTCAGTCCGAGCAGAAGCCATGCACTCTCACCCGTCGCCCGGGCCGAGAAGGCGACATTGAAGAAGCCCAGGTTCTTGCCGGAGACGAAGTAGTCGCGGGTGCTCTTGACCCGCTTGGACGCCAGGTATCCGATCACAATCAGAATCGAGGCGTAGATCCCGACGGCCAGCAGCTTCATCACAGATTCAGTCGGCATGGTGCTCGCTCACGTGGATGAGGGTCGAAGTATTGATGGGCGCGGGCGGCGACGAGGCGTTTGCGAGACGCCGCAACGTGAGTCGCTGACGTCGCCCTCGTGCTTCGGCATCGAGATGCATCAGACGCCGAGCCGCGTGCGGCCAAGGCCGAGGGGCGACGGAGTCAGGACGCACCAGCGAGGAACGCCGGCTCGAATCCTAACGAACTGAATTCAGACGTGGAGTGTGGACATCGCCATCGGCATCGGCATCGACATCGCCATCGACTCGATGCGAACTCGGTGACGTACGTCACATGGACGAGGCATGGCCGGCGTATCGACGTGTACACCGTTCGCGTGTCACACGGCGCCCCCGGCACGCAGCCGAGCGTCCATCACCAGCACCGACTACTCGGCCGACGACGGGTCTTCGTTGTACCACGCCGACAGCGAGGCCTGGGCCTTGGGCAAGTCGATGCGGTTGATGCGGACGCGATCAATCGGAAGGTGCGTCCGCTCGCGCAGGTCGCCGATGAGCTCCTCGCGTCGCTCGGGAGCAAGAAGTTCGAGCCGGTCGTACTCAATGACTTGCTTGCGGCGCTTGCCAGACGCCCCGCCCCCCGCCGATTCGCCGTTCTCGCCGGCATCGTCGGCGGACTTCGGTCCCCACAGCCGCCCGATCGCCCACTCACTCAGTGCGGTGGCCACAACGAACGTGCTGTTCACCGCGAGGATCTCGAGGTAACTCGTCTGGCTGCTCGTCAGTGCATTCACCACCGCGATCCCGATGACGATGAACAGGTACGTCATGTCCCGGGTGCGGATGGTGTCCGAGCGATAGCGGAGCACGCCGAAGATGGCGAAGAGCCCAAGTGCCATGCCGAGGCTGAGTTCCAGCTTCTGCATGGTGAAGCACACGAAGAACACCGTGATGTTGAGCATCACCGTGGCGAACGCGAACTCTCGGTCGCGGCCATTCGGCTGCCGCCGTCGCCACGCAATCCCCGCCACCAACGCCAGAAAGAAGACGTTGTGGGCGAAACGGAACCCCAGTCTGGCCAGGCCGTCGTCGTACAGAGGGATGTCAAGAATGCCTAGCATTGGATCCAAGTCGACATGAACATCGAAGCGCGTTCACCGCGGCCGGAAAGCCGCGAACGCCCATCCGTCTTCATTCCAGAGCCGCCGCGTCTTCTTTCAGGAGGTACGCACGACGGCCACGAGCGAAGTCGAGAATCGAAGCCGCCGGGGCTCCCGCCTCGGCCGGCGCTTCGGTCGCCGTGATTCGCAGGAATGCATCGTACGAGTCAAGCTTCCGCGTGTCCTGTTCGACCGCCTCCATGATCAAGGCTCGGTACGCCGCGATCTGCGGCCCAAGTCGATCCGGATGCAGCGACTCGGCCGCGATCTGATTGACGTAGCTGAGGTAGCGTTCACGAAGCTCGGGCACGGCCAGGAGACGGCTTCGCAGCGGCATGCGTTCGTTGTCGAGTCCGACGAGCGGATCGAGGGTGACACCGCCGCCACCGCCAGGACCACCCGGGCCACCAGCGGCACCACCGCCCGGGCCGCCGCCAGGTCCGCCACCCGGCCCGTCCGGGCCGCCCGCCCCACCAAAGCCGCCGCGACCGCCGCCACGACGACGTTCGCCGCCCGCGCCGCCTCGGCCACCGCGAGCGCGGCCACCACCGCCGCCGCGGGCGCTCTGGAACGCTTCGTTCATGTCGTGGGGGACCACGTGGAACTGGCCGTCCTTGTCCAGGAACAGGGAGTAGTCACTCGCCCGGGTCCAGTATCCATCGCTGTTCACCAGGGCGACGTCGAAAGCCAAGAACCACAGTGCGGCATCGATGTCGAGCAGCGGATCCAGCTCTTCGACAAGTTGGTCGAGCGGCGTTTCGTTCAGCACCCGGCAAAGGTTCACCAGCGCGTTCCACGCCTTCTCACCATCGTTCGACTTCATGTCGTACCGCTGCTTGTACGGCGCGAGGTCATCGCCGTCGTACGCAAGTCCGCCATCGCCGCGGGGGCTGCCGGGAACCTTCCAACGTGTCCCCTTCGACGAACCGAAGTGTTCGGCGGTAAACACCTTGTCAAACTGCTGAACGTTGACGTACACGCCCCAGTATTCGCCGTTGATGACCACCTTGACGAAGTTCGCCTTCGGGGCGGCCAGATGCGCATTGGCCATTTGCGAATACAACACGGTGCTCATCATGGAAGCATCGCCGTTGGCGTTCAGCAAGTTCAGGGTCTTGTGCCCGTACAGCCGCTGGTCTTCATCCACGAGGTCGACCGCGATGTTGAATGATCGCTTGTAGCCCGCCGGAATTCGCATGTAAGACGACGCCCCGCGAAAACGCACGCCGGCGCCCGGGTAGTCCTTGCCGTCGACCATCATCGTCGCCGGCACTTCAACGTCGGTGTCGTGGAAGTCTTGGAGCTCTGCTTCCCAGTCCGCGTTCTCGAACGTCAAGAAGACGGTGCGCAAGGTGCTCACGTCGTAGAGCGGCGCATCCGGAAAGGCCGTGACGTCGGCCGGCGAAACCGAAGGTCCGGGCACCGCCGGCTCGCGGTTGCCGCCACGCTGCCCACGCCCGCGCTGGCCACGTCCGCGGCCCTCGCCCGCCCCGGCCCCCGTCGTCCGGCGTTCGATCAGATCCTTGCGAGCCGCGGCCCGCTCTTCGAGGTTCAGCCAGCCGTCCCCGTTCGCGTCGTGGGTCTCCAGCAGTTCGATGTTCTCGCTCTGCGGACCGCCGGGGCCTCCCGGACCGCCAGGACCGCCGCCGAATCCACGCTGCGGCCCTGGTTGGCGGAGATCCTGTCCACCGCGCGGTTGATCGCCGGGATCATTGCCCGGTTGGCGAGCGGGTTGGCGTGCGGGTTGGGCGGCGAGCGGTGACGCCAGTGCGGCAATCGCCAGAACGACCATCATCTGAGGGAAACGCGTCATCGGTGGGGTGATTCCGGCCAAGGGGATGCAGAGAAGGCGCGGCCGCAGGCGTGGCCGGGCCCCCGTGGTACGACGCGTAGAGCCGCCGCATCCCTGGAAAATCCACTGGTCGGCCGACGGTCGAGCGCGGATCCGCGGGGCCAGCTTCGGCGTCCGGGGCCGTGCCGACCGTGCGCCGGCCATGCGGCGAACGCCCCGCGACCGTGGCCGAATTCGGCACCGATCGGGGACTCGCTGGCCCGGGGGCCCGGAGACTCAGTGGATGGATGGAGGCTCGGGGCGACGACGACGCCCATCGCCTCAACTCGAGTCGCGATCCTTGACCGTGTAACGCTCGCGCTCACCCCGCCCCCGCAGCGGATAGTCCTTCCGCAGCGGGTGGGCCGGGAAGTCTTCCCAGGTCAGGATGCGTCGCAGATCGGGGTGGTTCCGGAACCGGATCCCGTACATGTCGAAGATCTCGCGCTCCGGCCATTCGGCGCCGGCCCAGATGTCGCAGACCGAGTCCACCCACAGGGCGGGATCGGGCTCGATGCCCGACGTCTCGATCGACGGATCAACGAACGTCTTCACCGTGAGCCGCCGCTTGAGCGTCGGACTCCAGAGGATGTAGACGACAGCGAAACGGCCGGGCTGTTCCGCGGGATAACCGAGGTAGTCAACCCCGGTGACGTGGCTCAACAGCGCGAAGTCCGACTCCGGGTCATCCCGCAAGAACCGCAGCACCTCATGGGCGCGATCCGTCGGCACCACGAGCGTGGTCTGGCCGCGGAACTCCGCCGCCTGCAGCTTCACATCCGGGAAGGACTGCTTGACGCGCGGAAGGGTCGGGTGATCGAGGGTCGGCGGGCTGGACATGCGGGGCGAGCTCGACTGGCGGTGAATGGGAGTCGGGGGCGGGCGCGGGGGCGAGCATGGAGGGCACGCACCAGCGCCAGAGGCGTCAATGGTAGTCGACCAGCCCCCAGTGGAGCGAGTCAGGCGAGCCCCGGGCTTCCCTCAACCCGGATCGCCGTGACCGCGAGCCAGCGGTCCGCCGCGGCATCCAGTTGGTCCATGGGCAAGTGGCCCTCGCCGGCCGGCACGAGTTCGCACGGGGCGTCCGGGGCTGGACCGGCCACGAGCGGCCCTTTTCCGCTGGCCGGGAGTGGATCCGGGATCGGGACCCCGGCCGGCGGCTCCACGTCGCCACGCAGGTGCACATCGGTCAGATCGCCAAGCCCGCCAAGAATTCGCTCGACGTGTTCCTCCGCCGCGTCGCCCAGCATCGTGGCCTCGAAGAGCGCCGCCGGCTCCAAGCACAGGCCGATCGGCAGGTCGCCGGCATCCCGCAAGAAACTGCGGACCGAAGGCGGATCGCTCAGGACGTGGCGGGCGTGCGGCCGCAGCAGGAGGCGGCGGCCGGGCTCGGGACCGCGGGACAGGGCCTCGGCCAGATCGGCCAACCGCTCGGTCAGCCGGGTCCGGCCGGGGCTCATCCACGTATGCGGGTGCGGGGCGAAGGGCCCGTCCCCCATCGCCCCGGTCCAGAGGATCAAGTCGCCGGGATCCGACGGCAGGCTGGCCGGCGGGCTCCAGTCGTCGGCCAATGGATTGCCCGGCAGGACGTGGGCCCGTGGGTGGCCAGCCGCGTCGCGCAGGACGGCGGCCCGCCCGGGTCCGTTGGCCGGTTCGAGGGTCCAGATCGTTGGGTTCACGCTCGTCGTCATGGCTGCAGGAACCTCCGCCGCGGGGCCGAAAACCAGCTCCGTCGCCGGATCCTACGGCCGGATCGTGCTTGGGTCGCCTCCGGGACTCGACATGCTGCCCGGCGCCCGTATACTCTCCGTCCCCCTGAAGCCCAGGTGGCGGAATTGGCAGACGCGCTAGCTTGAGGTGCTAGTGGGAGTAAAATCCCGTGGAGGTTCGAGTCCTCTTCTGGGCATTGACCGGGACGCCGTGCAAACGGCCCACCGGCTTGCGAACCGGATGACGCAGGCGACGATTCGTCCCCGCATCATCCGGCTCGTCGTTTTTGGTCCCGCCGCCGGCGCCCGTACCAAGGTCCCCCGCCATGGCCCGTTCTCAGATCAATCCACAGTCGGCCGCGGCCCGCACCGGCGGCAAGCCCAAGGGTGGCAAGGCCAAGGGTCCGGATCAGACCGGCCCGACGATCGAGAACCGCAAGGCCCGGCACAACTACACGATCGAAGACACCCTCGAGTGCGGCATGCAGCTCAAGGGCACCGAGGTCAAGAGCCTGCGCGACGGCCAAGCGTCCCTGGCCGAGGGGTGGATCCGGGCGTCCGACGAACCGGCCCTGCTCACGCTGCACGGCGTGCACATTGCCGAGTATCCGAATGCCGCACAGGCGTACCAGCACGATCCGGTGCGCACGCGCCGGTTGCTCGCCCACGGCCGCGAGATCCGGCGACTGGCCGACACCGCACGTGAGCCGGGCGTCACGCTGGTGCCGCTGAAGATCTACTTCAAGGACGGCCGGGCCAAGCTGCTGGTGGGAATCGCCCGCGGCCAGCGCAAGGCCGACAAGCGGCAGACGATCTCCAAGAAGGAAGCGCAGCGCGACATCGAACGGGCGATGAGCCGGCGCCGGTAGCGGCGCAGGGCTTGCTCAGCCGGGGGCTTGGCGATGACGCGCGGCGAAGCGTGACGACGCGCGCCGTGACGGGGCGCGCCGCTTATTCGCTCTCCACGGTGCCCCCATCGGACGCCCGGGCCGTTCCACACGGCTTGGCGCGGATTGCCCGGCGCGCAGCGCGGCGGACCGGCGCCCCACACCGCGCCCGCAGCACGATCACAGCGGTTTGCGCTTCGCCTCGCCGACCGCCCGCGGATAATGCCGCGACGTTTTGATGGTCTTCTCGATGACGACGATCGTTCCCGTCGGCGTGCGGACCTGGTCGACGACGACCGCGCCGAGCTCGTGCAGGGCTCGCTTCGATTCGAAGACTTCATCCTCGGCCTGCTCGCCCTTGATGGCCAGCACAAGTCCGCCGACGCGCACGAAGGGCACCGTCCACTCGAGCAACGTCGGCAGCCGGCCGACGGCGCGGGCGGTGACGATGTCGTACTGCTCTCGGTGCAGATCGCGATCGTGGGCCATCGTTTCGGCCCGGCCATTCTCAACCTGGACGTTCGTGAGTTCCAGGGCCGTCGCGGTCTGGTCGAGGAAGTCGGCCTTCTTGCCGGTCGTTTCCACCAACGTGACCCGCACGTCGGGAAGCACGATGGCGAGCGGAATGCCCGGCAACCCCCCGCCGCTGCCGACGTCCAGCAGCCGCTTCGCTCCGGACTCCATGATCCAGGGCAGCAGCGTCAGGCTGTCGAAGATGTGCCGCATCCAGGCCTGGGCCGGATCTTCGATCCGCGTGAGGTTGAACCGGCGGTTGGTCTCGAAGAGCAGGTCCAGATACCGCTCGAGCCGTTCGACGTCGCCGTCCTCGAACGCGATGCCGGCGTCGGACGCCGCCTCCAGCATCTCCGGCGTCGGCGGACCAGCCGGCCCGATGGACGGGCGGAGCGGGCGTTCATCGGCGGCGGGCGTGCCGGCGGCGCTGATGGCGGCAGCATCGGCTGCGGCAGCGGCAGCGGCGGCGTCCGTCGACTCGGGCGATGGCGCGTCGGGCGACGATGATTCGGGCGGCGTGTCGGTCACGGGAGGATCAGCATCGCGTCGCCGTAACTGTAGAAGCGATACTCCTCCGCCACGGCGAGGCGGTAGAGCTCGAGGGTGCGTTCCAGGCCAACCTTGGCCGCGACGAGCGCGAGAAGCGTCGACCGCGGCAGGTGGAAGTTCGTCAGCATCCCGCCCACGTGGCGAAACGTCCATCCCGGAGCGATGAGGATGTCGGTTTCTCCGCTGATTCCTTCGGCCGGCACGTCGGCGGCGGGCGGGATCGCGGCCGGCAGGCTCTCCAACGTCCGAACACTCGTTGTCCCGACCGCGATGACGCGGCCGTGGGCGGTTGGTTCGCTCCCGCCCGGTCCGGAACCAGAGCCAGAACCAGGGCCAGATCCAGAACCAGAACCAGAACCAGAACCAGATCCAGGGCCAGCGCTCGAGCCCTGCTTCGACCGCAGCATGTCCAGGGTCGACGGCGGAACCGCATACCACTCGGCGTGCATCGGATGCTCGTCGAGCGCTTCGGCCGTCACCGGCCGAAACGTCCCCTCCCCCACGTGGAGCACGACTTCGTGCCGGTTCACGCCCGCCGCTTCCAGCCGGGCCAAGAGGTCGGGCGTGAAGTGCAGCCCGGCCGTGGGCGCGGCCACCGAGCCACGGGCCGACGCGTCGGCGAAGACGGTTTCGTAGTCGCGGCGGTCCACTGCATCGGTCACTTCCGCCGCCCGTTCGCGGCGGGCGGCGAGAATGTACGGCGGCAAGGGCGTTCGCCCGACGCGGTCCAGCACTTCGGCGGCCGGCCCTGACTCTCGCACGCCGACGATCCACGCTTCGGCGTCGCGTTCCAGCAGCTCGATGCCCAGGTGGCCCAGCGCGGCGGCGCCGGCCGCACCGTCCGCCGCGTCCGCCGCGCCGTCCGCAGTCGCCGCGTCCGGCACGAGCTCCACGACGACGCCGGCCCGCAGCCGCCCGCCCTTGAGCAGCACGCGCCAACGCGGTCGGCCCGCCTCGTCCGGCGGCAACTCGCGGAGAAACAGCCCTTCGACGCGCCCCCCGCTGCCCGCCTTCTGGCCGATCAGCCGCGCCGCAGCCACCGCCGTGCGGTTCACCACCAGCCGATCGCCAGACGCAAGCAGCTCCGGGAGATCGCGGACGTGCCGATGTTCAACCGGCCCGCCAGGACCGTCACCGGCGCGAACGACCATCAGCCGCGCCGCATCACGTGGGCGCGCGGGTTCGGTGGCGATCCGGGAAGCCGGCAGTTCAAAGTCGAGTTCGTCGGTGCGCATCGGCCACCCCGCCGCGGCTCAGCCGGCCGGCTGGGTCTCCTCGGTTCGGACGCTGCGCCGCGGGACGACTTCGATCGACGCGGCCGAAGCCGGAGCCGGAGCACTGGAGCCTTCGTCTTCGGCCCGCTGGTCGAAGCGTTCGATCGTCGCGCCGACCGCCCCGAGCGTCCGCTCCATCTGGGCGTACCCGCGGTCCAGGTGGTACACGCGGCTCACGGTGGTCACGCCCTCGGCGGCCAATCCGGCGATCACCAGGGACGCCGACGCGCGCAGGTCGCTGGCCATGACCGGCGCCCCCACCAAACGCCGCACGCCTCGCACCACCACCGTCGGCCCCTCGCGGTGCAAGCCCGCGCCCATGCGGCTGAGTTCGGCCACGTGCATGAATCGCTCGGGGTAGATCTTCTCGGTGATGATGCTGTTGCCATCGGCGTGGCAGAGCAACACCATGGCCTGCGCCTGGAGGTCGGTCGGGAAACCGGGATACGGCTGCGTGGTGATGATCGACGGCTCGAGGCGGCGGCGGCTCAAGACCTCGACCGTGCACCACGGACCGGCCTCATCGCCTTCGATCGCCCGCACTTCCACGCCGATGCGGCCCAGCGTGTCGACGACCGCCAGCAAGCTGTCGAGGGGAAATCGCTTCAGCACGAGCGCCCCGTTCGTCGCGCCCGCGGCCATGGCCCAGGTGCCGGCGATGATCCGGTCGGGCATGACTTCGTGTTCGGCGCCGCCCAGTCGGTCGACGCCTTCGATCGTGATGCGTGGCGAGCCGTCGCCGGTGATCCGCGCCCCCATCCGGCGAAGCAGCCGAGCCAGGTCGACGATCTCCGGCTCGCACGCGGCGGCCTCGATGACCGTCGTGCCCTCGGCCAACGTGGCCGCACACATGACGTTGGCCGTGCCGAGCACGGTGGAGCCAAACGGCCCGCCCAGGAAGATTCGCGCCCCCCGCAGCCGCCGACAGGTCGCGACGATGTCGCCACCGTCCAGATCGATCCGCGCCCCGAGTGCCTCGAGCCCACGCAGGTGCAGATCCACCGGCCGCGCGCCGAACGCACATCCGCCGGGCATGGATACCCGGGCCTCGCCGCGGCGAGCGAGCAGCGGACCAAGCACGCAGATGCTCGCCCGCATCGTCCGCACGATGTCATATCGGGCGTGGACGGGAGCTCGGTCGACGGTGTGCAGTCCGACGGTCCCTCCGTCGCGGTCCACCTGGACGCCGAGCTCGGACAGCAGCCCGGTCATGTTTCCGATGTCCGAGAGTTCGGGCACCCCGCTCAGCGTGACCGGATCGTCGGTCAGCAGCGCCGTGGCCAGCATCGGCAGGGTCGCGTTCTTGGATCCCTCGACCTCAATCTCGCCCTTGAGCCGGGCGCCGCCTGTGATCCGGAACGCATCCATGCCGTCACCTCGCCGGGATTCCAGGGCCCTCCGAGGACCGGGAGACGATTCCCGGACCTGCTCCGTGGGCCCGGGGGCGAGTCTATCAGGCCGGGGCCGCCGGCCCGGCCGGGACCGCCCCCGCCTCCAGCTCGGCCCACTGCCCGTCGCCAAGATCGCTTCCTCTCCCTCGCCCCACGATTCGCCGGTCCCACGACTCGTCCGCCCCGCCACGTGCCCGATGGATGATCCGCGGCCGAGGCGCAGGTTTCACGCCGCCGTCGGGCTCGATTCGCGTACCCAGCCCGCACAAGCCGCAGGGTCGAGCCCGCCCCCCGGGCAAGTCGCGGCCTTCGGCCTTGAAACGCGCAAGAGTTACGTACGGTCATTCTCGAGGCACACACACACGAAGGCTCCGAACCCAATGACCATGCTCAAGCACACCCAACGAATCTTGCCCGCGGCCGCCGCCATGAGTGCGGTCTTCCTCGGTGGTTCCCTCGTCGCCAACGGTGACGACGAAGTTGCTCCTCCATCCGAAGTTGTCTTGACCGGTACGGTCCGCGACTTCCGCGAGAAGAACCACGAGGACGGGCACCCTGACTTTGAAGTTCGCCCCAGCGGCGGGTACGGCTTGTACGCCGGCAACATCGCCAGGGATCTGGACGAACAAGGCAAGCCGGTCTTCATCGGCGGTGGTTACAAGTTGACCTCGCCGTACAAGGACTCATCGAACCGTCCGATCGCGTGGACCATGTACGATTCTTCGCTCGGCGATTCTGCCGGCAACAAGGGCGTCGACTCCAGTGGCGGCATCACGTCCGCCGAATCGTTCGCCGAATGGTTCCGCGACGTTCCCGGCGCCAACATCTCCGACAACATCGAGTTGACGTTCAAGCGTCAGGCCGATGGCAACTATGTCTTCGACGACAAGCAGGATGATCGATACGCGAACTTGGGAGGGTTCTTCCCGATCGAGAACGCCTTGTTCGGGAACCCGGGTGGCAGTCCCGACCGGAACTTCCACTTCACGTTCGAAATGAACACGACGTTTGTTTACAAGGAAGGATCCGGACAGGTCTTCCGCTTCACCGGCGACGATGACGTGTGGGTGTTCATCAATAACAAGTTGGTGATCGACCTGTCGGGTGTCCACTCCGCCTTGGACCAGTACGTCGAGCTCGACCGCCTGGACCTTGAAGACGGCGAGACCTACCCCCTGTCGTTCTTCTTCGCCGAACGCCACCGCACCCAGTCGAACTTCCGGATCGAAACGACCCTGGAGTTGACCCCGCGGGCCGCCACGACCACCACCCTTGCCTTCGACTGATCCATTCGTCGAACGCCGCGCCTGCTCGCCTGACCGCGGGTAGACGCCTTTCCCTTCGGGGCCCTTTCCGGCCCCACAAGCCCCAATCGGCCGGCCCGGAACGTTCCGGGTCGGCCGTTCTTGTGCGCCCCGATCGGGGGGCGGCGCGTGCTACCATTCCGGCATGAGTCAGACCGCCACTGGCGTCCCGGCATTGCCGGCCGCAACCATGAACATCGTCAAGCCCACCGCCCCCGTCGTCGCGCGGATCGCCTCGAGCGAACTGTGCCTCCGGGGCAAGTCGGCCTCCTTCGTCCGGCACGTCACGATCGACGTCTCGGGCACCCCGCTCGAAGGCTCGTTCCGGGCCGGCCAGTCCTTTGGCGTGGTCCCGCCCGGCGTGGATGCCCAGGGCAAGCCGAACAAGGTCCGGCTGTATTCCCTGGCCAGCCCGACGTGGGGCGAGGACGGACAGGGCCGCGTCATCGCCACGACCCCCAAGCGACTGATCGACGAGCGGCGGCCCCAGCGGACCGGCGACGACGAGCGGGACCACCGCCTGTTCGTCGGCTTGGCCTCGAACTACCTCTGCGACCTGGCCGAGGGCGACGAGGTCATGGTCAGCGGCCCCAACGGCCGCTCGTTCTTGCTGCCGGAAGACCCGTCGGCCCACGATTACGTGTTCGTGGCCACGGGGACGGGCATCGCCCCGTTCCGCGGCATGCTCATGGAGCTTCTGCAGGGGCCGAATGGCCCGACGTCATCGCGCGTCGACGTTCTGATGGGCACGGCGTACACCACGGACCTGCTCTACGACGACCTGTTTGCCACCGCCCACCGTGAGCACGCGAACGTCCATTACCACACGGCGATCAGTCGCGAGCTGCGACCAGACGGTCGCCGCGGGTTGTACGTCGACGGGCTCATGGCCGAGTCGATGGACGAGACGTTCCGCGAGACGTTGGCCAATCCGCGCACGCTGATCTACATGTGCGGGCTCGCCGGCATGCAGGTTGGCGTCTTCCGGGTCCTGGCCGCCGCCGGGCTCGCCGACGCATACATGGAGTTTCGCGATGCGTCGCTCCGGGACCGCGACCCGTCGACCTGGACGCCCGAAGAGATTCGGCGAGGCATTCGTCCCACCAAGCGGTGCATGCTCGAGGTGTACTGAACTGGCGGCTCTTGAACCGCCGACGGGTCGGGATCGCACGAGTTCGGCCCCGAGCATCCGTCCGGGAATGCCACCGACTGGATCCCGAAAACCGGCCTGAGAGGCCTCCCAAGCGGCCCGCGCGGCGTGATCCGCGACGGAAGATGCGCCGCGTTGGGCGGAACTCGGGTACCATCAACGATCGTTCGGGCCTCGGCTGGCCCGTCCGCATGTCTTCCCCGGACGGCCTCGGCCTCCGGATCCCCGCCTTCCGCGGGCTCCCCGTCCGCCCCGAAACGGCTCTTCTTGTGCGCGTGTCGGCCTTTGGCCCCGCCCCGATTCGAGCCCTGCATTCAGAGGATGTCAGCCATGATTCGATCCAAGACTTTCGGCCCGGTTCGCACCGTCGCCCTGACCGCCGGCCTCATCGTGGGCGTCGGCTTCGGCCTGACCGGCTGCGGCGAAGGCCGCACCGACGAAGACCGTGAGGCGATGGAAGCCTTCCAGCCCACCATCCAGAAGGATGCCCCCGGCGCGGCGATCAGCCAGCCGGCCGGTTCGTCCGACGCGCCCGATGGCGCTGACGCCCCCGAGCCGCCCAAGCGCGACTGATGGGCGTGCCGCCGGGAGCGTGATCGCTCCTCGGCTCAGTTTCATGATGACGCGGCCGGTTTCTTCGGGAAGCCGGCCGCGTTGTTCTGCGCCGGCAGTGGTGCTCGCCGACGGCGGAGGTTCGGCCGAGACTCAGCGGGTTGGCGGGGTTGGCACCGGGCGGCCGAGCTGCTCGCCGCCGGCGGAGCTTTCGCGGGCCCGCCACGCGGCCCGCCGCCGGCGGCAGAGTTCCAGTCGGCCGGCGAACCCGCGACCGCGGGCGGACGTACCAACGGCGTCGGCGTCCACCGGGCCCCAGCGGCGTCGCATCATTTCTCTTCAATTCCGCCGGCGGCGGAAGGCCCGGACCGATCGCGTCGGTGACGGCGGAGCCCCATTCGGGCGATCCGCGACATCCGGAGACGACTGATGAACACGAACCATGTTCGCGGCGCGATTGTTGATGACCACTGGAACGGAAACGGCGTGGCTCGCCCGTTCAGGCGGAAGCGCGTCCGCGACGGCATGCTCGCCGCGGC
>JBGCEZ010000007.1:0-8233 GCA_045106735.1 Phycisphaerales bacterium | reverse complement strand
CGACGCTGAGGCGGCAGAATTCGCGGGGGCGGCGCGTTCACCAGGACCGGAGGCCGCATCAGGCGCGCGTTCGGCCTCAGGGCCGAGTTCGGGATCGGAGGCAGAAGACACGTCGGCGAGGCTCCGTGGCGTGGACCGGAGGGTAGAAGTCGGCAGGAATGCCGGAGCATGGAAAAGCGGGGTTCACTTCGGCGACTGACCCGGAGACCTTCGCCCCCTGCCCCCCGTCGATCGCCCTCGAGATGCCGCGAAGAAGGTTGCTCCGAGGCATCGCCCCACTCCGGCCGGGCAATCTGGCAAGCCAGCAGCCAGCCCAACCAGCCAGGTTCGCACGCCAGCAAACGCCCAAATCCTGGCTTGGGAAGCCCGAGGCCAAGGATTCGACCTCCAAGCGTCCGGGCGGGTTGTTGGACACAGGCCGGACGGTACACTACCGCGTCCCGGACAGGTGTCCGAGCGGCTGAAGGAGCAGCACTGGAAATGCTGTGTGCGGTTTATCCGTACCGTGGGTTCGAATCCCACCCTGTCCGCTTGACCGGATTCACGGCCTCGGCCCTGACCCGGTGACAAATCGGGAGGTCTCGTTCGCCTCGGTGGCTCGCCCACCGCGACGATCGGGACCGACAAGACGGGCTGTGGCGCAGTTTGGTTAGCGCGCTTGACTGGGGGTCAAGAGGTCGGAGGTTCGAATCCTCTCAGCCCGATGTACGCATGACGCCGCACCGAGAGGTGCGGCGTTGTCGTTGGTGGACCGCGTCGGCATCGATGCTGACCCCCTCGGAGGCGCCGCCCGGCCGTGCGGCGAACTGTCCACCGCCTTCCACCTCGGCCTGCCCAATCAGCCAGCCGCCGATACCGCCAAGACAAGCTGAAACTTCTTCTGCCCAGCGCGGTTCGCTCGCGACTACGCATGAGAATGCCTCCTACGAGAATTCGGGTGCCGGAATCCAACCTTGCAGACGGCTTCCCGTTGACGACTGGACCTATCGCACATGCCGTCCGTGATACTTAGGACGGACTGGCCGCGACCGTCTCTCCCGAACTGATCCTGCGTCTCTGTGCAGGCTCTGAGCACCGCCGGCGGGACCACATCTTGGATCCCTTCGAGATGCTCCATCTCTTCATCGTTTGAACCCTCCCTGGGTACTCGAGTTGTGCCCACGCCAGCGTGCATGGCGAACTCACGCACGGCCCACTCCGCCGCGCGGGCGCGCATCTCACGGATCGCCGATCGGCGTCTTCTTCGTGACACCAGCGAGCGCATTGCGACCGACGAACCTCGTCAATGAAGATGCAGCACGCACTGGCTCCCAGCGGGAAGTCCGGGCGAGCGTTGGTATCGCGTGTCGCGCGACGGCATTGTTCTGTCACGTACACGGCCCCCACCCCGCAAGAACCGCGAGAATATCGCCAAAGCCAACCACTCCGTCGCCGTCAACGTCTTCAACTCCGCCCACGCTCGCCCAAGCGGAGAGGACTTGGAGAAGATCACTGAACCCCACGTCGCCGCTCTGGTCGATATCGCCAAGACACGATGGTTCCACTCTTGAGCAGGTGCTCAGGATGACATGGACCTCGTCGCCGGAGGGCCTCGCCACGAGCAGGTCCGGCTCGCCGTCCTGATTGACATCTTGAAGAATGACGCTCTTCGAGTTGAATCCGACATCGATAGCTGGACCGGCCGAGAATGTCCCATCACCGCCGTTTACCAAAACTCCAACCGAGGTCTCGGACCGTTGTCCAACGACGATGTCGACGGCTCCATCCCCGGTGATATCACCGAGGGCCAGCGAACTTGGACGGTCGCCAACCGGGTAGTCGATCGCAGAGCTGAAAGTTGCCCGGCCGACGTTGAGCAACACAGAAATGCTGTCCGCGTTGTGATTCGCCGTCACCAGATCCGGATCCCCATCGGAATCCAAATCGCCGATGGCCACTGCCCATGGGCTGAGGTCGACTGGGAGTGATACCGGCGCCCCGAAAGCTCCAGCCCCGTCATTGAGCAGCACGGAAACAGCATTGTCACCCGAGGTCGCGACAGCGAGATCCCTATCGCCATCCTGATCGAGATCAGCAATGGCAAACTTCCTTGGCGAGGCTCCGACGGCGAAATCGATCGCGCCCAAGAAGTCACCGCGACCTGGGTTCAAGCGTACCGACACGCTCTGACTCAAGCTGTTCGAAAAAATGAGATCCAGCGTCCCATCACCGTTCAAATCACTGAGGTCCACCCAGAACGAATTGCTCGCCGTGGGCAGCATGACCGGCGCATCAAACTCACCATTCCCCACATTGAAGAAGATCGAAAGGTCGTTTCCGAAGAAGTTCGCGACGACGAGATCAACGTCACCGTCGCCATCGATATCGCCACCAGCAACCGCCTCGGGCGAATTCCCTGACGGAACGTCGACCGGACTCGAGAAAGTGCGGCCATCGCCATCCCCGAAGAGCAGCGTGACATCATTACCATTGCCGTTTGCGGTCGCGATATCCGGGAATCCATCTCCATCAAAATCGGCTGCGTAGAGCCCATTGGGTTCATCACCAGCATCGTGCACCGTTCCGGCGCCCAATGATCCATCGCCGAGCCCTCGGACCACCATGACGCGATCGCCGGTCGAGTCCGAACCTGCCAGATCGAGAACCCCATCTCCATCGAAGTCCGCCGCGGCGATCTCCCACAGACCACCGTCGATCGAGAACCCGATGTGCTCGCTGAACGCTCCTCCCCCAACTCCACGGACGACAGCAATGCCGTCACTCGACCGTACGATCAAATCAACAACTCCGTCCCCGTCGAGGTCGCCGACAACGGGCGAGCGAGGGACGCTTCCGGCGATCAAGTCACTTCGATCTCCGAACTCGCCGGATCCGTCGTTGAAGAGAACCGAAATCCGCTCAACTGCAACGGTCGTCGTGGCAAGATCCATGTCACCGTCGCCGTCCAGATCACCGGCGACAATCCCCTGTGCGTTCCCGGCCACGGTGTACGTTTCAGTCCTCACTGCGCTGAAGCTTCCGTCCCCCTGGTTCAAGAGGACCGAGATGTTCGCGTTCTGAATGGCCACCGCAACATCAATGTTGCCATCGGCGTTGAAGTCTTCCAGTGCCAACGCCCGGGCAGCGGGCGCGACCGGATGGGATCGAGCGGGCTCAAACGTCCCGGTGCCCGTCCCCAAAAGAACCGATATGGTCGCTCCAAAGCCGTTGGCGACCACGAGGTCCTGATCGCCATCTCCGTCCATATCCGCCACGGCAATGTCCTCGGGTGAGCTTCCGGCACCGTATTGAGACGGAGCCCCAAACTGTCCATCACCGTCATTGAGCAACACCGAAACGTCTTCGCTCAGTGCGTTCGCGATCGCGAGATCTACATCTCCATCTCCGTCTAGATCGGCCACTGTCAGTGCCACCGGACGGTCACCCACCGCGTATTCCGCGACCAGGAACGAACCGTCGCCTTGATTGAAGAGAACGGTCACATCATCGCTGTCGGCGTTCGCGGCAACAAGGTCCGGATCCCCGTCAGCATCGAGGTCGGCGACGGCGACTCCACGCGGAGTTTCACCGACGGCGTGGCCGACGGGATAGGCGAGAACGCATGCAGAATCAGGCGGAGCTGCTCGTGCGTTCAGATGGAATCCGCCAACGAACACGAACGCAGAAAACACCATCACAAGGGTCGAAGACGACGTCAGCGATGAAGTACATGAGGACGCGGCAGTCATTCAGACGCTCTCCAATATGAAAAAATCCTGATGGCATTCTCGATCCGTTCAGGCCGGGCGAAGTGGTCCGGGGTTCCGATCACGAAGGCGGACCGCGTCGGCATCGATGCTGACCCGCTGGGAGGCGCCGCACGGCCGTGCGGCGAACTGCCCACCGCCCTCACCTCGGCGTACCCGATCAGCCGCATGGTCCCCAGCCAGCAAGCACAATCAGCAGGTCGTCGAAGCTGACGAAGTTGTCGCCGTTGGCGTCGCCGAAGCCCGACGAACCCCAGTTGCTCAGGACCGTCAGTACGTCACTGAACCCGACATCGCCCATGCCATCGACGTTGCCGATGCACGTCGGTTCGTCCAAGCAGTCGAACGTCGCAACCCACCGGGTGCCGGGAGCGCCCGGTTCTGATGGGCATGGCACGCGGTCGAAGCCTTCCGTGGCAATGAACCAGACGATCTGTTCATCAACGTCCGCGGCCCATTCGAAGTACGTCGTCTGGCCCGGCTCGAGCGTGTACACCGGCAGCACACACAACGCTTCACAACAACCGATCGGCGATCGAGAGATCGTTGCCCGAAACTCGGTGGTCACCGTCATGCGCGAGACCTCGCCAGCCGCCAACGGGGGCGGAAGGATCCAGTCCGTATCGCGGATCCCGCCCTCGGCCCAGACGGTGCCGCAGACCGTGTCGCCGCATCCCACTTCGGTGAAGACCACCGGGATCGAATTGCAGCCACCATTGACGTCTTCCATGCACGGTTCGTCTTCTGGGATCGCCAGGTTCGGGCAGGTCACCGCATCGTTGGCGGGAAGCACGAATGCCGGCGGCGATTCCTGTGCACGAGCCGCAGTCGGCGGCGCAGCAAACGCGGCGTGCGCTCCGGCGGCAACAAGAAGCGTTGTAATCCAAGAAATTGCGACATGAGTATTGGTAGAACGCACCATCGGAATCTCCATGGGTGGTCTCCGTGACTTCGCCAACTCTTGCGGCGGCGGACCCGCGGACCCGCGCCCGGCAGGCTCGTCGACCCGCCACCGCATCAGCCATCCGCTTCCAGCCCATCACGAGACGGCCGAAAATCTGTCGCGGCACCCACCATGCAATACATCCCGGCCCACGAACATCTCGGGGAAAAAACCGACTACGCTGCCCCCGAGTCCGAGCCAGCCGGAGCCCGCTCGGCGATACTCGACGGAGCTCGCCAACTCTCGCCCCTCGTCTCTCGGCCTTCGACTCACGACACCGACGACACCCGCGCAGCAAGTCGACGCCAGAAACCCGAAGATGCACCCGGGCGTGCACGAGCGAACAGCCGATCGAGCCGGCCCTCGCCCAACGCAAGCGTACGCGAACATCCATCGAGATCAATACATCATGCGAAATCCGTTCTTCCCCGGCGTTGGCGGCGTGCTCAGTGCGGACATTGCGGTTCCGGAACACGAACGGGAACTCAGCTTCTACGCCCAGGTGATGACGACGGGACCGACACCCCGGTGGCGGGACGATCTCACGAACAACAACGGCACGCCGGTCATTGGACTCGGGGAACGCGTGCCCGCGTACGAGTCCATCCCCCTGCAGTGGATGCCGCACTTCCAGGTCGCCGATGTCGCCGACAGTGCGAAGCAATGCCTCGAACTCGGGGGCGAAGAATTGATGCACGGCCGAGCCGACGACGGCCAAAGCCAGTGGGCGGTGCTCGTTGACCCGGCCGGCGCCGCGTTCGGCGTCATTCCGGCGGTGGACGAAGCAACCCTCGATCCGAAGAGCTTCGACGGCTGCGGTCGCATTTCGTGGCTCTCGCTCGCGGCGGCGGACGTCGCGTCGACCTGTACGTTCTACGAACGCGTCGTCGGTTGGTCCGCCGCGCCCCCCGCCTCGGACGGCGGGTGCGAGATGCGCTGCCCGAGCGGCGTCGCCGCCGCCGACATCGGCCCGGTCAATGATGACCAAGCGGAGATTCCAGCCGTCTGGATCCTGAGCTTGCCAGTTGGCGATTTGGCCGAGAGCCTGCGCCGAGCCCGCGATGCCGGCGGCGAAGTCCTTTGGTCGGACGACGGCGCCGGCCGTGCAGTGATCCGCGACGTTGTAGGGGTATGCATCGGGTTGCAGTCCGACGGATGATGGCGAGCGATCATGCCCGGCCGTTCCCGCGGTCCCTGCGGTTCCCGTGCCCACCGATCACTCCCATTGCCCCGGCCGCCCCGGCCGCCCCGGTCACACCGACCGCCCCGATCACGCCGAACGCCCCGCACGACGCGATCGCCCTCAGTCCAACTGGCCGACGAGCACCACGTAGCCGTCTGGATCGATGAGCCGCATCTCGCCGCCGGGCATGTGGCTCGGACGGGCGATGGTGTGCACCATGCGCGTCGTGTCTCCGGCCCGCGCCGCCCCGGAGTACGGTCCCGCATCCCGGATCCCGCCGGCCAGCAACGACTGCCGAAGTGACTGCAGGTCCTGGCTGTACATGTAGAACAGGACCGCTTGTTGTTCGGCCTCAATCGGGCCCGAAGCCTGGGCGAGCATGATCTCAGCGGCGTCGCTGCGAGCCATGACCCAGAACGTTTTTCCGGCGTCATCCTTCATCGCGCTCACCACGGTGAACCCGAGCAAGGCGTAGAACGCCAGCGACGCGTCCACGTCGGCCACGTGGACATACGGCACCAATCGGTTCACGGCCACCGTTGCTTCGATCTCGGTCACGACTCGTCCTCCTGAGCGGGGTTGGTTTGCCACGTCTGCAAATCGTCTGGATCACGATCGGTGGCCAAGAATGATCGAACCCGCTCGGCCACGGTCTCCTGCGTCCCCGTCAAATCCCGGAAGATCGTCGGTGACCACACGCGGTGCAGCTTCCAGCCCTGGGATTCAAGGACGACTTGGCGGAAGAGCTCCCATTCGATCGGGTCGGCCGCCCCCCGGAATCGTGTCATGTCCACCTGCAGACCGATGGTGACGTCGTCCGGACGCACCGGGTGGTCGAGGGCAATGTCCACACAGAAGCCGTCGTTCCCCCAGTACAGCTCGTTGCCGTTCCCGGCGCGGGCCACGGTGCAGGCGAGGGCTTCAGCTGCGGCCGACGGACTCCGCGTCCACCGCGAGCGCACCGTGCGCTCGGTGCTCGCCCGCGCCGCATCGCGTTCCGCGTTCGCCTCCTCGTACAACTCGGCCAAGCGCTCGGCGTACTGCAGGTAGGCGAAGAGCAACCAGCCGCCGCCCGGCGTCTGGCCTTCCGGCACCGGCGGCAGCGATCGGTACGCATCGGCCGGAATGGAGGTCACGAGGTGCACCTCTTGACGGGCCCGCGTCACCAGCACGTTCAGCCGCCGGCCGCCGCCCGCTTGAAGCAGCGGACCGAATCGCCGGTAGAAGCGCCCTTCCTCATTCGGCCCGTACGTCGTCGAGATGATGATGTGGTCTCGCTCATCACCCTGGACGTTCTCCAGGTTCTTGACGAACAGGCCGTCGAAAGACCCACTGCCCCGCCGCCGGCGAGCAACGTTCAGTCGTCGGGCGAAGTCTGGATCGGCTTCCGCCGCTTCGTGCAGCGTGTCGAGGATCAGATCGCGCTGGGCGACGTTGAACGCGGCGATGCCGATCGACGGCGGCTCCGCCCGTCGCAGCAGATCCTGGACCACCTGCACCACGCGCTGGGCTTCGATGGGGTTCTGCCCATCGTTGTAGATGCCGGCGGCCGGAATGAGCTGCAATGGTGCGAACCGCGTGCGGTTGCTCGGATGCCCGGGAATCGCCTGAAGTCGCGAACCGTAGAACTGGTCGTTGCTGAACTGGATCAGATCCGCGTTCTGCGATCGGTAGTGGACGTCCAGGTAGGCGTTCTCGATTTCGAGGTTCAGGGCCGCGCTGAGCAGATCTTCCACCTCGCCCTGCTGGACCTCGAACAGGTCTTGATCCGACGCAATCTCCCGTTGTTCCGACGCGACCACCGCGGACTCGAAGAAGCGCGTCGGCGGCAACTGCTTCGGATCGCCGGCGACCACCACCCGCTTGGCCCGCGTCAGCACCGGGAGCGCTTCTTCGAGCCGGCACTGCGAAGCCTCGTCGAAAATGACGACGTCGAAGAGTGCCTCGCGCGGAAAGACCTGGGCGACGGTCTCGGGGCTGGCCATCCACACCGGACGCAGATCGAAGATCGGATCACCACCTTCGATCGACCGCCCGTGCTTGATCACCTGACGCATGCGCATCGCATTGCGTCCGCGCGTCAGCAACCGTCGCTTCAGGTCCGCCCCGGCGGCGTTCAGTCGGGTCCCGGTGGACACGAGCAGTCCATCGCGCTGCCGCTGGATCCACTGCCCGGCGATCGCCTCGCGCACCAGGGCCATCTTCTGGTGCTGCAGATCGGCCATCCGCGAGAACGCTGAGTCGATGCGGCGAGCATCCAGTTCCCGGAGCGGGGCCGAAGCGGCAATACGAGCCGCGATCTCGCTGGCGAGAACGCCTCGCACCAAGGTCGCCCGCCCGCGATTCGGATCCAGTCCCTTC
>JBGCEZ010000069.1:0-70924 GCA_045106735.1 Phycisphaerales bacterium | reverse complement strand
CGGCCTTCCCCCGATCCCTGAGGAACCCACCATGTTGAAGCGCACGTGCATCGCCGCCGCGGCCCTCGCCGGCGTCGCCCTGGCTGCCCCGACCGCCCTCGCCGGCGACGGCGTCGAGCCCCTGACCACCGAAATCGCGACGAACCTGCTGCGGTTCCCGACCGGTGCGTACTCCGCCCCCGACGACTACACCCGCTTCTACATCACCGAGAAGCGCGGCACGATCGCGATCCTCAACCTGAAGACGGGTGAGAAGAACGCCGAGAAGTTCCTCGACATCGACAGCCTCGTTGGCGGCGGCGGCAGCACCAACGACGAGCGCGGCCTGCTCGGCCTCGCCTTCCACCCGAACTGGCAGAAGAACCGCCAGTTCTTCGTGTACTACACGGCGAACTCCGGCGCTTCGGTCGTCGCCCGCTACACCGCGACCGACGCGGACAACGCGGACGCCAGCTCGGCCGACACCATCTGGACGTTCCCGCAGCCCTTCGGCAACCACAACGGTGGCTGGATCGACTTCGGCGGCGACGGTTACCTCTACATCGGCACCGGCGACGGTGGCTCCGGCGGTGACCCCGGCAACCGCGCCCAGGACATCACCAACCAGCTGCTCGGCAAGATGCTCCGCATCGACGTTGACGGCGACGATTTCCCTGCCGACCCCAACAAGGACTACGCGATCCCCGCGGACAACCCGTTCGCCTCGAGCCAGGGCGATGACGAGATCTGGTCGTACGGCATCCGGAACCCGTGGAAGAGCAGCTTCGACATGGAGACCGGCGACCTGTACATCGCCGACGTCGGCCAGAACGCTCGCGAAGAAGTGAACTTCCAGCCCGCCTCCAGCACCGGCGGCGAGAACTACGGCTGGCGCTGCCGCGAGGGCAATGCCAACTTCAACTTCAACGGCAACTGCTCGTCGCAGACGTTCACCGAACCGATCCACGTGTACACGCACAGCCTCGGCTTCAGCATCACCGGTGGCTACGTCTACCGCGGCTGCCAAATCCCTTCGCTCGACGGCACGTACTTCTTCGCTGACTACGGCAGCTCGCGCATCTGGTCGTTCGACGCCGGCGGCGGCACCGAGAACTTCGCCACCCGGACGGCCGAACTCGATCCCCCGAACGGCACCATCAACCGCATCGCGGCCTTCGGCCAAGACCTCCGCGGCGAGATGTACGTCCTCAGCCACGGCACCGGCTTCAACGGCATCATGTGGAAGATCGTGCCCGAGACCGCGACGGTTTCGGAGCTCGACTTTGACTGCAGCGGTGCGGTCGACTTCGCTGACCTGCTGGCCGTGCTCAGCAGCTACGGCCCCTGCGACGGTTGCCTGACCGACACCGATGGCGACGGCGTCATCTCGTTCACGGACATCCTGAACGTCCTGGCCGCCTTCGGTTGATCGCGGCGGGTCCCGGCTGAGCCCGGTGCCCCCACGACGATGACGCCGAGGCCGGCCCCACCGCCGACCTCGGCCGATCGAATCTGAATCAACGGTCCCGCGGCCCCGGAGCAATCCGGGGCCGCGGTTCGTTTTGGGTGGGGCCCCCGAGCGTCGACGCACGGGGCCCCGCGGTGGACGGTCCACCCTTCGCCCCCCCCGGCCACCGTGATTCGGGGCCGGGAACGGCGAATCGAGCAGCCTTGCCGCGAGTCGGAGCCGGTTGCTATACTCGTCCCCCCAGCGGATCCCCTGGATTCGTCACGGGCTAGTAGCTCAGCTGGCTAGAGCGCACCCCTGATAAGGGTGAGGTCGGAGGTTCGAGTCCTCTCTGGCCCACTTGCCCCTCCTCGGTTTCGACCGGCGAGGGGCTTTTTCGTGCGCGCACGAACCGCGCCGGCGGCGCCTCTGGTCACGGAGATGCCGGCACGACCTGGCACTCCCCGCCCCCGGCGGCCCGCTCTCCGACGCCGGCCGCGACCAGCGGCTTTCGGCCTCCACCTTGCCGCCCACCGGAGTTCATCGCGTGCGTTTTCGCCGTCCCCGTCATCCCGGCCGACTGTTGTTCGCCGCACTTGGCGTCGGCATCGCATCGGCACTGCACGGGGCGGGCCCCCCCATGGCCACCAACGCCCTGGCGGCGGACCCACCATCGCCTGCGGTTGACGGCATGTCATCGGCGTCGACATCGGCGTCGGCGTCGGCCGCTGAATCGAAGGGCACGCTTCCTCGCCGGTGGTCGTTCGGCGTCGGTCGTTGATGGAACGCGCGCTCGGTTGATGCGACGTCGGCCCGGTCCCGAAAAGACGATACGCCGCCGGGAGACACGTGGCCGCGCCCGCGCACGTTGGGGCTCGCAGTACCCACCTCTGCATCAGCACCACCCACGATCCACCACACAACACGCCCGCGCGGTGCCGAAGACTCGGCGCCGCACGGGCGTGCTTGATTCACGGATGGGTGGCTCACGTTTCTCCGCGAGCGTTCGATTCAGCCGCGATTGAAGCGGCGGCGGGCGGCACCCGCGGCGAGCAGGCCGAGTCCGCCGAGCAGGACCGGGGCCGGGACCGGGACCACGGCGAACTGGATGCGATCAACCGAACCCTGCACCGCCCAGTCAACCGTCATGCCCTGCGCTTCGAAACTCTCACTGCGAAGCGAGAAGAAGTCGTCGTCGAACTCCGTCCCTCCCAGGTCGTAGCCGGTGCCGCCGAGGTCGGCCAACGCCACGCCATCGATCGCCGCGAACATCGTGTCATCCGGGCCGGCACTCTCTCGCTCGGCTCCCAGCCCCAAGCCGATGAAGCCGCTGGCATCGTCGCGCAGCGACTGGCCGAGCATGGCCACGCGGTCCAAGCTGCCGCCGGTGACCATTTGGTCGTTGAGGATGGCCAAGCTGGCTGACTCGTCGATCGACTGACCGAACGCTCCAGCGGCCAAGCCACCACCGCTGAAGTCCTGGTCAAAGACGACGTCACCAGCGGCATCGCGAAGCACCAAGCTGATGATCGACGATCCCGCAAGGATCTCTTGGTTGCGCCATTCGGCCCACGTGACGCGGTTGCCGATGGCCTGTTCGTCAATCGCGACGCGGTACACGACCTCAAAGGACGTCGCTCCGTTGAGCTCATCGGCGAGTTCAGTGAATCCAGGCGTGATCGAGTCGATCGAACCGGTCGTGGTGATTCGCAAGTCCGTCGCGGCGGCTTCCTGCACGTTGAACCCGGCGGTGGCGGCGACGGTGGCGGTAAGAGCGAACGCGATCATCTTCGGTGCTGGCATCTGGTCTTTCTCCCGTTGGTCGGACGTGTCCCCCAAAGGCGTCCAACGCCGTTCAGGTTCATCCAGGGAGAAGGTGCAACCGCCACTTCGCGAATCAAGACCCCAGACCGGGATCAACCCCCGCGGCCTGGCCGAACGGCCGCACAGACGGAACCCAGGTCCGATCAGCGGCACGAATTCGCCGTACCGCACGTCCGATCAGCTTTGCCGAGGCCGCGCGATCCGCATGCGGCTCGGCTTGGCCCGGCGATCGAAGGGATGTTCTGACGAATCGGTCACCGTGCACGCGAGTGAGCACTGGCCGTCAAAGCTTGGTGGCCGACTCAGTCGGCGGCAGGATCGTTTTCGGACTGCTCCGCATCGTCGGCGCTCGACTCCAAGTGGTGGCGAGAACGCTCCGGCGGGGCCGGGGGATGCAGAAAGGATGCGTCCGACTGGTCGCGCCATTGCATCAACTCATCGAGCCACTGCACGACCTCGGAGTCGCTGAGTTCCTTGACGACCTCGAACATCCGGACCGCGCCGTGAACGTATCCGCGGCGATACGCGGTGTTGACATCATTGCCCGTGATGCGGGCATGCAGCGAATCGGTCACCGTGAACTCCCAGTCCGTCCTCGCCGAGATCTCGGCGAGTGGATGCGCTCGGCCGGCACCAACAGAGGTCCGATCGCCCGCGCTGCTCGGCTCGGCACGCGGCCGAGCGAGCAGGAATTCTCTGCATGTTGGGTCGACGCGTCTATGCGTGGAATCGCCCATTGGCTCCGCTGGGCGTCGGCCATTCGGCGGGGCCAGAGATGCCGGGGTGGCGGAACAAGCCCGACCAACGCTCACCCGATGGTGCGGCATCGGCTCCGCTCGTGGGTTCGCTGGGGCGTTCACCCGCGGTTCGTCAGCGGCTCATCCGCGGCTCATCGGCGGTTCATCCGCGGTTCACTCGCGGCTCCCCCACCGTCGAGTCAGTTGATCGCCGGAGCCGCACGAGCCCATCGAGCCCGCACAAGCCCACCGGAGACCGTCATCCGTTGCCCTCGCCCGCCGAGCCACACCTCGCCCCGAACACGAGCCGGACGCCGCGCCTCCCACACATCAGTCGCGGTATTCGCGCACCTGGAAGCGGCCGATCGTCTCGTGCAGTTCCGCGATCTGCTCCGAGGTCTCCGTCGACTCCGCGGCGAGCTGGTTCACCCGGTCGCGACTCGAATGCATCCGTTCGTCGATCACGCCGACGAGCTCCGAGACATCGCTGATGGTGCCGGCCTGGGCGCTCGACGCCCGGGCGATCTCCTCCATGCCGGCGGAAACGGCAGCCGCCTGTTCGACGATGTCGGCGAGTGTCGCCTGCATTTCGGCGATGCTGTCCGCCCCCGCCTGGGCCCGGTTGTTGGACTCTTCGATCGACTCGGCACTCTGGCGGGCCGCCTCAGCGCTGCGGGCCGCCAGCGCCCGAACCTCTTCGGCCACCACGGCGAAGCCCTTGCCGGCATCGCCCGCCCGCGCCGCCTCGACCGCGGCATTGAGGGCGAGCAGGTTGGTCTGGAACGCGATCTGTTCAATCGCCCGGATGATTTCCGACAGCGATTCGCCGGATCCCTTGATCCGGTCCATGGCCTCGGTCACTTCGGACATCTTCTCGCTGCCCCGCTCGGCACCCTCGCGCGTGGTCTCCGCCGCGGCCGCCGACTGCTGGGCACTCGCCGCATTCGCCCCCGTCGAGTCCGACACTTCGCGCATCCGGCGACGAATCTCTTCCAGGTCATCCGCTTCCCCGCGCGACGCGTCGGCGAGCCAGCGGCTGACATTGGCCATCTCTTCGGCCCCGCAGTTGATCTGTACCGCCGAACGCCCGACGTCGGCAATCACCGGTTCGAGTTGGTCGACGAAGCGGTCGAACGAATCGGCCAACTCGCCGATCTCATCGGATCGCTTCAGATTCAATCGCTGCGTGAGGTCGCCGTCGCCATCGGCGATGTCGTGAAGACGACGGGCCACGCGTTGGATCGGACCACTCAGCGTGCCGCTGACAAACCAGAACCCGGCGGTGGCGGCCACAAGACAGATCGCCCCGACGAGCACCTGCCGCGTGGCCAGACTCATGGCGTCCTTCCGCAGGACTGCTTCGGGGACTTCGATCGTGACGACCCACGGATCGGCGCCGGCAACAGGCTCGGTGCCGGTCACCAACTCGACCGAGTCGTCGTTGGCCCGGACCACGCAGGAGTCATCGCCGAATCCGCCGTACATCGGACAGGCCGGTCCGGCCATGACGTCGGCCCACGACTCGAATGGCTGATCCGCACCGGTGATGCGTCCGACCCCGCCCGAGATCTCAATTCCGCCGGCCGCCCGCAGCGAAACGGCGACTTCGTTGCCGAACAACGTCGCCCCGTGCATCGCCGAGACCACGCTGTCGAGTGCGAACTCGACGCCGGCCACACCGTCAAATCGACCGTCGGTCCGGATTGCGGCCATGGCCAGGACCACCGGTCGGCCGCCACGCATGAACGGGTCGCTCAATTCGACCCGCTCGCCGTTGGCTTTCAGTCGCTCGTACGCCGCGGTGTAGATCTCCGAAAAGTCGGATTCCAGCACGACTTCGCCTGCTTCACGCACGTACCGGACCGCGAACCGCCCTTCGGCGTCGCCGGTCTCGGTCCCCGCATACATCAGGTCCATGCCGTCAAACACCTCGGGTTCCCAACGCGTATACGTGGCCGTCGCTCGGTCCTCGGCCGCGAGCAGCGTCTCGAGGATGCCACTGATCGACTCGCGATCGAGATCCGCCGCCACCGCACTGTTCACCGTGGAAAACGAGTCGGCCATCGTCTCCGACCGCGAGACCGCCGCGTCGATGTCGCGGGAGATCGCCACGCGTTTGGCTTCCACCGCCGCGTTCATCTGCGCGACCGCATCACTCAGGGCCATGCCGCGAACATCCCGCACCGCCAGTCCCGCGAACAAGACGCAGGTCGCGGCGAGGAACGACGCTCCGAAGAGCGTGATTCGAGCTTGCAGACTCAATCGTGGCACGGGATGTCTCCACCGGGGAAGAAGATCTCGGGGCGCAGGCGGTCGGTCCGAAACTTCCCCCGGAAGCTCCGGAATCGGACGCACGACCCGAAGGCTTCCATGCCCACGGGTCGTGCTCCGTTCGGTCGGTTCGATTTCAGGCGGTGGCTGGTCCGCCGGCGAATCGAATCAGCGGTCGGTCGGCACGTTGGCGAAAGTCGCCCCGGCGAGCGGGGACGGACGGTCGCCGTCGAAGACGGTCATGAAGACCGCATCCGAACCTTGATTGTCGTTCGAGCCGAAGCTGAGCGACATGCCGCCGAAGTCCATCGGGGCCTGGCGGAAAGCCGCAAGCAGCTTGGCCCGGGTCGGCTCACCGTTGATGCGTTCGATCGCCGTGCAGAACGCCTTGGCCGTGATGTAACCCTCGAAGGAAACGAAACCGATCTCGTCTTCCTTGCCGGCGGTTTGCATCGCCTTGGTGTACTCCCGCACGATCGGGAAGGACTGGTCCCACGGGTAGGGAACGACCTGCGAGACGATCACGCCGTCGGCCATGTCGCCGAGGGTGGCGGCCAGCGCGTCGGTCCCGACGAAGCTGATGTTGCAGAACGTGACGTCTTCCATCGACGCATCGGCCTTGGCCGAGCGAATGAAGGTCGAGCAGGCGGTGTACGCCCCAACCATGACCACGGCTTCGGGGTTGCCGGCCTTGATCGAGTTGAAACCACCGGTGATCGCCACGGTGTTGCGCTCGTAGGTCCCGGTCGAGCAGAGCTCGAGGCCCCGGCGCTCGAGGGCGGCGGTGATGCCGCTGAGGCCGGCCTGGCCGTACGCATCATCCTGGTAGAAGCAGGCGATGCGGTCGATGCCGCGAGCGGTCAGGACTTCGGCGATGGATTCCATCTCCTGGTCGTAGCTGCTGCGGATGTTCACGACCTGCGACATGTTGGCGTCCCGCAGGAAGCCAGCGCCGGTGAAGGGGCCGATGAACGGGGTTTGGCGGGCTTCGCAGATTGGGACGATGGCCCGGGCGGTCGGGGTGCCGACGCCGCCGATGAGGGCGAAGACGCCGGCCTGGTCGATCAGCATCTTCGCGGCGTCGGCGGACTTCGCCGGCTCGTACCCGTCGTTGACGGAGCGAAGGCTGATGCGACGGCCGTTGATGCCGCCGTCGCGGTTCACCTGGCCGAAGTAGGCCTGGAGACCCGACTGCATGCCGCGGCCGAGTTCCTTGGCTGGGCCACGCAGGGCGGCGACTTGGCCGACGGAGATGGTCTTGTCGTTGACGCCGGTTTCGGCGGCGAGGGCGGTGGCGCCGAGCAGGCCGGCGGCGAGAATGGCGATTGAGGTGCGCATGTGCTGCATCCGTGGAGGAATCGAACCCCGGACCAGCCTCCGGGGCCGGTCTCACTGGGATGCTGCCGTCGTCGGCCCGATCACAGGCCGCCTTGACCACGGGCCCACGCTCCGGCGAGGAGTTGCGGATCGACATACGTGATTCGCGCTCCCGCGCACCTGTGCCGTCTCGGCGCGGCAAGTTCGGCCGACGGCCGCGCAGGGACCGCGCCGGGGGTTCGGACCGACAGCCGTGCGGGGTGAGCCGCCGGCGAGCGCGTTCGTTCGTGAAGGGACGCGGAGCGCGGAGCCTCAGCCGCCGGCGGCGGCGGGTTGCTCGAGCACCTCAGCGATGAGGGCCAGGCGATCGAGGACCACCTGCATGTCCGGGCGCTGGGCGGGGTTCATCTTCACGCAGTCCAGGACCTGCTGGGACAGCAGTGGGTGGATGCGTGGGTTCCGCTCATGGGGCGGGACTGGCGGCTCCACCATGTCGCTGTCGAGCGCCCCAGTAAAGAGGGCGCCATCGTCCTTGGGCGGCAAGGTCGTCGGAATGACGTCCCGGCAGAGGACCCAGTACATCGTGGCCCCGAGGTTGAAGACGTCCGTCCGCGGCGTGATCTCATCGCGGTGGGCCTGCTCCGGGGCCATGTAGCCCGGGGTGCCCTGGATCCGCTTCTTGATGGTGCCGATGCGGCACGCCTGGCCCAAGTCGATCAACGTGACCCGGGCCCCCTCGCCGAGCATGATGTTGTTCGGCTTCAGGTCGGCGTGCACGAAGCCGCGGGTGTGCATGTGCAGCAGGGCCTGGGCCACCTGCCGGAAGACCAGGACGACCGAGGCGTCGGTCATCGGCGGGAGTTCGTCGAGGGTCTGGGCGTCGACCAATTCCATGATCAAGGATGCCGCGTGGAGCTTGAAACGCTTCCGGTGCCGGATGACCTTTTCGACCCCGCGGATGTTCGGGTGGTCGAGCTTGGAGGCGACGTCGTACTCGTTCTCGGTCTGGTCGATGAACCGCTGGTCCTTCTCCGTCGCCTTGACGACGTGCTTCAACGCCCAGACCTGCTTGGTCTGTGGGTCGTGGACGGCGTACAGCGTGGACGCCGCACCTTCCCCGAGACGTGACAGCACGCGGTAGCCGGAAATCTCCCGAGGGTCGGACATGCGGATCCCTGACGGATCGCCCGGTACTGCGAACCGGGCGGACGCGAGGCGGATGGCCCCGAATCAGACGAACGAAATGCCCCCCCACAGGGCAGAAACGACGAACCATAGTATCGGCGGCGGCACCGATCAATGGCCACACGACCCCTTACCGATACGGTACGCCGACGATGCTGGTCCCCACGATCTTGGGCGGCAGGAAGTCCCAATTTCGCGGGTGATTGGCTGGCTCACGTCAGTCCGAGAGGCCGTTTTTGCCGCGCTGGGCCGGGCGCGGGGCCGTGACGGCGCAACTTCATGGCCCGTTGCCCTCCGCCGGCCAATTTTTGGCCAGTCTTCGGCCAGTCGTCGGCCACGAAAAAGCCCGCCCCCGCGAGGGAGGCGGGCGAATCAACATGCAGGGAAACGCAGGTGGCGGGCGGAACCCTCAGGTGCGTTCGGCCCGATTCGCTGGCCAAATCGATCGCTGATCCCGGGCCAGGTCGCCAGTGCCTCAGGGGAGGATCGACTCTGTCAGCCGGGCCCGCGGGAAGTAGCGGCCGGGACCGGTGGTCCGCGGGTTCAGCTCGCTGGCCATGTGCACTTGGTCGGCCGGGATGTCGAACGCCTCCTGGAGACGTCGGATCACCATGGCCAGGCTCTCGATCTGCCGGTCCTCAAAGGCCCGGCGATCGCCGTTGCCGACGAGACAGATCGCGATGGAGTGCTCGTTGTGCCACGCCCCGGCTTCGCCCGGGACGTGAACGCCCGGTCGCTGCTCGCGCCAACGGTCGGTGATCGAAATCACCCCGTTGTCGAGGCCGTTGCCATTGCCGATGAGGAAGTGGAATCCGATGCCGTCTTTGATCCCCACCGAGCGGTGGAGACGATCGACAGCGTCCACATCTCCGGACGGTCGTCCGAGGTGGTGGATCACGATTCCCCTCCATCGCGCACCATCGACCTCGACCGGAAGGTCGAAGAGCGGGTCGCGCCCGGCGGGCACGTGGTCGGGTTCGAGACCAAGGAGCGAAGAGTTCGCGGCCATGTAGCTGGTTCGGACCCTGCCCTCTCCGATCGACAACACGCCGATGAGAAGGGTCATGGCCCCGAAGAAAGTCAGCCACACGACTTTGGTGCGACGCGTCGTCCTTGACGTCGACCCGGGTCGGGTTCGGGAAGTCTTTGATGTCACCTGTTGGCGTCCGTGCCTCGTGGTCTATCGGACCATCGGTCCTCGCCTTGAATGTACTTGAATGTTCGTCAGCTTGTCCACAGGTTGATTCGCGTCGTGGATGCGCGGTGCATCACCGCGCCGGGCACACGGTGCCCGGGCGTTTCACGCAGGAATTTGTGGGACGAACGCGAGAACTCAGCGGCGCAGCAAGCGCGATCGCAGGGCCGGCTGGGGGTTGCCGAAAACATCTGGCTCTTCCGACGGCGAATATTCGCCCCGCATCAGCTCATATGTTTCAAACTGTGTTCGTGGTTCGTTCGGGACAAAGAGCGCGCGCTGGCATCCGGCTGATGCCAGGACCATCGCGGACAGGCCGGCGATGACGGCGAGTCGGAGGTTACGAAGACGTGCGGCGCGGTCGGTCATGCCGGGCAGTGTACGCCGTCGATCCTTGGCGCCGCCCGCCCAGAACCCAAACATGCCTGGCGAGCCGAACCGGTCGCCGGCGGAGTCTTGAGGGGACCATGACCACCGGCCCTCGCGGCACGTTCGCCCTCTCCCGCACATGCGATGGAGTGGCCAGCCCGCGAGGTGGTCTGCGACTCGCCACCCGGAAGCCCGAACTCGCCAGAGATCCCGCGTCGGGACCGATCGTCACACCGGCCTCTTGCTTCCCGCCAGCCCACGCGTCAACCGAGCGGACAAGCCCGAGGACAAGCTCCGCATCCATCGCCATCCGCAAGGGATCCGAGAGGCTCAATCGATGACAAGAAGTAGGCCTTGGCTCATCATCCCGCCGATGCTTAGGCTCAGCCTATATTCACATCGGGGCGTTCATGAGCCCCATCCGCGGGGCGAGCTCACTCCCTGGCGAGCTCCCCGCAGAGAGCGATGGGCACGAACGGAACGTACTGCCCACGGCCCACGCCCAAGGCAAAACCCAAGCCTGCCCGCCAGCTTCGTTCGCCGCGGTTCCCGCGTCGCATGCCGTCGCATGCGGTCGCTCCGTCGTCGCCGCCTCGTCGGCCCGACATGATCGAGATCGGGACGACAACGCCGCCCCACAGCCCGAGTTCATCAGCACGTTCGACATCATCGACGCACTCAAGATCTTGAGCGGCTTCGGAACGCTTTGCCACTCCGACGCGATGGATCGTGAACTCGACTTCCTCGGCATCCTCCTCGTACTCGCGAACTGGGGAGACTGCACGACTCATGACTCCGTTCCACAGATCGTTCAAGACTGTTTCGACAAGTTCGGTTCTGACACCGCGGCCCTCGAAGCGTGCCTCGATGCGGTCGCGGCTACTCAAGGAGGAAGTTCACCATGCGTCACAGTCCCAGTTTTCCTCGCTCTTCTTGTGGACGAGTCCTCGCCGTCGCTCTCGTTGCTTCCGTGACCAGAATCTCCTTCGCAGCGACGATCACCGAGTTCACCCCCGGTGACAACGCGCAAGAGGCATGGGAAGACGCCGTCGGATCTTGGCAGACGATCGACTTCACCGACCTTGAGGAGGGCACACTTCTTAGCGATCAGTACCGCGATGAGTTTGGCGTTGTCTTCGAGACTGTTCCGTTCACCGCGGTCGCGCAAGACTCAGAATCTATTTACCTGAACGACGGATTTGGATTCCAAGTCCTCACGATCGACTTTCCAAGTTCTGGACTGAACATCACGTTTGAGACGCCGATGCAATCAATTGCTTTCGATCATCCAGGCGACATGTTCGTACGTCTGGACCTTGCCGATGGCACAACGTACGAGGGCTTCCCCGGGTCGTCAGGATTCGGCTTGTTCTCTGGCTGGACGTCTGACGTTCCCATCCTCGGAATCGAAGTCGGCGACTTCGGCGGCGCTTTCAACATCGACGATTTCCGACTTGTGCCGATCCCTGGACCAGCGGCGTTCGCGTTCTTCGGCTGTGCCGCGATGACGCGGGGCGGTCGACGAATGCGACGTGACTGACGCGAGCAATTCATCGCCGGCGGTTCGAAAGAGCGGCCGGCGACTTTCAGGCGCGATGGACTTCATCGCGCCGCACGGGCCTTCGATTCACCGGGCGCGGAATTGGGCACTTCAAATGAACATCCGCATGTGTATGACCCTCTCCATGACCGCACTCGCCGCAACGTTCCTGGCCAACGCCGCTTCCGGGGCCGTGGTCACCACCTACACCCCGACCGCTGAGGCCGAACAAGCGTGGGAAGATGCAGTCGGATCGTGGCAGACCATCGACTTCGTCGGCCTTGAAGAAGGCACACCCATCACGCACCAGTACCGAGACGAATACGGCGTCGTCTTTGGAACGGACCCGTTCACCGCCGTGGCCCAAGACAACGAAGCTTTCTTCCCGAACGACGGTTTCGGCTTTCAGGTGATCACCATCGCCCAACCAAATCTCGGGGTCAACATCTCCTTCGATACCCCGTTGCAGGCGATCGCCTTCGACCATCCCGGAACCGTCGTCATCCGATTCCATCTGGCCGACGGGACCACATTCGAGGGCTTCGGCGGGTCACAGGGAGCCGGACTCTTTTCCGGCTGGCCCTCCGACGTCCCCATCATCGGCGTCGAACTTGGCGATTTCGGCGGGGCATTCCACATCGATGACATGCGGTTCGTGCCGATCCCCGGCCCGGCGGGTTTCGCGTTCTTCGCCGGCTTGGCCATCAGGCGAGGCGGTCGCCGGAGACGAGACAGCCGATCCTGACGTCGATCGTTGCCGGCGATCCGAAAGGGCCGTCGGTGACTTCGTTCCGATCACCCTCACGCGACGTCTCACGGGCCGGCCGACACGCGGACGGACAATGCGGGCTCGGTCCACGTGCTTCACGGATCCGGATTCAACGCCCTCCCGATCGAAGTGCTCAGCCGCTGTCGCGACCGCCGAAGACCTGTATGGACCGGCCCCGTTGTCGGCGGCCAGCAACTCGAGCACCGTTCGCCGAGACTTGGCGGCGATCTGGCCCGGGAACGGTGAGCTGAATCGCGACTCAGTCGGAGAACAGATGCGGGGCAGTCGTCGGCAGATCAAGCGCCGCGAGCCCCGCTGCGCGAGCAAGCGCTCTGAGCTTCGCGTCGTGCGAGTAGATCCGTGACGCTCCGCCTGTCACCGCGGCGGCGACAATCAGCAGATCAGCTTTCAGCACGTTGCGCTCGTTCCGATACTCAGGCAGGCCTCGACCGATCGCCCAGAGCTCCGCCGCCTTCTCCGACGCTCTTGCATCAAACGGCTGGACGATGAGCGACTCTTCGGCCACCTGCCGCTCGCGGGCACGGCTCTTTGCGTCGGAACCGCTGAGAAACTCCGCGAGCGTGATCGACGCGATCATGACTTCGACTTCATCTTCATCGAAGGACTCGAAGAGCCAGCCTGCTCGCTTGACCATCTCCTCCTGACCGGGAGTCGCCGTCTCGCGAACCCACCAGATGAGAATGTTGGTGTCGACGGCCGCGATCACCCCGCCGCCTCGCCGGAGTCTCCGGTCAAGAACGCATCGGAATTCGGCTGCGCGTCCCATCGCGCGGCGCCCGCCTCCCGTAGACGGCGACGCACATCGGTGAACTTCGAGACGCGGTAGTCAATGACTCGTCGAACCTTGAAATCAAGAATGGCGCCGGTCGCCCGGAGCCACGTTGCCCTTCCCTCGAGGACCACCCGCGAGTACAGGTAGTTGGCCAAGGTTCGCGCTTGAGACTCGGTGACATCGCAGTAGATCGCCGAGCTGTGTCCGGCGACTCGGATCATGCAGCGAGGCCGAGTCGCCCCGCCGACTCGCTTCAGTTCGCCAGTGATCTGGGAGTCGCCGCTCGACGTGTAGTGGTCGCGGACCGCGGTGAAGCTGGTCGGCGACACCTCGGCGATCACATCGAATCCTGAGTCACTCCGGCGACGGAGAACGACGTCGCAGTTCGCCTTCTTCGCCACCTCACTGAGCGCTCGAATCGCGGGAACCGCGGACCCGATCACCTGCGGATCGGGATGCTCGACATCTGCTCCCTCTCGGGCAGCATCGACAACCGCGCCGACGAGCCGGAGTCGCCGTATGGCGTGGTCGGCGCTGTGGGCGACGCACTGGTACGCCGCCGAACTCCGGCGGATCTTGAGGAGCGCGATACTTGGCGCGCCGGCGTCGTCTTCCGCTGTTCCGTCACGAAGGAACGCCTGAAGAGCTCCGATTGCGTCGCTGACAACCCGGATCGGCAACTCCTCTGGGAGCCGCGATCTGAGGTAGATCTCGAAATCCGGATGTGGGGATCGAACAGTGATCGCGAGGGCTCCCGAAGACTTCCGACAGTCTATCCCCCAGAGCTGCAGCCAGCCCGAACAACCTCCCACCATCCATCACGCCTCGTCACGCCTGGCGCGCCGAAGCCGGCGATCACGCACGATCAACCGGTGAATTCGCCTTCCCCGGCGAGGCTTCCATTCGCACGCCTGCCCCTCCCGTGGAACGCAACACGGGCCGCACCGTCGTTCGACGGCACGGCCCGTGGCGGTGTGCGTGCGGGTTTGCGGAGCTCGCGGCCGCCGATCAGTCTCGGTTGCCGAACATGATCGCGAGGCGGAAGGCGAGCTTGACCGACTCGAAGTAGACCCAGGCCAGGCCGACGATCAGGCCGAAGGCGGCGAACCACTCCATGTTCTTGGGGGCCCCGGACTCCACGATCTGCTCGCAGCGCTCAAAGTCCATGATCAGGGCGAAGCTGGCGATGCCCAGGAACAGCAGGCTGATGCCCATGCCGATGAGCGGCGCCATGCCGCTGCCGAAGGCGCTACCGAGCGAGAGGAACGGGATCTGGACGCTGAAGAGGCTCAGCACGAATGACGCCAGGTACGTCACCATCACCGCCATGGTGAGCGTGCCGATGATCGCCTTGAAACGGGCGGTCGGCCGGATGATGCGGGCGCTGTAGAGGGCAAGCATGGAGCCCATCACGCTGATCGTGATGATGAACGCCGGCAGAGCCAGTCCGCCCGTGGCCAAGACCGGGTTCTTCTCGCCCAGCACGTTCTGCAGCACCATGTCGAGCGAGCCGGTGACGGCGCCCAGGAAGATGCCTTCCACGGCGGCAAAGACGAATCCGAGCGGGGCGGCGAGGGCCGGATTCCGCCGGATGACGAAGCCCATGCCCATGGTGATGGCGAAACCGGCGAAGGCCACCAGCATCGTCAGGCTGCGATTGCCGGCCAGGAAGTGGTAGCCGACGGCGCCAAACAGCACGCAGACGATCGCGAAGGCCGCGGTTCGGTTGACGATGCCCTGGAGCGTGGCCACGTCCGATCGGCCCCCGGCCATGGTGCCGTAGTGCTCGCGGAAGTCGGCGTCGCCGGACAGGACAGGGTTCGAGGACTGCAACATGCGCGTGGTTCTCCCAGAGATTCGAGCTGCGGGGCGCCGGTGCCCCAGAGATCAATCGGTTGAGCGTATCGATGATTTCGCGCCCAGACCCGCGATCCGGGCGGGATTTCGTCCGGAGTCGCCGAATCAGGCGGGTCGGAGGCCGCAGGCGGGCCTCGCCATTTGTTCTGCCGATTCCTGGCATCGGCCAAGCGAGAAGCTTGAGCGGGAGAATGCGGGACCGGCAGGAGTCGGCCGAGCGCTGGCGAGCGGTTGGCGAGGGTTCGGCGGACGGTTGGCGAGGATCGGAGGCGGGTGGCCACAATCCGCTACGGACAGGCACCGACGCACCCGCACTCAATCTTCCGCGTCCCCCTGGCGGAGGCGACACTCCAGGTGGTCGATGGCGATCGACCGGTAGCCATTCGTGCGGGCCACGCGAACCGCGGCCTCGATTGCCGCGCGATACGGCTCGATCGATACATCGCCGGCCACGAGATCCAGCAAGGCGGGCGTCCGGGCCAACGCCGCGGCGTCCGAGCGGGTCGCGCAGCTCACCGGGCCGGTCGGCGTGCTGACCTCCCACCGCTCGCCGGCGGCGTGGACACTGAACTCGAATTCGGGGGGGACGGCATTCACGGTGGCGATCAAACAATCCTGTCAGTGGCGCGTGCCCCGGAAAGACCCCGGCTGCAGCGCGTGGCATTCCTTGATCCGGCGCAAGAACTGCGCGGACCACAGAGCGTCGAGCATTCCACGAGAGAAGGCAACTCAACGTTGCCAAGAACCCACGGATCCTGAATGATTCGCGCTGCGCCCGAATTACCCACGACGCCCGAATTGACGCCGAGTGAGGATGAAGTGGCGATGAAGCGGCGGCTCCGCCCGCGCGGAGCCCAACCGTCCCGCCCGAGACGTGGAGCTCGGGGAGCACGTGAACCGTGATGGATGCATGGAGACCGCGTCGACCGTGCATCGGTCATCGCCGTCACCATCAGGAACGCAAAGCGTCGGCGAATCCCTCAGCCCGACTGCATGGTTCGTCGATCAACCACCCTCGCCCGCATGAGCATTTTTACGCACTTCTGCGACCAGTTTGCCACGCACCGAATCACCCGATCAGCGAATCACCCAGTCACTGAGTTGCGAGATCGCGGGATCGCGGGATCACGGGATCACGGGATCGCGGGATCATGGGATCGCGGGCTCACAGAATCTCGGCGGCAAGACTCGCGAGCTGGCTGCGCTCCGAACGCTGCAGCGTCACGTGCCCGGCCATCGGCTGACCCTTCATGCGCTCGACGGTGTAACTCAGCCCGTTGGACGATGCATCCAGATACGGATTGTCGATCTGGTTGATGTCGCCGGTCAGCACGACCTTCGTTCCGTCGCCCGCGCGGCTGATGATCGTCTTCACTTCGTGGGGCGTGAGGTTCTGGGCCTCGTCCACGATGAAGAACTGATGCGGAATGCTGCGACCGCGAATGTAGGTCAACGGTTCGAGGACCAACTGGTCCGAGTCGAGCATGCGATCAATGTGTTGCTCGGCCGATCGACTCTCCGCTTGCTCCAGGTGCGAACCGCGCGTTGACAAGAGATACATCAGGTTGTCAAAGATCGGCTGCATCCACATCGCGAGCTTCTCATCCTTGTCGCCCGGCAGGTATCCGATGTCGCGACCGAGTGGCATGATCGGCCGAGCGGCGAGGAGCTTGTCGAATCGCTGCTCCTTGAAGACCGCTTGCATGCCGGCGGCCAGTGCAAGCAATGTCTTTCCGGTACCGGCCGTACCGAGCAAGGTGACAAGTTTGACGTCGTCGTCCAACAACAAGTCGAGCGCCATCGTCTGCTCGACGTTGCGGGCCATGACGCCGAAGATCGGCCGGCGCGGCCGCGTCACGGGAATCACGTGATCCGTTGTTCCGAGGCGCCGAGCCAGTCCCGAGTGCGCCGGATCATCCGTACTGTGCATCACCAAGAACTGATTGGCGTGCAATTCGACGTCGGGATTCTCTTCGCGGCCGCGGACCATCGGCAGCACGCGTTCCATGGGCAATTGACGTTCGTCGTAGAGCTCATCAATGAGGGCGTCGGTGACGTCGGCCATGCTGAAACCGGTGTACAACCAATCCGCGTCGACCTTCTGCGCTTCAAAGTCCTCGGCCGGAATGCCCAGGGCGTCGGCTTTCACCCGTGCATTGATGTCCTTGGACACAAAGACGGTGCGCTGCCCGGCGTCGACCAGTGCCTTGGCCACCGCGAGAATCTTGTGATCCGCCACGTTCGGATCAAGTTGCATGTCCGCCGACGGCACGCCCCGGTCGATGCGCAAGGTGCCGCCGCGATCGTTGATGGACACGCCATCGAACAAGTGACCTTCCGCTCGCAGCGCATCGATCGCCCGAATGATCTGCCGGCTGTTGCGTCCGGTGTCATCGCTGTTCTTCTTGAAGTTGTCGAGTTCCTCGATCACCGTGAGGGGAATCACGATCTCGTGTTCGTCGAACATCTGGATCGCGGCCGGATTGTGCAGCAAGACATTCGTGTCGAGCACGAAGTGCTTGCGGGTGGTGGATTCGGTGGCGGTACGGCTCGTCACGGTGGCGTGCACTCCGGTTCGGAGATCGGTCTGGACGCCGGCGCCGAGACGGGCGACAGCCGACGCGTCCGTGAAACGGTACGCGAATCGGGCGGGCGGGGCGGGGCGAGCGGGCCGGTTCCGTGCGGCGGGCTGATCCCGAGGAGCCGCCGGGGAATCGGCCAGGTGAGCGACGCTTGTGAAACGCCGGCCGCTCCCCGATCATCACCGAACCGCGACCAGAATCCGAACCGGCGGGGTCGCAGGGGGGAACGCAACGCATGCACATCACACGACGCATCATGGTCCTCTTCGGGGTCGTGCTCGGATTTTTCGCCGCGACCTCGGGGCCGCGCCTCGCCCCGCCGTGGCCGAGCACCCCGCGAAGCGCGGATGCGTTGCTCTTCGGGCTCGCGTCCGCCTGTCTGTTGCTTGCCTTCACCCCGCGCCGCGGACTCCGCGCCACCGGACCGCTCGCGCCGCGGCGCCCCGGCTGGTGGCGCGCGGATGGGATCGTGCCACTCGTCGGCATCGCCATCTTGATGCGACTGGCCTGGATCGCCGGATCGATCGAGATCGTCGATGGGTTGTGGGACGATCTCGCTCGAGCGCTTGCCGATACGCCGACTGCAATGGCCACGCGGGCCGCCGTGCTGCTTGGCGACGCCCTCGTGGTCGGCGTGCTCGCGCACGTGTGCGCGGCCGCCGGAAGACCACGAATCTTCGCCCTGTTGCCGGCATTGGTCCCCGCATCGGTCGTCGGTGCGGTCGCCGAACCGAGCGCTGCTCCATTGTCCATGCTGCTCGGGCTGGCTGGCGTGCTCTGGTGGATCCGCCGGCCGTCCTCGTGGGGGTGGACGGGATTGATCATCGCCGCCGCCGTCTTCGCTCCCGTCGCCGCCCTGCTGGTTCCCGCCTGCCTGGCCGCCCGCGCTCGCCGGAGCAGTTCCTTGGTCCGGCTCGGAGGAGCCACCATCGGCGCCGCAGCTGGCGTCGTTCTGGGGGCGGATTCGCATGTGAGATGGTCAGCTGGCCGGGCGGATCGGCCGCCCTGGACCGTCACCGGCGAGCTCGTGTCGATCGAGTGGATGGAGTTCGCGGTGACCAGCGCGGCCGTTGCGGTGGGCACGGTTCTGTTCGTGGTCGGCATGGTGGGGCGGCGTTCACGGCGCCCCGCGATGATGCTCGCGGCCGACGAGGACCCGAATGCACCAGCGAGTCCGCGGGAAGTGCGCACTGCAATGGGCGCGTTCGGCATTTTCGCGGGGATGGTCTGGCTCATTGGCCTCACCCCGGGCGTAGGCGCTGCCGCGTGGGCCGTGCTGGCCGTGCCGGTGATGCCATCGGCCCTGGCCTGCGCGGCCATCGCGTTTCAGGCCACCCGAGCCAGCGGATCGGTCAGCACCGACTGGAGCCGGCAACTCTCGCCCGGCGCCGTGTGGCGAATGATGTTGTGCTTGACGTTGTTCGTCGGACTCGTGATCGATGTGCCGCACGTCAACTTCCGACGACTCCGGCGACAGCGACCACGGCGAAATCGCGTCGCGGTGGACGCGATCTTGCAACAACTCGACCCCGAACAGTGGCCACGCTGCGTGCGGTGCCGACAACCGCTCGCCCCATCCGGCCGCGATCGCTGCCCCGAGTGCGGAACCGCCGCCCGGGCCGAAATCCATCAACCGCGTTCACCCTTCGATGGCGCCGAAGGCTTGCTGGTGATCGGCTGGGGCATGACGATCGTCTCCACCGGCGCGGCGATCCTCTCGACCCTCATCTGGGTGGCGCATTCGGCCATGCAGCAGCAACTCGGAATCGGTGGATTCCAGTTCACGTTCACCTGGTCAGACGCACTCCCCGGGTTGATGGTGTCCGGCTTCGCCCTCCTCAGCGGACTGGCCGTCATCTTGCTCATGCGGCATTCCGCGGCTCGGACGTGGCTGTGGCACCGATCTCCACTCCGGCGACGGGTCCTGATCACGCTGGGCTTCACCTACGCCGGATTCACGGTCCTCCAAAGCGTCTTCGTCTTGCTCCTCTCTTGGTGAAGCCCGCCGGTATCCTGACGGCATGTCCACTCCATCCGTGCATGACGTCACCGCCGTCCTCGAAACGATCGCCCCGCTCACGGGAGCCGAGTCGTGGGACAACGTTGGGCTGCTCATCGGGTCGCCGGCCTGGGACGCGGCGTCGATCATGTTCACGATCGACCTGACGGAAGACGTCCTCGACGAGGCGATCGCCCGCGGCGTCAACCTCCTGGTGGCCTACCACCCGCCGATCTTTGATCCGCTGAAGCGTTTGACCGACGCGGCGGAGAAGCAGCGGATCGTGCTGCGGGCGGCCCGGGCCGACCTGGCCGTGTACAGCCCGCACACCGCGCTCGACGCGGCGGAGAACGGACTGACCGACTGGCTCGTGAGCGGACTGGGTTCGGGCGACGTCCGGGCGCTCACACCGTACTCGGCCGTCGCCGGGGGCGCCGAGTGCAAGATCGTGACCTTCGCCCCGCGTGATGCGGTCGAGCGGATTCGCGCGACCCTGGCCACGATCGGCGCGGGCAACATCGGCGACTACCAACTGTGCTCGTTCGAGACGCCGGGCACGGGAACGTTCAGGGGGGCCGAGGGAACGTCGCCCGTCGTCGGCACCGCCGGCCAACTCGAACGCGTGCCGGAAATTCGGCTGGAGATGGTCTGCCCCGAGAAGTGCCTCGGTCTGGCCATCACCGCGATCCGGCAGGTGCACCCGTACGAAGAAGCGCCGATCGACGTCATTCGCCTGGAGCCGCAGCCCGAGCGCGCCATCGGCGGCGGCCGCAAGCTCACGCTTGACCAACCGGCGACGCTGCAGGACGTCGTGACGCGGGCCAAGGAAACCATGGGCGTGGAGCATGTCCGGGTCGCGCGACCACGCAAGGCCCCGGAACGCCACTCGGTGATCGGCGCGTGCGCCGGCGCCGGCGGGTCGATGGTCGACAGCGCGATCGCCCAGGGCTGCGACCTGTTTCTGACCGGTGAGATGCGGCACCACGACGTGATGGCCGCGATCGCCCGCGGCTGCACGCTCATCCTGCCCGGACACACGAATACGGAACGCGGCTACCTGCCGCACCTGCGGCAGCGGATGATCGACGGACTGGCCGCGGCCGGCGTGGACATTGCCGCAGACCGGTTGCTGATCAGCGAGCGCGACCGGGCCAGCTTCAGCGTTGAGTGAAGGGCGACGGGCCGAACGGCGCCTGGCTGAAGAGGTACCCCATGCCCATCGCCGCCGCGGCGAGCGCGATCGACAGCCCGACCGCGACCATCAATGGCGGCATGGGCCGCAAGAACACTGCCCCGCACCCCAGGCACTCGCGTTGCCGGAACGATGAAAGCAGCATCAGCACCAGCACGATGCCCCGAACATCGCGGCCAACACGATGTCGCTCGTCCCGTACCGCATCAGCACGCGGCGCGAACCAGCGCACTGGCGACACCTCGGACACATGACCCCGGACGGCTCCGCCGTTACTCGCCGTCCTTCTTCTTGTCTCCACCCAGACCGCGAAGCAAGTCGCCGATCGCGTCGCCCACGCCGGGCAACTTGTCGCCGATTTCCTTCTCGATGAGGCCGCGGACGCCGGCGTCGACCAGTGCGCCAGCGACGTCAAAGGACGGATCAACGGCCAGCTTGGTCGTGGACGCCGGTCCCTTGGCCAGCAGCGGCACCTTGATGTCGTCGGTGATGCCGCGGGCTTCGCGGAAGACGCTGCCGAGGAACTTCAGCGGGAATTCCGCCTGCATGTCGATGTTCCCGGAGGCCAGGTCGTAGCTCGACCCGGGCTTGAAGGACAGCGCGGCCCCCTTGGTGAATTCGATCGTGGTGCCGTCGGTTGAGACCACGCCCGACTGCAGGCGACCCTTGATCGGCGGAATCATCGCCTGGATCTTGTCGCCACCGGCCGACCGGTCGAAGAAGGAAAGCACCGACAGGAACTCGAAGCCCTGCTCGAAGGTCACGCGTCCGGACGTCAAATTGAAGTCGGCGAACGCGGTGCTCACGCCGGCCTCGGGATCGAAGCGGGCCGGGCCAACCACCAGGCTCAGCGGCCCGTCGCTCGTCGAGACGCCGCTGAAGATCGGCTGGATCCGCGACAAGATCTGCGTCTGCAGGGCCGGGTGCACGTCCAGGGTGGCGGTCACCGGCTGTTCGGCATCGACCACGAACGCGCCCTTGTCGCCGCGAATCGTGGCCGCGACGGATCCGTAGTCGGCTCGGGCGTCCAGCGCGACGGTGCCCGCGTCGCGGGAGAATCCGTCGGCGGTGACGGTTGCTTGCACGGTCGGTCCGATTGCGGCCGAGAGCAGGCCGCCGCTGGGCACGAACGCGCCGATGAGTCCGGTCGGCAACTGATTGATCGTGGCCGTGCCATCGAGACGGGCGGCACCGGGGGCAAGCTCGCCGCCGGCGATGAGGCCGCGGACCGTCAGTTCAGCGTTGAGGGAACCGGGGGCGGCGGGGGCCTTGGGGGCGCCGGAGCCAGCACCAGGTCCAGAGCCAGCACCGGCACCAGCACCGGCCGACGCCGGCGGCGCGATCACCAAGCGCAACACATCCAGCGACTCGGCGTTGATCCGCGTGTCGTGGGCCGGCAACTCGACAGCTTGGCTGCCGCGCACCAGACTCAAGGCGTCGGTCCGCAGCCGCGCGTTCAGTCGCACGGCCTGGCCCGCCTCGGCCACGTTTTCGTCGCCGAACAGGCCGAGCGGCACAACAGCGCGATCGAGTTGCAGGACGCCGCTGGGCGTGCCGCGCACCGTGAGCGCCGCGGCCACCGCTTGGGCCGACGGCGGCGTGCCATCCTCCGCCGGCTTGGGGGCGAGGATGCGGTTGATCGTGGCCGCCGGGGGTCGCAGGCGCAGCGCCCCGGGGATCGATGCATGCACCGCTTCGCCGTCGAAGCCGACGTTGACCTGGCCGGCGAGTCCCGGGAAGGCCGCTTCGAGCTGTACGGGCGGGAGTTCGACGCCCTCGGCGGAGCTGGCGGGTCGCGTACCGCCCGGCCAAGCCACCGGGCCGGTCACGGTCACGTCGCCCCCGCCGCCGGTCCAGTCCGACATCGTGCCGGCGTCGAGCCCGAGCGTGGACTCGAGAGCGGCCGGGGCGATGCGACTCAGGACCAGCTTGAGGTCGTTGATCTCGGGCGCGGCGGCGGGTGCGTCGCCCGCGGCGCCCGCGTCCGCGTTCGACGGCGGCAAGGTCGCGATCGCGCTGAGGTCCAACTCGGCGACGGTGCCGGCCGAACTCGACAGCGACCCGCGGACCGCGGCGTTCAGCGGAGCGGCGAAGTCCAGATCGCCGCGGCCGGATGCTTCGAGCCGGTCGATTGACAGGGGGAGCGTGAGGGCGGCGTGCGACACGGTGGCCCGGCTGGCGCTGAGGGCGACATCGAAGTTCGGGGCGACGTCGGCACTGACCACCCCGCCGCCGGCCTGGGCCGTGCGGGCCGGCGCGAGGGCGGCGCGAATCTTCAGGCCGGCGAGGTTGATGATGGTCGGCGCGGCGGGCTCGGCGTTCGCGGCATCGGCATCGGCATCGGCGGCCGTTTCGCCTTCGGCCGCGGCCAGCATTGTCAGGCGGAGCGGCTGCGGCGCGTCGATCGTCGCCTGCACCGCCGGAGGCAGCACGCCCTCGGCCAGTCCGTCGAGATCAAGCGTGAACGGATCGACGGTGACCGTCATCGGCGCCGGCGCGGCGAGTTCGACCGACGGTGCGTAGTGGGCGAGCAGTTCCGGGTGCGCGGTGGCCGACAGCGTCGCGCGGGTGATGTCGATCAAACGAGCATCGCGCATCGTGCCGCCGATGTCCAAGCTCAGCGCACTGCCGCGGGCCTTGACCGTCACCGGCTGACCGGGCTGGCTCGAAAGCTTGACGTCGACTTCCAGCGTCGGGCCCAGGTCGCGGGCGAGCACGACGCCGCGCCCTTCCAGGAACGGCTGGGCGATGGCGGTCGGCATGCCCCGTCCATCGGCGGTGATCTCGTAGGTCGCGCCGCCCACGTCGATCGCGCCATCACGAACGAGCGTGTCGATGACCGCGTTGGCCTGGAAGGCACTCGACTCGGTGGCGTCGCCGATGCGGGCGAGGCTCTCAAACTCGACGTTCAACTGCGTGGCGAGCGAGCCCGACGCGTCGATGGTGAGCGACTCGATCATGGCCGGCGCGGGGCCGGCGGGAACCGGAACGCCGGCGAGGGCGACGGTCGCCGATTCGATCGACGCATCCAAGGGCCGGACAATCGCGTCCGCGCCGAACACGTCGCGGATCACCGCGTCGATGGCGATCGATCCGTCGCGACCGGCAAAGTTCGTGGGCGAGTCCAGGTCGACGCGCACCGGCTGGCCGGCTTCCAACTGCACCGAACCGGCGAGCTGGCTGATCGTCAGGATTTCTTGCGCCCCGTCCACCGGCAGCGACAACTCGGCCCGCAGACCGGTCAGCGTCAAGTCCAGTCCCGTAGGCAAGGTGAACGTGCCGGGACCGTCCGGACCGGGTTCCTTGGGTTCCGATGACTTCGCGGGATCGGCCGGTGGGAACAGATCGCCGAAGCTCGTCCGGCCCTGCTCGTCGACCGATCCGACGGCCTTGCCGCCCATGCTCACCGCGAGCACCGCCGGTCGACTGAAGAGCAATCCGAAGAGCCCGTGGTCGACGGCGACGTCCGCCTCGATGCGGGTCTGGCCGTCGGCGCTGGTGAGGACCAGGCCGTCGATCTCCTGGGACCCGAACCAGCTTGGCCGGATGGCGTCCACTGACGCGTCGCCGGTGACCGCGGCATCAAGCCGGGAGACCACCGCGCCCTGGCCGACGCCGCGGGCAACGAGCATCGGAGCGATCGCCACCAGGACGATCAGCAGGACGAGGAGAATGAGGAAGACGATGAACAGTCGCTTGAAGAGTCGCATGGTGAGAGATTGTGTCCGCGCCAACCGCCCGGGTCGCGGACGGGAGCGCCGGGATTCGTCAGGTCGCGCGAACCGGCTGCGCGAGTCCGGCCCTGGACCCGCTTTTGCGCACGCAAAGCGCCCATTTGCGCACAATCCACCCCGCCGTTGAACTCTTCGTCCACCGGCAACCCGCGGCGGAATCGAGCCCTCGACCGCGATATGCTCGCCCCGTGCCTGACACCATCCATCTCGACGCGCCCGCCAAGGTCAACCTCGCCCTCGCCGTGGGCCCGCCCCGGCCCGACGGACTGCATCCGATCGCTTCCTGGATGGCGACGGTCGACCTCTGCGACGAGCTGCTCTTGACCCGGCTCGAAGAGGATCGGCTCAGCCGATACGCGATCCTGTGGCATGACGATGCGCTCCGGCGCACCGACATCGACTGGTCCATCACCAGCGACCTGGCCGTCCGGGCCCACCTCGCGGTGGAGCAGACGATTGGCCGGCGACTGCCGGTGCAACTCCGTTTGGACAAGCGGATCCCCGTCGGCGGCGGCTTGGGCGGCGGTTCGGCCGACGCCGCCGCGATGATCGTGGGGCTCGAACGGCTCTTCGGCCTGAGCCTCGACGCCGCCGATCGCCATCGCATCGCCCATGAGCTCGGCAGTGACGTGCCGTTCCTGCTCGACGGCGGCAGCGCGTTCGTCGGAGCCGTCGGCGAAGTGATCGAACCGCACGCCGACACGCCATCGATTCCGATGGTGCTCGCCTTTCCGGAGACGACGTGCCCCACCGGGCCCGTGTACGCCGAGTTCGACACGCAGTCCCCCGGACCGCTCCGCGAAGACGCAGTCCGCCGGCTGTTCACCCCCGGCAGTGCGCCCGCCCCGGACGCCCTGTTCAACGATCTGGCCCCGCCGGCCATGCGGCGGCACCCTGAACTCATGGACGTGGCCGCCACGTTCGCCGGTCTGGCCGAACGCCCCGCCCACCTCTCGGGATCGGGCTCAACGCTCTTTGTCGTGTGCGACGATCCCATGCACGCCGAATACCTGGCCCGGGCCACCGTCGAACAACTCGGCCTGCCCGCCGTCGCCGCGATCACCCGCGGCGGCCCGCAGCCCATCGAAACGGCATCGGTTGAATCCGGTGCATCCAACGCCGCCTCCGCCAACGATGCATCGCCGGGAGAAGCTTCGTGAGTCGATCGTCGTCCGACGGCCCCGCCGCCCCGCTCTTGGCCGGTTCCCACCGGCCGGCGATCCTGCGCTTCGCCATCGTTGCCCTTCTGCTGCTCGGCGCCGATCTGTTCATCAAATACGAGGCCTTTCAGCACGTGGCCGGGGAACCGTTCACCATCGTGCGCGACGATCTTGGCCGCATGGAAGCGATTCCGCCGCACCCGATTCGCACCGTGGTGCCCAAGGTGCTCGGCCTGCATTTGACGGTGAACCACGGCGCGGTCTTTGGCCTCGGCCAAGGCCGGCGCTGGATCTTCGTCGGCTTCAGCGTGATTGCCGGGGTCGTGATTCCATGGATCTTCGCCCGCTCCCTGCGCCGCGACTGGATCCACCACATGGCGCTGGCCGCGGTGCTCGGCGGCGCGTTCGGCAATCTGTACGACCGCATCTTCCACGGCGGCGTGCGCGACATGTTCCTGCTGTTCCCCGGCGTGCATTTGCCGTTCGGATGGAAGTGGCCCGGCGGCAATCCCGAGCTGTATCCCTGGATCTTCAACTTCGCCGACGTCTGCCTGGTCGTCGGCCTGGGCTGGATCATGGTGCGCATCTACCGCGGCGAACGCGTGGACGCGGACGCGGACGAATCGGAGACCGGTGCGCCGTCGCGCCCGGCCACGCCATCAGCATGAATCCTCCGCCCCCCGAGCCGCTGGATCCCATGGACGCACGCACCGTCAGCCTGCACGGCACGGACGACGCGCGGTCCTCGGCCGGCACCGGGGCGACGGATCGACTCGGCTCGAGCGCCGGCGCGAATCCCGTGCCGAACAACCCCGGCTCGATTCCCGGATTCACGCTGCACGAGGCGATCGGCGGCGGCGGTTCCGGCGTCGTGCTGGCCGCCGAACAGCACCGGCCGCGCCGGCGCGTGGCGATCAAGTTGCTGCACCGCCGGGTCGGCGATCCGGTGGCCCGGGCCCGCTTTGAAGCAGAAGCGGATCTGCTCGCCCGCGTCGACCACCCGGCGATCGCCCGCGTGTTTGCCGCCGGCGTGCTCGCCGCCGACGAAGAGGGACCCGAGCGACCGTGGATCGCCATGGAATTGGTGGAAGACGGGCGGCCGCTGACCCGCTTCGCCCAATCCGCTGGCCTGGACCGCGCGGCCCGCGTGCAGCTCATCGAAGATGCCTGCGCCGCGGTGCACCATGCCCACCAGCGAGGCGTCATCCACCGCGACCTGAAGCCGGCAAACATGCTCGTCGACCACGAAGGCCGGCTCCGCATCATCGACTTCGGCATCGCCGTCGATGAGGACGGCCGGCAGCCAACTGGCGGCGGGCACGATGTCTCGGTCGCAGACGCCAGCCGCGGCGATGGCCATGACACGGACACCGACACCGACAACGACACCGGCAACAGCGACGGCAACACATCGAACAACACGAGCCCCTCGCACACCACGACCGTCGGACTCATCGGCACGCCGGTGTACATGAGCCCCGAGCAGTTCGCCGGCGGCCGCGACGCCGTCGACATTCGTACCGACGTCTACGCCCTTGGCGTGGTGTTGTTCGAGCTGATCGCTGGTCGCGTGCCGCACCAAGTCGACGACGGCCCGGCCGGCGCCTTGCTCGCGCAGAAACAATCGGCCGCCTCCAGCCCCGCGGCGTTCGATCCCACCGTCGACCGCGACCTCGACGCGGTGATCCGGACGGCCCTCGCGCCCGACCGCGAAGATCGCTACAGCACCGTCGATGCGCTCGCCGACGACCTTGAACGTTGGCGAAACGGCGTATTCGTTGACGCTCGGACGCCGGCGCGCAACGAGCGCGTTCAACGTTTCGTCCGACGGCATCGCGGCGCTGTGGCCCTGGCTGGCACCGCGCTCGTGCTGCTGGTCGGCGGCGCGGCCATGATGACCGGACTGTGGTTGCGATCGTCCCGTGCCCTGGACGACCTCGCGGCCAGCCAACGCGCCGAACAAGAGCAACGCGAACGCAACGACGCGATTGAACAGGAACTCGAAGAGTTACAAACCGCACTCTCCGGTGGACTGCCCACGACACCCGCAACTGGCGCCGTCGACGAAGACATCACCGCGTGGCCGATGATGATCGCCGCGGACATCGAACGTGCCCGACCGTCAGCCTTCGCCCGCGGCGCGGCCCGTACTCCGAACAACAATCCCGGAACGGGCGTCGGGGCTGGCGCCGGAGCCGGTGCGGACACCAATCCCGGCCGTGGGTCGCGCTTCGACCCCGACCGCCGACCGGAACGACGGGCCGATCGCGGCCCAGGCCGCCGCGACGATGGAGCTGCGGCGCGCGGCGTCCGCCAACCCATGATCGCGCTGGCCGACGAAGTCGTCAACGAGATCACCGACCGACTGACGGACACCGAATCCAGCCTGGAACGGCGCGCCCTCATCGGCGACGCCACCGAACGCATCGCCGAGTTGGAAGCGCGGATCGGCGACGCGGTCACCTCGAACCCGCAGCTCGGCCTCATGCTCGCCGGCACCTACCGCAAGCTCGGCGACCTGCAGGGCATCGAGTGGACCGCTGGCAGCGAGGACGTCGCGCCAAGTGTCCCGGCGTACCGGCGCGCGGCGGACATCGTCAGCGCGCTCCGCGAACGTCGGCCTGAGGATCCCCGGCTCGCGCGGGCCTCGGCCGCCACCGGCATCGACCTCGCCCAAGCCCTGCGCAAGATCGGCGAGTTCGAGGAAGCCGAGCGCGTCGCCAGCCAGGCGGTCGAAGCGGCCGAGCGGCTGCTCGAAACCGGCGATCCGAAGCTGGCCGAGGGTCGCCTGCTGGTTGAGTCGCTGTGGGCCGAAACCGACGCCGTCATCGAACTGTCCCGGGACGAGCAGGGACTCGCATCCAGCTTGGAAGCACTGGACCGATCCCGCGACCTGCGTGGCCTTTTCCGCGACCGACCCGACACCCTGAGCGCGGTGACCTGGTCGGCCCTTCGCGCCGGGATTTGGACCGCTCGCACCAAGCAAGACGGCGAACGCGCCCGCGAGATCTTCGACGAAGGCATGGAAGCCGCACTCCGCTGGGTGGATGTTGAGCCCACCAATCCGGAAGCCACCGCCGCCTTTGCCGCGATCCTCGGCAGCGAACATCGCATCGAGTTCTTTCAGGACGACGCCGAGCGCACCCGCCACGCCCTGGAACGCCGGCTGGCCAATCTGCAAACCTGGTACGCCAGCCCCGCCCCCGAGCCCCGCGGACGCGGAGCCGGATCCGCGCCCCAACGGGCCGACCAACGCCGGCTCGCCCACCAACAGATGGCCCTGTCATTGCTTGAGGTCGTGCGCAACGGCGGCGTGAGCGGCTTCAATCCGATCCAGGATCTGGGCGACGCCGGGAACGATTCGCCGGCCCTGAACGCCGCCGACCGAGCCCTGGCCATCGCCATCGCCGAAGCCATGATCGATGTCGCCGACGATGCCGAACGCGTCCGCCCGGCGGAGTACCTCGTCACCCGCCAGGCCGCGGAGCTGATGCGCGGGATCGATGACGACCTGGCCGAAGAGTTGCTCGAGGGCCCCTGAAACCCGAGCTCCCGGGCCTCGGCCGTGGGTCCACCGGGCTCGGGTCCGGGTACGATGCCTCGCTTCCCCGTGACCTGTCCTCGCGGCCCGCGTGCCGCCCTCTCTCCGGAACCGAGCGCCGCCATGAGCACCACCATCAGCGACTTCGTCCCCGCCGATCTCGACGGCCGCTCCTGGGCCGCCCTCGAGCCGCTGTACACCGCCCTGCTGGCCCGGCCGATCAACTCGACCGATGACTTGGAGCGGCTGCTCCTCGACCGCAGTGAGCTCGACGCGACGACCAACCAGGCGCACGCCGAGTTGTACATCGCCATGACCTGCCAGACCGACGACGAGACGGCCAAGAGCGGGTACCTGGACTTTGTGGAGAACGTCGAGCCCAAGCTCAAGCAAGCCAGCTTTGATCTCGATCAGAAGATCGCAGGCTCCGAGCACGCGGGCAGCCTCGACGCCGAACGCTACGGCGTGCTGCTTCGCGACATGCGGGCCGACGTCAACCTCTTCCGCGAAGAGAACATTGCCCTGCAAACCGAGGACACCAAGCTCGGCCAGCAGTACTCCACGTTGTGCGGCGAGATGATTGTTGACTTCCGCGGCGAGAAGAAGACGCCGCCGCAGATGTCACCATTCTTCGAAGAGACCGATCGCGCCACGCGCGAAGAAGCTTGGCGCGGCGTGGCCGAGGTCCGGCACGCGCAAGCGGATCGCTTCAGCGGCATCTTCGACGAGATGATCCAGCTCCGGACGAAGATCGCGGCCAACGCCGGCTTCTCGAACTACCGCGACTACGCCTTCGTCAGCAAGCACCGCTTTGACTACGGCCCGGACGCCTGCGCCGATTTCCACCGTGCGGCCGAAGAAGTCTGCGTGCCCGTCGTGCAAGAACTCGACGCCCAGCGCGCCGAGGCCCTTGGCCTGGAACGCCTGCGTCCCTGGGATCTTTCGGTGGATCCGCACGGACGCGAACCGCTCCGCCCGTTCGACGGCGCCGAAGACCTGATCGCCCGAACCAGCAAGCTGTTCCACCGGCTCGACGGCGGCCTCGGGACCATGTTTGATTCGATGCGCGACGGCACGAGCCTCGACCTGGAAGCCCGCCCCGGCAAGGCGCCCGGCGGCTACCAAGAGAATCGCGACCGCGTCCGCAAGCCGTTCATCTTCATGAACGCCGCCGGCACCCAGCGCGACTTGGACACGATGATCCACGAGGCGGGCCACGCCTTCCATTCCATGTTGTCGGCCGACGAACCGATCGTCGACTATCGGCATCCGCCGATCGAGTTCGCCGAGGTCGCGTCCATGAGCATGGAATTGCTCGCCCAGCCGCACCTGGCGGAGTTCTACTCCGACGCCGAGATCCACCGCGCGCGCCGCATGCACCTGGAAGGCTTGATCCGCTTCCTCCCGTGGTGCGCGACCGTCGACGCATTCCAACACTGGCTGTACACCAACCCCGACCACAGTCAGGCCGAACGCACCGAGTTCTGGCTCTCGCTCATCGAACGCTTCAGCCCCGGCCTCGACTGGACCGGCCTGGAACACTTCCGCGAGACAAGCTGGCAGCGACAGCTTCACCTGTTTGAAGTGCCGTTCTATTACATCGAGTACGGCATCGCCCAGCTCGGCGCCTTGCAGCTCTGGTTGCAATCGCGCGAGAGCACCGATCGGGCCATCGCCAACTACCGGCGGGCGATGAGCCTTGGCGGCTCGCGGCCGTTGCCGGAGTTGTTCGGCGCGGCGGAGCTGACGTTCGACTTCGGGCCCGGCACCGTCGGCACGCTGATCACCGCGGTGCGCGACGAGCTGGCCACGCTGCCGATCTGAGGAATCCCGTCGCGTCCGTTCGCTGCGGGCTTTCGGCCATGGTGTTCAGTGTGCCCGAGCGGACTCTTCCGCGCGATGTGCCTCGCCAGTGGCTCGGCGATTTGCCACGCGCTTGGCCGGGCGATCGGCCCGCGAACAAGGTGTCGCGGGCCACGCTCCCACGCATGAGGCCGCGCGTTCCACTGCTACGATGGCGCAGCCTGAACCACGATCCCGGTTCAGGGGAGGTCGCCACCGTGTCCCAGTCTGTTGCACCATTCGTTCGCCGCGCCCGCCGCGCGATCCTCGCCGGCGCGCTCGCCGGCGCCGGGATTTCGACCGGCTTCTCGACCGGCATCGCCGCGGGGAACGATCGCCCGAATGACGTGGCCGTCCCCCAGGCCGACGACGGACCCATCACGGCCGCCGCCGGCGCACCGGATCCCGCCGACCTGGTCCCCGGCATCACATTCCGCATCTGGGACGTCGACCGTCCACTGAGCCGCGTGCACGAACCGGCCCCGGACCAATCGCCGAACCTCGACGAACTTCGCACCGTCATCGACTACCCGGCCCAGGGCGATTTCGGCGGATTCGGCGATCGGTTTCTGGTCGAGGTCCTCGGCTGGCTCGACATCACCGAGGCCGGCTCGTACACGTTCCGCTTGACCAGCGACGACGGGTCGCTGTTGGTCATCAATGATCAACGCATCATTTGGAACCGCGGGCTGCACGCACCGCGTCCGATGGACGGAGCGGTCGTGCTGCGTCCGGGCCTGCACCAGCTCAACGTCCTGATGTTCGAACACGAGGGCGGCGAGATGCTGCGACTCGAGTGGCGACGCCCGGGACAAGCCGACTTCGAGATCGTGCCGGTGTCGGCCTTGCGCACCGAAGGCGGCGTCACCCGCGTCGTCGCCCCCGGCCCGAAGCGACTGAAGGACGAAATCGGCGCGCTGCGCCCCGGCGATGGACTCGAACTCGCCGGCCCGCATCCCGGCTGGCGCATCGAGACGATCCGGCCCGACGGCTTTGATCCGATGGTCGGCTGCCTCGCCGTCCTGCCGGACGGCCGCTTGGCCGTTGGCGACTTCGAACCCAAAAACAACGGTCGCATCATGACCGAACCCAATGGCACGCTCTACGCGCTGTCGAATCTGGGGGCGGCGGATCGCAATGACATCAAAGTCGAAGTCATCGCCGAAGGGCTGTACCACCCGCTTGGCCTGTGCGTCGTCGATGGCGTGCTCTACTGCGCCGAACGCGACGCGATCACGCGATTGGAAGATCTCGATGGCGACGGCCGCTACGAATCACGCGAAGTATTCGCCGAAGGCTGGGCCAGCGACAACTACCACCACTTTACGTTTGGCCTCGAACACCACGACGGTTGGCTGTACGCCACGCTGTCGACGTCGATCAACAGTGCAACGAAGGTGACCGAGGGCAAGATCCTCGGCATCAATGGCCCCAATCCGCCGCACCGCGGCACGTTGCTCCGCGCCCGCCTGTCCGACGGACGCGTTGAGTTTCTCGCCGGCGGATTCCGCACGCCAAATGGAGTCCTCGTCACGCCGTCCGGCGACATGTTCGTCGGCGACAACCAAGGCGCGTGGATGCCCGGCAACAAGATCAATCACGTGCGGCCCGGACGGTTCTACGGCCACTACAACGAAACCCGCGTCAAGACCGAGGCCTACCCGACGGGCGGCGCGCCAAGCTTGTTCAGCGACCGTCCACCGTCGCCGCCGGCGGTCTGGCTTCCGCACAACGAGATCGCCAACAGCCCGACGGACTTCATGTTGATCACCGATGGCGCATTCGCCGGCCAGATCCTGGCCAGCGACGTCAAGCTTGGCGGCATTCGCCGCGCGTGGTTCGATGCAGTCGACGGCGAACTGCAAGGCGGCGCGGTCCGCCATTCCCAGGGATTTGAAGGCGGCACGAACCGCCTGCTGGCCACCGCCGGCGGCACGATCATCGTCGGCTGCATCGGCGAACGCGACACCTGGAGCTGGCGCGGTACGCGCACCGGCTTGCAGCGCATGGTGCCGACGGGACGCACGGCGTACGAGTTTGAACGCGTCAGCGCGACACCGACCGGCTTGCGGGTGTACTTCACGCGGCCGGTTCCCGCTGGCATTCTGGAGTCGACCGACGCGTGGACGATCCGCCAGTGGCGGTATGTGGCCGGCCCGGACTACGGCGGCCCGAAGCGTGGCGAGGCGGCCCGCCCCGTTCGCTCGGCGACGGCGTCCGACGACGGACTGAGCGTGGAACTGGTGATCCCGGGGCTCTCGGCCGGCCACGTGGTCGGCGGGCGATTCGACGGACGATCCGAGGGTGGCGAGCGGCTGCATTCGACCGACTTCTGGTACTCGCTCAATCGAATCCCGGCCACGACGGACGCGATCCAGCCGGCCGACTTGCTGACGCCAGCGCCGGCTCCGGCCCCCGCGCCCGCCGCGGCCTCCGCGACACCAGCGACACCAGCGACACCAGCGGGCGAACCCAACGCGGCGTCGACGACCGATGCCGCTGAGAATGTCGCGGCGCCCGCCGTCACCGCCGCCCCCACATCGCCGCTTCGCGTGCTCGTGTTCAGCAAGACCGCCGGCTTCCGCCACGGTTCGATTGGCTCCGGCGTCGCGTGCGTGCGCGAACTCGGCTCCGAGCACGGGTTTGCCGTCGAGCACACCGAAGACGCCACGATCTTCAACGATGCCGACTTGCAACGTTTCGGCGCGGTGGTGTTCCTCAATACGACGGGCAACATTCTGGACCTGTCGCAGGAAGCCGCCTTCCAACGTTTCGTTCGCGGCGGCGGCGGCTTTGTTGGCGTGCACTCGGCCAGTGACACCGAGTACGACTGGTCCTGGTACGGCGGCCTCGTCGGTGCGTACTTCCGTCAACACCCGGCGGTTCAGGAAGCGACCATTCGCGTCGTCGACCGCGACCATCCGTCGACCGCCCACCTGGGCGACACGTGGGTGCGCACCGACGAGTGGTACGACTTCAATGCCGCCCCCGCCCCGCGCGTGCGCCGCTTGCTGAATCTGGATGAGTCGAGCTACGAAGGCGGCCGCATGGGCGAAGACCACCCGATCGCGTGGTGCCACGAGTACGACGGCGGCCGTTCGTTCTACACCGGCGGCGGGCATACCAACGAAGCGTTTGCCGAACCCGACTTCCGCCGCCACTTGCTCGGCGGAATTCTGTGGGCCGCGAGCCGGGTCGATGCAATGCCCGGCGTTGATGAAGCGGCCGGAGCCGCGGATGCCGCCAGAGTGGGAGAACCTGGCGAACCAGCGAACGCCGCCGAACCGGCTGAAGCCTCGATCGCCCCGGCTGGCACGGGCGGCACCGGCGGCACCGGCGGCTGAAAGGTGGCATTCGATGCGGTCGGTTCGGTCGATGCGCGTCGATGCGCGTCGATGCGCGTCAATGCCGAGCTCCGCCGCGTCCGCCGCCACCGGCGACCCGATCCCATCAAAAACAAACACGGGGCCGGCCTCCAATGGAGAACCGGCCCCGGCTTCTTCCCCCTCCCGGGGTCAGTGGCGACGGAGCCTTTGCTCCCCGTCGCAACAGTTGTTGCCCGCGGCATCGCTGGCGGGCGAGATCAGGTCGTCCACTCGGACAAGACGCCCAGAATGTCGCTGAAGCCAACGTCACCGTCGCCGTCCACATCCTCCGGGCACGGTTCGCCCGGCGTGCACGGACCGTAGGCCGCAAGCACCGCGAGCAAGTCACCGAAGTCAATGAAGCAGTCGTTGTTCACGTCGGCGAACGTCGTCTCGTTGACCAGGAACGCGTAGGTCCCCACTGCATCGCCGCCGCTGTTGTCGGCCACGACCACGGTGTGCGTGCCAGTCTCCGTCAGCAACGTCTTCGAATGGTCGGTGCCGATGCCGCTGGAGAAGACGAGTTCGCCGCTGGGCGACTCGAGGCGCCACCGCAAACTGAAGTTCGAAATGTCGAAGCTTCTGAAGCACCAGACGTCGCCAGCGCTTCCTTCGATCGTGTAGCGGTCGGCATTGCCGGGATCTTCGATCTCTCCGGCGCCGGCCGCGGGCGCTCCGAGCTGAACGATCGAGTTCAGTTCGATGGCGAACGGGCCGTCGTCGTCGACTTCCCACACGTTGCATTCGTAGGTGCCGGTCGCAGCCCCATTGTCGAAGACCGTGATGGTGTACGTTCCGGTCGTGTCAACATCGACCGGACCGATGTCGGCGCCGAGCCCCACGCCGAACAGTTCGGTCCCGTCGGGACGGGTGGCGTTCCACCGCAGGCTGAAGTTGCTGACGTTGAACGACTGGAAGAAGACGCGCTGCCCGGCCACCAGATCGATCGAGTATTGATCGGTATCGCCCGGTTCGTCGATCGAACCCGCCCCCGCACCGGGGACGTCGAGTCCGATCGGCTGCTCGAGGCCGATGGCGAATGGACCATCGTCGCGGGTTTCCCACACGGTCAGGCCGTAGGTGCCGGTGTCGGCCGCGTTGTCAAAGACGGTGATCGTGTACGTCCCGGATTCCGTGACGTCGAACGGGCCGGTATCCGTGCCGATGCCAACGTCGAAGAGTTCCGAGCCACTCGGCGACTCCGCTCGCCATCGCAAGCTGAAGTTGCTGATGTCGTACGTTTCGAAGAACACGCGGGTCCCGGCCACCAGTTCGATCTCGTACGTATCAATCGACCCCGGCGTTTCGAGTTCACCGCCACCAACGAAGGGAACCCCCGTCCCAACCGACTGCTCCAGGCCGAGGGCGAACGGCCCGTCTCGGTTGCTCGGCCAAAGCTGGAGGCCATATTGTCCGACCGCATCAACGTTGTCATCGACCTCGATCGTCCAGATCCCGGTCTCGTCGAGCGTGCGCAGACCGCCGTCGGTCCCGATCCCGATCTGATAGAGCTCCACCCCCGAAGGTGACAGGCAGCGCCACCGCAGACTGAAGTTGCTGACGTCAAACGACTCGAAGAACACTTCGTCGCCGGAGCGGGCGAAGAACTCGTAGCGGTCGAGGTTGCCGGGCAGCTCGATGTCACCGGCTCCCGGGCCAGGAACACCCGGGCCCACGACGACGCCGAAGCCGACGGCGAACGGCCCATCGTCGGTCACCACGTTCGAGGTGAATGAGTACTGCCCCGTGTCATTGCCATTGTCGAAGACTTCGACGACCCAGGTGCCCGCGATGTCGACCTCGACCCGGCCAATGTCGCTCCCAATACCAATGTTGGCCCGCTCGACCGCATCCGGATCGACGAGTCGCCAGCGAAGGTTCAGGGCGCCTCCCGGCAGGTCATCGAGGTAGATCTGGTCGCCGACGGCCAGGTCGATCAAGTACCGATCGATGTCGCCGGGGGCTTCCAACTCGCCGGCTCCCGGACCGGGCACGCCGGGTTCGATCAGGTCGCCAACGGCGATCGTGAACTCATCGGTGGCCGCCGATGCGGAAGCCAGGCCGATCGGCGATGCGGCCAGGGCCAGGGCGAGACCCGGAAGGACTCGGCGAAGGGCGGTCGGTCGAGGACGGGGGATGCTTGGCGTCGGCATGGATGGACTCGGAGAAGAGAGGGCGAATGGCCCGCCGAAAGGCGGAGGACGGAGGCGGGAGACGGGCGAGGCGGTTGGGACGCCCCCGGCGAACACAGAGGCTGCGGCAGGACGGGGCCGGGCGGGGCGGAATGGGGCGGGACGCGGCGGGACGGGACGGGACGGGACGCGGGACGCGGACCGCACGGGAACGACCCGTCACCCAGGTGTGCGAAAAGGGAAACGCGTTTCCCAGGACCAACCCACGGACGATCCTCGGGCGTGGCGAATGACGCCTCTCGGCGGGATACGCCGCCACTGGTTCGGGCGCGATTGCGGACGCGAGGACCGTTTCCAAGCCGCAAACCGGGATATGCGACCGTCACGATCATGCGCGGCGAACGGCGGCGGGCCAGGCAATCTCCAGGCCTCGCACGCTCCTACCATCGCCCATGACTGAACCCACTTCCTCCGGTCCGTCGAGCCTCACATTCTCGGACGGCACGTTTCTCGTCATCGGCGGGGCCGCCGGCATCAGCCGGGCCATCGCCACCGGCATCGTCGCCCGCGGCGGCTCGCTGGTCGTCACCAGCCGGGACGCTGACCGGGCCGCGGCCGCGGCCAGCGAACTGGGAGCGGACGACCACGCGGCCCTGGACGCCAGCGACTTTGCCGCGGTCAGCGAACTGATGAAGCGGCTGATCGAGGAGGGCCACCGGCTGGCCGGCGTCGTGAACGGGGCCGGCTCGGTTCTGCTGAAGCCCGCCCACCTGACCACAGCCGAGGAACTCCAGGCCACACTCACCACCAACCTGGTGACCGCCTTCAGCGTTGTGGCGGCCGCGGGGCGGCATATGAAGGACGGCGGCAGTGTGCTGCTGTTCTCCACGGCGGCGGCCGAGGCGGGGATTCCGAACCATGAGGCGATTGCGGCGGCCAAGGGCGGCGTGGCTGCCTTGACCCGTTCGGCCGCCGCGACGTATGCCGCTCGCGGGCTGCGATTCAACGCGATCGCCCCCGGCCTGGTGAAGACCGGCCTCACCGAGAAGATCCACTCCAACGAGCGAGCCCTCGAGGCCAGCCGCAGCATGCACCCGCTGCAGCGCGTCGGCGAACCGGCCGACCTCGCCCCCATGGCCCTGACCCTCCTGGACCCGGCGAACGCCTGGATGAGCGGCGAAGTCATTTGCGTCGACGGCGGCCTGGGCCGCCTGCGCGGCCGGGCGGGCTGAGTCCACCATGTCGCACTCCGCCGATGTACCCGACGCCGACGACCGCACGCCACCCGACGCCGGCTCAACCCAACTCCTCGGGACGCGGGCGTACCAACGCCGGCGATTGTGGCTCGGCATCACCGGCATCGGCCTGGTGCTCGTCCTGCACTGGGGACTGCTGATCGGCTGCTTCCCCGCGTGGTTGGACCAGTCGATCGGCCACTGGGGCGGCTGGGCCGGCGGTTTCGCGGCCCTGCTCTTGGCCCTTGCCGTCACCGGACTGCAGTTCCCCGTCGACCTGATCGCTCGACGCGTGGATGCCGCGGCCGGTGTGTTGCGGCCGGGGGGCGTGCCCACCGGCGAACGGACGGGCGCACAGGCGAGCGAGCGGGCGGACTCACATGCTGCGGATGCAGCCGCGCACGGCCGAACCGAAACCGAAACCGAAACCGAGACCGAAACCGAGACCGAGACCGAGACCGATGGTGAAGTCGATGTCGCCATTGAGGCCGAGGCCCTCGCCGAAACCCGCACCGACACCGACACCGTCACCGTCGCCGGGACCGTCACGGACGCCGACGCGGACGCCGGCATCGACGCGATTCCCGCCCCAGCAGCGTCCCACGAACGCACCGCGATCGGCGCTGTCGCCAGGGAAACCCTCCCGGTCGCCAGCCGCTGGATCCTCGCCGTCACGTTCGCCGGGCTGCTGCTCGGCACGCTCGAGAGCACCGCACCGGACAGCCGGCTTGCATGGTCGCTGCTCGCATTCGCCGCCGTGGCCGTCGTGGCCACACTGATCGGCCCCGCCCCAGGCCGGGCCATCGATCCCGCCGACGTGGCCGACGAATCGTGGCACGCTGAACTGGCCGCCGAACTCCGCGCCCTCGGCCATGCCCCCCCCGCCCTGCGTTGGTTTGACCACGGTGAACAGGCCCTCGCCGGAGGCTGGCAAGGGCTCGGCGGCAACGCTCGCCTTTGGCTGGCCACCAGCCTCGCCGGGCTGCCCGCCGCCACCGCCGCCCGCCTCGTCGTCCGCGAGCTTGCCCACCGCGATCGCGGCGACCGATTCCTGGGCCTGCTGGCCAGCCTCGTCTGGATTGGGGCGGGCCTGGTGCTTGCCGACCTGGCCGCCGCGGCCCTGCTTGGCGAACGCGGCGTGGGCCCGGCGTCCATCGTCGTCATCACCGCCGCCATCATGAGCACGTGGAGCTGGCTCGGACTGTTCGTCTGGCCGGCCCTCGGACGCCGGCAGATCCTCGCCGCGGACCGCGCGATGCTCGTCGGCCCCGATTCCGTGCTGGCCGCGGCCGCCGCCGCCACCGCCCTGGAAGCGATCGCCGAACGCAATCGCCCGGACGATTCGCTCCCGCCGCTCGTCGCCGCCGTCTTCCATCCGATCCCGCCGATGGACGATCGACGCCGCGCCCTTCGCCGGGCCGCCGGTGACGCGGCCGCGCCGCCTGCCCGGCCCCGCGCGATCCCCACCGCTGCAGCCACGACCCCCACCGCCACCAACCCCGCTCCTTCCGCCGGAGACGATGCCTGATGTCCCTCATGCCACGCATGCTGTTTGCCATGGGCGCAATGACCCTCAACCTCATCTCCCGCAGCCTGCACTGCCAAGCCGGCCGGCCGCACACGACCTGGCAGCCGCCCGGCTGGGGGTGAACCTCGCGGGGCCGCGCGTCCCCAGCACAGCCACACGGGCGGGCTCTACCATGCCCGCATGTCTGCCCCCGCCCCAACCCCTGCACCGAAACCCGCACCGACCTCGACCCCCGCGGACCCGACCGCCGCGCTGGTCGCCGATCCGCACGCCGACGACCTTGACGTGGTCATCGTCGGCGCAGGACTCGCCGGACTGTGCTGCGCCCGATGGCTCGCGGCCGCGGGTCGGCGCGTCCGATTGCTCGAAGCATCCGACCGCGTGGGCGGCCGCGTGGCCACCGATCTCGTCGACGGCTTCCAGCTCGACCGCGGCTTCCAGGTCTTTCTGACCGCGTACCCCGAGGCCCGCTCGGTCCTCGACTACGGCGACCTCGAACTGCAGCCATTTTTCTCGGGCGCCGACGTGCGTCTCGACGATCGGCTGCACCGCCTGGCCGATCCGTGGCGGCATCCCATCGACGGGATCAAGTCGCTCGCGACCCCGCTACTCGGCTTTGGCGACATGCTGCGCGTCGCCACCCTGCGCCGCCAACTGCAGGGCATGAGCAATCCGTCAGCCGGCACCGAGATTCGCAGCACCCGCGAATTCTTGGACTCCGCCGGCTTCAGCGCTCGATCCATCGAACGTTTCTTTGTCCCGTTCTTTGGCGGCATCTTCTTGGAACGCGAACTTCAGACGCCGGCGACGATGTTCGCCTTCGTCTTTTCGATGTTCGCCCAGGGCCGCGCTGCGCTGCCGGCCGGCGGCATGCAAGCGATTCCCGAGCAGATCGCCCGCGGCCTGCCGGATGATGTCTTGCATCTGCACTGCCCCGTGGAAACGGCCGACGAAACAGGCGTGCAGCTCGCCGGAAACGTTCGCTTGCGTCCGCGCCATACCGTCATTGCAACGGATCCTTCACGCGCGGCGCGCGTGCACGCCCGGCTCCGCCCGACCGACTGGCGCAGCACCGTCGCCGTGTGGTTCGCCGCCGACACCGCCCCTTTCGACGATCCGATCTTGCAACTCGGCGCCACACCCGGCGACGGCCCCGTCCACCACATCACCGTGCACTCGAACGTTGCACCGTCGTACGCGCCAGCCGGCGCCGCCCTGGTGTGCTGCACCATTGTCGGATGGCCCGCCGTTCCGCACGACGAACTCGAGTCGGCGGTCCGGGCCCAGATGACCAATTGGTTCGGGGACGATGTTCGCGGTTGGCGCCATCTGCGCACCGACCGCATCGAACATGCATTGCCGGTCATTCGCGATCCAAACCCCGCCGACGATGCCTCGCGCTACGCGGTGGAGCCCGGCGTTTGGCGCTGCGGCGACTGGATGGAGAATGCTTCCATCAATGGAGCGATGGTTGCCGGCCGACGCTGCGCCGAAGCGATCATCGCCGCCGACGACGAGGCTGGCGTCCCCACCGCGACTCGGCAGGATCGTTACGTTCCCGCTCCGAGTTGATGTGACGCATCCGCGCGCTCGTCGTTCGCGGATTCCCGCGATGCACCGCCTCTCCCTGCACCGCCGTCACAACGCGCTCGCTCGCTGCCCTCTCCGTGCCGCCCGCTGCCCTCCACACTTGCCTCTGCTTCCCGTTGCTTCCTCCTACTTCCCTCTACTTCCCTCTACTTCTCTGCACTTCCCTGCACTTCCCTGCGCCCTCCCACGTCGCCTGCATTTTCCTCCCCCGATATCGAGCCCGCCATGCACGTCCATCCCATCGACTCCCTCGGTTCCATCAATCCCGTCGCCGGATTCCACGGCCGCGTGGTCCACGGGGAAGATTGCACCCTTGTGTTCTGGACGATCGATGCCGGGGCGGAATTGCCGACCCACGATCACCCGCACGAGCAGGTGGCCACGATTCTGGAGGGCGAGTTCGAGCTGACGGTGGACGGCGAAACCCGCACCCTCGGCGTGAACGACATCGTCCCGATCCCCGGCGGCGTGCCGCACGGCGGCAAGGCGATCACGGCCACGCGAATGCTGGACGTGTTTCGGCCGAAGCGCGACGACCTCAAGCCGGCCTGAGGGTGATCCGATGCTCGCGTTCGGCACGCTGACGCCCGAGCCCAAACCTGCGTCGCGGACCACGCGACGCCCCGAACTCGAAGCTTCCGCTTGCGTCGCTGCGTCCATGGGCCATGACTGAACGAATCACACTCCGCCGGGGACCGTGGAGGATTCGTCATGCCCAGCGCCAGCCAGTCATTCGCCATCCGATTCGCGCCCCGGTTCACCTCCATCGCCCTCGCCGCGGGGTCTGCGGTGGCGATGATGCCGGGCCCAGCCGCCGCCGTGGGCTCGTCGACCCTGGCCGCCGCGGCATCAAGCGCCGCGGCATCGACGGTCGCGGCAACCGCGTCCATCGCCTCGTCGATGGCCTCGTCCACCGCCGGCCCCACCTCGCCCCCCGTCGTGTTTCCGGACGATGCGCGGTACGTCCACGCCGCGGACTTCGGGATCGTGGGCGACGGGGTCACGGACAACACCGCGGCGTTCAATGCCTTCTTCGGCGCCCCGCGGCCCGCCGGCTCCAGCGCCAAGCCGCTGTACCTGCCCGATGGCATCTACGTCATCTCCGACACGATCGCGTTCACCGAGTCACGCGTCGTTCTGCAAGGACAATCGCGCGACGGCACGATCATCCGCCTGTCCGACGCCAGTCCCGGATTCGGTGATCCGAAGAATCCGCGCGTCGTCCTGTCGACCCGTCTCGCGGACGGATTCAGCGCGAATCAGTTTCGCACCGGTTTGTACAACCTCACCATCAGCGCCGGCGAATTCAACCCTGGCGCGATCGGCGTCAAGTTTCATTGCAACAACCAAGGTTCCATGCGCGATGTCATCATTCGCGCGGCCAATAGCGACGGGTTCACCGGACTTGACATGACCGGCAGCGACAAAGGCCCGGGCATGATTCGTCGGGTCACGGTCGATGGCTTCGACGTCGGCATCCGCATGGCCGGCACCGAATACTCGATGACGTTCGAAGACATTGACCTGCGCAACCAGCGCGAAGCCGGCATCCTCAACGTATGGAACATTCTGACAATCCGCCGGCTGACGAGTGACAACCTGGTCCCCGCGATCGTGCATCGCAAAGCGACGCCCAACAATTTTCGGTGGGGCATGGTGACCTTGATCGACAGCCAGCTCGGCGGTGGCGATCCGTCGCGGGCAGCCATCGAGAACGAAGGCGCACTCTTTGTGCGGAACCTCATCACCGACGGATACGCCGCGGCCGTGGCCGAAGACGGCGTCTTCGCGACCGGGCCGCAGGTCCCCGGCGAATACACCAGTGATCGTGGCCACGCGCTCTTCGGATCGCCCGGCGGCACGCTCGACCTCCCCATCGAAGATTTCCCCGAACTCGACTACGAAGCCCCCACCGCGTGGGCCAGCGCAGAAGACTTTGGCGCCGACGGCACCGATGCGTTTGGTGACGGTGACGACGCCCCGGGCATTCAAGCGGCGATCGATTCCGGCGCACGGACTGTGTACCTGCCGTCCGGACGGTACGCCTTTGGTTCGCCGGTCATCCTGCGCGGCAACGTGGAACGCGTGGTTCTGGGGGAATCGAATCTTGAACCCGTCGCCCCCTTCGACGGTGGCGGCGGCGCGATGTTCACCCTCGGCGCCGGCCGCGCGGACACGGTCATCGTCGAGCGCGGCACCGTGCGTTCGCCGGCCACCGGTTGGTCTTTCGTGCACCCCGGTGATGCGGGCGCCGCCGGACGCACGCTTGCCCTGCGCAACCTCACCCTCGGCCGAGCGCTGTCGGCTGGCCCGGGCGCGACCGTCCACGTGGAAGACGCGGTCGGCGTCCCGTGGCACTTCGCCAGCGGCGCGCGGGCTTGGCTGCGCCAACTGAATCCCGAAGGCCAGGTCACCAAGGTCATCAACGACGGGGCCGACGTCTGGATCCTCGGATTCAAGACCGAAGGCCCGACGCGGACGATCGTCACCCGCGGCGGCGGCCGAACCGAGTTGCTCGGCGGACTCGTCTATCCCGTCGGCACACTGCCCCTCGAAACGCCGATGTTTGCGGTCGAGGACGCCGAGTTCAGCGCGATCATCGGCGAGTCGTCGTACAGCGGCAGCAGCAACCACGGCATCGTCGTCCAAGAATCCCGCGGCGGCGAAGTACGGCGACTGTTCGACGACGAATTGCCGACGCGCGTCGGCTTTGGCCGTGGCGTGCAGCTCGCGTACTTCACCACGCGCGCCGCCGATGGCCCGCAACCCACCGGCCCCGTCGCCCGCTATCCGCTGGACGAAAGTGCAGGAACGACCGCCGGCGACACCAGCGGATTCGGACGCGACGGTTCGCTCGTCGGCGAGATGCAATGGACCACCGACGGCCGCATCGGCGGCGCGGTGCAGTTCGACGGCGCCGACGATCACGTAGAACTGCCCACCGGTTTCCTGGGCAGCGCCGCCGGCGGCATCAGCCTGTGGTTCCGCAGCGACCAACGATTCACCCCCATCGGGCACCTCGTCTACGGCACCGCCTCGAACGACCCCAACGCCAATGGCGGCGGCGGACAGCTCGAGGCGCACCTGTCGCTCTCGGGCGCGGGAACGCCGAGCTTCTTTGCGGAAGCCGGGGCGGGCGAGACCGACCTGGTCCTGGACGACGGGAACCCACTGGCGGACGGCGGGTGGCACCATCTGGCCGCGAGTTGGGACGCCGGCGGTTGGTCCGACCTGTACGTGGACGGGCGACGGGTGGACCGCGCCCGCGATCTGCCGGCCACCGCCTTCGATTTCACTGCCGGCTTGCGACTCGGACGCCCCAATGCCGACGCCCGCCGATTCGCCGGCGACCTCGACGACGTGGTGCTGTACGACCGCCCGCTGACGCAAGCGGAAGTGATCGCCGCTTGGTTCGCCGGTCTCGGGGCCGCGAACTACCCACCCGCGGTCAGCGCCGGTATCGACCAGCGCGTGCAGAACGATGCGTACGCCGCCGCCCTCACCGGCCAGGCGACGGACGATGGTCAACCCTTTGGCGCACCGTCCATCGCGTGGTCGGTTGTCAGCGGTCCCGCGGCGGTGACGTTCGCCGATGCCGCCAACCCCGCCACCGTGGCCACCTACGGCGCGGCCGGCACGTACGTCCTGGAATTGTCGATCGATGATGGCACTGAAGCGCGCAGCGATCGCGTGCAGATCGACGTGTACGACCCGCTTCCGGATCCGTGGAGCAACGACGACGAGGGCGTCGTGGCCGAAACGGGTTGGGCGCTCATTGACGTCGATCCGGTGAATGGCCCGGGCTTTGAAGTCACCGGCTCGGGCCTGCGCATCGGCGGCAATCCCCAGGCCGGCGGGGATGGATTTCACTTTGTCCACCGTGAACTCACGCTGAGCACGGGCGTCGAAATGATCGCGCGAATCGACGCGGTCGACGACACGGGCTCGGCGGCCCGCGCCGGGCTGATGTTCCGACGCGACCTTGGCGGCTCGACGGTGTCCAATGCGTTTGTCGGGCTGTCTCCGACCGACGGCGTGGTCTTCACCAATCGCGCCGGCTCCGGCGGCGGCACGGCCACCGTCGCGACGGTCCCGGACGTCACGGCCCCGGTCTGGGTGCGATTGCGCCGCGAATCAACCAACATCATGCGGGCGGCGTGGAGCGTCGACGGCCTGGACTGGTCCGACCTCGGCCCGGCCACCGTCAACGTTGGCGGCGGCACCCGGATCTGGGGCCCGGTGGTCACCGCCGGCAGTCCCACCGAGTTGTGCACCGCAACGTTCACCGGCGTCCGCGTCTTGCCCCCCGCCTGCCCTGGCGACATCGACCGAAGCGGCAGCGTGGACTTCGCCGATCTGCTGGTCGCCCTGGCCGCCTGGGGCGCGTGCCCCGCCCCGTGCGGCCCGGACCTGGACGCGAGTGGCGCGGTGGACTTCGGCGACTTGCTGGCGATCTTGTCGGCGTTTGGCGACTGCTCGAAGTGATCCCGGTGGCAATCCGGGCACTTCCTGCGGATCGTCCGGCCAGAGCCTGACCGGAGCCCCGCGAACAACCTCGGACCGCGCCGCGGCGGTCGTCGCCCCTGCTACCCTGACCGAATGTCCGCATTTACCTCTGGCCGCATGCTCCATCCTCTCGTCCGTCAAGCCCGCCAGGCCCTGGCCGGGGGTGACCCGCTGACCGCGGCCCTGTGCTGCTCGCAGCGGCTGAAGGAAGAACGGCGGGACGCGAACGCCCGCATGACCCTGGCCGACGCCCAGCTCATCTCGGGCGAGACGGATCAGGCGATCGCGAACATGGATCAGGTGGCCCGCGAGCTGCCCCGCGAACCAATGGTTCGGATCAAGCTGGGGCACATGCTCTTCCGCGAGGGCAAGTACCGCGAAACCCTCGGCGCGGCCGATGCCGCCCTCAAGCTGAAGCCGGACCTCGTGCCGGCGATGGCCCTGAAGGCGAGCGTGTTTGAGCGGCAGAACAAGTACGACAAAGCGATCGCCGTCCTTGGCGATCAGTTGACGTCGGCGAATGTCCACGGAGACGCTGGCTTGCCGGCGATGCGCATCTTGAATCACGAGGGCCGCTACGACGAGGCGATCGCCTTTGCCGCCCGCTTCGCCGCCGCCAACCCCAAGGCGCTTCGCGCCCTGCGCGACGTCCGATTCGAATTGGCCCGCGCTCACGAACGATCGGGCGACCTCGACGCGGCGTTCGCCGCCGCAACGGAAGCCAACGCCACCGCGAGCGTCCCGTTCAACCGCGAGCGCGAGCAGACGCGATTTGACGACCTGCGAGCGGCAACCTCCGAAGCGGCGATGGCCGCGCTGCCCCGAGCGATTTCGGCCGAAGAAGCGGCGGCCGCCGATCCGATCATCTTCATCGTCGGCATGCCCCGGACCGGCTCGACGCTGACCGAACGAATCCTGCACGCCCACCCGGACGCGTCCGGCATGGGCGAAGATCCGTCTGTCCATCGCATTGCCTACCGGCTCCACGAGTACGTGGACGCGACGGTGCCGTACCCCGAGTGCCTGGCGTCGCTGACGCCGGAAGCAGCCCGCGCCGCCCGCGCCGACCTGCTCGACGCAATGCACCGGGTGACGGCCAAATCTCGGGTCATGGTCTGCAAGAGTCTGGGCAACGCCCTGCACCTCGGGCTGATCGAAGTGCTGCTTCCGGAAGCTCGCATCGTCCACGCCCGCCGCAATCCCGTCGACACCTGCCTGAGTTGCTGGATGGAACCGCTCGGAACCGCCGGCACCGGGTACGCCGGCGATCTGGAAGACGCGGCGTGGTACCACGGACGCCTGGACGCCATGGTGGCCCACGCCCGCAGCGTCATGACGCTGCCGTTCATGGAATTGCAGTACGAAGACTTGGTGGCGGACATTCGCGGCACGACCGAACGGCTGCTCGAGTTCTGCGGCCTGCCGTGGAACGACGCGTGCCTGGAGTTCCACACCCTCCGCCGCGTCGAACGCACGCTGAGTTTCGATCAAGTGCGTCAGCCGCTTCACGCCGGCAGCGTGGGGCGGGCCGATCGATTTGGCTCCAAGCTCGACGGACTTCGTGCCGCGTTGGCCGCCGACTGAGCCGCGTCGAAACGTCGGCGAAACGTCGGCGAGTCGGTGGCGAGTCGCCCGACAATTCGCCCACGAAACGTCGGAGCCGTCGAGACGGAACGCTCGCCCCGTCACGAAGAACCGGGGACCCCGCGCACGCGGATCGGCCCCTTGGCCGTGGACGGATCCACCGTCCGGCCGCCTTGCGTGATCACCACGCGCCCGGCGACCACGAGACGACGCGCAGCGCGACGGGCCGGCTCCATGAGTTCGCGCCAGGCGTCCTCGTCACCGCCCGGCCCAGCCACGCGTCGGGCCGCCTCGCTCGGACAGATCGTCGCCCCGCCGGCCCGGTCGTCGAGCAACTCCAGAATCGCCGCCTCCAGGGCCGCATCTTGCGGACCGGTGCCGTCCGATCGGCACGCCCGCGAGCAGTACCGCACGTCGGCCCAGTTCTTGGCCCACTTCCGTCGCCATTCGATCCGCCGCCCGCAGACCACGCACGGTTTCTCAGCGCCCGGACCGCCGGCCATCGCCGCTGACCCACCTTCCGGCAAGCCGCCAACGGCCGGCTGCTCTGACCGCGGGTTTCCTCCACGCGATGTCCGCGATCTTCGTCCGCCTCTGCCCACGTCGCCGGCCTCCAAAAACGCACCACGCCCCCGCCGATGGACTCTACGCAGGAGCGAAGAGCATGTCCGCCGGCGAGGGCGTTGCGAGGAGAGGAGAAGTTGTCGTTTCCGGCGGCCGGCGATCAGCCGCCCAGGACACCGTCCACCGTGCGGATGCGGGGACGATCACGCCGCTTGGCCAGCTGCTTCTTGAGGACCTGCTTCATGCGGCCCACCGTGCGATCGACGGCGGTGTATCCGCAAGCATCGACTTCTTGCATGACCAGTGAACCGCCGCCGGCGAGCTCAACGCGGACTTGGCAGTGTTGGGCTTGCTGGCCCTTTGGATCTCGTGTGCCCTGCATTCGTACGACCACCCGCTGGATGCGGTCGGCCACTCGATCGAAAGCAAATCCGATGCGGCGCTCCGCGTGGGCGTGCATGGCATCGGTAATTTCGACGTCACGTCCGAGGATTTCAAACTTCATGGGGTGGCCTCCAGTGCAGGGGGTCAGGCCGCGTCATCCGGCAACCGGGACGGGGCCGCGAACGCCGGGCCGCCTCACGATGAGCCAGCAGCCGACCCCATAGCATCGCACGCCAAAATTCATAGTCCAGAAAGATCCTTCAACCTTTCCCATAGCACCAGCCTATTCGGACGTTCTGGAGCCCCCAGCGACGCTTTGGCCCCGGTTCGTCGCCGATATTTCCTCGTGGGCTGGCCGACGGAGCGCCGCGGGCGGTCCAGGTGGACCGACTGGCCGCCCTTTCGCGATGCGGCGAAACGGTCCACTCCTTCGGCCTCGGCGCCCACACGACTTCGGAACGATCCACGGCCGGCCAACGCTCGACGTCCAATGGCCAAAGGTCCAGCGCCGACCAATCGGTCCGATAGGACGCTCCGCCGTCCGCCGCTTCGCGTCACCCTCCGGCCAGCGGCGCCCCGCCATCCGTTCCGCCCGTCGTTCGCACATCGCTCGCACGTCGCTCGCACGTCGTTCGCACGTCGTTCGCACGTCGTTCGCACATCGCTCGCACATCGCTCGCAGATCGCTCGCAGATCCGACGAGCGCGTCGCCAGAAGCGATGCACGCGGCCGCCAACCAAACGCTCACGAAACCGACGACGCAGCGCGCAGGATGTCCCGCGCTCCCACGTATCATCGACCGTCTATCCGAGGAGCCCCCCATGCAGTTCGGCCCCATGTTCGTGTCGACGTTCGCCGCATTGCTCACGTTGACGTCGTCGGCCGTCGCCGATGCCGCCGATGCCGCGGACGCGACCTCAGCGATCAACCCCGGCCAACTGATCATCATGCCGGTCGCGGGCGCGGGGATCGACATCAAGTCGCCGTCCGACAAGTCGTACGCCGCGAACGAAGCCAAGGGCCCGTCCACCACGTGGCGCGGTCTTCACGTACTCAAGCACGATTTCATCAGCGGCGCGATGCTCGTCAGCGTGCCGGTCGGTACCGAACTCGCCGCCGCCGCCGCATGGACGGCCCAGCCCGACGTGCGATTCGCCGAACCAAACTCAACGAGCATGCGGGCGGGCGGCTTCCTCGCGCCACCCAACGACGCCCTCGACGGCCCCCCAAACGACACCCACTTCGAGAGCCAGTGGAACCTGCACAACACGGGCCAGCAGGGTGGAACGCCAGATGCCGATATCGATGTCCTGGGAGCGTGGTCCTTGACCACCGGTGACCCGGACGTGGTCATTGCCGTCATCGACAGCGGCGTGAATTTCGCCCACCCGGACCTCATCGGGCGATTGATGCAAGGCGGCTTTGATTTCGTGGACTTTGACTCGGATCCCAGTGACCTCAATGGAGTCGGCACCCGGGTCGCCGGCGTGATCGCGGCGAACTGGAACAATGATTTTGCGTTGGCCGGCGTTGATCCGTCGGCGTTGATTCTTCCGCTCCGGGTGTTCGACGAGAATGCAACGGGCACGCCGTTCGAGACGGCGCAGGCGATCAACTTCTGCGCGGCTCGGGACGACGTCGACATCATCTCCATGAGCATCGTCAGCTCGTCCCAGTCCCAACTCGTGACCGAAGCGCTCGAGAACGCCCGGAATGCTGGCCAGATCCTCATCGCGTGCGCCGGAAATGGCGGCATCGGAAACGCCGATGTGAGCATGCCGGGCGCGAGTCCGTTCACCCTCTCGATCGGCGCGACCCGGCGCGATGACGGCCGGGCGAATTTCTCCGGTACCGGCGCCGCCCTTGACTTTGTCGCCCCCAGCGATTTCGTTCCCACGCTGCCATGGAATTTCGGCGTGGACAACTTCGACGTGACCTCGGGCTGCGGAATCGCCACGCCGATGGTGGCCGGCATCGTGTCGCTCATGGTGGCCGAGGCCAACGCCGCGGGCGTGACGCTGACGCACGACGAAGTGCGGGCGCTGCTGGTCCAGGCCGCGATCGACGAGATCGGAACCCCCTTCCAAGACCAGCCGGGGCGCGATGACTTCTTCGGGCACGGCCGCGTGAATGCCCGGCTTGCGATCCTGGCCACCCGCGCGTTCATCACCAGCTGCCCCGCCGACATCGATGGCTCGACCGCGGTCGACTTTGGGGACCTGCTCACGCTGCTCTCGTGCTTCGGGAACTCCGACGAGGCCTGCCTCGCCTTGGATCTTGCCGGCGACGACAACCTCGTCACGTTCGAGGACCTGCTCGCCCTGCTCAGTGCCTGGGGCCCCTGCCCGAAGCTCTGAGGCAGATGCGCGCGGCACGGGTTTGCCCGGAGGCCGGTCCCGCTGAGGCCGGTCGCCGCGAGGTCGGCTGCTCCGAGGCCGGTCCCGCTGAAGCCGGTCGCCGCGAGGTCGGCTGCGCTGAGGCCGGTCCCAGCGAGTCCGATCCGACTGAGGGGCCACCCCCCTGAGGCCGATCCCGCTGAGGTCGGTCGACGTGCGGCACGTCGCGGCGACGGTTCCCGGCCGTCGAGGTCGGGCCGCGGCACCATGGCCCACCGTCCCACGCCCCCGGACGCGAAAATTCTGCCTCCGTTGGCCGCCCTGCGGCACCTTTCGGCCGGCGGACGGGCTAGAGTCTGATTAAATTGCATCGATGGACGTATCGGCCGAGCCGATGCACATTGTCCCGGGCGCCCCATCGTCGCACCGGACCGGTTCGCGATCCCGACTGGCCTGCCTGGCTCTCGCCACCGCGGCTCGCCCAATTGGCTCGCCCGACTGACCTGCCCCACTGACCCGCCCGACAGAGGGACCCCGCCCGCCATGGAACAGCTGAACTACCACCACCTGCACTACTTCTGGGTCGCGGCCAACGAAGGCAGCATCACCCGTGCGGGCGAGAAGCTCGGTCTGGCCCAGCCCACGATCAGCGCCCAGGTTCGCTCGCTCGAGAAGCGCATCGGCGCCCCGCTGTTCCGCCGGACCGGACGACGACTCGTCCTGACCGAGACCGGCCGCGTCGTCCACCAGTACGCCGAGCAGATCTTCGCCCTGGGCGGCGAGTTGCAGGACACGCTGGCCAACCGCGCCCACGGCGGCCCGCGGCGCCTGCGCGTCGGCGTGGCCGATGCGGTGCCCAAGCTCGTCGCCACGCGGCTGATCCGCCCCGCGTTTGACGTGGAGCACGATGTGCACCTGGTGTGCAACGAGGACAAGGCCGAAAGTCTGGCCGGCCTGCTGGCCAGCTACGCCCTCGACGTGGTGCTGACCGACGCCCCGATGGGCATCGATCTTCCGGTGAAGGCGTTCAGCCACGAGATCGTGTCGTGCCCGATTGCGTTCTTTGCCACGCCGGAAGTCGCCGCGGGCCTTGAGGGCGTGTTCCCGGCGTGCCTTGAAGGCGCCCGGCTGCTCGTCCCCACCGCGAACACGACCATGCGCCGCAGCGTCGATCAGTGGCTCTACGAGCACGAGATTCGCCCCGCGATCGTGGCCGAAGTCGAAGACAGCGGCATGCTCAAGGCCTTCGGACAGGAAGGCCTCGGCGTGTTCCCCGCGCCGGCGATGATCAGCGACGTCATCGAGCGTCAGTACGACGTTCAATGCCTGGGCGAAGTGTCGGACCTGATTGAGCGCTTCTTCGCGATCACCGTCGAGCGGCGGATTGAAAACCCGCTGGTACAGGCGATCTGCTCGAGCGCCGCGAGTGTGGCGAATTCGGCGGCCGCGACGGCCTGACCGCGGTCGGCCCAAACCACTCGGTTCACGCCGCGGATCACGCCGCGAACTCGCCGCGGCTCGAACCGCCCGGACGACGCCGCGGATCACTCCGCGTCCATGACCTCGTCGGATGCGCGCTCAAAGCCCTCGGCTTCAACGGCCGCCCGGAAGTCATCGCACACCATCCGGTCCCACAGACCGATGCCGCTGCGGTACGCCGCGCGGCTGATGATGTGCCCGGCCACCGGGGCGGTGATGAAGTAGAACCCGATGAGCAGCACCGCGCGCGTGAACACGCCGACGGTGCCGTACGCCACCGCCACCGCGAGCACGATCAGGCCCACGCCGAGGGTGCCGGCCTTGGCCGCCCCTTGCATGCGGAGCAGCAAGTCGGGCATCCGCACCAAGCCCACGCCGGCCACGAGCACGAAGAACGCGCCGGCGATCAGCAGGGCATCAACCAGAATGAAGCGCACGATCTCGGGCATCAGGCGACCCCCCGCTTCTCGCAGTAGAGGGCGAATCCGATCGTTCCCACGAAGCTCACCAACGACAGCACGATGGCGACGCGGAGAAAGAGCGGATCCTCGTGGATGACGGAGTAGACGCCGGCCATCGATGCGGCGGTCACGCCCAGGAAGTCGAGCACGATCACGCGGTCGGCCAGCGACGGGCCCTTGAGCAGCCGGATCACGCCCAGGATCTGCGAGAACGCCAGCACGCCAAGGATGAACATCCCACTCGACCGCAAGAAGGGCGAGGCGATGGTGCGCACCGCCGCCTCGACCGCCGCCGGATCGCTGCCGAGCGCGCCGGCATCGTCGGCCGCCCCGGCCAAGGCCGGCGCCTGGGCCGGAAGAATCAGCCACAGGCCGATGGCGAAGAAGATCGCCGCAAAGCTCAGGGGCGCCCGGGCCACCGTGGGTCGTGGAGCATTCATCGGGTCAGCTCCAGCAGGCGTGCTTCGAAGCCGTCCTTGATCTCCTTGCGGACCGCCTCGGGGTCCACGCAGTCAACCGCGTGCACGTACAGCGTGCGGCGATCGCCGGAAACATCGACCGAGAGCGTGCCCGGCGTCAGCGTGACGAGGTTCGCCAGCAGCGTGATCTCAAGATCGCTGGCCGGTTCGAGCGGCACGCCGACCACGCCGGGGCTCATGGACGAGTGCGGCGTCAGGACGTGGTAGACCATGCGCAGGTTCGCCTTCACCATCTCGCGGGCGAAGAAGGCGATGAACGCCGCGATCCGCCCGACGCGGCGCACGTAGCCGGTCGCGCCTTCGCCCATGGCCGGGGCGAGCAGCAGGAAGAGCACGTAGCCCATCACGAGGCCGATCACCACGTTGTGCGTGCTGAAGTCATCGGTGATGAGCGCCCAGGCCACGGCCAGGCCGATGTTGGCGATGAATGCCTTCACGGAGTGGTCTCCGGCTCGGGTTCGCCGGCGGGAGCAGCGGGTTCAGCGGGTTCAGCGACGGTGTCAGTGCCGGCGACGGCATCGGCGTCAGCGCCTGCGTCGGCGTCGGCGTCGGCGTCGGCGTCCTTCGCGTCACCGTATGCCGCGTCCTTGGCCTTGGGATACGTGCGGGGCGACGTCTCGATCGACATGATCGCCTCGGTATAGCGCGAGGGATGCAAGAGCTGGTCCGCGGCCCGCTCGGCCACGTCGAAGAAGGGCCGCGGGTACAGGCCGATGACCAGCATCACCGCGGTCAGGCCGAGGATCGGGCCGAATCGCAGGCTCGCCTCGCGGCGGTCCATCGCCCCGGCGGGCGAATCGTCGTCGGCCGAGTTCGAGAGTGACTCCGACCCGTTCCGCTCGCGCCAGAACATCGCGGCCCACGCGGCCATCATGGAGTACAGCGTCAGGACGCCCGTGAGCAGCGCGGCCACGACCACGGCCGTCGCCCCGATCCCGAGCCCGGCCTTGATCAAAGCGGCCTTGGCCCAGAAACCCGAGAGTGGCGGCACGCCGGCCAGGGCCAGCGAAGAGAGCATGAACAGCACGCCGAGCAGTGGCAGGCGGCGGGACAAGCTGCCCATCGACGCCATGACGCCGGTGCCCTGGTCGCGTTCGATCACCCCGGCCAGCAAGAACAGGTTCGTGGCCGTGACGATGTGGTGCATCACGTAGACGATGCCGCCGGTGAGCCCAAGGGCCACGGCCGAACGGATGGTCGACTCGTCCAGACCGCCGTCGGCGGCGATCCCATCGGCCACCGCACCCGCCACCGGCTCGAAACCGCCGACGCGGTCGAGGGCGACGATGAGGCCAAGGCCCATCAAGATGTAGCCGATGTGGCTGACGATCTGGAAACTGAGCAAGCGCCGCAGTTCCGTTTGGGCGACCGCGCCGAGCACGCCCACCACCATGCTCAACCCGGCGATCGTGAGCAGCAGCCCGTGGGTCCAGGCCAAACCGCTGGTGAACAGCAGGGTGAAGACGCGGATCAGCGAGAAGAGGCCGACCTTGGTCAGCAGGCCGGCAAAGAGCGCCGACACACTGGCCGGCGGCGAGTGGTACGCGGCCGGCAGCCAGAAGAACATCGGAAAGGCTGCGGCCTTCAGGCCGAAGGCGATCAGGAACATCGTGGCCAGCGTGGCCACCAGGGACGTGGACGGGTTGTCCCGCAGCACCTGTCCCAGGTCGGCCATGTTCAGGGTGCCGGTCATCCCGTACAGCACGCCGACGCCGGCCAGGAAGATCGCCGAGGCAACCAGGTTCAGCGTCACGTACTTGATGCCGCCGATCATCTGCCGCCGCTCGCCGCCGAGCGTGAGCAGCACGAACGACGCGGTCAGCATGATCTCGAACTGGACGTACAGGTTGAACAGGTCGCCGGTCATGAACGACCCGCTCACGCCCATGATGAGCGTCTGGAACAGCGGGCAGAATCCGTGGGCGAGCCGGCCTTCGTCGATGTCGGCAATCGCGTAGATCGACACGGCGGTGGCCATCAGTCCGGTGAGCAGCACCATGACCGCCCCCAGGATGTCCACCGCGTAGACGATGCCGAAGGGCACCGGCCAATCGCCGATGCTGCTGGCCACAAAGCCTTCCTGCAGCGTCAACCGCATCAGGAAGATGCCGCCGATGAGGTGGGCCACCGATCCGGCCACGCAGATCAACTGCTGCCGGCGCACGTGACGCCAGGCCATCAGGCAGATGATCGCCGTGAACATCGGAATCAGCTGGGGCAGGACGATGAGCGTATTCATGCCGCCGGATCCTGCATCGCTTGAACGTCGTCGGTACCGGTGGCGTTGTAGGCCTGCTTGAAGAGCGTCAGGGCAAAGGCGAGCACGCCAAAGCCGATGACGATCGCGGTCAGCACCAAGGCTTCGGGAATCGGGTCCTGCGTGCCTTCGCGGAGGACCTTTTCGGTCGGCCGGATGAGCGGCGACTCACCGCGCGGAGCCAGTCCGCCGGCGACAAAGACGAGCAGGTTGCCGCCGTGGGCGAGCATCGACAGGCCGATCAGCAGCTTGACGATGCTGCGGCGCAGGATGAGGTACACCGCGGTGGCGTACATCGCGCCGATCGTGATGGCCAGGAGGAGCGTCATGGTTCTCAGTCCTCCGCCAACGTGAAGATCGAAGTGAGGGTCACGCCGACGACGACCAGGAACACGCCCAGGTCAAAGAGCACCGGGGTGCCAACGGGGCCGACCCACACGCCGGCCATGAACGGACGTCCCATGGCCAGGCCAATGACGCCGGCCACCAGGGCGATGAACAGTCCAACGGCCATGAGGGCGACGGGATTGACCCGCAGCAGCTCGCGGGCCTGGTCCACGCCGAACGCCAGGGCGTACACGAGGTAGCCGCTCGCGGCGACCAAGCCGGCGATGAATCCACCGCCCGGCTCGTAGTGGCCCTTGAGGAACAAGAACACCGCAAACAGCAGCATCAACGGCATCACGCCGCGGGCCACGGTGCGCAGGATGATCGAAGCAGAAGTCATGAGGCGGCATCTCCCGGTTCGGGAGTCGCGGTGGAGCCGTCGCCGTCGCCCGCGCCATCGCCTGCCCCATCGCCCGCCGTGGCATCGCGGCCCTTCGGCCGAAGCTTCATCAGGCCGAACACGCCGAGGGCGGCGATCATGAGCACGGTGATCTCGCCCATCGTGTCGATGCTGCGGAAGTCGACCAGGATGACGTTGACGACGTTCTTGCCGTGCGCTTCCAGGTAGCTGACTTCGCCGTAGTACTCCCGCACTTCGCGGTCGCCGATCTCGGTTTCGGCGGCGACCATGACCAGCGTGGCCATGACCACGCCCACGGCGATGGCGATTGCCCCGTCGCGAATCCGCGTCGACCGGCGGGAGAAGTGCTTGAACGACGGCAAGCGGTAGAACACCAACACCAGCAACAGGACGCTGAGCGTCTCCACCAGGAACTGGGTGATGGCCAGGTCGGGGGCGCCGTAGAAGACGAAGATCAAGGCGACGGCAAAGCCGACCAGACCCAGGGCGCCGATCGCACTGAGGCGCGAACGCGTGCGGACCATCGCGTAGCAGCCGAGCAGGATGCTCAAGCAGGTCAGGACTTCGTGGGCCTGCAGGTCCATCACCGTGTCGCGGACGCCAGCGGTGGTGCCCACGTCGCCGAGCCCACGCCAGACCGCGGGGCCAAGCACGGCCATCGCGAACACCAGCACGGTGATCAGGTACCAGGGCAGCGAACCGTTCTGCAGGATGCGGGTGAGCGTGCGGGCAAAGCCGCCGATCCCGGCCATCAGTACGTCAAAGCCGCGATCGGGACCGCGGGCAAAGGCGCCATCGAGCGAACTCATGGCCGACTCGATCGACGCGCGTCGCCAAAGCAGCGTGAAGCCGAGGGCGAGCATGATCAGGTCGATGAGCAGCGGCACGTTGACGCCGTGCCAGAAGGACAGGTGCACGCCGACGGTCGTGCCGCGAACGGCCGACGCGGCGGGGCCGATCAGGTACGTGCCGGTCAGCGGCAAGGCCAACCCAAGGACGAGTCCCAGGACGCCGAGCACGACGGGGCCGAGCCACATGGACCACGGCGCTTCGTGCGGGGTGAGCTTCGTTTCGCGCGGCTCGCCCAGGAATGGACGCACGCCCGTCGCCCCGCCGATCATGACGAAAACGGAGCCGGCGCAGATCAGCGCGAACACCACGAACCACTTGGCCGCGGGGGCGCCCCAGGTGGCCACGGCCATCGACTCCTTGCCGAGGTAGCCGAACATCGGCGGGATGCCGATCATCGCCAGGCCGCCGAGCATGCCGCCAGCCGCGGCGATGGGCATCGCCTTCCGCAGGCCGGAGAGCTTCTTGACGTCCTTCTCGCCCGTGGCGTGGGTGAGGTTGCCGGCCGTCTGGAAGAGGCAGCACTTGTAGAGGGCGTGGGCGAGCAGGAAGACCATGGCCCCCTTGGCCCCGGCCTTGGTGCCGATTCCAATGCCCATGATGATGACCGACAGCGACGCGGTGGTGCTGTAGGCGAGCAGCTTCTTGAGGGCGTACTGCCGCAGGGCGAGGAACGCGGTGAGAATCGCGGTCACGCCGGCGAACAAGACGAGCACCGATTCCCAGTGTCCGGCCCCGCCGCCAAAGACGGGGTTGAGACGGGCGATCAGGTAGACGCCGGCCTTCACCATGGTCGCCGAGTGCAGGTAGCTGCTGACCGGGGTCGGCGCTTCCATCGCGTTGGGCAGCCAGAAGTGGAACGGGAACTGGGCACTCTTGGTGAAGCAGCCGGCAAGCACCAGGACCATCGCCGCGGTGATCAGCGGCGACGCCTGCAGCGACTCGCGGGCCGCGACCATGCCGCGAATCGAGAAGTCGCCGTTGTTGATCGACGCCAGGATCAGGAGCCCGGCGAGCATGGCCAGACCGCCGGACGCGGTGATGACGAGGGCCTGCATCGCCGCCCGGCGGGCCGCGGCCCGGTGGCGGTCAAAGCCAATCAGCAGGTACGAGGTGATGCTCGTCAGTTCCCAGAAGACGAACATCACGAGGATGTCGTCGGCCAGGACCATGCCCAACATCGACGCCATGAACGCACTGAGCACGGCCAGGAAACGCGGCATGCGCACGTCCCGGGCGAGGTAGCTGCTGGTGTAGGTCAGGACGAGGGCGCCGATGCCGGTGATGAGCAAGGCGAACATCAGCGACAGGCCGTCGAGCCGCATCGACAGGGCGATGTCGAACCCGAGGCCGGGCTGGTCGATGAGCGAGATGTGTTCCGGGTCGCCGACGGCGATGCTGCCGACGCCACCGAGGCCTTCTTTGAGTTTGGCCTTCTTGGTGGCGGCCGCGTCGTGGGCCGCGTCGGCGTCATCGGCCGAGCTGGCGTTGGGGGGGGCGTCGGCGGAGGGATCGCCGTCGTGGGGGGCGACCGCACCATCGTGGGGGGCGCCAGCGGCCGCCGAATGGCTCGGCTTTTCGAGGCCGACGGTCCCGTGCAGGGCGGCAACGCCGGGCACCTGGGCCGCGAAGACCACGAACCAGATCGCCGGTACCGCCGCAATCGCCAACCCGGCCCGGTCGCCGATCACGCGATGGATCAGCGGAGCGAGGGCCGCGGCAAGGAAGATCGTGAGGACAGCGGCAAGGAGCATGGACGTGGGGCCCACGGACGAGTTGGAGGAGTCCGGCCGGAGTGGCCGGGGCGACACCATATCCCGCTGACTATCGGACGAAGCGAAAGAACCACGCGGATCGTGCACGGTTTCGGCGCTTGGCCAGGTGCCCCGGAACGGGACCCGGGGTGCGGGGGTTGGGGATATCGGTCCGCGCGGCGGTTTGTCATCGGTGCGGCGAATCGGAATCGGGCCGGATCGCGGAAGTTCCCGGGTTCGCGCATCGGAGGAGGCGATTCCAGCCGACGCACACGACGCATTCCAGCCTGGAAACGCCGCAAAAGCGCAGACCACCCGCCGTTGCGGGCGACGACAGCGTCGGCCGCCGGTAGCGTCGGGCGATCCCTGCTTTGGAGTGCGTCATGCCCCTCGCCCGCCGCCCGTTCGTCAGCTTGTTCGTCCGCTCTGCCGGCCGCCGCATCGCCAGAACCATCGCGGCGAGCCTGGCCATCGCGACCGCCGTCGGCGGGACCATCAGCGCGGCCCTACTGGCCAGCCCGGTCGCTGGCGGCGCGCCCGCGCCTCGCCCCGCCACCGCCAGCGCCGCAACGAGCACCGCCGGCGATGGCGACGTCGCCCCGGACACACTCCCCGCCGTGCCGCCAAACATCGTCGTCTTCTTGGTGGACGACATGGGCTGGCAGGACACGTCCGTGCCCTTCGGCCCCGACCCCACGCCACTCAACGCCCGGTACCGCACGCCGGCCATGCAGCGTCTGGCCGGCGAGGGCATGCGCTGGACCGATGCCTACGCCACGCCGATCTGTTCGCCGTCGCGAATCTCGATGATCACCGGCCTGAACGCGGCCCGGCACATGGTCACGAGTTGGACGCTGCGCCGCGGCCAATCGACCGACGCGAAACATCCTCGGCTGACGTTCCCGGCGTGGAACGTCAATGGCCTCGTCCCGGCCGAGGACGCCGGGCCAGCGATTCCCCGCAGCGTTCGGGCCAGCGCGCTGCCCGCGCGCCTCCGGGCCGCCGGCTACCACACGATCCACGTCGGCAAGGCGCACTTCGCGGCCATGGACACGCCCGCCGCCGACCCCACGGCCATCGGTTTCAATGTCAATATCGCCGGGCACGCGGCCGGCGCCCCCGGCAGCTACCACGGCGAGCACCACTACGCCGGCGGGCGGCGGCGCGGCCAGCCCGAGCAGCCGAGCGTGTGGGACGTACCCGGCCTGGCCGACTACCACGGCACGGACGTGAACCTCACCGAAGCCCTCACCCGCGAAGCGATCGCCGCCCTGCGCGATGCGGCGATGCGCGACGCCCCGTTCTTCTTGCATCTGTCGCACTACGCGGTGCACACGCCGATCATGCCCGATGCCCGGTACGTGGAAGCGTACGACGCGCTCGACGCGACGGAGGCGGCCTACGCCTCCATGGTCGAAGCGATGGACCGGTCACTGGCCGACGTGCTGGCCGAGCTCGACCGACTCGAACTCGCCAGCAACACGCTGGTCGTCTTCTTCAGCGACAACGGCGGCTTGTCCGACCACGCGCGCGGCGGGGAGCGCAATACGCACAACCGGCCGCTCTCCAACGGAAAAGGCAGCGCCCGCGAAGGCGGCAGCCGCGTGCCGATGCTCGTGCGCTGGCCGGGCGTGGTCGCGGCCGGCAGTACGACCGGCGAACCCATGATCGCCGAGGATCTGTTCACCACGATCCTCGCCGCGGCGGGCGCGAGCGCCGCCGACGACGATCGAATCGACGGCCGCGATCTTGGGGCGGTGCTGCGGGACGCCGGCGCGAGCCTGGGCGAGCGGCCGTTCGTCTGGCATCTGCCCAACATGTGGGCGGCCAAGGGACCTGGCTACGGCCCCGCGTCCTGGATTCGGCTCGGCGACTGGAAGCTGATCCACTACCACGATCCCGAGCACGCACCGCGCTTCGAACTGTTCAACCTGACCGAAGATCTCGGGGAGACGCGGTCACGGGCGCGGGAGCAACCGGAAATCGCGCAGCGTCTTGCCACCGCGCTGACGGAGGCCCTGCGGGCTCGCGGCGCGATGCGTTCCATCCGCCGCGATACCGGCGAGCCGGTGGCATGGCCGGACGCGGGGCTGGCGGCGTGGTTGGATGAAGCGGCAACCCGCGAGCCGACCGCGCCGTAAGCGAACGCAGTCGCCACCGTCCATCAAGGTCCGGCATGGCCCGCACGGGTGTCCTCGCGAAGAAGCCAGAGGCTTCTTACCACGCCACCTCTTCATCTCCCGCCATCGGCTCCCTCTTTTTCCTCCATTCGATGTTTCAATGAATGTTGCATCCGCAACTTCCGCGTCGGGTGCACGCATGCTGATCGCAACATGGCGACGATGGGCGGAATGCAACGCCATCAGCCGCGACCGCGGACGCTCGAATTTGCCCCAATTCCCCAGCGCAACTGCACCATTCGTCGGTTGAGCCCGCTGATGCGGGCCCAGTTCCGTTCGCGGAACGACATGTCTCGATGTCCCCGATCGGCGACTCGCGGGGTGCGGCGAGATCGATATCCTTGAAATCATGTGTGCTGATCGAGCTGGCGGCGACCTGCCCGGGGACAATCCGAATGAAGTCTGCGTCCGATGCGAAGAGGTGATCGGGGCCCTGCCGCGCGTGCGTCGCAAGGACGGTGCGGCGATCTGCCTTGATTGCCTGACGGACGCCGAACGGGCGGCGGTGGAGCGGCAGGCGAAGTCCGCGCGGGCGGCCGCACCGGCGCCCTCGTCCAATCCCGCCGGGGCCGACCGAGTCGCGGCGAAGGCGACGACAAAGGCGAACACGCCACGAAACGCAACGGCGACCGCAGCAGCGGCGGCAGCAACGGCGGCAGCAACGGCGGCAGCGGCATCCGGCACATCGACCACCGCATCCGATGACGACGGAGCATTCGGCCTCGAGCCGGAGACGCCACGCCCGGCCAATGCCGCGCCGTCCACCGTCCGCTTGGACCCGCAGACGCCGGCGATCGAATCAGAAGCAGCCCGCCGCGCCCGAGCCGCCCGCAAGGCCAAGGTCGGCGGCACCGCCGGCCCGCCGCGGCCCTGCCACGCATGCGGCCAGGACTTGCGCGGCGTCAAGAGTGGCGCTTGTCCGGAGTGTGGCGAGCGCGTCAAGTTGGCGAAGACGTCGCGCTACGCGGACATCGAACAAGACGTGATCCGGGCCGCCTGGCGACAACCGGCAATCGCCGCGGTGATCGGCTTGCTGATCGTGGCCGCGGTCGGGTTCATGCGCGGCGGCGGGATCGAGCTCGCGGGGACGCTGCTGGCCTTCGGCATCCTCTACGTTGTCGCGTTCATCACGTACTTCGCGCTCGGCGCGGTCTGGTTCGGCATCGACTCGCCACTCGGCATGCTGATTCTTCAAGTCCTCGGGGCGTACGCCCCCGCATTCGCCCTGATGGTGGTCGCCGCCCCGCTGCCGAGAGGTCTCGGCGTTGTCATCACCCTTGTGTTCTATGGCATGCTCCTGGGCATCATGACCGACTTCGAGTCGTCCGACGGGTACATCACCAGTGCCATCACCATCGTGACCACGGGCGTGACCGCGATCATCCTGGCGTCCGCGTTCGCGTGAATCTCCTGAACGTTCGCCTCGTCCGCGTCCTGGTGGCCGCCCCGCGTGTCAACCCGCATTCCGGATCCTGTCCTGCATGACCACGTGTCGTCGTTGCAACGAGGTGATCGCCGAGGGCGACCCGCACGTGCGGGCCGGCGAACTCGTGGTGTGCTTGACATGCCTGTCGATCGACGAGCGGCGACGGCTGCTGGCCGGCCGGTCCAAGAAGTCCGCCAAGCCCAGCGCGGCGGCGGCGAAGTCGGCCGCGCGGGCGGGGCGAGCGCCCACGGCGGTCCCGCCGAAGACTCCAGTGGCCCCCGCGCCCGCCGAATCGCCCGCGACTCGAGTCGCCCCGGCGTCCGTCGACCCGCCGCCCACGCCCACGCCCAAAGTGCCCCATCGACACGGCAGCTTGGTCATCGAGTCGCGCGACGGCCGCACCCTCAACGATCCGCTCCCGCTCGAAGCCGCGCCGACCCACGACACCCTGGAAACCAAGCTCGTGCCCTGCGACGTGTGCGGCCGGCGCATGGCCGCGGCCCACGATGTCTGCGCGGACTGCGGCTACGACCGGCGCAAGGGCATCCATACCTCCGCGCTGGTCGAGCTCGGCGGCGTCACGGCCGACGAGTTGGCCTGCGAGGACTGCGGCTACCTGCTCCGCGGCATCACCAGCGCCCGCTGTCCGGAATGCGGCGCCGCGATCGGCCGACGCCGACGACGCCTGGGCCGCGATGACACCGCGTACCACATCGACGAGACCAAGGGCATGGTGCTCACCGCCGTGATCCTGGTCGCGGCCGCCATCGGTGTGGGCATGGCGATCGACGGGGCAGGCGGCGCGATCCTCGTGCTGATCGCGTTCGTCGGGCTCACGGCCATCGCGTTCATCGCCGCCCTGGTCATCGGGGTGCTCGGCGGCCCCATCGACGGACCGGTTGGCGACATCGCCGTGAGCTGCCTGGCGGCCGCGGGGATCGGCGTCGGGGTGGAGTTCATCGTCCCGTGCCTCCCGTTCGTTGGCGCGGTCGCCTTTGGGATCGCGGCCGAAAAGCAGTTCGAGATCGGCTTCCGGTGGGCCTTCATGTACACGCTGATGTGCTGGGGATCGCTGCTGGTCGGCTTCGTGGCCATGGAGGGACTCTTGGGTCCGTAACTGCCCGCCACGCTTCCTACCATGGGCCAGATGCACGACTCTGCCCCGCCCGATTCCGGCGCCGATGCCCCCCACGGATTGCCGACCCCCTCGACCGAACACCACATGTCGTCGGATGAATTCCGCCGCCACGGACGCGCGGTCATCGACTGGATCGCCGACTACCTGGAGTCGTGCGAGTCGCGGCCGGTCATGCCGGACATCGCTCCCGGCGAGGTGGCGGCCAAGCTGCCTGAGGCCGCCCCCGTCACCGGCGAGCCCTTCGAGGCGATGCTCGCGGACATGGACTCGATCGTCGTGCCGGGGCTGACCCACTGGCAGTCGCCCAACTGGTTCGCGTTCTTCCCGGCCAACATCAGCGGGCCTTCCATCCTGGGCGAATTGCTGGCCGCGGGCCTCGGCGTGCAGGGCATGCTGTGGAAGACCGGCCCGGCCATCACCGAGGTGGAAACCCGGGTGCTGGACTGGCTGGTGCCGATGCTCGGCCTGCCCGAGATCTTCCTGTCGACGAGCGAGGGCGGCGGCGTCATCCAGGACACGGCGTCGAGCGCGACGCTGTGTGCGCTGCTGGCCGCGCGAGAACGGGCCACCGATTGGCAGGTCAACGCGCGCGGCCCCGCGGCAACGGCGGATTCGCCGCTGATCGCCTACACCAGCGAACAAGCCCACTCATCGATCGAGAAGTCGATGATGATCGCCGGCATGGGCCGCGAGAACCTGCGGCTCCTGCCGACGGATGCGGAGTTCCGCTTGCGCCCCGAAGCGCTGGCCGAGCAGATCGCGGCCGATCGGGCGGCCGGGGCGACGCCGTGTTTCGCCTGCGTCACCCTCGGCACCACCTCCGCCGGGGCCATCGAGCCCGTCGCCCCGATCGCCGATATCTGTCGCCGCGAAGGCCTTTGGCTGCACGTGGACGGGGCGATGCACGGGACCGCGGCGCTCTGCCCGGAATTCCGCGAGATGCACGCCGGCGTCGAGCACGCCGACAGCTACTGTTTCAATCCGCACAAATGGATGCTGACGAATTTCGACTGCGACTGTTTTTACGTGCGCGACCGAACCGAGCTCATTCGGACCCTCGGCATTCTGCCGGAGTACCTCAAGAACAAGGCAACAGCCTCGGGCGAAGTCTTTGACTATCGCGACTGGCACGTGCCGCTCGGCCGGCGTTTTCGCGCCCTGAAGCTGTGGTTCGTCATTCGGCACTACGGCATCGAAGGCCTGCAGGCCTTTGTGCGTGAGCACGTTCGCCTGGCCCAGCACTTTGCCGCGCTGGTGCGCGAGCATCCCCGCTTCGAACTGACGCATGAGCCGCCGCTGAATCTCGTGTGCTTGCGGCACGTGGACGGTGACGCCGCGACGCAGCGCATCCTCGAGTCGATCAATGACTCCGGGGTCGCGTCGCTGACGCAAACCAAACTTGGCGGCCGGTACGTGATTCGGGTGAGCATCGGCCAGTCGTGGACGACGCAGCGGCATGTGGATGCGCTGTGGGATGAGCTTGTGGCCCGGGCGTGAGGCGCGAATCAGGGAACGTCGGACTCGCTGATGGCCGGAACGTCGCCCAAGCCAGGGCGCGGCCCGAGTCGCGCCGCGTTGTCGTTCACGTTGCGCAGCCAGGGCATGGCTCGCGCCGGGACGCGAACGGCGGCGGTGTCCAGAGCGCGAATCAACTGCTGCAAGCGCCGGTCATCGGCGTCGAGCTGCTGTTCGGCGGCGGCGGCGATGCGCGCGGGGGCTCCGACCAGTGGAAGCGGAAAGGACGAACGAGGTGGGGACGACGACGGCGATGGCGCGACGCCAAATTCGCCTGCGGCAGCGCGGACCGCATCGCGCGGCGCCGTACCCCCCGGATCGAGCGCGTCCTCGACCACCAGTTGATGGGGCCGGCCGCCGGCGGCGCGGGCTGCCTGGATCAAGGCCTGGAGCCAGGCCGCCGGTAGGTCGGGCATGTCACAGGGCAAGACGAGCAACAGCGGTTCCGGCCGGACGATCGACGGCGGACCAGGGGTTGGCAGACCACGGGTTGACGGATCAGGAGCTGGTGGCCCCGAGGCTCCCGGCCTCGGCCTCGGCGTCAGCCCATCGAGCATCGCCCGGGCCGCTGCTTCGATGCCGGCGACCGGCCCAAGGCCGGGCCGAAGATCCGGGACATGGCGCATGTGCCGCGCATCGTCCGGGCCAATATCGCCCGCCGGGCCGCCGATCCGCCAAACCACCCCCGCCACCTGGCCAGCGGTCTGGGCAACCGCGGCGAGCAGGCTCTGGCCATCGGGCAACCGCGCGGCGGGCTTGTTGCCCCCCATCCGCCGGCCCGCCCCCCCGGCCAGAATTGCCGCCACCACCGATTCATCCATGGGAACGATTGTCCCCCGATCGCGGGATTCGCGTTGATCGGCCCGCCTCGCGGTCCGAGAATCATTCTGAGGCGCGAAACCGCAGCCTCCCAGCCGATGAACCATCATCGTGGACTGGCCGTACGAGCCCCTCGGCCGGCGATCCTGCGAGACTGGGACTCGGATGCTCTCCCGCCAGCTGGCCGGGGTTGGCACCGCCGCCGGCACAGGAGTTGGCACCGAATCCGGCCGCCCGTCGTCCACCACGCGACCTCCAGCCTCCATCCGGATCGCTCTTCAGCACGGAACCCGCCCCCTGCCCGTTCTCCGCCCGCAACGCACCATGATCAACTCCGAAATCCACCCCCACCGCCACCCCCGCGCCATGCTCGTCGGCCTCAGGTGCCTCGCCGCCGCGGTGATCGGCATCGCGACCCCGGCCCATGGCCAAGCGACCCCGCCGCCGACCGAACCGGTCCGCGTAAGCCCGGGCGATGGCGACCTCGGACCGACGAGCGAAGTGCAGTGGGTCGATCAACGGGTCAATTCAATCGGCTCGAACGACTTCAGCAGCCTCTACCGGGTGGAAGACGGGTTCATGCGATCCCTCGGTGCCCTGCGGGCCGTGTTCCCGCGGTCGATCTACGTCTCCCCTGGCGGCGGGCCGTCGGTGCCGATCATTCCGTACGACACGATCTTCATGATCGGTGATCCGGATGGCGGGGCGATCACCCCCATCGTGCCGCGGCCGGGCATGATCGCCAACCGGCGCATCTCCGGCGATCCTCGTGCCGCCAGTCGCCCGGTCGGTCCCGGCGCCGCCACCGCTGATCCGCTCCTTGATCCGGGCCGATCCCTCATCGCCGCCGACGATCGGCAGCGTCCGTCCGAGGCCGCGCTGGCCAATGCCCGGCGGGTACGCGAACTCGCCGCGGCGGGAACGATCGCCGGCCCCGATCTGCAGGGATTCCGCGACGCCTGGAACGCCGAGGCCGAGGCCGCCGCCGCCCCGAACGCTCGCGCGGAAACCGTGCTGCCGCGTCCCGAGCGGCCCACGCGCCCGGCCATCGAGATGCCCGCGATCGTCAGTGATCCCGCGTACCGCAGCGCCCGCCTCGCATCGATCTTGCGTCGCGCGCTCGCCGACGTCGATGCCGCCGCCCCGCCGGCGACGACGGACTCGACGACGGGCTCGACGTCCCCATCGGCCACGCCGGCCGCATCCCCGGCCGATCGACTCGAATCCGCCGACGGCTGAATCGGCTCGCATCGCACCGGCCCGCACCAGCCGGCACCCCTCCCCCACGACATGACAACGCGGCACGCATGCGTGCCGCGTCGGTCATTCCTCCACCGTCGGTGGTGTGCCGGATTCAGGCCGCACGCGGCCCGTCGTCATCATCAAAGTGCCCGAAGACATTGAGCTCGCGGGCCAAGTCGTCGATGCGGCGACTCATCGTGTCGAGGGCGTCGATCACATGATCGGCCGACGACGGCAGGCCCGGGAGTTCCTCGCTCCGCTGGCCGTTGATCGACGGCAGGGTGCGACGGGCCAACTCCAGCGGGAACGGAATCGGATCGCCGGGGCTCCGGTCGTGCGGCATCGGATCGTGATCATGTTCATCCATCGCGGCCACTCCCTCCGAGCCGACTCCGCCAGCTCGCCTTCCACCTGCTGTTCCCGCTCCGGCCTCGCGGCCCGGCTTCCTCTCAACGATCGGTTTCCGATGGGAGCGACTTGGCCACGGGTCCCGCGGGTCGGGGGCGCGTCAACAGGACGTGGCGGCATGACCGGAACAGTCGTCCAGGTCGACCCCACACGGCACATCGTTCCGTCCCGATAAGCCGCCGCCGGTCATGACGCGATGCGCAAGGACTCGACCATGCCCAGGTCCGTCGAATCACTGAAGAGCGTCCCGTCCTCATCGATCTCGCGGCGGGCCCGCAGCAGCATCGTGTAGATCCCGAACACGACGATCAACAGGCCCAGGTACGTGCCGGCGGCAATGGGCCCGGCGGTCTGCAGGCGGTTGTCGACGATCGGAACCTCGTTCACGCCGGCGTACCGGATCATCCCGCCCTCCTCGCGCTCCCCGCGAACGCCGGCCCACACCGCTTCCGGCTTGCCCTTGAACGTGTTCATGGACTCGCTGGCCAGCGTGGTGGCGAGCACGTCGAGCATCGCTTGCAGTTCCGCTCCGTCCGTACCGGCGAGCGTGAACGTCAAGTGCCCGTCGGCGGTGCCGTTGGTGGTCAGGTCCGCATCGAGGCGCGCGGCCAGATCTTCCGGCTTCCGCCACTGATCCAGTCGCGTCGCGACCATCCGGTCGGCCAATTCGACACGAAACTCGCTGTCGGACACGCGATCGCGATGCCAATCGGACCAGGCCTGCAGGGCCTCTGGCGTCTCGTGGCCCGGCAGGCTCGCCCGGGCTTCCAACGTGACGGACGCCGAACGCACCGCCGGATCGATCCGGTCGGCCACGCCCCACGCGATTCCGCAGGCGGCCACGGCCAAGAGCATGGCGCTGGCGACCATGCCAAAGGCCTTGGGCGCCGCCCAGCGGCGAATCATCTTCTTTTCCTGGCGCCCAAGCTCGCGACGCCGGTCCAGGACTTCCATCCGCTGCTGCTCGAGGTGCCGGAGCTGCGCGGCGTGCTGTTCAAAGTCCACGATGCGCTGGCCAGGCTGCAGCACCGGGCCGGTCGGACGATCGTCCTCCGTCTCGCGGCGCAGGTCGATCATCATGCGCAGCTTCTGCAAGCGTTCCTTGCGCCGCTTCAGATGCTGGGCGATCATGCTGATCCGGCTGGCTCGTTCCTTGAGCTTGCCCTTCATCGCGTCCAGTTCCGCCCGAGCGGCGGCCAGATCTTCGGCGCCCTCGGCCGCACCGGCATCCGCACCACCGGCGTCGCCTGCACTGCTCGCCGCGGCCGCAGCGGCAGCCGCCGCCTGCACGTCCGCAAGTTCCGCGCGGACGCGATCGCATTCGGCGATGGCCGCATCGCGTTCGGCGGTCAACGCCTCGATCGTGTCGCTGAGTTGCCGCATGCGACCGGCGGCCGCTTCCGCCGCCACGCCACCGTTGCCGCTCGACTCAGCCGACTCGACTGCGTCGGCGTGGGCGATTTCTGCTGCCTCGGCCGCCGCCGTGTGCGCGGCGGTGAGCGTCTCGATTTCCTGGATCCGGGCCGCCAGTTCCGATTCGGCCAACGCCAAGCGAAGTTGCAAGGCGTCGATCGCCTCCGCGTCGGCGACCCCGCCGCCGGCCTGCGCCGCGGCCAGATCTTCCAGCGCGCCATCGCGTTCGCTGGTCCGGGCTTCCAACTCGGCCGAAGTCCGCTCCAGGGCGGCCTGCAGCTCGCCGGTCAGCCGGCTGCTCTCGCCGCGAGCTTCGCCGAGCGCTTCCTCCGCCGCCGCCAGTTGCTGGCGGGCGACGGCGATCTCTTGGCGCAGTTCGCTGAGTTCCGTGCTGTCCTGAGTGGCCGACGATTGGGCGGCGGCGGCCTCGTCGGCCGCGGCTTCCAGTTGCCCGACCTGGTCCCGGAGGGCATCGCGCTCGGACTCGAGTTCGGTGACCCGCGATTCCAGTTGCCCGCGGGCGTCGGCGAAGCGATCCCGATCGGCGTTCAAGTCGGCGGTCTGGGCCACGAGGGTCTGGCGGGCCGTCTCGAGCACCTCGCGCTGGCCGTCCAAGTCCGAGAGCCGCTCGGTCAGGTCTGCTTCGCGGGCGTCAAGCTCGCGGGAACGCTGCTCGAGCATGGCCTCACGGGCGTCCACCTCGGCCACTCGGGACGCGAGGGCGGCCGCCTGTTCGGCGATCGCGCTGGCCCGGGATTCGGCGTCCGCGCATGCGGCGGCCTCGGCCGCCTCGGCGGCTTCGAGGCGGGCGGCGAGTTCGGTGGCCCGGGCGTCCAGTTCCGCCTGGCGGGCGTCGAGCTCGGTCGCCATCGACTGCGATGCCGCGGCGGCTTCGAGCTCGGATTCCAAGGCCTGCCGGTCGCTCTCCAGGCTCGCCCGAGCGGCGTCGAGCTCCCGACGTCCGGCCTCGAGTCGCTCGCGATCGCCGGTCATCGCCTCGGCCGCGCGGTCACGCTCGTGGTTGATGCGTTCGCGGGCCGCAGCGATCTCTTCTCGCTCGGCATCCAGCTTGGCCTGTTCGGCCTCCAAGCGTTCGTTTCGCTGGCGGATCTCGTTGCGACCGGCTTCCAGGTGGCCAGCGGCTTCCTGGAGTGCTTCTTCGCGTTCCAGCAGCCGCTGCTCACGCTCGGCGTGCTGGGTCTGCACCGACCGAAGCATCTGAAGGTGGCGTTCGACGTCACCCAGCGCACTCTCCATGCCCGCCGATGGAACGGGGGCGGCATCCGACGCGGCATCCGAACCCGCAGCGGGCGACACCCCATCGGTCTCGGTCACCAAGCCCGCATCCGTGGCGTCGGCCGCCTGCTCGGGCTGGTCCTTCCGCTTCCCGTCACCGGTTGACCTGAAGTTCGACATCATCGCGCCAGCCTTCCCTTCGTGCCCGCCTGGGCATCACCGACCACCGGCCCCGCTGAAAGTGCAGAACCTGCGCCCGATGCTTCGGAATCGGTCGCCGACGAACCGGACTGAAGACTGGGACCCGCGACGCCCCGATCGCCGCCGGCGCACGCGGCAGCGTTTGCCCTGCTTTCCACGGTTCTCGGAACTGGCGCCGATCCACCCGGCCGAAGGGGCGAATCGGGCCGCCGGGCGGCATAGACTTCCGTTGCGGTCGGCATCGGCTGGACCGCCCGACGGCTCGGCCGACTGTTCGCCCGACGGCTCGGCCGCCACTCGCCCGATTCCGCGATCGACGCTTCGATCGACTCCTCGCCCGCTCCCCGGCCCCACCGGAGCCCTGCCGTGTCCACCCTCGACGCCCCCACGACCTCCGCCCCGGCGCCCCCCCAACCGGTGGAATCGCCCGACCTGACGATTGCCCGCGTCACCGGCGCGCCCGGATTTGATCCGTCGCTCGCCAGCATCGTGGACAAGGTGGCCAATGGCGTTCGGCTCAGCCATGACGATGGCGAGCGGCTCTTCGCCACGCCGGACATCTGGACGGTCTGTTCGCTGGCCGACGCCGTCCGCCGGCGGATGCACGGCGACGTTGCGTACTACAACATCAACCGGCACGTGAACTACTCGAACGTGTGCGCCCTCTCGTGCAAGTTCTGTGCGTTCTATCGCAAGCGCGGGGAAGACGGCGCGTACGAGTTCAGCGTGGACGAGATCGTGGCCGAGGGCAAGGCGGCCGCG
>JBGCEZ010000068.1:0-26374 GCA_045106735.1 Phycisphaerales bacterium | reverse complement strand
CGGTCACCTCAGACATCGCCGCGCCGCGCAGTGCGGCTTGCTCCGGCGACATGGTGGCCAGTGCCGTCTCGTTCTTCTTCTCGATTGCCTTGCTCATTGTCGTTGGTTCCTATTCGTTGCTGGCCGATGATGCGGCCTCTGGGTGAAAGCTCAGCCCGCGACTTTGCGGATGCTGACCGTGGGGATCTCTCCGAGCTCGACAGCGGCGGGGAGCGGGGTGCCGGCCGCGGCCAGCTTGAACAGCACGCTCGGGTTTGCCTTGCGCGCCATCGCGTTGGCGAAGCCGTGGTCCAGGCACCACTGCATGTAGCCCTCCATGTCCTGGATCTGCGCCGTCTGGCGACTGGTGACGCTCATCGTCAACCCATTGCTCGTCGCCTTCTCAACACCGTTGGCGTCCGCCCACGCGAGGAAGGAGCGTTCCAGTTCGGCCTTGCGGCTCTTGAGCATCTTGTCGAGCTCGCTGACCTCGGCCAGCTGCTTCCGAAGCGAGCCCAGCTCCTCGGTGATCTCGTCCAGCGTCGGTGTCTGCGGGGGTGCAGCCCCGTTCATCAGTTCCATTCGTGTCGTCTCCTACAAAGGTGATGGTGCAAGCGCCCCACGTCGGGGACACCGTGGTCTTCCCGACGTCGTCGGGGGTCAGGGATTGAATCCAGGCACTGAGGGCGGTCATGCCGTCACCGCATCACGCCAGCCGGCCCAGCGGCGGAGCTCTTCAACTCGAATGCTGCCGCCGCGCTCCTCGCGGTACCGGCCGAGCCCTTGCAAGCGGGCCGACGCGATCTCGTACTGGGACTGAGGGACGCCCGGGGACACGACCAGGACCGTGCTGACGCCGATCCCCTTCAGCGGAGCGAGCCCGCCGGCCACCAGGTGCGGCGAGTGCAGTTCGGCCACGCCGTCGAGCCCCCGCTGCAGCGACTGCCGCATCACGAAATTGAGCTCACATGGAGTCGGGTGCCAGTGGTGCCAACCGGGCCCGACCAGGACGGTGGTCGTCGCCTTGACGAGCTGCGGATCCCAACCAGCGACGATCACGAGGTGCTGATCGCTCACGACGCACCCCCAGCCACTCGGGCGACGGCCGCGTCCATGTCGGCCGGGGCCGTGCCGGCCTCAGCGAACCGCTCGCGCAGCCGGGTCGCGTGCACCTCGTGCACCCGGGCGTTCTGCTCGTCGTGATGTCGCAGGATCGCGTCGGCCGCCGCCTCGTCGATCTCGTCAGGGGCCGGGGCCGGGGCCCGGCGGCCACCCCGGACCAGGCCGATGATCACGCCGGCGGTCGCAGCCGAGACCACGGCGATGGGCGGCGACGCGGCGACCGCCGCCAGCAGAAGGCAACCCGCCGCCGACAGCCCGAACAGCTTGAGGATGGGACCGGGCTCGCCGGGGACGACCCCCACGACCCCCGATACCCCTTGAATTCGGGATTCGTCAGGGTCAGCCAACCCCGCTGGCGCTGCCTGGAAGGCTGCCCGAGGGGTGCTTCCGTCTCTTAGAAGTCCGCTGCTCTATCCAGCTGAGCTACCGGGGCTTCGACGACGCGGCCACTGGAATCTCGGTGGCCTCGCCGGCGAGGATCTGGGAATCCTAGTTTGGGTTCGCCGACCGCGCGGCCGGCAAGAACCGCGACGCATTTCCCGATGCAGGCTTTCCGCCGACCGAAACCGACCGCCGCGGCCGAAGCCAATCACGACCCGCCACCGTCAATCGCCATCAAGAAAGGCCACTGCGGATGGCCGCTGCGGGCGGCCACTGCGGGCGGCTCCGGCGGGTGGCCACTCCGGGTCGCCACTGCGGATGACGCGGGTGGCTCCCGCGGATGACCCGAAAGAGCGGCCGCTCACCCACGACTCCGCCGCACGTTCCGGGCACGCGAGCCGCGCCGACGCGCCGCACATCGACCTTGAGATTCGGTGACACCAGCGACGAATCGCGCGGTTTGCCCGTCCCTGCGACCTCAACTTTCACGCGGTCGCCCCGCCAAGTGCTCCCGCGCGGCGCACTCGCTTCACTGGCCTTCGCTCCGCGGCCCCAGACTTTCCCTCGCCCATGGTTTATAGGACGAGTCTGAACTCGATTCCCGGCGAGATTCACGTCCTCCCGCCACGATTCACGCACCGTGTATCCACAATTCCCAACACGCTGAAACACCACGTTTTACGGCACAAACCAACCATCGACCCAACGGGATACACCGTGCACACTGGGTGGATCGCCCCACCAAATTCAGACCCCGCCTACGTGAATTCCCCACATCAATTCGAGGGGTTAGGGGATTGAGGGTGACTTGCCGATGGAAGATCCTGTCAAGCGGGAAAACTTCCGGGGTGAAGGGTTGACGGGCACAAAGGTGCCGAGTGACCGCAGGGAAGTGGTCTCTGGGAGCGTCAACTTTCGTCGGGCAGGGATTTGCCCACCGCAGGCTCCGTCATGAAGCCTGCGGCTACGAGAACACCCCGGTGACGCACGCTGGCCCCGGCCGCCCATGAAGGGCGCCGGGGCCTTTTCGTGGGACCCGCCGCGAGGGCCACCGCACCGTGCATCCCCCCGACGGTTTCGCGGCCCCACGGAGCCGGCCGCTCCACGACGCCACGGCCCCACCGCACCCGGCCCCGGCCACGCACACCCACGTACGCCTCGTACACCCACGCACGCCACGTACGCCCACGCCTCGTACGCCCACGCACGCCTCGTACGCCTCGTACGCCACTCACCGATCCTCGAACACCACCGCCTGATGCCGTTCCCGCGTCACCCGGAGCTGCAGTATCTCTGGCCGGGCGTAGTGCCCCGAGGGATCGAAGTTCTGCCGCTCCTCGCGGACCCGGACGGGATCGATCACCGCGGTGATTAGGCCCTCCTGCTCGGCGACTGGCTCGACCACCCATTCCCCGTCTGGCCCCGCGATCGCCGATCCGCCGTTGTGGATCAGCTCGCCGGCATCCCGCACGATGGCGTCCCGGTGCGGCACATCCGACGGCAGATCGGTCGCCCGGAGCAAACTCGAAGCCGAAATCACGTACGAACGCCCCTCGCGGGCGATGAAGCGCGTGATGTCCGCGGTGTTGTGCACGCACCCAGGCCAAATGGCCACGTGGAGCGTCTCGCCCTGGGCCTGGAGGCTCGCCCGCGGCAACGGCATCCAATTCTCCCAGCAGTTCAGGCTGCCGAGGGTGAACGAATCCAGTCCGTGCACGACCAAGCCGGCCCCGTCGCCGACCCCCCAGACCAGGCGCTCTTCGTACGTCGGCATGAGTTTCCGGTGCACGCTGGCCACTTGGCCGGCTCCGTCGATCGTCACGCACGAGCAGTACAGGGACTGCCCACGGTCCCGCGGCCGTTCAATGACGCCCAGCACCACCCAGACGCCGGTCTCGCGACAGGCGGCCTGGACGGGCTCCAGGTGCCCATCTTCGATGGTGACCGCCTCGCGGATGTACCGCGCGTGGATGGCCTTCTGCCGCGGATCGTCCCACGCCGCCCCGCCGGTCCGGCCGAGCCACATCGGATATCCGGGAACCAACGCCTCGCCGAAGGTCACCAATCGGCAGCCGTTGGCCGACGCCTCGCGGATGAGCTCGACGACCCGGGCCAATGTCGCGGCCCGATCGAGAAACACCGGGGCGATCTGGCCGATGCCGACCTTGATGGGGGCATCGGGATCGCCCGCCGCGCTCAGGGCCGGACTGGTCGCAGAATCCGGCGTCGAGGTGGCGGCCGGACTGACGAACGCCCCTCCCGACGAACTGGCCGACGATGCGTCGCCCCGGCCGCGAGACGAAACAGACGAAGCATCAACGCCGATGGTGGAGGATCGAGTCATGCCTCATACCGTACATGTGCCCCGCGCAAGAAAAAGCCCCGGCCCACCATCGATGGCGAACCGGGGCAATCATTTGGTGAGGCAGCGTTTCAATCCACGCAAGCCAACGCTCACACGTCAGCCTTTGGCCTGAACAACGCCCGCCTCCTGTTCCGCATTACACGCACGGGCCGTACGCGGAGAGCAGCGCGGTCAGATCGCTGAAGTTCACGACCATGTCGCCGTTCAAGTCAGCCACGCTCATCCCGACGTCGCCCCAGGCCGCGAGCAGAGCGGTCAAGTCGGTGAAGCCGACTTCGCCGTCGCCGTCCAGGTCGCCGAAGCACGGATTCGAAACATCCGGACGATCAAAGCGGGCGATGATCTCGAAGGTCTCCGCCGCATCGTTCTCGACTTCGAGGTTCACGTAAACGCTCGTCCCGTCGATCACCGCGCCGCCGGAACCACCGACCGTCGATGCTTCGATGTCGATCACCGTCACGTCGCCCAAACCATCACCATCGGTGTCCAGAACGTCGCCCCAGGCAACGATCTTCTGCGAGGTTGCCGCGACGTTCGACGTGTCGCCCACGAACAAGATTTCAAAGCTGGTCGTGCCCCAGGCGTGCAGGATCCCGCCGTCGTTTGACAGATCCAAACCGCGCAAGGTCGCGCTGTCGGGAATCATCTCGCCACCGATCATGTCGCCCGAACGCACCACGATCTGGCCGTTGTAGGCAACGAATTCGTCGGTCGCCCCGGGGCCATTCGTGTCGCCGGTGAACGCATGGTTGCCAGCGTCGTCAATCCGAAACAGGTCGAAGTTGTCCCAGTTCTCTTCCTCGCCCGGGATCGGATCGTCCTCGCGGTAGGTGCCAACGCCGTTGATCAACACGAAACCATCATTGGCCGTGGGCGCGGTCGTGTCGATCGCCTGGATGCGCTGCGATCCATCGGGCGAAATACCGTAGTCGAAGTCGACGCCCGAACCCGGCCCGACGAAAAATTGCGTGCCTTCGTACATGAACGGATCACCGGCAACTTGGACCGCCGTGACGGCACCGTTCTCCCAACGGTACAGCACGCGCGCCTGGCTGCCACCGTTCGGATCGGTATCGTTGTAACCGCTGATCCAATGGGCGATTCCGCCTCCGGTCATCTGCGGCCGCGAGCAGAAGGTAATGAAACCTGGCACCCCGTCGAAGGACGGCTGCGTCTTGCTGATGATCTCGGTGCCGTTGATGATGACGCTGTCGTTGCCGTCGACGGCCGGCGAGTAGATCGATCCGCCGGCGTCACCCACGCCCATCGACCCTTCGGCGCCAGTGACCAGTTGCTTATAATCGCTGTTGAAGATGATCGGCCCGGTGCCCGACCACACAAAGCGATCACCCGAAGCCAACAGCGAACCGGTGAAGCCGACGGTGCCGCCCGGCGTGGCGACAACTTCGTTGATGATGTCAACGGTGTCTCCGGCCAGGGCCTGCCCTTCGGTGATGATGACGTCAACGGGCGTCGGCACGGGGCCCGCGACGGCCAGCGTGGCAAATCCGGCGGCCGCAGCGCTCGCGGTGATGCGAATCATGGGGTTCATGCGTGTTTCTCCTCGTTGGGCCGACCGGTGAATCCCGCCGGCTCCAGACCACATGAGGATACCGCACGTCGACAAAGCGCTCCGCGATCAGGCGGCTGCGCGGTGAGCGTGCTGCTTCGCGCTCCGTCGCGCTGCGTCGCGCCGCATCGCGTTCAATCGCGTTCAATCGCGTTCAATCGCCGGAACGCCCAGAGTGCGGCAAACGCACCGCATGGACACCGCCGGCCACCGGCTGGATCCACGCCTCCAATCCGCACGCGCCGCCGCTGAGCCCGTCTTGCCCGCGTTGACCGCGTTGACCGCGTTGACCGCCTTGCCCGCCGCCTTGACCGCCGTCTGACCGAAGCCCAGCATCGAGAAAAGCGAAGATCGCAGTTTGGCCGAACGCTCCCGCGATGCGCTGGCCGACAGCCACGGGAACGGGCGCCGCCCAGCCCGGCTCCACGTGCCGGCCGTCGATGGACCGCCCGGTCGCCCGCCAGACCGCCACCACCCCAGGGCTGGAGTCGGACCGCGCCTCCGCCGCCACACCCCGCAACCGTTCACGCAAGCGCTGGTCGGCCGCCGCCGCTGCATCCGGCTCCGCGAATCCGCCGCCCCCCGGATTGCACGCCGTCACCACCACCCACGGCGCTCGCAGACCGGCCGCCGCACACGTCGCGGCCGCGACCGCGTCAATCGGTCGCCGCAGGTCCAGCTCCACGCGCTCGCCGCCGAGCTCCAGCTCGAGCCGCGTCTCCGGGAACATCGCCCACCCGGGGTCATCTTCGGGACGCATGATTGGCCTCCACCAACGAAACGCGGGCGCGGCTGGCTGGTGCCGGCCGCGCCCGCGGTCAATCGTCGCAATGCCCAGGTCGAACCGAGGCTCAGAAGCGCAGGCTGAGGCCGCCGGTGACGCCGTGGGTGTCCGCCCCACTGCCGAACAGTCCGTCGTACTTGACGTAACCGCTCATCCGCGAGTCAAACATCAGCGTCACGCCGAGGCCCACGAACATCGCGTCCGAGACGGGCGTGCCGACGTCGACACTGAAGGGATCGCCGCCGACGACGAAGGCCGCTTCCACGTCGTCGTAGTCGCTGAACTCGTGCTCCCAGCCGATGGACAGTTCGGGCAGGATCGACAGCCGGCGACCGGTGAACCGGCGGCCGAAGGTGACGCCGAGGCGCGACTGGAGCGAATCCTGATCGCGATCCAGGATGCGGGTGTTGAATGACCCGGCCCCGGTTTCGTCGTACGCGTCGTAGTCGAACATCGAGTACCGCAGGCTGGCCGTCGGCGTGATGGTCCAGCCGCGGGCGAGGTCAAACTCGCGGCCGCCGCCGATGTACGCGGTGAGATCCGTGCCGTCGTAGTCGCCATTGGCCGTGCGGTCCGCCTGGCCGGAGATGCGAACGAAACGGTTCTGGTCGTAGTCGGTCAGGCCGAAGGTGAGCGACGCGTCCACGAACCAATCGCCTCCGTCCCACGAAGCGTACGGGCCGATGCGGTAGGTGTCCGCGTCGATGTCGCCGCGGCTCGGCAGCAGATCGGCGTCCGTCTCCAGGTAGCCGAAGCCGACACCGGCGATCAGGTTCTCGCCGAAACGCCAGTCCATGCCGAACTGGGCGCCAAAGAAGTCGCCCTCGAAGCCGCTGCGGTTGCCCTCGGCGTCGAGGTCCGACTGGAAGCCGTAGACCTTGGCCCAAAGGTGGAAGCGATCCGAGTCCCCGGCGAACGCGCTCGAGGTGTCGTCGGCCTGTTCCTGCAACCCGATGACCTGAGCCAGGAGCTGCGGGTCGTAACTGGTCGACGTCAGCGTGCCGTTATCGAAGGTCGACGCGGCCATGAACAGCCCGTCGGTCCCGTCACGGCGAGCGGCGAGGTAGCCCGACTGCACGCCGGAGTACCGGGTCACGCCGCTGCTGGCGATGGCCGAGGGCGTGGCCGCGGCAACCGGGGCGATCTCGTTGAGGGCGTCGTTGAGTTCGGCGGCGTCGAGGCCCTGAAGCTGGGCCAACAGATCGGCCGCATCGCCCGAACCGCCGGCGGCGTCGGCCACCACGATGAGCGAGTCAAGGGCCGCACCGACGGCACGGTTGTTGCCGGCCGAAACGACGTCGGGATTGCTGAAGGCGTTGGCCGCCCGCGTGGCGACGATGCTCAGGGCCGTCTCGCCGTCCACGAAGTCGCCGTCGATGTCGAAGCCTTCGAGGCCGTAGAAGTCGAGGGTGGCCGAGTCGGTCATCACGTCGATGTCGCCGGCGGTGATGCCGCCGTCGGCCGCAAGGATCTCGAAGGCCGAGTTGGACACGATGTATCCGCCGGCCTGCGACGACACATCAACCGCGATGGCCGATCCACTGGCGAGGTTCGCCGTCCCGGTGGCCGCCACCGAGTCGAACATGCTCAGATCGCTGCCGTTGATGGAAATGGCGAGCGTGCCGCCGGACGCGACGTTCAAGTTGCCATCGATGCCGAAGGAACCGGTCGTCGACGCCCCGCCCGGGGCGAACGTGCCGCCGCTCGCGACGCTGACGTCGCCGTCGACCGAACCGGTGCCGCCGAGCGTGCCACCGGAGATCGTCGTGGTGCCGGTGTAGGTCATGTCGGCGTTGAGGTACTGCGTGCCGCCGGTGACGGCCAGGCCGCCGGTGCCGCTGATGTTGCCGGCGTAGGCGAAGACGTCGTCGCCGTCGCCGCCGAGGGTCAGCGTGTTGGCGCCCAGAACGACCGCGTCGCCCGCGGCCCCGCCGCCAAGTCCGGCCAGTGTTTCGTTGCCCAGCAGCACGAGCGAGCCATCGCCGGTGCCGCCGAAGATCGCCGCCGCACTGTCGCCGAAGGCCGAACCGCCGGTGACCTGCACCGTGCCGGTTTCGATCATGACGTCGGTCGCGAACGTGTTCGTGCCCGAGAGCGTCAGGGCATCGGCGGCCGCGGCGAAGTCAATCGTCAGCTGGCCGTCGCCGCTGATGCCGCCGGAGAACTCGAAGTCGTTGTTGCCGCCGATGGTGAAACCGCCGTCGACCACGACGTCTTCACTGATGTCCAGGCCGTTCGAGAGCGAACCGAGCGAACCGCCGGTGAGCGTCAGCGTGCCGAGTCCCAGAGCATTGTCCGCCCCGAACGACACGTCGCCCGCGAGGATCGTGGTGCCGCCGGTAAACGTGTTGCCGGCATTGCTCAGGGAGACGTCGGCCGTCGAGTTGATCACGAGCGAGCCGGTGCCACCGGACTCGGTGATCGCGCCCGAAAGGCTCAGGTCCTCAGAGCCGCCGAGGATCAAGGCCGAATCCTGCAGGTCCACCGCGTTCGCGATGGTGCGCCCGTCGCCGGAGGCAAAGAGCGTCACGTCGTCGGCGCTCACGCTGAGCGTGCCGCCGCCAAGGGCATCGTCATCGGCCACGCCGAGCGAGCCGCCCGCGAGGATCACCCCGCCGTTCCAGGCCGAGTTGTCGGCCCCGAGGATCAGGGCGCCGTCGCCGTCCTTGGTGAGGGCATCGTCCTGGCCGGTGCTGCTGATGACGCCGCCGATGGTCAGACCCGCCCCGTCTTCGACGGTGAGCGTCCGGTCGGCATTGCCGAGGTCCATCAAGCCGTTCAGGGCCAAGCTGCCACCCTGGTTGTCGATGAAGGTCACGTCGCCGCCCACCGTCACATCGTGGTCGACTTCAAGGTCCTGGCTGAGGGTTCCGAGTGAACCGCCGTCGAGGGCGAGCGTCGCGCCGCCGCCGGCATCGCCCAGGGCGTCCTCGGTGGTGATCAAGAGCGTGCCATCGGTGAGCGTGGTCGTGCCGGTATGCGTGTTGGTCCCCGAGATCGTCACTTCGCTGTCGGCCGAATCGATCTCGACGCCGCCGGTGCCGGAGATGACCCCGGTGATGGCGATGTCCGAGTCCGAGTCGACGGTCAGCGTGTTGGCCCCGAGCACGATGTCATTGGCCACGACGGTGTCGTCCGCGGCCGCCCCGAGCGCGCCATCGGTCTCGAGCGTCAGGCTGCCGGATCCGAACGCGGTATCCGAACCGGCGATCACTCCGGCGCCCGCGTTGTCGATGATCACGTCGCCCTCGAAGTCGGCGTTGTTGCCGCTGAGGGTGAGAAACTCGCCGGAGTCGAGCCCGACTTCGACGTCGCCGTCGCCGGTGAGGTCGCCGGAAATCTCAAAGCCGTTGGCCCCGACGACGTCCAACACCGCGGTGCTCGAACCATCGTCAATCAGAAAGTCATTGCGAAACTGCAGGTCGGCCACGGACGCGGCGAGCGAAATGTCGCCGTCGGTGCCGTCGACCACGACCTGCCGCGTCCCGAGCGAGAAATCATCGCTGGCCACGACCGAACCCTGCCGGAGGGTCAAGACGCCGGTGTAGCCGGTGCTCTGACCGTTGAGGGCAAGTTCGTCGCCGGCGGTGTCCATGTCGACGATGACCGCACCGGAGCCGAGCAGGCGGCCTTCGAAGGCAACGTCTTCGGAACCGCTGAACGTCAGCGTGCTGCCGGAGACGATGGCAAAGTCGTTGTCGAGTCCGGTGATCGCCCCGCCGGTGCCGCCGAAGTTCGTGTCACCGTCGATCCGCACCTGGCCGGTACCGAAGGCATCGCCGTCGCCGATCAGGACCGTGCCACCGCCCAGCGTGGTGCCGCCGGTGTAGGTATTGATCGCGGTCAGCATCAGCGTGCCGCTGCCGTCCCAGTCCAGCGATGCTCCCGCGCCAGAAATGACGCCGCCGATCTCGAAGTCGCCGGCGCCATTGAGCGTGAGCACGAAATCGCCGTCGCCGGCCATGTCGATCGCCGAGTCGATGATGATCGAACTGTCGCCGTTGGCGTCGTTGTTGGTGATCGACGCACTGTCGCCGGAGAACACCAGTTCGAGGCCGGCCCCGAACGTCACGTCGCCCGCCTGGGTCGAGTCGTTCGTGATCATGGCTCCATCGTTGAAGATGAACGACTCAACGTTCGCGTCGCCATCGCCATTGATGGTGAACGTATCGGAGCTCGAGTCGAAGACAATCGAGTCGATGTTCGTGTAGTCGTCATCCACCAGCACCGTGGTCTGGACCGCGCCCGAGAAGACCAGGTCTGGATCATCCAGGGCCCCATCGCCATCGGCGTCGGGATTCGTGCCGCCCCAGTTCGCGGGGGAGGAGAAGTCGCCATCGCCGTTGCCTCCGTCCCAGGTGAGATCGGCGGCGGCCATCCCGGCGGGCAGCAGCCCGAGGATCGCAGCGAGGGTGACGGGAAACGTGAGCGGACGATCGGGCATGGCGAGTCTCGGCACGTGGTGGAGCGGCCCGGCCGCGTCCCCGAAGGGTGCCGGCCGGCGGTGAGATCCGGCGCCACGCCTCCCGCCGCCCCTCGGAATGTGGAGCGGGGCGTGGAAGCGACAACGCCGCGGGGCGAAAATGTAACAGCCGGCGGACGTTCAAGACGTCCACGCGGCGGCCTCGCCCCGATGCATCGTGCCACCGGGCGCTTTGACTTGACTGACGGTTGCGAGTCGCTCGCCGATGCGCGGGCATGGGCCAGGAATGCGCAGCGAACCCGAGAGCACGGGCGATGTCCGCGCGTTTTTTGGGCCGGGAGCCGAGCGAGGTACCGGGGAATCACGAGGACCCCGGCGTGCAGCCGCGGTGCGAAGGATGGAGGGGCGGGCGGACGGGCGGCGAGGCCGGGGCGCGGGGATGGCGAGAGGTCGATGAGGGGAGCGTGGGAGACGCAAGGTCGCCGGGACGCAGGGCCACAAGGACGCAAGATCGCGGGGACGCGGGGACGCGGGGCCGCAGGGACGCAGGGACGCAAGGTCGCAGGGCCGCAGAGCCGCCGCGACGCAGGACCGCCGGCTCGCAGAGTCGCCGGGTCACCGGTTCGCAGAGCCGCAGGACCTCCGGGCCGCCGGGACATTCGGTCGCTGGTTCGAAAAGTCGCCGGGTCACACCGAGACGTGGGCCACAGGCCTCGGCCAACTGCTTCCGGCGAATGCCGGCGTGCGCCGCTGGCCTCAGGCGGCGGCCGCCGCGTCCTCGCCTGAATCGCCTCGGTTCGCCCTCGAGGCAACCGGACTCTGAACCCGCTTGCACAGATCAGCAAACGACGCCACCGACAGGCCGATCTTCTCCGACCCAAGATCTTGGACGCAGCTCAACTCAATCGACCCGGCCGCCTCGGCCAAGGGATCAAATCCGAAGCTGCCGGCCGATCCACGGACCCGACGGGCCGCAGTGCCGAGGCTGCCGAAGTCGCCGATCTCGTGGAGTTCCTTGAGCTCGCGAATCACCGCGGGCAACCCGACACAGAAGTCGGCGATCATGTCGCGAAGCGCGATGTCGTCGTGGAATCGCGACTGCAGCGGCTCTTCGTTCACGCCCTCAAGGATCTTGCGGAACGTGCCGGGCATGACCGGCTTGGGTACGTAGTCGTTGCACCCGACTTCAAGGCATCGGACTTCGTCTTCCGGTCCGTTGAGGGCGGTGACCGCCACGATGCGCCCTGAATAGCCGGAGGCTCGCAACTGCTTGACGGCTTCCCAGCCATCGAGCACCGGCATCTCCATGTCCATGAGGATGCAGTCGAACCGCCCCTTGGTCGCCTCGTCGATCGCCTCCTGCCCGTTGCGAGCGCGGGTGACCTCGATGTTCAACATCCCGAGGTGGTGTTCAGCGAGGCGAGCGATCGCATCGTCATCCTCCACCAGCAAGAAGTCGTAAGTGACCGCCGCGGCACAGAACTCGCTTGGGTCGATCTCGTTGTCAAACTCGACGCAAACCTCGTGCACGCCTCGCTCGATGTAGCGGCAGTACACGACCTTGCCGATGAGATCACTCCACATCCCGTCCTGTCGGACCGGCTGCATGAGGATTCGGGTGCCGTTGTGGACGAAGCCGCCGTGGAGGAACGAGATGCCGCCGCTGCTCAAATTTCGAGTCGGCACGAGGTACAACGCCGCGTTCGGTGACCCCGGCTGCTGCATCTTGACCGGCATCGACGCCATGCGGTACGGAAACCGCTTGGATCCTCGACGCGATGCCCCCTTGTCGTTGCCGGGCTCGTTGTCGAGCTGGTTCAGGATCAGATCGACGTACGCGTCCGGAAACCGGAGCGACTTGGTGGCGTTGGCTTGTTGGTCATTCGACATCGGCGATGCGGTCCCTCAGGATCCGTCATCGACTCGGCAGGACAAGCGGATGAGCCGTCACGCGAATGCGCGCCGCAAATTGTCGCCCGACCGTGCCCATGACCGTCCTTCCCGGATTCTCGGACATGGAAGCCGGGGAGAACGCCATCGCGGCCGCGGACCGATCGCTGGAACGCCGGCCGGGATCGTCACCCGCGGGCCTTCCGGGCCGACAGATGGACCGAACAGTCGTCGGATACACGAAAGTTCGGTACCGAAGCGAGGCGTACAACGGCCAGCTTCGACCCGCGGGCCGAGCCTTCAGCGAGGCCCCACGAAACGACGGGCAAACCTCGATTGGAGTGCCCGCCGCCAGCGGTCGTTCGTGGTCGCCGGTCGTCGCCGGTGAAAGAAGGCGCATGTTCGACGCGGATCAAGAGCGTTCGGTCAATGCTCCGCGCGCCAGGAGCCCAGCCGGACACCAACGGCCGAGTTTCAGTGGCCGGGCTTCAGCGGTCGAAGGACAGCACCTCAAAGAGGTTGATGTCGCCGCGCACGATGTTGAGCAGCACACCCTCTTCGCGGTCCGCGGCGGCCACCACTTCATTCCATGCCTCGATCGTCGGAACGGGCTTCCCGTCGGCCTCGATGATGACGTCTCGCGCCTGCAGATCGGCGGTGGCGGCCGGGCTCCCGCGCCGGACCCGCACCACAAGCAGGCCGGAATCGATGTACTCGAAGTCCATGCTCCGGGCGACCGCGGGCGTCAGCGGACGGGCGTCGAATCCCAGGGCGGGATCGACGGCAGCCGGAGCGGGTGACGGGCGATCCGGCGCGTCCTCATCGCCTCCGAGATCCGAAGGCGGCGCCGGCCGACGATTGGTGCGGGCGAGCACCGCCGGATCCAATTCGCCGAGGACCACATCGAATTCACGCGTCTCACCGTCCCGGAACGCAGTCACGCGCACCGTGGTCCCCGGCCGCACCTGACTCACGGCCAGACCCAAATCCTGCCGGGTCCGCATCGTGGTGCCATTGATCGCACTGATGATGTCTTCGTTCTCCAAGCCGGCCCGAGCCGCAGGACCACCGGGGGTCACGACGTCGACAAGAATGCCTGCCCCGCGGAATCCGAGTCGGCGCATCCTTGGATCGCCCGCGCGAGCCATCTGCACGCCAAGGAACCCGCGGCGTACCGTGCCGGACTCAATCAGCTGGCCGACGACGTTCTCCGCGATCCGAACGGGAATCGCCAGACCAATGCCCTGATTGCCGCCCGTTCGACTGAGGATGGCGCTGTTCACGCCCAGCACCTCTCCCCGGAGGTTCACCAGCGGCCCACCGCTGTTCCCCGGATTGATCGCCGCGTCCGTTTGGATGAAGTCTTCGTAGCGGTTGATGCCGACCTGGCGACGACCCAGCGCACTGACGATCCCCGCGGTGATGCTTGAGTCGAGGCCGAACGGATTGCCCGCGGCGATGACCCACTGCCCAATGCGCACATCAGAAGGTCCGGCAAATGCCAGACTGGCGAGGTTTGAGCCCTCGACCTTCAGAACCGCGAGGTCCGTGAGGCCATCGGTCCCGACGATCTCCGCGTCCAGGGCTCGATCGTCGGAGAATCGGACGACCACGCGGTCGGCTCCGTCCACCACGTGGTTGTTGGTGACGATGTACCCGTCAGAACGCACGATGAAGCCCGAGCCTTCGCCGCCTTGCGACCGCTCGTCGCCGGGGGCAACCCCGCCGAGGCCGCCGCCTCCGCGACGCCGCACCGTCCGACGGGCGTCGATCGACACCACGGCGGGCCCGATCGTCGCCGCGACGTTCTCGAAGGCCTGCGACAGGTTCTCAGCCGCGGCCATGACCGCAGGATCCTGTACCACGCGGACCGGGGGGTCGACTTCGATGCCCGCCGATGCGCTCGACCATGCCCCGCCCCCGGCGATGGCCAAGCCGAGCCCGGCCCCCGCCAGCCCGGCGGCGAAGAACGCAGTGCTGCCCCCCACCCGCGTACCGCGAGCGGTCGACGGACGGAAAAGAGAACGGGAATCGTCGGTTCGAGGCACGGAGCATCTCCCATGGGGATCGAGGCGGTGGAGCAAGGCAGGGTGGGACGTCGTGGACGACCTCTCAAAGACAATCGGTTTCCTCGCCCGGTCATTCACGGGAAAAGGTGTCGATCGACGTCGAACCGGGCCGAACAGCGGCGATCGGGGACGATGTCGGGCCGTTCCGCCGTCATCTGATGACCATTTGAGATCGCACGCCAGCTCCATCTGGATGCCGACGGGCCGCAGCCAACCCGCCGACGATCTGCCGACGACCCGGCGACGATCCGGCGTCAATCGGCCCCAAACCCCATCGCCGGCCACTGGGGACTGGAAATCGCACCCCACGGCTCGGTACCGCCCGCGGCGACGAAAGATCCGCGACGCCGGAACGATTCCAGGAGATCGGCGCGGCATGCCCAACGGGGCCCGAGGGGGCCCGAGGAGGGCCGAGGAGGGCCGGATTGTGGGCGGCCCGACCTCTCACACTGGCCCAGAAAGGCCGACCGACCGTCGAAAGCCGTGAGCCAAGCGGCATTCAGCTCATCCAGGGAGCCGAGCCTGATCCATGCGGGCCGCTCGATCGCCGATCACTGGTCGGCTCCGGACCATCGGGTTCCTGAGCATCTCCGCCGAACCGCCCCCGCGAAGGGTCGGCATCGGCAGCCCGCTCCCGGGGCAACATGATGGCCAAGACCCCAGTCGACAGTTTCGCCTTCATGCCAGCGGGATTGATCCCCTCGGGCAGCGGTATCACGCGCTCGACACGGCCCATGCCACGCTCTCGCAGCGCGGCTCGGGCGATCTCTGGCATTTCTAGATTCCGCTCCGCCCGGAGGTGCAGGGCCCGTCCGTGAACTCCCAGCTTGAGATCGCTCGCGCGGATCCCCGGAAGGTCAACCATGATCAGGATCGCTTCGGGCATCTCGATGACATCGATCGGCAGGGCCATTGTCGGCTGCCCCATCCCCGACTCGCTCGGATCCCCAGGCATCGGGGTGACCTCGAACCCACCGTACATGGACTCGTCAAAAAGGTCGTCGTAGCCATCACCGAATCGATTGGTCGTCATTCCGATCCTTCCATTTCTGGACCCAAGGTCCGCTGCCCAAAGAGAAACAAGATCCGTGCCACGACCCGGCCCCGACTCGGCCCCGAGCCGGGCGACCATTCCGGACGCTCCTCTGGACCAGAGCCCGATGCCCATTCCGGCGAACGCCCCGAGCCCAGTCCCGGACCGCGGCGCGGGCGATGGCGTTGCCTCCAGCTTTGCCCACGCTCGGGAGGTCCGGCAGCCCGACTCTTTCGCCCTCCCGAGGCCAAGAACAACGTTTTCCCCAACACCGCCTCCCATTTCGCTCCGACCGAGCAGTGACGCCTGACCCGCCGATCCGCTCGAACCATCGGCGGGCGAGACGCCGTTCCCCCAATCCCAGGTCCACCTTCAGGCTTGGCTCCAGGCGGTGCTCCCAGCCAGGCTCCAACCGCGGATCCCAGTTCGCCCCGCAACGGCCGACGGGCCACCGATCTCCGACCCGATGAGGAGGCCCCACCCGCAAACCTGCCAATCCGGCACCGATCACGAGGTCGCCACGGCCGAGTCGCGTTTCCTCTGGTGTCCCCGAAACCGTTCGTGCTGGCCATCCCTCCTTCTATCCTCAACGTTCGCCCCCTCGGCCCCTCGGCCCTGACCCTCACCCAGACCCAATCATATACCGAACACGCCACGCCGCCAAACTCGGCACCAATTCGCCGCCCGCTCGCCCCGTCGCCGGCAGGCCCTCTCAGCGACCGATCGCCTCATGTCCAACCAACCCGCCGCCAATCAGTTCGACCGGCTCGCCGAGCTCTTCCGCACTGCGGTGTCATTGGACGATGCCGGTCGCGTATCTCTGCTGGATCGCGCCCGATCCGAAGACCCCACGCTGGCCGACGAGCTGAGCGAATTGCTGTCCTTTGACGACCCGTCGGTCGCGACCCGCCTCGAACCCTTGCCCGGTGTCGGGGCGGCGATTCGCCGAGTCGCAGATGACGCCCCGACCGACGGCTCGAGCGCTCCCACCGCCGCGCCGATGACCCCGCCCGCCAGCGGATCGAGCGACGGCTCGAATGTCATCGCGGCCGCGGGTCTGGCGACCGGCCAGCGCATCGCCGACTTCGAGATCGTCGGCCCGATCGCTGCCGGCGGCATGGGCATGGTGTACGAAGCACGACAAGACCACCCGGCCCGTCGCGTGGCGATCAAAGTCATGCGGGCGGATCTCGGCAGCCCGCGGACTCAGGCCCGCTTTCGTTTCGAAGCCGACGTCCTCGCTCGCCTTGACCACCCGGGCATCGCGGCGATCCATGCGGCTGGGACCATCGATGCTCCCGGCGAAGAAAGCGGAACCCCCGGGGCTCCGTGGATGGCGATGGAGTTCATTGAGGGCGCCGCCCCAATCACGCGCGCGGCCAACGCCCGCGGACTCGACGTCCACGCCCGAGTCGGACTGTTGCTTGACGCCGCGCGGGCCATGCGACACGCCCATCAACGCGGGGTCATCCACCGAGACCTCAAGCCCGGCAATGTTCTCGTGGGCGAAGATGGGCGGGCGCGGATCATTGACTTTGGCGTCGCCCGCGATGTCGATCGCATGTCACAGGCGACGCGACACACCGAAGCTGGCGACTTGCTTGGCACCCTCGCCTACATGTCGCCCGAGCAATGCCGTGGCAACCCCGACGACATTGATGTGCGTTCGGACGTCTACGCGATGGGCGTACTGCTTCACGAACTGATCACCGGGCGCAAGCCAATCAATCTTGACGGATTGCCGCTGGCCGAGGCCGTTCGCCAAGTCAGCGAGCGCGGCGTCCCCGCAATCAGTGAAACACTGGTCGGCGTCGACGCGGACTTGCAAACCGTCGCCCGCATGGCCACCGCGTTGGATCCACGTGATCGCTACCAATCGATGGACGCATTCGTCGTCGATCTCGAACGCTGGGTCCGCGGTGACGCGGTCAGCGCTCGTCCTCCGGGGCCGATTCGCCGGATCCAATTGTTCGTCCGCCAGCACCCCGCGGCCACCGCGCTCATCGGCTTGTCGGCGGTGTTTGCAACCGTCGTCGTCTTGATGATCGGCGCGTACGGCGTCCAAATCACGAGGGAATCCGAGGCGCGGCAGCAAGCGCTCGAACGCTCAGACTCCATGCTCGCGTTCCTCAAAGGCATCTTGGTCACGGGTGAATTTGACGACGACGCCACGACAGGGCACACCCTTTTGGACGTGGTGCAATCGGCTTCGGCTCGCGTGGAAAGTGAGTTCGGCGACGATCCCGCGGCGGCCGCCTCGCTGTGGGCCGCCATCGGTTCGAGCTTCCGTAGCCTCGGCGACCTGGATGCCGCGGAATCGGCGTTCGAACATCAGCGAGCTCGGGCCATCGAAGCCCACGGAACAATCTCGTCTCCGCACGTGGAAGCTCTTACCAACCTCGCAGCGATCCTCGCTGATCGTTTCCGCGTTGACCGTTCAAAGGCGCTGTACCACGAAGCGTTGGCGATCGCCGAGCAAGACGCGTCGATCCTCAAGCGGACCGGCTTGTCAATCGAATACTCCCTGCTCGCTTTGGAATTCGGCGACGGCCGTTACACCGAAGTCATCGAACCGCTCGGCGATCTGGCGAATCGGATCGCCCGCCGAGTGGCGGACGCAAGTGAAGCAAGCGGGCGCACCGACATCGCCGCGTACCCACAACTCTTGATCTCGGCTCGCCGCCTCCAGGCACTGGCGATCACCAACTTGGGCCGCGTCGACGAGGGAATCGAGAAACTGGAAGCGCTGGCCGCCGAAGTCGAACTGAACCCCGGGCCGGCCAACATTGTGGTCCTCAATGATCTGGGCTGGGCCCAGATGAATGACTCACGTTTCGACGCATCACTTGAGACGTTCCAGAACGCCGAGGCACTGAGTCGCACATACCTCGGTGAGAGCGCCCCACGGACCCATCGAATCCGCACCAACATCATCGATTTGTTTGTACGCGCCGGACGCTACGACGACGCGATCGAAACTTCCACGTTGTTGCTCACCGACATGCTCAAGAACGACTCCATCGAAGAGTCGTTCGTCGCCGACGTCGAACAAACCCTCTGGCGAGCCCACCTGGACAAGGGCAATATTCCCGAGGCGCTCGCCGCCGCAGAGTCGGCCCACGCTCGGCTCACACGAAGATTCGGGCCTGACCACCTTCGGACCGCCCGCACCGCGCAGATGATCGGTCTCGCCCTGGGTCGGACACCCGGCCGAGAAGCAGAAGGCCTTACGTACCTCTCCGCTTCTCGCGACACGATTCGTGACGTCGACGGCCCGAATTCCAGCCGCGCAGCCGATGCCGAGAACGACCTGGGCATCGGCCACTTTCGACTGGCCGGCTACGCCGCCGCGGCCATGCACTTCGAACAGGCACTTCGCATCAACTCGATGAATCGCTCTCGCGACGACGTCGAGTGCCTCAAGAACCTCGGCAATCTCGGCCGCGCATGGTTCGAAGCGGGCGACTTCGAAAGCGCGATCGGACCACTGGATGAAGCCGCCGAACTGGTGCAGTCGGTGCTTCCGGCTGATCATCCGATCCGGACGACCATCATGGCGACATGGGGCGAGACGCTCGCCGCCCTCGGCCGGTGCGTCGAAGCAATTCCCCCACTGGAAATCGGACTCGCCGCACAGCGCGCCGCGCGTGGCGACGATGATCCCCGCGTGCTTCGAATGCAAGCCACCATCGAAGCTTGCCGAGCAAGCGTCGCGCCAGCTTCAACGGAACGTGCTTCTCCGGAAAGCGCTTCTCCGGAAGACGCTACGCTCCCGGCCGCTCCGCCGGCGACGACGGCGCCCGCGGGAGGGTGAAGCTCACGGCCAAACCCGCTGGCTCGTTTCGCCGAGCGGCGATCGTTCCACCGTGCCGGGAGACCACGCGCCGGCAGAGGGTCAGCCCGAGACCGGTTCCTGGATATTCGTCTCGTCCGTGCAAACGTCGAAACGGTGCAAATATCTCTTCGGCGAATCGCGGCTCCAGTCCGATCCCGTTGTCCGAGACAGTGATCTCAACCCGCTCGGCCGACGGAAGCACGGCCACTGGCACGTCCGGGCGTCCAAGACGCCGCGTCGCCGCGATTCGAATGTTCAACGGGCGATTGGGATCGCGAAACCGAATCGAGTTCTCGGCCAGATTCTGGATCAAGCGCCGCAAGTGCAGCGCAGACCCCTGAACCATCGGCATTTCACCCACGTCAAACGTCGCCCCGGATTCAGCCATTTCCGCGCCCAGGTCTGCCTCGACGTCGGCCACGAGCTTGGACAAGTCGACTGGTTCCAACGTCCATTCACCGCCGGCCGAACGGGCAAGGTCCACCACCGAATCGGTGAGACCCTGCATGCGCAGCGCGGCGCCTTCGATCATGTCGAGCAAATTGTTGGCGTCGTCATCGAACGACGCCCCGTGGTCCTGTCGCAGAATCGACAGAATCCCACGCATCGTGCGGAGTGGCGACCGCAAATCATGCGATGCCGCGTACGCAAACTCATGGAGATCGGCGTTGATTTCTTGAAGCGAAGCATTTGAAGCGGCGAGTTCCAGTTCGGCCCGCTTGATCGGCGTGACATCGGTGTGTGCACCGAGCATGCGCCGCGGCGTCCCATCGGCGTCTCGAATCGCCACACCCCGGCATCGCACCCACACCGTTGATCCATCGCGATGCCGATATCGAACGATCTGGTCGTAGGCATGATCCGGGTCTGCCAAATGCTGACCGAGGTTCTCGGCCGCCATCGCCAGATCATCCGGATCGATCATGTCCTGCCAGGCGGCCGCCAGATGCGGCTTGCTTTCCGGGTCGTAACCAAACGTCTCCCAGAAGCGGGGACTCATCCACTCATGCTGCTGGTCGAGAAGATCCCAGTACCACACGCCGTCCAAAGACCCGTCCTGCAGCCATCGAAAAACCGCAGCGTTCTCACGGACGAGTTCCTCAAGTTCCGCCTGCAGGTAGTGCATGGAAGCGACGGGAGGCTCGACCGATGACATGGATGGGACCCTTGGGGCGAAGGAACCGATGGTCGAAGTACATTCGAGCACTCAACCGAGCTGTTCTCCCATGGTCACCGAGCCGGTCCGGTGCGTCAATCTGGCCCCTCGGGCCTTCGACTCCAAACCGCTCTCATCAGCCTCAATCCGTGGAGGTGTCCACCACATCGGCCGTGGAATACGCCTCGCGCTCAAACCGATTGCCCATATACGGATCCTCGCCACGCAACTGCGCGGCGACGCCGAATGCGACGTACGCCGGAAGAAAGAGCGGCCCCCACCGCTCGTACTGGCGTACGTGGACACGTTCGTGCGCGCGAGTTCGATTGAGCTCCCCGGCAGAACACCCGATGACCACATGACCCAAGGTCATCGCCGCGGCGCCGGCCGGCCCGACGAACGGGAGATGGATCAGAATCCAGCGGATCCACGGCCCTTGCAGCTCAAGGACCCCGTCGACGACCCGGGCCGTTCCGCCACCAAAGAGGACCAGCGGCCAGGCGAGCAATCCGATCAACGTATTGGGGCTGGCCCAAGCGATCCGCAGCGTTGTCGAGAGCAATGACATGCTCCCCATCGTCGCCGCAATCGCCCCCGCTCGCACCAACTCCCCGTACGGATCGAACGTGCACAGCCGCGGGGCCGTCGCCGCGGACCACGACACGGCGCCGGGGGCCCAGGCGCCGTGTCGAGGGATTCTGAGCTCCGTGGCCCGAGGTACCAGGAGTTAGGTCCGAGGTCCGAGGTCCGAGGTCTGAGGTCCGAGGTCTGAGATCTGAGGTCTGAGGTCTGAGGTCCGAGGTCCGAGATCTGGGGCCCGAAGTCCGCGGCCCCGGGGTTCGCGTTCCAAGGTCCGAGGTCGGGGTCCGAAGTCCGCGGCGCGGGGTCTGCGCCCCCCGCGCCGCGGTCCGAATCCCCGGAGTCAAAGCTTGACGCTACGACTGACAGTCACCCCACGAAGCCATGACCTGGAGCACGTCCGGCATTCCGACCGCCCCATCGGCGTCGAGATCGATCGAGCAGTTCTCGCACGGCCCCCACGCCGAGAGCACCGTCAGGAGATCGTCGAACGCCGTCTTCTCATCGCCGGTGACATCGGTCGGGCAGGATGCCGGCACCAACAGAATGTCCACCGGGCTCCCTCCATTGGTGTTGAAGTTGCCCAAGAACTTGCCAGTCGCACGATCGAAGCGTCGGACGACGCCCTGGACGGGATACGCCACCAGCAAGCTGCCATCACGAGCACCGAGCATCGCTTCCGGCGCTCCGAGACCAGCCGACAGAGGAACGAATGGATCAAGGAGCGCTCCTGTCGCGCGATCGAACGTGGCCACGTCCAACCCACTGTTGTTCGACACGATGAGTCGATCGCCGCCGGGGGTCACCGCAATATCCAGCGGACCCACCAAGGCCGGGCCACGATAGAAGTCGCCAATATGACTTCCATCGGCGGCGAACTGCACGACAGCGCCGGCCCACCAGTCAACGACCAGCATGCGACCATCCGGTTCGAATTGGATCGCGTGGGCGGTCACCAAGTGACCGGGTTCAACCAGTTCGCCAGTGAACGCGAACTGGTTGATGTCATACAAGTACACGCGCCCGGCATCAAAGTCTGAAATGATCAACTCACCGGAGTCCGCCATGCGCACCCACGCCGGAGCCATGAAATCCGGATGGGTGATCTCGCCAAGCTGCTCCCCCGTCTCAACATCGAAGATCAATACGCTTCGTGTTCCGCGATACGTTGGCACGAACAGCCGCCGATTATTGGGGCCCAAACAAAAGTGCTGCGGGGTGAAGACGCCGATCTCGCCGATCACCAGGTTGCCCATCGGCTGCCCTTGCAGATTCGTTCGCAAGATGCGGGCCACCCCTGGCCGGGCAATGAGGTAATACGGTTCGTCCGCAGTGGCCGCGCCAGGAAACACGCTGGCGATGATGAGTGCGATCAAACCGAGGCAAGCGAATCGCCCGCGCTCGATGAAACTCGAATTGCACAATGGCATGAAATGAACTCCGAAGGTCAATGGTGGGGACGAAAACTGGCCGAGACGAGGCGGCGATTCGGCGAAGCGGTCGACGCGAACGGAATGCCCGGGTGGTTGGGAGCGGCCGCACAGCCAGGAAACATTGGGGCAAGCGAAGCGATGCAGCGAGTGCGAGCGCCCGGGCACTGAGCGCCCAATTGGTCTCGATACGGCAGCCGCGCCAGCATGACTCGATGGCCCTGCGCGCAGCTCTCAAGGTTCCGGCCATGGATCTCCGCGATTCCGATCGGTCCGTCCGACGATTTCGAGAATTTCGAGGCCTCGGTGGCCGGTGATGTCGGTGTGGCGCGCAGAGTGCAAGAGGAGACGGACCCGCGCGGGCCAGGATCGCGAACCCTCTCCCAGGGCCCGTTTCGTGTCACCGCCCGGCGGTTTCGCCTCGCCTTCGTGTCCCCTGATCTCTCCCGATCTCTCCTGACCCGCCCGGATATCCCGACTCCACTGGACCCCGCGATGCTCGATTCGTCCTTCGACCCACCACCCCCGTCGCCCGCTGGCCGAACACCCGGACTCCCGCCGGCGACCGTTCAGAGCGACCACGGAACGACCAGCCGAGTGGAAGGCCGGGTGGAAAGCCGGGCGGAAAGCCGAATGGACGGTCGGACCGAAGGCCGGATCGAGGTTCGAACGGAAGACCGACTGGACGACGACATGGCACAAGGCCGAGATCAGGCCGATGAAGTGGACCCCCGTCGCGCTTCATCCACCGGAGCGGTCGACTTGGAACTCGCCGGCCCGGCGGTCTACGCGGAGCTTCGCCGCATCGCTGGCCGATACGTCCATGGCGAACCCGCGAATCGGACCCTCGACGCCACGGCCCTCGTTCATGAAGTCTGGCTGAGTTTGGAACGGCACCCGATGCCGCCGCGCCGAGACCCCGCCCACTTCTTGGCCAGCTGCGCCCGCCTGATGCGGCAGATTCTCGTCACGCACGCTCGTCGCCGACGCATCCGCGGCCGTGTGCACCAGGCCCACGCCGAGTTGCTCGACCGAGCGGTGATGGCCCTCGAGCGATCCGACGATTCACTTGAACGGGTCGGCGCGTCGCTTGAACGATTGGACGAAGTTGACCCGCGGAAGGCGAGCATCGTCGAACTGCGATCCTTTGCCGGAGTGCCGGAGGTACGCATCGCCGAACTCCTCGACATTTCGCCGCGCACCGTGCGCCGCGAATGGACCCTCGCCCGGGCATGGCTCCGCCACGACATGGAGACGCACCCGTGATGCGACCCGAACCAGCCTGGGCCACCGTGAATTCGATCTGCCTTCGGGCGATGGACCTCGCCCCGCGCGACCAAGGAGCATTCGTCGCCCGACGGTGCGATGGCGATCGCGATCTTGAACGGCGCGTCCGCGAACTGTTGACCGCCGCGCAATCGGCCGACGCCGAGGGTTGGCTCGACCCTGGCGAGTTGCCTCCATCCGACGCCGAACACGATCTTCAACCGGGCGAACGCCTGGGGGCATACGAAATCGTGCGACCGCTGTCGTCGGGTGGCATGGGCTCGGTCCACCTCGCCCGCCGCGCCGATGCCGCCTACGAACGCGAGGTCGCCATCAAAGTCTTGCGCGCTCACCTGACCAACGGAGCGATGCGCGATCGATTCCAGCGCGAACGGGCGACGCTGGCCCGACTGACCCACCCGGGGATCACCGCCCTTTTGGACGGCGGCACAACCGCCGATGGTCGCCCCTACTTGGTCATGGAGTACGTGGCCGGCGAGTCGATTGTCCGGTACGCCGAGGGCCACGGCCTTTCGATCGCGGCCCGCCTTCGCCTCTTCCTTGACGTTGCGGGCGCGGTCCAACACGCCCACACACGCCTCATTGTTCACCGAGACATCAAGCCGTCCAATGTCTTGGTCAGCGCGGACGGGCGTCCACGATTGATTGATTTCGGCATCGCCAAATTGATCGAATCGGGAAATCCAACCGGCGATCCGACGTCGACCGCGACCATGCTTCGCACGCCGGCGTACGCGAGCCCGGAACAGATTCGCGGTGAGCCGATCGGCACGTTCACCGACGTCCACGCACTCGGCGCACTGCTCTTTGAACTGCTGGCCGGACATCCCGTCCACGCCGCGGCCGACGAACCGGCGTACCGCATCGAACGGCGGATCTGCGAAGAAGCGCCACCGCGCCCGAGCGCCACGGCACGGCCGGCCGAGCACCAACGCCACATCCGCGGTGAACTGGACGCGATCGTCGCTCGGGCGATGGCCATTGACCCGGCCGATCGTTATCCAACCGTTGAGACCTTGGCCGACGACATCCGGCGGCACCTGCACCATCGCCCGGTCCAAGCATCGCCCCCGCCGGCCTGGCGTCGGGCGTTGAAGTACGCCCGCCGCAACCGGGCGTGGGTTGCGGCCGCCGTCGCGGGCGTGGGCCTCGTCGCCACCGCCTGGACAGCCGTTGCCGTGAGCGCAGCCGAGGCGCGGCAGGCGGCTCGGGAGGCCGACGAATCACGCGACGCAGCGCGGCTGACAACCGAAGTCCTGGAGGGCGTCTTGGCGTCCGCGGACCCGATGGCCACCGGCCAGCCGCCCACCGTCGCCGACGTCATGCGGGCCGTCCAAGCACAGATTCCCGCTCTTCCCGCCGAACGAGCGGACGTGCAGGCCCGCTTGCACCTGGTCCTGGCCACCAGCCACCTCGGCATGGCCGATTTCGACCGGGCTGCGACCCACGCTGCGGTCGCGGTGAAGGGCTTCCGGGCGATGCACGACTCTTCCGAGTCGCAGAGCGACCTCGCAAGCAGTCTGCTGGTGCTCGGTGCGGCCGAGATGGAGCGAGCGTGGCTCAACCCCGAGGGCGATCCCGGTATTGCCCTCGACGCGATCACCGAGGCCTTGGCCCTCCGACGTGGCCAGGTTGGCGAGGCGCTCCCCGGTCAGGGCGTGGCCGAAGCGCTGAGCCACCTGGCATCTGCCACATGGGTCGCCGACCGTTCACCCGAGGGGCTGCGCGCGGCCGAACGACTCGCCCGCGAAGCGATCGCCATTCTGGACCGACATCCAGACGGCACCAACGCCAACCGCGTACGAGCGCAGGCCTTCGGATCGTTGGGGCATGCCCTGATGGCGGCTGGCGATCGTGCCGGGAGCGCTGCGGCGTTCGAGCAAGCACTGGCGATCGACGCCGAGTCGCGCGCGCTGCCGGTCCGCGAGCGCCACGTCTTCCATCGGTCGCTGGCGGGAATCGCGGCCGCCGACCAGCGGTGGGACCGCGTCCGCGATCATTTGCTGACCGTCCAACGGGAAACGCCCCGGGTTGCGTGGGCCTGGTCCCACGTCGATCAAGCCTGGTGGCTCGCCCTGACGACGCAGCTCGCAGGAAGCGAAGCCGACGCCCTCGCCGCGGGGCGGCGGGCAGCCGAAATGGAAGCCCATCTGGCCGGCGCGGATTGGCCGGAAGGCGCCGGCGACGCATTGGCTGGGGCGACCACGCTTCAGGAACTGTTGGCCCAGCGCGGGGCGATGCTCCGGCCATCACTTCCGTCCGACGCAACGGCGATGGCAGTGGCCCGACGACTGGAGGCCGGCGGAAGGATCGAGCCGACGGCCGGAACCTCTGGCGAGACCGGGGCGGAGGCTGGGGATGGGGATGGGGATGGGGATGGGGATGGGGGTGGGCATGGGGATGGGACTGGAGCCGGGGCGGGGGCGGGGGCCGAGACCGGGGCCGAGACCGGGGCCGGGGCCGGGGCCGGG
>JBGCEZ010000067.1:0-9646 GCA_045106735.1 Phycisphaerales bacterium | reverse complement strand
CCCTTGCACGGGCAGGGGGGCTGCGGTGCTAGTGGATCCTCGCGCCGCGCCCCCATGACCGATCCCTTCTTGCTGCGTCCAGGAGTACGACGCCCATGCCCCGACCCATCGATTCTAGCGCCCCGGGCGTCCGCGCTGTCGCCGCGCCCGCCGGCCTGCTCGCCGCTGTTCTCTTGGCCACCCCGGCCATGGCCCAGCAGTTCACCCAAACAACGTCGACCGCTTTCCCGTCGATCACCCTGTCGGAATATTCCAACGCGGTGGACGCGGCGGACATCGACGGCGACGGCGACTTGGACCTCGTCTTTGCCAACGGTGGCAACTTCGGTTCGCCCGGCACGCCCCAGGTCCTCCGCATCCTGATCAACTCTGGCCTGAACTCCGGCGTCTTCGTCGATGAGTCCGTCGCCCGCACCGGAGGCGTCACCGGCCGCATTCGCGGCGTGGCCATCGCCGACATCGAGCGCGATGGCGACCTCGACATGCTGTTGAGCGAGGACTTCCTCGAGCAGCCTCGCCTGCTGATCAATGATGGCACCGGCGTCTTCACCGACGAAACGGCCACCCGCATTCCCACCGGTGAGATTTCGTCGACCCGGGCGCAGTTCGGCGACCTGGACGAAGACGGCGATCTGGATATCTACATCAACGCCGGCGGCACCAGCCGCTTCGGCTGTGGTCAGAACCGCATTTGGATCAACGATGGCAACGGCGTGTTCTCGGATCAGACGAACAGCCGGCACCCCATCGGCAACGTCTGCGAACCGATGGACGTCATCCTCGGCGACCTCGACGGCGACTTTGACCTGGACGTGCGCACCGGCAATCGCGGTTCGAACAACTCCAAGGTGTACCTCAACCGCATGGGCGTGCTCACCGAGTCGTCCAACCCGCTTCCGGGTGACTCCGCGTGTTACAGCTACGACCTCGGCGACATGGACGGCGATGGCGACCTCGACATGATCGGTGCCAACGCTGGCCCGTCGAACCGCGAGCTCCTGTTGCTCAACGACGGTTCCGCCGGCTTCACCAACGTGTCCAACCGCATTTCGCCCAACACCACGGGGGACGACAACGACAGCAAGTTCGTCGACCTGGACAATGATGGCGACCTCGACTTGATTGTTGCCGCCCTCTTCCAGAGCCGTGAGAAAATCTACCTCAACAACGGTTCGGGCACGTTCACGCTCGACTCGACGCGCATCTCGGCGGCGAACGACGCGACCCTCGACCTGGTGCTCGCGGACTTCGATGGCGACGGTGACTACGACCTGGTCACCGCCCAGGGCGAGGCGGGGAACTTCATCAATCGCTACTACATGAACACCGGCCCGGCCGACACGCTCCCGCCGAGCTTCAGCGTTGAACGCGTCTGCCGTCGTCCCGACGGTGACGTCGTGATTCGCGCGGCGGTCCGCGACGCGGTCACGGGTGACCGTGGCGCTCTCCCGCAGTCGGTACAAGTTGCGTGGTCGATCAACGGTGGCGAAGACACCATCACCGACATGCACTGGATCGGTCACGATCTCTGGCGCGTCGTGCTTCCCCAGCCGGCGGTCGGATCCACCCTCGACTACCGGATCCTCGCCACCGACCAGGTCGGCAACGCCGGCGAGAGCGGCGTCGTGTCGCTCGACATCGCGTCGGCGGCGAACGACATCAACGGCGACTGCACCGTCGGCACGTCGGACCTGCTTTCGGTGCTGGCCGCGTGGGGGCCCTGTAAGGGCTGCCCGGCTGACTTGAACGGCAGCGGCGCCGTTGACCTGCTCGACCTGCTCAGCATTCTGAGCGACTGGGACTGATTTGGGTCCCTGTTTCCGCCAATCACGGGCCGCGGCGCTGCGCATCTGCGCCGTCGCGGTCCGTGGTCCGGGAACGATCGCATTTCATCGGAACGGAGTGGAACCGTTCCGGTACCGCCTCACGAACACACTTCCGGAGTAGAAGGAAGATCCTGTCCGCGTGATCGCGAGCCACGCTCCGGCGTCTCGCGACTCGTGGACAGCGGCAGGAACTCCGACCGGGACGGATTTCTGTGCGTGGATCATCCGCCTACTCCCCACATCTCTCGGGAGTATCGCTTCCCATGTCCATCCCCCGGATGACTCCCATGGTCCTCGCCGGTCTCACGGCGGGGGCGATGGTCACGATCTCGTTCTCGGTCGCATTTGCCCATCCCGACGATCCCAAGGTCCGCGACATGATGCCGCGGTACGAGGGTCCCGGTTGGCGAGCGGCCGACGCGACGTCCCTCGGCACGACCGATGGCACGTCCGGCCCGACCGGCGCGGCTTCCGCGCTGGCTGGCGGTACGCCCACGTTTCCGGCCCAGGGCACGCTCCTGCGCTCGTGGATCTCGATCCCCGAGTTCGGTACCGACGCCGCGGCCGGCAATGACTGCTGGGGCTGGACGAGCCCCGGCGGACGCGAGTACGCCCTGATGGGGCTGACCAACGCCACGGCCTTCGTCGACATCACCGATCCCGGCGATCCGCAGATCATCGACACGATCGCGGGGCCGACGAGTTCCTGGCGCGACATCAAGACCTACGACTCGTTCGCCTACGTGGTGACCGAGGGGTCGGGCGCTGGCGTGCAGATCATCAACATGGCTGATCTGGACAACGGCAACGTCGCCCTGGTCAACACGATCTCCGGCCCCGGCGGGACGACCACGCACAACGTGGCCATCGACACCGACAGCGGGTACCTCTACCGGTGCGGTGGACAGTTCGCCGGCCTGCGGATCTACAGCCTCGACATTCCGGCCGCGCCGGTCTTCGTCGGCGAGTGGACCACCAAGTACATCCACGATCTCCAGGTCGTGACCTACGACAGCGGCCCGTTCGCCGGCCGCGAGATCGCGTACATGTGCACCGGGTTCAACTCGGGCTTCGTCGATCCGGGCCTGACGGTCCTGGACGTGACGGACAAGAGCAACCCCGTGGTCATTGATGAGTTCATCTACCCCCAGGGCGGCTACTCGCACCAGGCGTGGCTGAGTGAAGACCGGCAGTACCTGTACCTGAACGACGAGCTGGACGAGGACGACTTCAACCTCGAGACCACGATCCACGTGTTCAACGTCGGCGACCCGGCGAACGTGGACTACCTCGGCACGTTCGGCAACGGCAATGCGGCCGTCGGCCACAACCTGTACATCCGCGACGAGATGCTCTTCAGCGCGAACTACCGCAGCGGGCTTCGGATCTTCGACCTCGCCGCTGATCCGGTGACCCCGCCGGAGATCGCGTTCTTCGACACGTTCCCGGCCAACGACGCCACGTTCTTCAACGGTGCGTGGAGCGTGTATCCGTTCTTCGAGAGCGGTACGGTGATCATCTCCGACATCGAACGCGGCCTGTTCGTGATCGAAATCGACGAGCCGCTCGTCAGCGTGAACTACGTGGACGGGCAGCCTGATCTGCTCGCCCCGGACGGTGAACTCATTCGTGTCGACGTGACCGAAGAGCAGCCGGGTGCGTTGGGCGGAGCGTCCGTCCGCATCGTGACCACGGATGCCGCGACCGGGGTGCCGGTCACCACGCCCATGACCGAGGCGTCGCCGGGTGTCTTCGAAGCGATGACGCCGCTGGCCGAGTGCTTCGGCGAAGTTGACTGGTACATCGAGTTCGAGTCGGCCGACGGTGAGATCCAGCGGGATCCGCCGACCGCCCCCGCCGACCAATGGCGGGCCAGCGTGGGCACCGCGTTCGACACGAAGTTCGACGACGACGCCGAAACGCCGGCCGGTTGGACCGTGTTCAGCGATGACCTCACCGGCGGCGAGTGGGAGCGTGGCGTGCCGGCGGGCGACGGTTCCCGCGGTGACCCGGTCGACGACTTCGACGGCTCGGGTGCGTGCTGGCTGACCGAGAACGACGGTGGCAACACCGACGTGGACGGCGGGCCGACGGTGCTGACGTCGCGGGTCTTTGACCTGGCCGGTGAAGAGGCCGCGATTCTGACGTACGCGGCGTGGTTCACCAACAACACCCTCGACGGCGATCGCCTCCGCGTGGAAGTTTCGTCCGATGACGGGGCGACGTGGACGGAAGCCCGGGCGTACGCCGACTCGACGTCCTGGCGGGCCGATTCGTTCCGGATCGACGCGTTCAGCGCGTTGACCGCCACGATGCGGGTCCGTTTCGTGGTGTCGGACAACCCGAACGATTCGGTGACCGAGGCGGCGGTGGATGCCATCCAACTGCTGACCGTGGTCTGCGAGTCGACCGGGATTCCGGGCGACGTGAACGGCGATGGGGCGGTCGACTTCAGCGACCTGCTCTCCGTGCTCGCGGCATTCGGTCCGTGTCCGGGCGGCGGGGCTCCGTGCCCGGCCGACGTGGACGACAACGGGTCCGTGGAGTTCTCTGACGTTCTGGCCGTGCTTTCGGCTTGGACTGGCTGATCTGTCGGCTGATCTGTTGGCCGGGCTGGCTGGCCGGGCCGACTGATCTGGCCGTCGACATCTGAATCACGTCGGTCGGTTCCGCCCTCGGGCGGCGCCGACTGATCCGGCCGGGGCACTCGAGGAGGAGGCCCCGGCCATCTTTTTGCCGTTCGTCGGTCTCGGCGCCGCCGGCGTGGACTCTGCGGTAGCGTGGGGCCTCATCCGCACTTTGGATCTTGGAGTTTCGCCCATGCCCATGCCCATGCCCATGCCCACGTCCAGTCGCAATGCTCGCCGGCTGCGTTCGAATGTCATGTGCTCCGCCGCCGGGCTGCTCGCGGCCGGCGCGGTCATCCTGATGTCGGGATGTGAAGATCCGACGGCCGGCAGCGCCGCGTCCACCGGTGGCCGCACCTCCGTGCCCGGCAAGGTCATGGATCGGGCCGAGCAGCTCGAGCAACAAATCAACGAGAGCCAGCAGGAGCAGCTCGATCTCATCGACGAGATGAACGGCGTCGAGCCCGGGTCGGATTCTTCCGATGCCCGCGATGGCAGCGGGACCGGCGGCTGAACGCGCTCGCTCAGCGTATTCTCGGCCAAAGCCGACGCTGAACCGGCGCTGGCGTGCGCAGGTTCGTCGCCGCCACGCCACGAAACGCAGTGGTGCGCCGCGCGGCGGGTACTTTCCCTTGTGCTTGCGGGAAGGCGGCACTTCGGTCTTGCGTCGACGGGGCGCTGATCACTAGTCTCGGTTCCAACGGGGGACGCTCCGGGGGAAGGGGTGGTGGTTGTCACGCGACGAACCGCCGCCAGGATCGAAGGGCCGCCACGCGGCCGAGAGCGAGAGAGACATCCCGAAGAGAGAGACGACCATCCGTCGTGGGGGCGGGTGATGCGGAGCGTCGTCTCGTGGTCAGTCTCGTCTCGAAAACTGTTGCAACGATCGCCCCCGATCCGTCGGGCCCAGCGTCCCCGGCCGGTTCGGCTGAGGCGACGTCCATCGCATCCGTCCCGCGCCGCCAGGCCGAACGGATCGCGGTGACCGGATGCGCGGTCCTCATGACCGGCGAAACCGGCACCGGCAAGGGCTGGCTGGCCGATTGGCTCCACGCCCACAGCCCGCGGGCGGGGCGACCGTTCGTTCCGGTGAACTGCGGAGCGCTGCCGGAATCGATCATCGATTCCCATCTCTTCGGCCATGTGCGCGGGGCGTTCAGCGATGCCCATCGCGATCACCCGGGACTCGTCCGGTCCGCCGAGGGCGGCACCCTCTTTCTGGACGAAGTCGGGGACCTGCCGGTCTCGGCCCAACTGCGGCTGCTGCGACTGCTGGAGGAGCGAGAAGTGCAGCCCGTCGGGGCGGTTCGGCCGGTCCCCGTCGACGTTCGGATCATCGCCGCGACGAACCGCGACCTGCGGGGGATGGTCGACGCCGGCACCTTCCGTGAAGACCTGTACTACCGCCTCGACGTCATCCACCTGCACCTGCGTCCGCTCCGCGAGCGACTCGAAGAGCTTCCGGCCCTCGTCCAAGAGCTGGCCGTGGAGGCCGCCGCCCGCGTTGGCACGACGCCGCTCGACTTTGAGCCGGCCACGATCGATGCGCTGGCCGAGTACGACTGGCATGGCAACGTTCGCGAGGTGCGGACGGTGCTCGAACGACTGCACGTTTTCATCGAGGGCCGGGCGGTTCGACCGGACGACCTCACCGCGATTGGGCAACTGACGCCGCGTTCGGCGATCCGGCCGTCGGCCGGTCGTGTGCCGGGCCGGGCGGCGGGGGCGCCAGCCAACGGCTTGGCCGCGGGATCAGCGGCCGGAGTGGGACGGTCTGGATCGCGCTCCGTCGGCCGCCCCGCGCGGGCGTCGGCCAGCGCGTCGGTGGCCGAGGGCCACGGTGGCAGCAGCGTCGACCGCATCCGTCACGCCGCCGCCCGACTCGCGATCGATGAGGCCGGTGGCTCCATCAGCCGCGCGGCCAAACGACTCGGCGTGCACCGCTCGACGGTGCACCGATGGCTGAAGCACGACGTCCAAGTCGCCTGATCGCCTGCGGCGTTCTGACCGTCGACTGGCCTGATCGCCTGCGCGGCCCCAGCGCCTCCTGCCTCATCATCGACCTGCCCCGGCCCAAGAACGGCCGCCGATTACACGTCAATCGCGACGCCATGCTCGGGCATGAGTTCGCGTTCGCCATCCCACCGGTACGCGCCGAGCCGCCAGCCCTTGCCGGCGCCGATGTCGACGCACCCGACGTTCGGGCCGAAGATGACCGGGCCGGGTTCCGGCAGGCAGTAGTGACCAAAGAGCACCGGCGGCGCGTCGGCCGGATACGGACGAGCTTCGTTCACGACGCGTTCCGGAAGCGGCGCATCCGGCAATTCCAGTCCGGGTTGCAGCACGTAGTCGCGCCAGGTCCGACCTTCCGGAGCGTCGAACCACCGCAGCCGCATGCGGCGCCGCGGCCGGCCCACCGCATCCAGGGCGACGACTCCATCGGGCGTGCGGCCCTCGCGGCCCTTGAGCACCGTCTCGATCGCCCGCCACGAATCGGTCCCGTCCGCGCCGGTCGCGAGGATCGCGTCGCGATCAAAGGCCTCGCCGACGGGTCGAAGATCGGTGAGCCGTGCGAGCGACGGCGGATCCCAGGTGGCGTGGACGATGCGCAGGCCGCCCAGATCCAGGTGCGTCGGCAGGCGGCGCATCCAGTCCAGGTCGAGGGCGAGTTGTCCGGCCGGTTCGGCGATCGCGTCGCTGGAGCCGCCGTACTGCTCGAGGGTTCGGCGCACGTGTTCGCGCTGCCGCGGGCCGTGGGGGCGGGCCGGAGCACCGGTCTCTGGGTCCCAGGTGTGCATCGCCAGCAGGTTGTATTCGTGGTTGCCCATGACCGCCCGCGCGGTCCCGGCCTCCACCATCGTCCGAACGAGGTCGACGGTGCCCGGGCTGTCGGGCCCGCGGTCGACCAAGTCGCCCACGAAGATCGCCGTCCGGTCCCGGTGGCGCCACAGTTCGCCCTGGCGGTCGTAGCCGAGGGTCCGGAGCAGGCGCTCGAGGGCCGGGCGTTGGCCGTGGATATCGCCGATGACGTCGTACACCGGCGAGACTCCGGGGCGTTCGGGGGAAGGGGAATTCGGGGGGCCCCGATGGGCCGGCAAGGTCCGAATGCGCTCCAAGCCACCTGCGGTTCGCGGCGGGATCGAAACGATCGATGAGGATACGGCGAAGCCAGGGACTGAGCCTTGACCCGGTCGACCGACGTGCCTCTACTCGAAGGGGCGCGCCGGTTTGGCCGCCAGTCGTTGGGCAAGGGAAAATAGGCAGTTTGCGTCGTTTCGGGGGGATTTTGCCGCTGCCCCGGTGAACGGCGTTCGGCCCACCTGTTTTTGTGCTCGGGGTGGGGTTCGCGCGCGTGCGGCACCGCCGGCCCGACCACGTGTCGACTTGACTCGACTTCGCTTCGCTGCTTCCGCGCCCGCGGAACTTCCCGCCCGTGCTCCCGTGCTCCCGTCGTTCCGCCCGCCCGCCCGTTCACTTTGAGAGCCCTGACATGCGTTCCGATTCGACCGCCGCTTCGACTCCCCGCCGCCCGCTCGGCGTCATGGCTGGACTGCTGGCCGGCGTTGCCGGGGCCGGTGTGCTTGCGTCGCCGGTGGCTGCCGCCGACGAGGTGGTGGCGCTGGCCGCCACCGCCGACACCACGATCTATGAGCCCGGCGACCTGTCCAACGGGTCCGGACGCGTCATCTTCGCCGGCCGCAATGGCAACGGCGGCGGCGCCATCCGCCAGCGAGCGCTGATCCGCTTCGATCTTTCGGCCGTGCCGGCTGGGGCCGTGATCACCGCCGTCGAGTTTGAATTGACCTTGGAGCAAGCCTCCGGGGGCAGCGGCTCCCAGACGGTCGAGCTTCGCCGGGCGATCGGCGCATGGGGCGAGGGCGCCTCGGCGACGATGAGCGGCGCGGGAGCGCCCGCCCAGCCGGGCGACGCCACCTGGACCGAACGCGTTCGCCCCGGCCAGCTGTGGGACACCCCGGGCGGCGACGCCGCGCCGGCCCCCTCGGCCGCCCTCGCGGTGGGACCGGTTGCCGGCCCGTGGACCTGGAGCGGAGCCGGGCTCGTGGACGACGTGCAGGCGTGGGTCGACGGCGCGGCGGTCAACGACGGCTGGTTGGTCATCGGCGGCGAAGCGTCGCCCTCAACCTCCCGGCGATTTGCCAGCCGTGAGTCCACGAACGCCGCCACTGTGCCGCAGCTCCGCGTGCACTATTCCGTGGCGAGCTGCCCCGGCGACCTGGATGACTCCGGCACCGTCGGCATTGGCGACCTCATCAGCGTGCTCGCCGCCTGGGGCCCGTGCAAGGGATGCCCGGCCGACCTCGACGGCAGCGGGGCAGTTGACCTGTCCGACCTCATCAGCCTGCTCGCCGCGTGGGGGCCGTGTCCCTGATGGATGCCGACGCCCGAACGCCGATCACCGCTCCCAACGCGTGAACGTCGATCACTGACCCTGACGCTTGAACCTCGTCCCCTGAACCCCGATGCCGACGCGGATCGATGACGACCGCACACGGCGCTCTCGGTACCATCGCCGGTCCCCTTGCGCCGCAGCGCGGGTGGCCGCCCGAACCCTGGAGACCTTCCGAATGACCCACATCACCCGCTTGTTTTCGATGGGAGCGGCCTTGGCCGTCTCCGCGACCGCCCTTGCCGGCGTCGAAACCGTCACCCTCGAGCCGATTGCCGACACGAGCATTTTCTCGATCGGCGGCACGAGCAACGGCGGCGGGGCGGACCTGTTCGCTGGCGTCACCGGGAATCCGGGCCTGGCGACCATCCAGCGCAGCCCGATCCGCTTCGATCTGTCGGCGGCGAACCTTCCGTCCGACGCGACGATCGTCAGCGTGTCCGTGCAGTTGACCGTCACCCAGGCGAGTCCGATCGCTCCGCCGGAAGATCCGTACACCTTGCACCGCATTTCGCTGTCCTGGGGTGAGGCGGGCTCCTCGGCCGGTGGCGGCCAGGGTGATCCGGCCCAGGAGAACGACGCGACGTGGGCCGATCGTTTCTTCCCGGCCACGCAGTGGCAGACGGAAGGTGGCGACTTCTTCGTCTCGCCCAGCGCCATGGCCATGGTCGGCACCCAGCCCGGCACGGTGGTGACGTTCAGCGATCCGGTGCTGGCCGATGACGTCGCGGCGTGGCTCCTGAACCCCTTTGGCAACCACGGTTGGATGCTCGTCGGCAACGAGG
>JBGCEZ010000066.1:0-35503 GCA_045106735.1 Phycisphaerales bacterium | reverse complement strand
TGGGGCGCGGCCGAGGCCATCGCGTCCGTGGTGCGGCCCTCCCGAGACCGAGGGCCCACGGCCTCTCGCTTCCCGGGGCCCCGGAAACGCCGCCGGTTGGCGACGCATGGGCCACTCGACACGCTACCGGACTGACAGCTTTGCGGTCAACGGTCCACCCCCTGAAATGCAACACGGGGCGGACCCGAAGGCCCGCCCCGTGCGGTGATGCGTCCGTCGGCCGATCGGGGGATCAGCTGAGCAGGCTGAGCAGGCTCAACAGGTCGCCGAAGTCGACGGTCCCGTTGTCGTCCAGGTCCGCCGCGCAACCCGGGCATTCGCCCCAGGCGCTCAGCAGGGCCAGGATGTCCTGGAAGTCGACCACGCCGTCGCCGTCGATGTCGCCTTCCACGCCCATGTTCTCGCAGTTGATGTCGATCAGGGCCACGCCGTCCACCGCGGCTTCGACCACCGAGCCGTCGCCAAGGTCACTCGCAATGAAGCGAATGCGGAACTGATCGTTCAGCTCGAAGCCCGGCACGTCGGCCAGGTCGAACTGCTTGAAGAACCAGCCGCCGTCAACCTCGGGGCCGCCGGGGCCAACGGTCTCGAGCTCGTTCCAGCTTCCGCCGCCGTCGTCGGAAATCTCGACTTCGAAGACGTCCGCGTTCGGCGAAGCGCCGAACGTATTGCTGTACCAGCGCCAATAGCTGATCACGCCATTGCCGTTGGAGGCGTCCATGACCGGCGAGATGAGCCGGGTGATGCCGCCGTCAACGTCACTGTTGCCGGCAACGTTGTCGGTGAGGAACGCACGGCCCGAGCCGTCGCCGTCCGCCGGGGGATCGCCGCGGTCGCCGCCGCCGGCGGGCACGCCGCGGTTCCAGGCACCGTCTTCCAGGCCGCCGGCGTTCTGCACCGTCCAGCCCTGGTTGGTCTCAAAGTCATCCTCGAAATTGATGGCCAACTCAAACGCACTGATGGTCGACAGGCGAGCGACCGGCGCGTCCATCGGGAAGCGTCCGACCTGTCCGTTGGTGGCACTGGTCTCAAACCAGTAGTCGACGAGGTTGCCGCACGTGGTGCTGGGGAACGTCGCCATGTACTCGTCGGGGGTGCCGGTGGGCATCAGCGGCACGGCGACCGGAGCGCCGCTGCCGTCAACGACCAAGATGCGGCCGGTGCCCGGGACCGGATCGCCGGTGACCGGGGTCACGGTCAGGCGCACCATGGTGCCGCCGTCGGGGCTGACGCTGTTCGGCAGGCCATCGGGGAACTCGAAGGCCAGGAGCTGCAGGGCCGGGCCCGGCATGTTGTGCTGGCCGAAGGCATCGTTGATCGGCTCGTAGTTGGGCGTGCCGTTCAGGATGTTCGAGTCATCATCGTCGAGCGTCAGGATGTCGATGGTGATCGAAGGGTCAATGCCCGAACCGGTGTGGAGCAGGATGGAGTTCAGCGTGAGCGTGCTGGCGTAGACCAGTGCGTTGTCGCCCTGCGTGCTGACCAGAGCTTCTCGCATGTCCCAGACGGCACCGGAAATCAGGCGGCCACAGGAGTGGATGGCCGAGCCGCAACTCGAGCAGCCGGTCTCCTGGAACTGGCAGTCGTTGTCGGCGTTGCGCAGCGGGCTCGAGCAGTTGCCCTGGAAGCCGAGGCCGAGGCGAGGGTCGTCCAAGGCGAGGGCGCTGACGCAATCGCTCATGCCTTCGCCGTACGCGCCCTGGCCGGAGCCGCCAGTGTTCACGAGGTGATGGCCATATTCGTGGTAGATCACGGAGGCGAACGACGTATTGTTACACCCGCCACCCGACGTATAGAAGTTGATCGCCGAGCCGCTGTAGGTCGCGTTGCAATTGTTGTTGATGTTGACGTTGATGTCGAAGTTGGTTTGGTTGCCAATCGTCGGGTACGTCGGATTGAGCGCGAGCGCCCAGTCGCGAATCATGTTCGCTTCGTAATAGGCGTTGGTCTCGGCGCGTCGCAAGTCCGAGCTGTTCGACTCGTTGTGGACAATGTCGACCACTTCGCCATCGCCAGCGGTGATCGCAATTTCGGCGTCGGACTCGGCCTGATTGTTGACGACGAAGTATCGGCCTCGGAGCTGCGAATTCACGGTGACGTCGCCGCCGCCAACCGTGCTGGCTTCGAAGTTGCCTTCGCGGTCGGCGAAGACGGTGGTCGTGCCGACGTCGACGCGGGCGTACGGCATGGGCCGCGTGACTTCATCTTCGCAGGGCATCGCACCGATGCCGTCGGTGGCCAGGCCGCTGACGGTGCCGGAGACGTCAATGTGATGGACGAGCGACTCGACAAAGATCGTCGCGCCGGTCGCCGCATCAACGACGTGCCGCATCTTGGAGTAATTCGCGGGGTCTGCGGGCGTGCTGATCTCGGAGACGAACTCGACGGCGCTGCGCGGGGCCTCGCCGGCGTTCTCATGTCCGGCGAAGATCACGCCGCGGACGTCGGAGTAGGTGACGGCCATGTCCAGCGCGTCGATCTCCACGTGGGCGATCGCGGCGGCGGGAATCTCAGCGTTCCCCAGACCCGGAGCTGGCTGGAACGCGCCGAGCGGCTTGGCGTCGGACGTGATGAGCACAACGGGGAAGCCGGGTTCATTGCGAACCAGAGCTTGAACCCGCGATCGGAACACGGTCACGCCGTCGCGAACTTGCTCGTAGCGGTGCAACAGGAACTTGGGCGTGCCATTGGCATCGTGCATGACTTCGACGACCTGCGTCGGGACGATGTCGCCCAGATCCACGGCAAGCATCTCGGCGGCGGCGATCATCGCGGCGTCGGCCGCGGCCTCGGCGGTCGCACCTCCGGCGACCGAAGCGCCGTAGACGCGATCGACGAGTCCGGTGTCGTCGAGCATGAGTTGCGTGAGGGGATGGTTGGAACGGAAGTCAGCCATGGCCGCGACGTGTTCGGGGCCAAGAAGGCTGATGCGTTCTTCGCTGTCCTTACTGCCGTGGTCGTGGCCCGCGTGGGCGTCGATGCCGGGGTTCGCCGCAAGGGCGACGACCGCCGGTGCGAGCGCGGCCATCGCGGCCACCATCGCGGCGGAGTTTCTGCGCCTGAGCATGAAGGGGGTTCTCCTGGTGTGGGGATGTTGAAGGCCGCCGGGGATCGTGGCGGCTCTCTCCTTATTCAGACGGAAGTGGCCTTGTGTTGCAAGGGTCTTGATGATCGATTCACGTCAGGCCCGGGAATCACGCGGAATGGCGGGTCTGGGGACGTTGAAGGCATGGCGATGACCTGAGAAGATGGGAGCGGCTGTATTCGCCATTCCGATGCGGCGGGTTGCGTTCATGGTTTGGCCGTGGCAAGGCGACGCATTGGTTCGATCGACGCGTCTTTCCCGTCATGCAGCCGCGCCGTCACGCGGTGGTGCAGATACGCAGTTTCCCGGCGCCGCCGACGCGCACGCGCGCAGCCATTGCGGCCACGCAGCCACGCGGCTGGTGGTGCAACGCGTCGCACTCCTCAAGGATCAAGCCACCGTGTCGTCGTCGCCCGATCGATCGTCCGCCGCCGCCGGAACGGCCAGCGCGTCACTCGCGGCGGCGGTGACGGCACTGCGAAACTTGCGGCTTGATGAAGCGATCGCCGCAGCTCGCGCGGCGACGAGCGCGCACCCGGCGGATGCACGGGCCGCGGAAGTGCTGTCGGTGGCCTTGGTCGAAGCCGGGCGGCGGGATGAAGCGATCGAGTGTCTGCGGCGTGCGGTTGACGCGGGGGCGGGAGCGGGAACGCGCGGACGACTGGCCGGTCAGTACATGGCCGCGGGGGCGTTCGATGCGGCCTTGGAAGCGTTTGATGCCGCGGAATCCGAGCATGTCGCGGCGCAGGAACGTGCTGGGGTGGATGGCGCGGGCGCGGCGGCAGGTCACGCGGCTGGCGTTCAAGGCAGCGAACACGGCGGCGATCTGGCTGGCAATCTGGCCGGCAATCTGGGCGACGGTTCAGTCGGCGGTGCATCGTTCGCCGCCACCGACCACGTCCGAATCGCTTTGGTCGCCGGGCGGACGGAGTGTCTCGAGCGGATGGGCCGGCTTGATGATGCAGTGGCCGGGATCGCGGGAAGCGTCGACGGCGGAGCGACGCCGCCGGCCATCGCGTCGGTCGCCGTGCGCGTGCTGGGCCGGTCCGCGCCCGACGAAGCGATCGCCCTCGGCCGGGCGGTGCACGAGGCGGCCATCGGAACGACCGCCGATCGTGATCCGACGATCCGCGATCTTCGGCTGACGTTGGCCCGGCAACTCGAGCGTGCGGGCGACGCGGCGGCGGCGTTCGACGTGGCGGCGGCGGCACACCGCGGTCATCGGGCGCCGTTCGACCTGATGGCGTACGGACGCATGATCGACGGCATCATCCGCGGCTTCACGGCCGAACGAATCGCGGCCACGCGCGACGCGGTCGGGGTCGATGGCACGCGTTCGATCTTTGTCGTTGGGGCGCCGCGATGCGGTTCAACGCTCCTGGAACGAATGCTCGCCCAGCATCCGAACGTGGTCGGACTTGGCGAGATTCCCGCGTTCCATCGCATCGCGGTCCGCTTGGCCGGAGTTGCCGCGGCCGGCCGACTTGCGACGTCCGATGCCGAAGCCGCGGGCCGGGAGTACGTGGCGACTTGTGTGCGGCTTGCGAGCCAAGCGGCGTCGGGCGCGCGGGACTCGGCCGAGTCGCGCGAGTCGCCCGAATCGACTGAGTCGCCCGAATCACTCGGCGCGGGCGGCGATTCCGGCGTCCCCGATGCCGCACCGCATCTCGTCAACAAAGACCTCGGCGTCCTGCTGCACGCCGGGCTCGCTTCGATGCTGTTGCCGGGCGCGACGATCGTCCACGTCCGGCGAGAGGCCGTGGACCACGGTCTGGCGATCTGGATGGAGCGGCTGCGACCGAGTGCGGCGCCCTGGGCCGCTGACCTGCGACATGTCGGCAGCGTCTTGCGGCGGCTGTCGCGGTTGTCCGAGCATTGGGCCGACGTGCTCGGCGACCGGTTCGTGACCGTCGACTACGAGCGTTTGGTGGAGACGCCGGAAGCATGCCTGCGCCCCGTGCTCGACGCGGCGGGGCTGCCCTGGGATCCGGCGTGTTTGGACTTTGCCGGCTCAACCCGCGTGGAACGCACCCTGAGCTACGCCCAGGCCCGCCAGCCGCTGAGCCGGGCGTCCGTCGGGCGATCGGATCTGTATGGTGCTCGGCTTGATCCACTGCGGCGGGCCCTCGGCCGGCCGAGTTGGGACGAGCGAACGAACCAGCCGGGGGCGGCGGAGGATTGAGCATGGTGCGGGTGGACGGAATCGGACAACGGGCGTTGGTGTGTGCGGCGCTCGCGATGTGGGCCGGCGCGGGAGCCTTGGCGGCGAACGTGGCATCCGGTGCGGCGTTTGGTGCGGCGTCCGGCGCGGCAGCCGGCGCGGCGTCCAGTGCGGTGCCTTCCGCGCCGCACCGCGCGACGGCCGCCAACCGCGCCCCCAGCGAAGTGGACCACGCACGGGCCTTCGCCCCGCCTCTGGCCAGAGGCATGGTGCTCCAGCGCAACGACATGGCCGCGCTGCGTGGATTCGCGTTCCCCGGGGACCGCGTGCAGATCACCGCGTCCTGGCGAGACGCCGCCCTCGAAGGGATCGCCGGCGACGACGGACGCTGGGCCGTGCGTTTGCCGACGCCGGACGCGGGTGGCCCGCACGTGATCGAAGCGCGGATCACCGGCGCCGACGGCGCGGGCGCCGAAGTACTCCGCCTGGCCGACGTGTACATCGGCGAAGTGTGGGTGGCCGGTGGCCAGTCGAACATGGAAATGCAGGTGGCTCCCGCGTCGGTGATCGGCGAGGGGTACGGCGGCGTGCGCGGTTGGCCCGACATGCTGGAACGTCCGGCCGACCCGATGCTTCGCGTCTTCGACGTGCCGCGGTCGATGGCCGACGCACCGCCTTTCGGGCCGCCCGCGTGGTCCGGCGAGTGGATCGGGGCGTCGCCAGACACCGTCGGCCGCATGAGTGCGGTCGCCTACGCCTTTGGATACGCCCTGCGGCGCGAGCTCAACGTACCTGTCGGCATCATCACGTCGACCTGGGGCGGCACGCGGATCGAAGCGTGGATGAGCGATGCGGCCCTCGCGGCCCACGGTGGATCTTCGATGGATGAACTGGCCGCGGTGCGCGGCCGAGCCGCCGCCGCGATTGCCGCCGACGGGCGCGGCGCGTCGACCACCAGCGCCGCCGGCAACGAACCCGACGCGCTGTCGCCAATGGATGCGGCGGATCCCGGCATCGTCGGCGGTTGGGCGATGCCCGACTTCAACGACGCTGACTGGCCGGCGCTCGACGTGCCGGGCAATTGGGCCGCCGCCCCGCTCGACGCCCACGATGGGCTGGTGTGGGTCCGCCGGGCGATCGACGTGCCGGCCGACCAACCTGGGCTTGGCGGACCGTGGCGCCTGGATCTTGGCGCGATCGACGATCGGGACGACACCTGGATCAACGGGGTCTTCGTCGGGCGAACTGGCGGCGTGAACCAATGGAACCAGCCGCGACGGTACGCCGTCCCCGCCGGCATCGTCGTCGCCGGTCGCAACGTGATCGCGGTCCGGGTGCGCGACACCGGCGGCCTCGGCGGGATGACCGGTCCGGCCGACGCGATGCAACTGGTGTCGCAGATCGAGGCGGAGGTGGGCGATCTCCCGGCGAGCATCGACCTCGCTGGCACGTGGCGGGCCCGGCCGACCCTGAACGAGGCCGCGATTGGGGCGGCGACCGGCGTCGCGCCGCGGCGCCGGGCTCGGTACAACGAGCCGACCGTCCTGGGCAACGCGATGATCGCGCCGATCGCGCCGACCGCCGTCCGCGGTTTCCTCTGGTACCAGGGAGAATCGAACGTCGGCCGAGCGGCGGAGTACACCACGCTCATGCCGGCGCTGGTCGAAGACTGGCGGTCGCGATTCGGCCGGCCGAACGCGCCGTTCCTCTTCGTGCAGATCGCTCCCTTCAACTACGGAGCGTCGGCCGAAGCCGCGGCGTGGTTGCGCGACGCCCAGCGGCGCGCGGCGGGGCATGCCGGTACGGGCATGGTCGTCACCAGCGATGTGGGCACGCCGTTCGACATCCATCCGATGGACAAGACCACGGTGGCCGATCGGTTGGTTGGCCTCGCCCTCAAGTTGGCGTACGGACGCGGTCAGGCGCCGGCTTCCAGTCCGCTCTTGGCCGGTTTCCAGCGAGAAGGCGATGCGATCCGAGTACGGTTTGCCGCCGAAAGTGCCGCGATCGCCGTACGCGGCGAGGGGCCGCTGACGCACTTTGAGATTCTGGACGCCTCTGGCGTGTGGCATGCCGCCGAAGCCGCGATCGACGGCGCGCTCACGGTGGTCGTGCGAGCCGACGGCGTGACCGATCCGCAGGCAGTGCGTTTCGGCTGGGCCAGCCTGACACCGCCAAACCTCGTCGGCCCAACGGGGCTGCCCGCTTCCCCTTTCACCACCCAGGCCATGCCATAAGTCGGCCGGCGTTCACGGCGAGCATTTCGGGCCAGCGTTTCGGGCCGGCGTCGCCGCGTTGGCCTTGGACGCCGACCTCCGTTCGGCCGATCCGATTCAACGGGCGAGGCACTGCGCCAGTTGGATTGGCCATCGCTGAACCGCGCCGCAAACCTCGGCAAACCCCGGCGAACCCCGGCGAACCCCGGCGGACGCCAACGAGACGCGCATCGATCGCGCTTCCGACCGGCGGGTCCGATCCGATGTCTCAACAATTGCGATGTACGCGCGATCGGGCGGCCGATACCGAGCCCGGCCGCATGACCCGCGGACGCGATCGGCACCACGTCGTCGCCCGCCGGCCTTCCTCCCTCCCCCGGAGCATTTCCATCATGTTGCACCGATTCACTGCGCCCCGCCTCCGCGGGGCCGTCGCCGCGGCGGCCGCGTCTGCTGGCGCCGCTGGCTTCCTTGTTGCCCCCGCCGCGGGCCAGACGTTCGACACCTTCGGCGCCGGTGCCGACTTCGGCCTGCTCGGACCGCCGATCGCCATCGCCACCGGCGACCTCGACGGGGATGGCGACCAAGACTTCGTCGGCGTTTCGGGCGGTGCGTTCGGCGGCTCGCTGACCGCGTTCTTCAACGACGGAACGGGCGGGTTCAAACCTGGAAGTTCGCCCACCTCGATCTCGTCGTCGGTGGTGGCCATCGTCCTGGCCGACTTTGACGGCGATGGCACCCTCGACTTGGCCGAAGCCGACGCTGGGCCGGACCGCATCCGCGTTCGCTTGGGCGATGGCGACGGCACTTTCGGCGGCACGTTCGCGTCGATCAATGTGGGGGCGAATCCCGTGGACATGGTGGCCGCCGATGCCGACGGGGACGGCGACCTCGACTTGATCACGGCCAACGGCGGCGGGTGCAGCCTGACCGTGGTGCGGCGGGGGCCGGGCGGATCGTTTACCGCCAACGCGCCGGTGTCGACGCCGTGCGGGGTGGTCGACTTGGCGGCTGGCGACCTGGACGGCGATGGCGATGCGGACTTCGTCGTGGCCGTGCCTTCGTCCAACCTGGTGGCGGTGTACGAGTCCATCGGCAGCGGGGGTCTGGCGTCGGCCGGCACGCTGGCCTGTCCGGGCGAGCCGGTGGCGGTGGGCATTGGCCAATTTGCCGGCGCGGCCCGGGGAGACATCGTCGCCGCGACCGGGGCCGGCCAGCAAGTCCACGTCTGGGAGTCGGTCAGCTCGGCTCCGAGCTTCGGCCCGCCGGTCATCCGCAACTCCGGCGTGGAGGCCCGGGCCCTCGTCGTCGGCGACCTGGATAATGACAATGACTCGGACGTGGTCCTGATCGGCGACGGGCCCGGCGATTCGAGCACCCGCGCTCGCGCGCTGGTCACCGTGGCTGGCCCGCTGGACACGGTGAAGGGATTCGATGAGACGAACGCCGGCATCGCCCTGGCCCTCGCCGACATTGACGGCAATGGATCGAACGACCTCGTCAGCTTGATTGCCGACGAACCGCTGCGGCTCGTGCGCGCTCGCATCAACCGCACCGATGTCGTGCCCCCGGGTTCATTCGCCATCGCGTTTCCGATGGACGGCACGACCGGTCTGCCGCGCCCGCAGGATCTGCAGTGGGAAGGGGCGGCGGCCCGCGTGCGATGGACGCCGGCGGCCGGTTTCACGGTGCGCTACCGCCTGCGCATCGCCAACGATCCCGAGCTCACCGATCTGGTGGTCGACGTCGACGGCATCAACGGTCTGACGTACACGGTGCCGCCGGGCGAACTTGGCGACGGGTTCAGCTTCTGGTGGTCGGTCACGGCCAGCAGCCAGGGCGGGGCGACGATCGTCGCGCCAGCCGTGGCCCGATTTGATCTCACCTGCCGCGAGGACCTCGACGGATCCGGGGCCATCGACTTCAGCGATCTCTTGGAGATCCTGACGCGATGGGGCGAGGTGTGTTCGGGATAACGGCCGCGGCCGCGGCCGCGGCCACGGCGACGGCGACAGGTACGGCGACGGGTACGGCCACGGCCACGGGTACCAATGACAACGGGTCCGGCCGCTGCGGCGACCGGACCCGTTCTTTTGTGGCCGTGGGCATGCACGCCCGGGCGAATCAGCCGCGGCGACGGCGACGACCGGCGAGGCCGGCCAGGCCGAGCAGGGCGAGGGCGCCCGGTGCCGGGATCTGCGAGAAGACAATGTTGTCGACGAAGATCGCTTCGCTGCCAGAGTTGGAGTCCAGCTCAAAGTGCAGCGTGGCCGTCGAGAAGCTCGAGAGGTCCGCGTTCAACGTCATCCACGAACCCATGCCCTCGAGGGCGTCGCCGGAACCGGAAAACAGATCGATCTCCAGGCCGCCGTCGACTTCGAGCCACATGCGGATGCGGTCGTCGTCTTCGTAGCCGGTGTCCTGCACAAAGAGGTCGACGGAGACCTGTGCGGCCACGCCGGTCAGGTCAACCGTGCTCATGCTGGTCGTCACCATGCCATCGGTGTCCGAGAGCTGGAATCCGTTGAGGCCATCGGTGTACGCGCCGACCGTTCCGGTGAAGTCCGAGACGCCGATGAAGTCGCCGTCGGACAGGCCGACGCCGTCGCGCGTGTTGGTGTAGAAGCTCGTGAAGCCGAGCTCGGCGCCGCCGCCGAAGTTCACCGTGGGCTCGCCCGCGTTGTCGAGCAGCGCGTGGTCGGTCAGCGGATCGAGGGTGTCGACGTACTGGCCGCCGAGGACGGCGGGCTCTTCGAAAGAGCTGAAGGCGATGATGGTGCCAGCGTTGGCCGCGGCGGTGGTGGCGAGCACGAAGCCGCCGGCAATGAGGAGGGAGCGGGTCATGAGAAGATCCTTGCGTTCGATGGCGGGAAGCGATGGCGCGCGGAGAACGAACGCCGTCTGGGCCGCGCGCGGCGCCAGGGGCGAGGAATCTCTCGGTCTCTTCGAGGTGAGTTGGGCGAGTGCCGGCGGGTGCGTGCCCGGAATTCGGCGGTCAACTCGGGCAAGGAGTGTCGTCGGACGCCAGGCGCGGGTCAACCGCTTGGGGCGACCGAAGCGCAATCCGAACGAACGCGCTTGGAAAACCAGGCGGTTTGGGTCGAGGTGGCAGGAGTTGGACGGGTGCGTCGGGTGCGAAGGGTGCGTCCACCACGGCCGCGGCGGCAGCGATCGGCTCGGGCTTGGCTCGCGCTCGGGCGGCGATCCGCCGGCGCGAGCAGCCAAACACGTCAGTCCCGCGCGGATCCGGTGCGTTGCAGCGCGACCACCGTCGTGTCGTCGCCGCGGGCGACCTCGGCGCGGAAGTCGTCAACCGCGCTGCTGATGGCGTGGACGAGCTCATCGCAGCTCGGCACCTCGCCGCCGGACTGGGCGGCCGCGGCGACCAGGCGTTCGTTGCCGAACCGATCGCCGGTCCGATCGGCCTGTTCGCTCAGGCCGTCGGAGAAGATCAGCAGCCGATCGTCATCGCCCAACGTGAGCGATTGCAGGCGCGGGGGCCGGCCCTCGCCGAGTCCGACTGGCAGGTCGATGGTCATGGGCGGCGATTCGACGCCGCCGTCGGCATGCCGGACGAGCACGTGGCCGTGTCCGGCGTTCACGAACTGCACTTCGGGTTCCGGCCCGATGATCGCGGCCCAGAGCGTGACGAAGCGCCCGAGCTGCAGCGAGTCCGCGGCCATGCGATCGGCGGTGCCGACTGCGGCCGGCAAGTCGCCGCTGCGCTGCAGTTCCGCCCGGATGATCGAGAGCACCATCGCCATCTGCAGAGCGGCCCCGAGACCGTGCCCGGCCACGTCGCCCACCACGATCGCGGTGCGCTCGTCGTCGATGGGCACGACGTCAAACAGGTCGCCGGCCACGCCCATGCCCGGCTGCATGCGCATCGACCAGCGAATCGGTCCGGCAATGCCCCGGGCCGGCGGCAGCAGGTGGTGCTGCGCTTCCTGGGCCGCGTCCATCTCGAGTTGAAAGCGCTGCTGGCCGATCTCAAGTTCGGCCCGCCGGAGGTTGCCGAGGGCCAGGCCGACAGCCAGCGCCAGAAGTTCGGCCGCGGTGATCGCATCCGGATGCGCGGGGCGATCGCCAGCCCGGCAGTCCAAGTACAAGCAGCCGCGCACATCCATGCCGACGGTGATCGGCACCGCCGCGGCCCAGTGGATGCCGAAGGTGGCGAACGTGTGGCCGTCATCCTGGCGGGCATCGATTTCGACGGCGTCGCCGGCGAGGGCGGCGTCGACCAGTCGCCGCGAATACGGCCGGTCCGCCGCTTCGGCGTCCTCGGGAGCCGAGGCCGTCGACCATCCGCTCGTCGGCGGGCGCGCATCGGGAGAGCTGGGAGCACCGGAGCCGGCGATCGTTTCGAAGCCGCCGCCGGTGGTCGGATTCGCGCCGCCAACCTCGGGTTCGTTGCGCCGGAACGCCACGGCGACGATGCGCCGCGCGTGCACGCCGCCCGGCTCAACCACCGCGGCGCGGCCGCAGCCGGTGTCGTCGACGGCGATGCGGGCGACGCGGTCAAAGAGCTCGCGCCGGTCTCGGCAGGCGGCGAGCTCCCGCATGATCATCGCAAAGTGGCGAAGGTCCGGCCGGTCCGCGGCGGGGGTCAGCCGCCGGGTCATGTGGCCATCTTCAATCGCGCCGCCGAACCGGGCCGCGTTCTCATCCTGCGATGGATCGGCGGCCCGCACGCCAACGCGGACCAAGAACGGGTGGCCGGCCAGGACAACTTGGTCGCCGTCGGCCAGCGGCGCGAATTCGCCCGGGCTCAGCACCATCTGTTCAATGCGGGTGCCGGCCGACGAACCGAGATCGCGCATCGACCACGTGTTGCCTTGGAAGCGCACCTCGGCGTGGCGGCGGCTGACGTCGTCCGGCGGAAGGACCGCGTCACAACTGGGCAGCCGGCCGATGATCGCGGCCGGCCCCGGGATGAACTGGAGCTCCGGAAGGTCGGCCCGGAGCGGGACCAGATGCAAGGGTGGGTCGACGTGCGGGGATGCAGGATGGGCAGCGGGCATGGGGGATCGGCCGGTGGTGGGGGCAAGAACGCGGGCGATGCCGGTGCGGACCGCGCGCAAAGCCAAGTGTCGTGCCTTGACCGCGGCTTGCCAACCTCCGAATCCACGGGATCCCGAATCCTGGTCCTCTATACTCGTCGCCCATGCCCGTTCCCCGTATTGACGAACTGAGGCGTGTTCGCCGCACCACCGGCCCGGGAACGAGGCTGTGGGCGGAGTGGTGCTTTCTCCGGGTCTGCTGGCAGCACTTTCGGATTCGCCTGCTCATCATGCTGGTGGTGCTCGTGGGCGGGGCCCTGATGTTCCGCGGGCTTGAGCCCGAGAAGCAGCATGGCCTGCTCAAATCGATGCACATGACGTTCTTGCTGGTCTGGGGCGAGCCGCCGGAAGATTTTCCGTCGTCCCTGCCGCTGCAGCTGTTGTTCTTCATCATTCCCATCGTCGGACTGACGGTCATCATCGAGGGCATCGTCGACTTCGCCCTGATCATGCGTGATCGCCGCCGATTCGAACACTCCTGGTGCACCATGCTCGCCGCTTCCATGCACGACCACGTCGTCCTCGTCGGCCTGGGCCGGCTTGGCTACCACACGTTCTTGACCCTGCGCCGGCTTGGCGAGCCGGTGGTCGTGATCGAGCGTGATCCGAACAACCAGTTCTTGGAAGACGTGCGCCGTGACGGCTCGCCGCTGCTGATCGGAGACGCGCGGCGCGAAGCCTTGCTTGGCGACGCGGGGGTGGCCCGGGCGCGCAGCATTGTGCTGGCCACCGACGATGACCTGGCCAACCTTGAGTGCGCGATGGACGCGCGGAAGATCAACACGTCGATCCGCGTGGTGCTGCGGATGTTCGATCAGAACATGGCCGACAAGGTGCGCGACGGATTCGCGATTGAACTCGCCATGAGTCAGTCGGCCATCAGTGCGCCGACGTTCGCCAGTTGCGCGGTCTCGCCGGCGACCGTCAACTCGATCATCGTGGAAGGCGAGTTGCTGAGCATGCAGCGGTGGCTGGTGCGCACCGGCGGCCCGATGGACGGGATGACGGTGGGCGAGGTGCTGGCCGAGCACCGGGTGATGGTGCTCAACATGACCTCGCCCGACCGACCGGCCGTCATGATGCCGCCGCATGACGTTCGGCTCGGGCCGGGTGATGGCTTGATGCTGCAAGGGCGCGTGCCGGACTTGGAACGCGTCCGCGGCCTGCAGATGTCGTCGGCGGCGGCGAGCTGAGGGCGGGCGGGTGCGGCCGGATGTGGCGAGGTGCGGCTGGGTACGGTCAAGTGCGGCCGTATGTGGCCGGATGTGGCGAGGCTCGGGTGGGGGCGGTCAAGTGCTGCCGGGTGCGGCGCGGGGCGTGAACGGCGTCGTCCGCGTCCGACTTCAGACGATCGCGTCGAGCCGCTCGATCAGCGCGTCGACTTCGGCGGGGGTGTTGTAGTGCACCGCACTCACGCGCACGACGCCGTCATCGTCGGCCAGGCCGAGGGCCCGGGTCATGCGAATCGAATACATGTGCCCGTAGCGGATGCCGAATCCGGCGGCGTTGACCGCGTCGGAAATCTCGCGCGATGACTTGGATTCGTGCACGAAGCTGATCGTGGCCACGCGATCGTCCACTCCGCTGCTCGCCGGGCCGATGATCCGCAGGCGCGGATGGGCGTCGATCCACGCGACGAGCCGGGCTTGCAGCGGCAACTCGCAAGCGGTCATCACGGCAAACGCTCGTTCGACGGTGCGGCGGTCGATGTCGGCCGGGGCCGGAACCGCTTCCGCCGATCCGTCGATCGCCGCGAGCCGGCAGAGGTGGGGCCGCAGGGCGAGCAGGCCCGCGCAGCCTTCGTGGCTCGCGCCGCCGGGCTCGAACGCGTACGGCACGTCGCCGGCGGGAATGAAAAAGTGGTTGACGCCGGGGAGTTCGGCGAGTGCCTCGTGCGTCCCGAACAGGGCGGCCATGTGCGGGCCGTAGACCTTGTACGTCGAGTACAGGTACCAGTCGACGCCGAGGGCTTGGACATCGATCGCCCGGTGCGGGGCGTAGGCCACGCCGTCAACGGCCAGGCGGGCGCCGCGGGCGTGGACGAATTCAGCCAGCTCGCGAACGTTGTGGATCTCGCCGCGGAGATTCGACACGTGGATGCCGGTGACGAGCCGCGTCCGCTCGTTCATGATCGGTTCGAGGGCGGCGAGCTCGGCCCGCCCGGTCGTCGGATCGACCGGCCAGTGGCGAATGACGATGCCGCGCGAGGCGAGCTCGAGCCACGGGCCGATGTTGGCCTCGTGGCCTTCGTCGCAGATGACGATCTCGTCGCCCGGGCTGAGGGTGCGGCCGTGCATGTCAGCAAGGTTGCGCACCAGGCTGGTGCATGACGCCCCCAGAATGACCCGGCCGGTCGAACCGGCGTTCATGAACAACTCGATCCACGTGTGGGCATCGGCCACCGTCTGGGTCGCCCGGTCGGACGCGGGGTAGCCGGCGCCGAGCTGGGCGTAGTCGCGGAGCATGTACTCGGCGATCGCGGCCGGGACCTCGCGCGGGACCTGCGAGCCGCCGGCGTTCTCCAGCAGGATCGTGTCGCCGGCGAGGGCGGGGAAGGCCTCGCGAATGGTGGCGAGTTGCGGAGCGGCGATGGTCAGCGCGGTGGCGGGGGCGGCGGTGTTCATGCCGCCATGCTACTGGCCGGTCGCGGTTGGAAGGGCGGTGGCGTGCGCGGGCTCGGGCGGCATTCCGGCGGTACTGCAGCGGTACTGCAGCGGTACTCGGGCGGCACTTGGGCGGCACTCAGGCGGCACTCCAGCGGCACTGCGCCGACCGTCGGAAAACGTCGAGCCGGTCCCCGCCCGCAGGCGAGGGCCGGCTCGAGCGTGGGAAGCATCACACCGCAAGCGGGCGACGCTCCTCCTCCTCCTCCGAGATCAGCGGCCGAGCGCGGGTCACGCTCCACCCCGAATCTAGCGGTCGGCCGCGATCGATCCAACGGTTGATTCGTGCTTTCGACGATTCGGGCTTTCCGGGTACCGGGAGTTGCGTTTCCGCCGGGGCGGGACCGCATGAATCGATGTTCGCTCGCGCGTTTGGCCACGAAAAAGCGGGCCCGAGGACGATCCGCTGTCGGATCGGCTCGGGCCCGCGGGCGTGTGGCCGTGCAGTGGCGGGCAAGATCGCCCGCTCAGTCGTTCAAGTCGAGGTTTACTTGTCCTCTTCCGTGATGCCCATGCCGCTGCGGTCCGGAGCGTCCGGACGGTTGCGGGTCGGGTAGTCGAAGCGCTCGATCTCCTTGAGCATCTCCTTGATGGCGACCTCAAGTTGCGGATCGCCGCCGTCGACCATCTTGGCCGGGTCGTCGATCACCTCGATGTCCGGATCGACGCCGTGGCCTTCGATGCCCCAGGTGCCGTCGGTCTCGTAGAAGCCGAAGGTCGGCACCGCGGTGTAGCCGCCGTCGATCAACGTCGGGTTGCCGGAGATGCCAACGAGGCCGCCCCAGGTCCGGGTGCCGATGAGCTTGCCCAATCCCGACTGCTTGAAGAGCCACGGGAACATGTCGCCGCCGGAGCCAGCGAGCCCGTTGATGAGCATGCACTTGGGACCCTGGTGCGAGTCCGGGGGCCACTTCCAGTCGATGGAGTCGCGGACGCCCCAGAAATTCGTGACCGGACGGTTGAGCAGTTCGATGAACCGCGTCGGGATTTGGCCGCCGCCGTTCCATCGCTCGTCGATGATCAGGGCCTTCTTGCCCACCTGGCCGTAGAACTGGCGGAATAGATCGTTCTGCCCGTCGACGCCGGTATTGGGCACGTAGATGTAGCCAACCTGGCCGTCGGACATCTCGTCGACCATCTTCCGCTTGGCTTCAATCCAGGCGCGGTAGCGAAGGTTGCCGTCGCCGCCGATCGGGCGAACGACCACATCCTTGGCCGAGTCGTCCATCTCCGACGACTCGCTCACCGTGACGGTGATCTCGCGGCCGGCGGTCTCCAGGAACGCGGCCCAGGGGTCTAGGCTGGTGTCCATGGGGATGCCATTGACGGCGTGGAGGTAGTGGCCTTCCTTGATGCCGGTGCCTTGGAGGTGCAGGGGGTTGCGGGCGTCAAGATCCCACGGGCCGCCGTGCACGATTTCGGCGATGCGGTAGGCCCCGTCGTGGAGCTCAAAGTCCACGCCGAGCAGGCCGACGTTGCGGCGGGGAGCCGACTCTTCGTCGCCGCCCCAGTAGTACGCGTGGCCCACGTTCAGTTCGCTGATCATCTCGCGGATGATGTAGCTCACGTCCTCGCGGGTGACGGCGTCCGGGAGCATCGCGGCGTACTGATCGTGCACCGCCTCCCAGTCAACGCCGTGCATGTTGGCCACGTAGAAGAAGTCGCGCTGGATGCGCCAGGCATCGCGGAGCAACTGGGCCCATTCGGCCCGCGGTTCAACGTGGGTGGTCATGCCCCGGGTCGAGACCGCGTTGCCCGAGCCGCCCGCGGTCGCCGGGCGGATGGTGCCGCCCGAGCCGGTGGGGTAGATCAGCGTCTTGCCGTCCGGGCCCATGATGAACCCGCCAACGCCGGCTTGCACCGTCTTCTCGCTGCGCGAGTCGTCGGTGATGTCAAAGAGCTTGATGCCCATGTTCGGGCCACCGGCCCGCACGTAGACCAACTGGTTGCGGTGGTTCACGGCCAGGTTGCCGTACGCTCCCGGGCCGACCGGGATCTGCACCGCGCGGGCCTCGAAGCCCTCAAGGTTGATGTTCAGGGTGTCTGGCGACGCGTCGTCGCCGTCGTCGCCGTCGTCATCCGAGCCACTCGACGCACTGGCCGACGCGCTCGCGCCGCCCGCACTGGCGCTGGCCGATGCGCTCGCACCGCTGCGGCGACCCGACCACGTGCCCTTGGCTCCGGCCTCGATGACTTCCCAAGTGCCCTCGATGGAGTTGCCGCTGACCGTGCCCTTCAGGACGCTGGTCATGCCGTCTTCGACCGACTGGGCTTCGAACGCGCCGCTCGACTCGTCAAAGCTGACGTCGTCGAACGCTTGTTCTTCTCCGACGACCGTCATGCTCGCCGAGTAGCCGCTGCCGGACCGGCGGACGTCCATCGTGTAGGGCGCCGAATCCATTTCCGGCGGCAGGCCCATGGCGGTGAGGCCGTTGAGCGTGCCGGACCAGGAGCCGGCGATCTCGGCGATCAGCGCATCGGCGGCCGGCCGCGTGTGCGAACGGATGCGTTCGCGGACTGCGGCGACCTGCACCCCGGCGAAGGGGCCGTCGGGATAGGAGGTGGCGAGTTGTGTGGCCACGGCGGCCGGCACGGGACGGCTGACGCCGGCGACGGAGAACTCCACGCCGACCCAGCGGTCATCGGTCCGGGATGCCTTCCACGTGCCGCTGACGCCGACTTCGACGAGTTCCCACTCGCCTTCCATCGTGTCATCGTCAAGCGTGCCGCGGAGGACCGACGTCACGCCGTCTTCCTTGGTGGTCGCCTCGAAGGTGCCGCCGTCGGCGTCGAAGCTGATCGAATCAAAGTCGCTCGACTCGCCCATGGCTTCCGAAGATCCGGAAATCGTGCCGTCGTCGGCGACCTTGATGGTCATGTTGAAGGGGACGGTGTCCATCTCCGGCGGGGCGCCGGCGGCGGACAGGCCGCTGAGGGTGCCACTCCAGGATCCGGCGATCGCGTCGGCCACGGCATCGGCTTCATCGCCGGCTCCGCGACGCTCGCGGGCGGGGCGGGCGCGATCCGAATCGTCGTCGGCGTCGGCATCATCGTCGGCGTCGTCGCCGTCGTCATCGCCGTCGTCATCGCCGTCGCCATCGTCGGCGTCGTCGGTATCGCCCTCGTCGCCGTCCTCGTCTTCGTCCGACGAGCCGTCGTCCCAGGTCACTTCATCGCTCTCGAGCGTCCAGGGCCATTCCACGTCGTCGTGCAGCGGGACCGCCACCAGGACGCTGGAATTCTCGTAGATGAAGCTCAGGTCGATCGACGAATACGTTGGGGCGAAGTTGCGGTCCGACGCGAAGTAGAGCCACTCGCCCTTGTGGTCGAAGACCGGGTTCGAGTCGTTGAACATCCCGTGCGTGACCTGGTGGGCTTCACCGGCTTGCGTGTCGTACAGGAACACACTGGACGTGGGGTTCTCTTCGGTCGAGCGGGCGTAGGTCAGCCAGCGGCCGTCGTGCGACCAGCTCATCGGCGGCTGTCCGCCACGCGGTTCGCGATCGAACTGCTCGGTCTCGCCCGTCTCCACGTTGCAGACGAACATGTTGGACGCCTTGTCGCTGAAGGCGATGTGCGTCGAGTCCGGGGACCACAGGGCGTTGTAGTAGTAGGTGCTCGAACCCTCGGTCAGTTGGCGGGTTTCGCCCTTGCCGTCGGACTGGGTCACGTACAGCTCGTACTCGCCGGTGGCGTCGGAGAAGAACGCGATCCAGCGGCCATCCGGGCTCCAGGAAGGATCGCGCTCGGCCACGCCGCTGGTGCGGGTCAAGTTGCGGGGCGAGCCGTTCTCCTTGGGCAGCGTCCAGATGTCGCCACGCGCTTCGGCCGCGGCCCGGACGCCCTCGGGGGCGACGGTCCAGTCGGCGATGAAGTCGCTGGCGTCCACGCGCTGCGGGCGGAGGGTCGGGCGGGCCCCCGGGATCGTGACCTCAACGTCCCGGATCTCTTGGCTGCGAAGGTCCATGACCTTGAGCTGCGAAGCGTGCTGGAACACGATCTCGCCGCGATCACGGCGGCCGCCGTCGCCCTTGGGGCCGATGGCCGGCCACTTGACGTCGTACTCGGCGAAGTCGGTGAGCTGCTCGTGGCTGTCCTTGGCCACGTCGTACCGCCACAGGTTGAGGCGATGCTCGTCCCCGCGGTCGCTCAGGTAGTAAAGGACCTTCCGGCCGTCGGGTGACCACATTGGCTGGGTGTCGGTGCCTTCCCAGTCGGTGACCCGCTTGCTCTCCATCGTCTTCAGGTTGAAGAGCCAGATGTCCGAGGCCATGCCGCCGCGGTAGCGCTTCCAGGTGCGCGTGTCGCGGTTGTTCGGCGTGTAGGCGAGCCACTCGCCGTCCTTGCTCACCGTGCCGGCCTGACCGTACGGCACCGGCAGTTCTTCCGGCAGGCCGCCGGCTTCGCCCACGCTGAAGAGCTTGGGCTGCCGGCCGAGGCCGTTCATGTTCATGCTGGCGAAGAGCAATTCGTCGTCGCCGTGCCAGTCGCAGAGGCGCTCACCACCGGGGTGGTGGGTGACCCGCATCGGCAGGCCGCCGGTCGACGGGATGGTGTAGATGTCGCTGCCGCCGTCGTAGTTGCCGATGAAGGCAATCGTCGCGCCGTCGTCGCTGAAGCGAGGCGTGGACTCTCGGCCGGGCGGCGACGCGAGCGGGCGGGCGGTGCCGCCGTTCTTGTCCACGACCCAGAGATCGTTGGCGTAGACAAAGACGATCGAGTCGCCGGAAATGTCAGGGGAGCGCAGCATGCCCTGGTTCGGATCCACCTGGGCGGCGGCCGATCCGGTCCACGCTGCGGCGAGGGCCGCGGCGCTGCTGAGCAGGGTGGTGGTGGCGCGGAAGGCCGCGGAAGACGGACGGCGATGAAGCATCCGGAGTCACTCCAGAGTGATCCGACGAATCGGATCGGGTGATGTTCGGGTCGGGGATCGGGCGAAGGATACCGCAAACCGAGCGGGCGGCCTTGCCGCCATTGCTTACCGATTCGGGCGGCCACAGTTTCTTGGCCGAGGCGTCTTGGTGGCGGCTTCTTGTCACCGAGGTTCGGCAATGCCGCGTGCCGCGGCCTGTCGCCCACAGCCGGTTGCCCGCGGCGTCCCCTGTCCGGCCGCGGGCATCCGGGTTCTCGCCGGCGGCTCGGAAGCGTTCGGGCGAGACGGGTTCGATCGGCGGGGCCGAACGGGTTTCTGTCGCGAGCGTTTCCCTGGCCCGGCACGCCGGGCGGGCACGGATACCATGCCCGTCCTATGCCGCCCACCCGATCCTCTTCACGGCGCGGCGCCTCGGGCGCCGCCAAGCGATCCGCTCCTTCCCGCCGAGGGATGACCTACGCCGCCAGCGGCGTGGACATCGAGGCTGGAGACCGCGCGGTCGGTCTTTTTGAGTCGATGATGCGACGGACCCACGGTCCGCGCGTCATGGGACGGCACGGCGGATTCGCCGGCCTCTTCCGGCTCGACTACGACGAAGAACTCTTCCAGCGCAATTATCGCGACCCTGTCCTGGTGGCCTGCACCGACGGCGTCGGCACCAAGGTCAAGCTTGCCGCCGACCTGGGCATCGTCGACACGATCGGCATCGATTGCGTGGCCATGAACATCAACGACCTCATCGTCCAAGGGGCGGAGCCGTTGTTCTTCTTGGACTACCTCGGGCTGCACCGTCAAGTTCCCGAACAGACGGCCGACATCGTCCGCGGGGTGGCCCGCGGGTGCGAGATCGCCGGGTGTGCGCTGCTTGGTGGCGAGTGTGCCGAAATGCCCGACATCTACGCCGAGGGCGATTTCGATGTGGCTGGCTTTGCCGTCGGCGTGGTCGAGCTCGATCGGGCGATTGATCCGCTCCGGGTTCGGCCGGGCGATGTGGTGATCGGCGTCGGCTCCGATGGCGTGCATTCGAACGGCTACTCGCTGGTGCGAAAGATCGTTGACCGCAAGAAGCTGGACCTTCAACGTCGGTATCCCGCGTTGGCCGCGTCCACCGATGACGCTGGCGAACCGCTGACCCTCGGCGAAATCCTGATCACCCCGACGCGGATCTACGCCAAGCCGATCGTTCGCCTCCTCCGCAGCTATCGGGTCAAGAAGGTGATCTCGGGCATGGCCCACATCACCGGTGGCGGGCTGCCGGGCAACATCAATCGTGCGCTGCCGGATGACGTGGATGCGGTGATTGATCGCACGACTTGGGAGCCGCCGGCGATCTTCCAGTTCCTTCAGAAGCAGGGCAACGTCGACGGCGACGAAATGGATCGCGTGTTCAACATGGGGATCGGGTATACCCTGATCGTGAGACCGAGCTTCGCCCGAAGTGTCGTGGCCAAGCTCAGGGCCAGCGGCGAACGGGCGTTCATCATCGGCAAGACCGTCAAGGGTCGCGGACGTGTCCGCATGAAGGGTCGCCGGCCCTGACCTGATCGAGTTGCCGTGCAAGCTTGAGCTGTGGGATCCGCCTCGTGCGATACGTCTTGAACACCTTCAGCTACACGATCGACTATTTGCACGATCAAGTCTCCGACGTCAACGCCGAAGACATGGTGCGTCAGCCCTCGGGCATGATCAATCATCCAGCGTGGACGATCGGCCATTTGGCCGCGAGTTGCGAGGCGATCGGCGGCGAGATTGGACTCGCGCCGTGGTTGCCCGAACATTGGACACGTTCATTCGGCACCGGCAGTCGGCCGCTCGGTCTTCGCGAGTCGTATCCGGCGCGCGAAGAGTTGATGGCCGTGCTGGGCGATGCCGCGCTGCGCGTGACCACGCGGGTTCAAGAGATGCCGCCGGAACTCTTGGACCGCGAGTTGCCGGACGAGCGCTACCGCAGCATCTTGCCGACGATCGCCCACGCGGTGACGCAGATTCTCGTCGCCCACTCGGCCCACCACATCGGTCAAGTTGCGGTGTGGCGCCGCTTGGTTGACTTGCCGCCGCTGGAGCGTCCGTTTCTGTAGCGGCGGATGGTCGCGGTAGATGGACTCGCGCCGGTTGGACGCGATCGTTCGGCGGTCGGCAGTGGTCAGTCGTTCGGGGTCAGCCGTCGGTCGGCCGCGATCAGTCGTCGGCTGACGGACGCTTGCCGGCGCGGCGCTGCTTCTTCTGGGCGTGTTCGCGCTTGGCCGTCAGACGCCGTTCCCGGGCGGCGCGCGAGGGCTTGGTCTTCTTGCGTTGTCGTGGCAAATCCCAAGCCCGGTGCACGAGTTCGATCAAGCGTTCCTCGCACGCGCGCCGATTGTCGCGCTGCGACCGAAACTCCTGGCCTTTGATCAGCAATTCGCCTTCGCGCGTGATGCGGCGCCGGGCCATGCGGCGCAGGCGGGCCATCCGACGTTCGTCGAGGCCGTGGATCGCGTCGAGGCGAAGCCGAAGAATCACCGCGCTCGAGACCTTGTTGACGCATTGCCCGCCGGGACCGCTCGCGCGGACGAACTGCTCGCCGAGGTCTTCGCGGCGCACCCAGACATTGGGCGCGAGGTGCACGACGTTCGGATCGTCGCGATCCGGGACCGGGATGCGGCGGGGGCGCGGCGGTGGCGACGGAGCCGAAGCCGGGCCCGAAGCCGGGGCCGAAGCTGGCGATTGACGCGAGGGGCTGGCGTCGCGCCGGGTCGGTGATGCCGGCGCGTCCGGTCGATCGGCGTCGCGGTTCGGGGCGGGATGGCGGTCGGAAGCGGACATGAAAAGCCTTTGGCGCGGGGGCGTGTGGGGCGCGGCGGGATGCCGCCGGGGCGAGCGAATCACGGCTGCCGTACACTCCGCCCCAGTCAGCGTTCAGAAAGCCGCACCGTGAGAACCCCGATGCATCGTACGAACCGCACCGCGTCCGCCCACCCTCAAGGCGCGGGGATTTCCGCCGCCATCGGAATCATCGCGGCCACGGCGGCGTTCTCGGTCGTGCCCGCGGCGGCGGCAGCCCCCTCGGCGGTGGACGCCCGTGTCGCTCCGGATGCGATCCTCGCCCCCGCGGCGGCCGATGCCTTGGCCGCCCCGCCGGCCTCCTCGACTGCGGAGCCATCGGGCATCTTCGACGAGCGCATGGAGTTGGCCCTGGCCGGCCGCCTCACGCTGCAAGCCCCGGCCGGACCGATCGTGCGTTCGGCCAGCCAGCCCCGGGCCGGCGGCGTGGGACCCGACAGTCCCTCGGCCGGCCAGCGCGACGAGATCGTGGCCGGGGTGTGGTTCGCCCGCCTTGGCGGTGAAGTCGAACTCGGCGCGGGCAATGGCACGTTTTTCATCGACCGCGACATCCGAAACGATGACCTGGAACCGTCGCCGCTGATCGAATGGTCGCGGCTCGACGACGAGGGATTCGCCCGGTGGCGTTTCCACGGCTTCGCGTTCAGCAGCGAAGGGGAGGGCGATGCCGCCCGGGGCTTCACCTTCGGCTCGCTCAACTTCGCCGCCGGCGATCGATACGCCACCGAAACGGACATGTACTCCCTCGGCGCCGACTGGATGCCGTACCGCTGGACCGCCGTCGGTGGCAGCACGAATCGTGGCTCGGGCGATGTGCGACTCGACTTCTCGGCGATTCTTGGGAGTCGCTGGGTGTACGTCGATCAATCGATCACCCGGGTGGGGACCGGCGCCGGATTCGGAACCGAGGCGCCGGACGCGCACTGGCTCGCGCTGATGGGCGGCGTGCGCATGGAGCTGAACTGGGCGCCGCCCGAGGGCCTCATGATCGGGCGATCGTTCCGCATGACGGCGGAGTACGGACTCGGCGCGGCGGTCAATTCCGGCGGCGGCACGTTCTGGCAGGTCCGAGCGGGGGCGGAACTCGAGTTCGCCCCCGGAACGCGCGGATTTTTCGGCTACCGACTCGTTGAGCTGGGTTTCCGGGAAGGCGATTGGGACTACGACGCGGGGCTGCAAGGTCTGTTCGCTGGACTCACCATCGCGTTCTGATCGGGAGAGCGAAGGCCCGGGCCCGGTCAATGCGCCAGTTCAACGCGTTCGTACATCGCTCCAGTACATCGCGGCAGTGCAACAGGCCAGTTCGACGGGCCAGTTCGACGGGACAGTGCAACGCTCCAGTTCGACGGGACAGTGCAACGCTCCAGTGCGACGGGACAGTTCATCGCTCCAGTTCGACGGGACAGTGCAACGCTCCAGTTCGACGGGCCAGTTCATCGCTCCAGTTCGACGGGACAGTGCAACGCTCCAGTTCGACGCGCCGGTGCAACGGGCCAGTTCAGCGCGCCAGGTCCACCAACGAATTCCACCAACGAATTCCGCGGGCGAAATCCACGCACGACTTCCGAGGTCGCCCAGATTCCGGGGTGCACGTGCTATCGTCTGCCCTCCTTCGGGTGCGCGGCTGACCATTCGCCGGCCGCGTGAAAAGGGAAGTGAGGTACGGGCGCTCGTCGCCCCAAGCCTCCGCGGACGCGCCGCCGTAACGGGCGGGCGAACGGCCAGCGGTCGATTCGCCCCGCCACTTGGCCATCGGGTGTGCCTTTCGGGCCATGCCGATGACCGGCCACTGTCGCGCCCCGGGTCGCTGAACTGCGTGCGTATCACGCAGCCGGACGACCTGAGGACGACGGGAAGGCCGCCGAGTGGAACCCCCGAGCCGGAAGACCTGCCCGAAGGATGAGACGACGGTCCCCGCGAAACGGGACGCGAGCTCGCCACGATGCCATGGGTCCCGGTCTCGTTGTGCGCGCCGCTTCTTCGCTGGGTCTTCGGCCACGCTGGCCGCGTTGTCCACCTTTGGGGCCAGCCGCGCGGGACGCGACCCGGGCGGCGGAGGCAGCGATCATGTTTGATGCACACAGTGGTACCGGCCGGCGATTCATCCTCGGAATCGGGGCGGCGTTGGTGTGGCCGGCGATGTCGGCCATGGGTTCGATCGTCATTGAGTCCGGGGATCCCGGGAATCCATTCGACGATCAGATTCTCGATGTGCGGGCCTCGATCGGCCTGGGGATGAACGCTTCGTACCTCGTCGTCGACTTCCGCGAGACGGGTGGCGATGCGTACGCGTGGGAATACCGGTGGAATCCCGGCGATGCGGCGACCGGCTTGACGATGCTGCAGGCGATGAACGGTGCGTCGGATCTCGCGGTCGACCTCGTCGAAAGCGACTTCGGTGTGTTCGTCGGCAACTTCGAGTTGGGGCTCGAAGGTGAGGTCGGCGATCCGGATGCGTTCTGGCAGTACTTCACCGCCGAGGCGGAAGACATCGATCCCGGCGTGGACTGGACGTCATCGCTGGTGGGGGTGGCCGACCGGGCGCTGTCGAACGGTTCGCTTGATGGCTGGGTCAACAGCTTCGCGGTCGGCACCGCCGATCCGACCGTGCCGACGGTGACGATTCCGGCACCGGCCGGGCTGGCCGCGTTCGCTGGACTGTTCCTTGTTGGAAACTCGCGGCGGCGGTCCGACTGAGCCCGCCCGGTTCGCGGACGAGTTGCCCGGCGACGTGCCGGTGGCGTGCTGGTGTGGCGTGCTGGTGTGAGGTGCTGGTGAAGTGCCGGTGAAGTGCTGGCGACGTGCCGGTGAAGTGCCGGTGACGTGCCCGGCGACTTACCCGCCGCTCGCCGGACGACCGAGTGCGCAGACGGGCACCCAGGACGCATGCTCGCGCGGCGTCTGGCCACATCGAACGGGGAAAGCCCCGCAGATCAGCGGCGTTCTGGCCGGTTGATCGGGCGTCCGCGCTCGGCGGCCGTACGGTGATTGGGTGGGTGGCGCTGTTCCAGGGCGCTGTCCGCCCATCCTCCTCGCCCCGGGTGCTCGTGCGACGCAATGTCGTGCGGTGCGCCCGGGGTATTTTTCTGCCCCGTTCGACTCGTTTGGGGGGGCAGCCGTACGCGTGGCGGCCGAAGCCGCCGTTCAGTCGCTCAGCCGGCTCCGAGTTCGGCTCCGCGTCCGCCATCCGCGCCGCCGCCCGTCAGGCCCGCCGCCCAGGGGCGTCAGTCCTGCTTCGCCGCCGCCGCCTCGTCCAGCTTCTGTCGCCATCGGAGGACGCCGGCGAGGTTCATGTTCACGAGCGAACCTTTGGCGTAGAACGCCCGCTTGGCCGCCGGCACCTCGGCCGCGTCGGCCTGGGCCATGAACCAAGCGGCGTAGTCCTCGGCCATCGCCGCGGCATCGTCGCCCGCGGCCCGTCGCTCGGTGATCCAGGCAACGTGCGCGTCGATCGATGCGGCCACGCGGTCCAGGTGGGCGGCGGGATCGTCGATGCGGCCGTAGTGCGTGGGGTAGATCGCATCGTGGCCGCCATCGCGGAGGCGAGCGATCGACGCGGCCCACTGCTGCGGATCAAACTCCGGCGGCGGCGCGGGCAGCGAGATGAACGTCGGCGCCTCGCGCACGACCGCCGCCGCTGCGTCGCCAGTGAAACAGAGGCGCTCGCCATCGAGTTCCGTGGCGTACGCGTGGTGGTGCCGCGCGTGCCCGGGCGTTTCGATCGCGGTGATCGTGAGTCCGCCGAAGCGGAGCGCGTCGCCGTCTTCCACCGCCACCACCCGTTCCGCGGGGATCGGCAGGATCGGGCCCCAGAGCCGGTCCATGTCGTCGCCGTAGATCCGCGTTGCGCTGTTGATGAGCTTGGACGGGTCGATCAGGTGCTTGGCCCCGAACGCGTGGACGTGCACGCGGGCCTCCGGCGACTCGCGGGCCAGCCACCCGGCGGCTCCGGCGTGGTCAAAGTGGATGTGCGTGACCAACAGGTGCCGCACGTCGGCCGGCGCCGCGCCGAACGCGGCGAGTCCGGCGGTCAGCGCTTCGCGGGTACTGGCCGGGCCGCACTCGATCAGGGCCACGCCGTCGTCGGTCTCGATCGCGTAAGCCGCGATCGCTTCCGGAGTGCCAAGGTACGCAAGGTCGATGGTGTGCAGCCGGGGCATGGTGGCGAGATCCGGGGGAGGGGAAGGCGTGGGGTGTCTGCGTCGGCGTGGGCGTGGGCGCGGGGTGGGCGTCGGCGTGAACGTGAACGCGGGGCGAGGAACTTGGGCGGGAAGGTTCGGTCGTTGGCACGGCGCCGCGAGACACCCCCGCGCCCCGCAAACGACCAGCGGCCGCCGAACGCGGGGAGCGTGCGACGGCCGCCGGCAGATTCGTGGACCGCGTCCCGAGGGGGCGCGGGCAGTCGGTCAGACGCTGACCACGCCCAGCATGGACGCGGCGGTCTTGGCAATCGAGATGTGATCGAGACCGCACTGCTTGAGGATGTCGTCCTCGCTGCGGGCGGACTTCGGGATTCGGTCGACGTGCATCTGGACGACGTTGAACCCGTCGCCGGACTTGGTGCAGGCCTCCGAGACGGCCGAACCAATGCCGCCGCCGAAGTTGTCCTCGACGGTCAGGATGTTGCCGCCGGTCTGGTTGGCCAAGTCGAGCAGGTGCTCTTCGTCGAACGGGATCGAGTACAGGTCGATCAGGCTCGCGTCGATGCCGGCTCGGTCCAGATCCTCGAGGGCCTTGTTGCACTCGTGGACCATGTAGCCGCTGCTGACGATCAGCAGGTCGCGGCCCTCGGTGAGGACCTCGAACTTGCCGAGGTTGAAGATCGTGCGCTCGTCGTAGAGGAACTCCACGTCCGGACGCAGCGTCCGCATGTAGCAGCACCCGACGTGTTCGGCCATGGCCATGGTCAGGGCGTACGCCGCGTGGGCGTCGGCCGGCTGCAGCAGGTAGCAGCCCGGTCCACCGTGGTGGTCGGTCATGGTGGTGAACGAACGGAACCAGGAGACGTCGGGCAGGGCCATCTGGCTCGGGCCGTCGGCCGCGAGGCTGATGCCGGCGTGGCTGCCGACGAACTTCACGTTCGCCCCCGAGTAGATCGCCATCTCGACCTGGTCGTACGCCCGGGTCAGGAACTTGGCGAAGGTCGAGCAGTACGGAATCTTGCCGGCGGCCGACAAGCCGACGGCGGCGGACACCATGTTCTGCTCGGCGATCTTGCACTCGACGAAGCGGTCGTTGAGCTGCTTGTCGCCGTGGAAGTAGTCGGCGAACGTGCTGTTGCGGACGTCCGCGTCGAGGGCGTAGATCCGCTCGTCGAGGTTGCCGAGCACGCGGAGGGCGATGCCGTACGCCTTGCGGGTCGCCAGGCGGCCCGTCTTGTACAGCATGCCCATGTCCATCGATTCCATGGCCTCCTGGAGGCCGGGAATCTCGCCGCCGGCGTTCTCCGGGTCGCCGGCGTATTCCGCCGGCGGGTAGATCGCCATCTGGTCTTCGCTGGACAGGGCGCTGGTGAGGCTCACACGCGTGGCGGCGAGTTCCTCAAGGGCCCGATCAAGACGCTCGCCGGCCGGCGGCTTGCCGTGCCAACCCGGGCCCTGAATGGACTGGGCGCCCCAGCCCTTCACGGTCCGGGCGACGATCGCCATCGGCTGTTCGCCGGCGGCGTTCTCGCGGAACGTGTCGACCGCTTCCTTGATCGCCGACGGATCGTGGCCGTCGATGATCACCGCGGTGATCCCGGCGGCTTCGAGCTTGGCGGCCATGCGTTCGGCCGACTGCTGCTCGGAGACCTGGTCGGCCTGGCCGTAGCCATTGCAGTTGAAGATCGTCAGGACGTTGGCCAGCTTCTCGTCGACGATGAAGTCGACCGCTTCCCAGATCTGACCCTCGCGCGCTTCGCCGTCGCCGACGATGCAATAGACGTGCTTGTCCATTTCGTCGCGACGGGCGGCGATGGCCACGCCGGCGGCGACGGACAAGCCTTGCCCCAGCGAACCGGTGGCTGCGTCAAAGAAGGGGAAACCTTCCATCGGGTTCGGGTGACCGTCGAGCATCGAGTCGCTGTCGCGCAGCGTCATGAGGTACTCGTTGGTCAGCGGTTCGCGTTCCGCACCGCGGCCGATGGCCACGCCGAGGTCGGCGCAGGCGGCGTACACGATGGGGACCGCGTGGCCCTCAGAAAGGATGAGACGATCGCTCGTGGGATAGCGGGGTTGATCGGGGACCCAGCGCATCGCGCTGTACATCAGCACCGTGACAATGTGGCCGAGGCTCAGGGCGGTGGTCGGGTGACCACTGCCGGCTTCAGCGCACATCTCGAGGCTGGATCGATCGAGCTGGATCGCCTTGGCGTGGACGAAGGCTTCGAAGGACATGCCGGTCCTTTCTCCGGTCCGTGAACTGGACCGAAAGGGGGGGAGAGCGCGACTGGCCCTGACCGGCGAATCCGGATGCGTGCGGCGGCGGACGGCGGCACGTTGCGCGCCGCGAATGCCGAATCTGCACGCCCGGGGGCGATGCCTGTGATCCAACTCCTCGATGCGCGGTACGGGGGACGTCCGTCGTCCCACCTGCCGCGGCCCTGATCCGTCGGGCAAGACCTAAGAGTCGGCGATTATCACGCATGCCGCGGGCTGCGGCAACCGCTCCGGGGGGGCCGAATCCGGGAGATTGCCGCCACGGACCAGCTCGGCGCCCGGGCAGGCCGCGCCGAGGCCCCGGCTGGGGTGCGCGATTCCTGCGCGGAGCGTCCTGGAGGACGCTGGAGCGGGGACGCGGTCGCCCGCCCCATCGGGCCCGGCGGGATGAACCGTGGTCCAAGCCCGCCGGACGCGTTTCAGCCCCCGTTCGGCGGTCCCCAGTTGCTGAGGATGACCTGGAGGTCCGCGAGATCGACGGCGCCATCGGTGTTCAGATCGGCCCGCCGTTCGCCCGTACAGCTCCAGGATCCCAGCACGTTGAGGACATCGCCGAATCCGACGAACCCGTCGCAGTCCACGTCTCCGGCCGTCCCGGGTCGCCGAACCGCGCGGTAGACGGTGGTGATGCCCGTGCCCGGGTCCACCGCCGTGCCGACCAGCACCTCGGCCCGGGCGTACCAGACCAGAAAGTCGGTGGAGTCGATCGGGAAGCCGTCACAGAGGTCCTGCAGCGGGGCGACGCTCCGGCCGTCCACCACGGCCCACGTGGGAAAGTTGCCGTCGGATCCCCCTTGCACAAGGACCACACCGTCGTCATCGATCGCCCGGACTCGCCAACTGCCTGGCCGGTTGGGCGGCGGGGCAATGGGGGACGCCTCGGTGTCGCGCCAGAACAGCGGCTGGCTCGGAGCTCCGCGCGCGAGCTGGGTGTATCCGCCGATGAACTCGGCGGACGGGCAATCGGTGACGAAGCCCGACGTGCGGCCGGCCGGCAGCGGCAAGAGCGTCGGTTCGTTGCCGGCGGCGTACATCGGCATCAGGCGGCCGGTCGCCAGATCCAGCGTGGAACCAAAGATGATCCCGTCGTCGGAGATCCCCGAAGGGAAGAAGAGTTCGAGCGGTGACTCCGGCACGATGAGGGTGAAGCGGCCCGCGTTCCAGCGAAACATTCCGACCGACGGCCCCTGAGACTGGCCGGCGATGGTGCCATCGATGTCCATGCCCACAACCTGGATGTCGCTCGCTCCGGGGGGTGGCGAGATCAGCGTCAGGTCTTCGCCATCGAGGATCCACGCGAGCGGCCGAGCAAGTCCGCCGCCGGGCGACAACCGGAGGTCGCCGGCGATTCGGCCTTGGCCGTCGATGCCGGCCGCCTGCGACGTGGTCGTCCCATCGGGCATCGGCAACTCGGTGACCGGTTCACCGGGTCGCCAGACCGCCGCGGTCATCGTGCTCGTGACGGTGTCGCGCATGACGCCGACGTTGACGCCTTGGTCATCGATGTCGCGGGCTCGAAATTCGCTCGGGGAACCGTCGCGAGACGTCGGCACGGCGGCGCTTTCGACGACTTCCCATCTGGGGCAGGACGACAAGAATTCGATTGGACAGTCGTCGTCTCCAGCGGCGGCGACGGCCGACAAGGACAAGCACTGGCTCAGCGTGAGGCTGAGCACGAGGGCAGTTCGCGTGGTCATGAATTGATGCTCCCGGAAGTGAGCGCATGTGCACTCGAAGCAACCATGATAAATCTCGCGACACAAAGGGCAAGAGTCGACTCAAGAGCGAACGCGGGCTACACGGGCTCGTCTTGTTCGATGCGATTCGAGAGTGGGTGTCGCGCGTGTCGTTTGGCGGCGCGTGTCGCGCGGTGTCCCCCGACGCGTATGCGTCGGCGGTTGTCGGTGCGCGGACGTACCGGTCGCGAGAGTCTCGCCATGTGATGTGCATGTTCAGTTGACCAGATCGCTCGGCGCGCACCGCGCAGACTTCACGAGTTCCATACGGTCGCCAGCGGGGGGGGATTGGCCGTCTTGGGTCGCGAGTGACCGCGCGTTCGGCACAACGATCGGTCGCATCCATCCCGCTCGCGAACTGCGGATCGGCACCGATGGTCCCCGTGGTCGTGATTCCCGGTGGTGGACTCGCGGGATCAAAGCCCTGAACGTTCGAATACGTCACCTCCGCGATTTCGGCGTTCGAGCTGACGTCGATCTGGGGCGCGAACGGTCCACTGCTGGGGCCACCTCCAGTGTTGCCCCAGACGATGAGGTTCTTCGCGAACAGCGGAATCGTCGGTCCGGAATTGAACTCTTCCTTCCCGACGTACAGACCCGCGCCACGAGTATCTGATCCGCTGGCGGTGTTGTCGACGATCGTGTGTTGAGCAAAAGTGGGATCGATTCGAACAACGCCACGCCGCCACATCCGGCGGGAAACTGGTCGCCCTCAACCGGGTCGGCGACGCTGTTGTCGTGGAAGATGTTGTTCATGACGGTCGCCTTGACGGTGCCTCCGACAAGGGCGAGTCCGCCGCCTCCTGTTTCGGCCGCCGCGGGCGGCAACGCCGTGATGGTGGCGCGATTGGCGGTGAAGATGTTTCCGGAGATGATGGTCTCGTTGGCGTCCTCGGGCTCGGTGATTCCGTTGATGTTGAACGGACTCGGGATCACGTCGACGGATGCGCCGGCCCCCGTGACCGCGTCGTTTTCCTTGAACGTACTCGCGGCAAGGGTGAGCTTGTTGGTGTTCTCATTGGCGAAGAAACAACCTCCGCGGCCGTTTCGAATCGGCTCGGAGACGTCAACATTGGCAAATCCGCCCGTCACCGTGACGCCGTGGAGCCCGTCGCGGATGTTGAGGTCGGTGTTCTGGTCGACGTGGCCGCTGACGACGTGAACGGCGTTGCCTGTACCGAGGTCTCCAGTGAGTACGGTCTCGAACTGGTCGATGTCACGGTCCTTGAGCTCCGATTCGCCGCCAGCGATTCCGCCATAGACCAAGGTTTCAGGCCGCATGACGAACGAGACGAGCTCGTCCCCCAGCACGAGGTTCGCGCCGTCATCAGTTCGGTATACCGATCCCTTCACCCACACTTCGTGTTGTTCGCGAGGGTTCGCGATCTCGAGCAACGTCGATCGCAGGGCATCCTGGAGACTCACGAGGGCGTCGGACCAGCTCGTTCCGTCGTTGGCGCCCGTTGCATCAGGTTCGACGAACACCCGTGTCGCGGAGGCGGGGAGGGAAAGAGCGAGCGCAGCGACCGCGCCCGCTGAAGTCAGATGCTTCAGTCTCAAGTCACTTCTCCGTATTGAATGAAGTGAATGGCGGATCAGCCGCCGGAGGGGCGGTTCCATCCGTTGATGACGATCATCAGGTCGGATGCGCCGACGACGCCATCCAGGTCAAGATCCGCGCGGGCTGATTGCTCGCAGCTCCACGCCGAGACGACCGCGAGCAGGTCTTCAAATCCGGTGCGTCCATCACAATCGATGTCGCCCGGAACGCCTGGCACTCGCATCGCGCGCCAGATCACACGGCCGTTGGGGTTGGCTCGCAAACTTTGACCAATGGCCAATGGTCCGCGCGTGTACCAGGTCACGGGTTCCGCATCAGCGGGGAGTCCGGCGATCAAGTCCTGAAGCGTGGCGACGATGCTGCCGTCGACCAGCATCCACTTTGGATCGGATTCGTCGGGGGTGAAATCGCCGGCGTGTACGACGCCGTCGTAGTCGATGGCCGAAGGACTCATCCCGACTGGTCCATCGAGGTCGCCGAATACGACGTCCAGCTGATCGCCGTTCCAGATCGTGGTGGCGCCGACTCCCTCCGGGAAGGCGACCCGGCCGGTGGCCAGGTCGGCGGTTTCGGCGTCGCGGACTTCTCCAAAGATCGCGTCCGGCGGCATCGGAAGTATCTTCCATTCATTGCCCTCGACGATCACCGGGGCGGTCACGCCGGGCTTCCAATTCGACATTCGTCCGTACAGGGCGCCGTCATCGGTCATCCCGAGGACGGTGGTATTCGTTCCGACAATCGGGGCCGGCAGGAAGTCGAAGGCGCCGTCCGACCAGCGGAAGACGAAGGACGGCGGCCCGCCGATCATGTTTCCGGCGATCGACCCGTCGAGGGCCATGCCTTCGACCCGGATCTCCGCGAATCCATCGGCGACCGGGATCAACGTGAACTCGTCTCCGTCGAGGATCCAGCCGAACGTCTCGGAGTCAGAGTTGATCAGGTCACCGGCGATCCGGCCCTTCGCGTCGATTCCCACCGCATCAGACTCGATCGTCCCATCCGGCATCTCGATCCGGCGAATCTCCTCCCCCGGAATCCAGATGGCGGCGTGACGTGAGCTTCCGCATCGGAGGCTCCCCACCACGACGCCGCGATCATCGATGTCGCGGACCTGAAACTGCGGCGGGAATCCGCCGCAGAAGCCAGGCGGAACTTTGGTCTCGATGACTTCCCACCGCGGACACGCGGGGGTGAACTCGTCCGGGCAGTCTCCCGCGAGGCTGGCGGGGGCGATCGCGGCGACGAACGCCGCGGTCGTGGTCTGAATCAAAGTCCGAGAACACTGAAGCGGCATCGGCAGGTCCCTTCCGGAGCGTCTGGAATTCAAGGCTCGTGACCCATCGTATAATCCGATGGAAGGGGGTGGCAAGGCGGATTTGCCGATGGGACGCGGTGATTTCTGTGCATTCGAGAGCACCGATGGTCAGCATCGGCGTGGGCTCGCCTCTCGGCCTTCTTTGGCCTCCATCACCGGGCTCGGCGGGCCACGCGATGGTCCGCTTCGTCTGGTCGAAACCGGCGGTGCTCCATCCCGGCTCAATGTGATGCGGCGGGGTCCCGCGACGCGGACGGCCCTTCCGCTGCCTCCATGCGTTGCGGCGCCCCGCCCGGCCGGCCCCCGCCCGCGGGGGGTAGACTGTCGCGCCCGCCCCGACATCTGGTGGCCGGCTGGCGGGCCGCCACAATTGGGGCTCGCGCGAGCGGCCGGCTGTCCCCGTGGAGGGGGGTGGTTTCGGTCGTCGGCCCAGACGCCGCCGTGGCGGCAAGAGGAAGGATTCAGGAACGCCCATGAAGGTCATCTGCGAACGCTCCACCCTGGTGGACGCCCTCGGCGACATCTCCCGCGTGGTCCCGCAGCGCAACGCGGCGGAAGCCCTGCGATGCGTGCACCTGGTGGCCGGCGATGGCCGGCTCGGGTTGGCCGCCTCGGACGCTGAGATCGGCCTGCGCATGTCGATCGACCAGGTGGACATCGAGCAGCCCGGCGAAGCTTTGGTGCCCGCCGACCGACTCACCGAGATCGTCCGCAGTTGCGATGACCCCAGTCTGACGCTGCAGACCGATGGCGACCAACTCGAAGTTCGTTCCGCCCGCGGCTACTTCGTCGTCTACGGCATGGACACCGCCCAGGCCTTCAAGGTCCCGTCCGGTCCGGCCGACGGCCAAGACGTCACGATCTCGTTCACGATTGAAGCCGGCGCCCTCGGCCGCCTCGTCGACCGCACGATCTTCGCCGCGGCCACCGAGAATCTGCGCTACGCCGTCAACGGCGTGCTGATGCAGCGGCAGGATCGCACGCTGCGACTCGTCGCCACCGATGGTCACCGTCTGGCCGTGGCCGACGGCAAGACGCTGCAAGGTGCGGGCGACGGCCGAGCCATCGTGCCGGTGAAGGCGCTGTCGGTGCTCTCGCGCCTGATGGATGCTCCGGACCTGCCGGTCGACGTGCGGTACACCGAAACCCAGGGCTTCTTCCGCGTGGGCGAGGGGCCGTCCGCCGCCGAGCTGTCGACCAACCTCGTCGAAGGCGTCTTCCCGCCGTTCGAGGACGTGATCCCCAAGGACCACGACAAGAAGGTCACGGCCAACGTCGAAGTGCTGGCCCGGGCGCTGCAGCAAGCCTCGCTCTACACGAACAAGGAATCGCGCGGCGTGCGGATGAGCTTCGACGACCACGCGGTCAAGCTCACCAGCCGCGTGCCGGACGAGGGCGCGGCGGAAGTCACCGTCGACCTGGATTACGAGGGCGAGCCGATCTCGATAGGCTTCAACGCCGGCTACCTCACCGAGGCGCTGAAGGTGATCGACGGCGGTGAGATGACGCTGGAACTCAAGGCCGACAACAAGCCGGGCGTCCTGCGGACCGGTAGCGAGTTCACGTACGTGATCATGCCGCTGCATCTGCAGTA
>JBGCEZ010000065.1:0-9539 GCA_045106735.1 Phycisphaerales bacterium | reverse complement strand
GGTCGAGTGTTGCGCTGAGGCTGGCTGCGGTATCGTCCGCCAATGCCGAATCGCTCGAATCGAAGCTTCTCGTTGGGAATCGCGTGGGTTGAACGAGCCGGTGGACTCCGGCCGGTTGCCCGAATCGGGGGCTCTGCGTTGTGTGCGCCGTGGCGCTGCGTCTGGATGCTGGCGATGATCGTCGTCGCCAGCCGTCCCGCTCTCGGCCAGGTCGACTCGTTCGAGTCGTATCCGCTCGGCGTCGTCTCGGAGGCGCGCAGTGGGCCATTCGGCACGTGGACCTCTGGTCAGCATGCCGAAGTCAGCAATCGGCGGGCGAGCACCGGCACCCAGGCCCTCCGAATCTTCGGCGGCACGTCTCGGTCGGTGGAGCTGCAGCTCGATGCTCCGCGGGACGGAGCCGTCGTCCGATTCCGAGCTGAGCGATGGACGGCGCGAGCGCCGTTTGCGTTCGCCGTCTTGGTTCGCCGCGGCAATGCCTGGGAGTCGGTCTTTGCCGACGATGGCCAGCAGATTGTCATTGGTGATTACCACGCGGCGATCGCAATCGATGTCGACGGCGCCTTCGACGCGCTTCGGTTCGTCTGTACGGCGCCGGACGGCGGCGGCGTGCTGCTCGACGACCTGGCGATCGAGCCCCGCCAGTCGATGCGAATCGTCGCGGTCACCACCGAGCAACCGGTGCTGCCAATGCTCGTCGGAAGCCGGGGCAATCCGGTCGCCCGCATTCGCATCACGGTTGCGGGCACCATGTCGCCGTTGGTGCTGACGCGCACGCGATGGACGCTGCGAAGCGGACGAGGACTGGCCGGGGTTTCGTCCGCGTCGGTGCACGCATTGAACGCGGAGCGTCTGCCCTGGCGCCGGCCGGATGAAGTGTTTGGCGACGAGACTCGGTTCGGTGAGCCCGCCGCCGCCGCGGGGTCCTTGGATGTCAGCGGCGAACTGACCCTGCAACCCGGAGACAACGTGCTTTGGCTCGCGGTCTCGCTCGTCGGCACCGGCACCGGCACCGGCGCCGGCGATGTGGACGTGGACGGCTGGATCGACGCGGGGTGCCAGGAGCTTGAATTCGCGGATGGTCGCGTGATGCAGCCCTCGGTGCAGGAGCCAGATGGCGTGCAGCGAATGGGCGTCGCGGTTCGCCGTGCGGTGGCGGGCGACTCTGGTGTCTCGCGCATTCCCGGCATCGTCACCACGAAGCACGGAACGCTGCTGGCGGTGTACGACGTTCGACACCGCGGTTGGACGGATCTTCCCGGTGACATTGACGTCGCCCTTCGCCGATCGACCGATGGCGGCCGGACTTGGAGCCCTTCCGCGACCATCCTCGACATGGGCGACGATCCCGCCTGGCGATTCGACGGCGTCGGCGATCCGTCCATGCTGCATGACGCGGTGACGGGGACGGTCTGGGTGGCCGCCACCTGGAGCCATGGTGATCGTTCGTGGCATGGTTCGGGGCCCGGGCTCACGCCGGAAGAAACCGGTCAGGTCGTGCTCACGCGATCAACCGACGACGGGCGCACCTGGTCGCCGCCAATCAACGTCACGGCCCAGGTGAAGCGACCGGAATGGGCGTTCGTGCTTCCATCTCCGGGGCGCGGCATCACGATGGCCGATGGCACGCTCGTTTTTCCCGCCCAGTTCCGGTCGTCGCCGGAGAACGACCGAATCCCGTTCGCCACGATCATGTTCTCCCGTGACCGCGGCAACACGTGGCAGATTGGCCGCGGCGCGCGGGCTGACACCACCGAGAGCCGCGTCGTCGAGGTGGAACCCGGCGTGCTGATGCTGAACATGCGCGACAACCGGGGTGGATGGCGAGCGGTGGCGGTGACGCGTGATCTGGGGACCACGTGGGAAGAACACGCGACGAACCGGCGAGCGCTGCCAGAGCCCGTATGCAACGCGGGACTTCTTCGCGCGGGGCCAGTGGACGAGCGCGGCCGGCCATGGCTCGTGTTCGTCAATCCGGCCGTGGCGAGCGGGCCGCGGCGCGACATGACGCTCAAGTTGAGCCGGGACGGTGGCCTTCATTGGCCGGGGAGCGATCACGTGCTGATCGATTCGGGCGAGAGCGCGGGATACGCCAGCCTCACCATGGTCGATCAAGAGACGGTCGGCGTTCTGTACGAGAGCAGCCGGGCTCACTTGGTATTCCAGCGTGTCCCCCTGTCGCGTTTCACGGGTCAATCGACCCCGTAGATCGCGCCGCGGCACTGGCTCCATCGATCATGGTCCGACGAACGATCCGCCAAGCATCCAGAACCGCGGCATCCGGGCCACGATGCCCGGGTGGTCGTACTCCCAGACGGTCATGCCTTCCGTGGTGACTTCGAACGATTCGCCCGTTGGGTTGATCGAGATCAGCGTGTTGCCGTTGGGTTGGCGGAATGCGCCGCACTGCACCGGTCCGCCGTAGAACTGTCCCGGATCGCCGTATTCCCACGTCGGAACGATCGGGCCGAACGCAGCCCCCTTGTCGATGATGTAGTCGCCCGCGGCATCGCGGGGCGGCGCGATCTCGGCCACCGTTGACCAGTCGTTCGCCGTGCCTGGACGGTCGCCGTTGTTGAACGCGAGAATGTTGCCGCTGCCGGGCAGATCGCCCTGGATCCAATTGGCCCCGTGGATCACGAAGAAGTAGCGGTCGCTGGCGTCGCCGCGATCGTAGTTCGCCGGCTGGCCCCATCGATAGAGGATGTCACCGCCCTTGCCACTCGCGCCGCCAGTGTGACCGGCGGCTTCCTCCGTCGTCGTCGAATGGTCGATGACGAAGAACTCACTGAACGCCCGCGAGCTGAACACGATCTGGTCGAGTTCCGGGTTGTAGTCAATGGAATTGACGTGCGACCAGTTGCCGCCACTGTTGATGCCGGCCAAGTTGATGTCGATCAACTCGGGGTGGTCGGCGATCACGCCGAAGTTGTCTCGGGCGGGGTCGGCGTCCTGGATGAGGTGGTCCCACATCCGCCACTGCCAGACGACCGTGCCGCCGCCGTCGCCGTCGGGAGCCACCTCCACGATCGTGTCCGGCCAGAAGTCGCTGTTGATGCCCTGGCGCCCGGCGGCGATCGCCTCGGCGTTGGTTCGCAGTTCCCACGCGATCATCAGCACGTTGCCATTGGGCATGACGGCCACATCGTGGTGATGCCGCACTTCATCGTCGGCGTAGGTGAAGTCCCAGTCGATCGTGCCGTCGGGTCGGAACACCTGAACCCGCCCGCCAGCACCAGGGCCATCGAAGTTCGAAGTGTTGGCGACGGTCGGCCGAACGAGCCCGCCATCCGGCGTGAGATACCCGAACGAAGCAGGGATCGATGCGCCAGTCCACGATCGAACCACGTTGCCGTCCAAGTCGATCGCGGTGGTGGTTGTCGACGTCCGTGGGCTGACCAGTGTCCAGCCGGGCGATGGGCCATCGGGGCAGGTTCCCCAGCTGGCCAATACTGGCACGAGGTCAGCGAAATCGGTGTCGCCATCGCCGTCGACATCGCCGTTCGGTGATCCCCAGCCGGAGAGCACCGTGAGGACATCGGCGAAGTCCACCGTGCCGTTCAGCGTGAGATCGGCGGGGCAGGTTGATTCGCCCGCGTGGGCGGCCGGGGCTGCCGCGATCAGGCCCAGGGCGAGGGGGGCGACGAGGGTGGCGGTCGAGCGTCGGCGAAGCATGGGTGTGGATTCCGAGGGATGGGTAGAGGGCGTCGGCGTTCGATCGAGCATCGTCGAAGCGCTCCTCCGATGCCAGGGGCCTTACGGCGGAATTGGTACGGGCATCCCTGCCGCTTCCCGAGAACGGATGGTCTGATCGAGGGCCTGGGTGTTTGGAGACTTGGCCGTCTCCGATCCGGCCACGAAATCGCCCGCCCCTCGGTCCCCCAAGAGGCCGAGTGGCGGGCGTGCGATCCGATGAAGGATCGTGGCGACGGGGCGACGGTGGTCAGCCCTGTCTGGGGAGAATCAGCACGTCGGATCGAAGTAGAACGCCCAGAACGTGACCTGATCGGCGACGTTGACGAAGCCGTCGCGGTTCAGGTCGGCCCGGGGGCTGGCGGCATTCAACAGATTGAAGAACCGCACGATGTCCGTCGTGGTCTTGGATCGATCGCCGTCGATGTCCGCCATGCAGTGGCAGCCGTTGTAGCGGGCGTCGTCAAACGTCAGGAAGTCGTCAAAGTCGAGCACGCCGTCGCCGTTCACGTCGGCGGCGGGGTTGCCAGCGCTGTACAGGTAGGTCAACGTCGTGCCGTCGGCGGCATCAACGTCGCCGTCGTTGTCGTAGTCGACCCAGCAGGTGGTCGAGGCGCTGGCGGCGGCGGTGACGAGGGCGGCGGCCAGAATTCCGATCGTGTGGGTGCGGTTCATGGTGTGCTCCAATGGGTTGATGCTGGACCGATCGCCGCGATCGATCTTCGATCGTTGGACGTCAGGGTCCTCGTGCTTTCGAGTCGGTTCGGACCCGCGAACGGCTCGCGGGTCCGGTTCACTGGCGGTCACGCCAATTGGTGGGCTGCCCGGAAGGAGATTCCCGGGAGCTCGGGATTCCAACCGTCGGGCGCGTTCGGTATCGTGGGACCGGGCGACTCGGCATGTCCGAGTGTGGAGATCGGGGTTCGAGAGGAGCTGATCGGCGGGCGCCGATCAAAGGGAAGACCGTTCGCCGATGACCGCTCACGATGCCAGCCGCGAACCGCGCGATGCCGCGGCGTGGACCGCCACCCTCTACACCGAGCTTCGCCGAATTGCCGGCGGTGTGGCGGCGGCCGGTCCGGTCTCGGGGGCGGTTTCACCGACGATGGTCATGCACGAGGCCTGGCTCAAGCTGGCCGGCGATGAGCGTCCGACCACGAGCCGAGAGCACCAGATTGCCTTGGCCGTCCGCACGATGCGTCAGGTGATCATCGATCAGGCTCGGCACCGGGGCCGGCGAAAGCGTGGCGGTGAGGGATGGTCGCGGATCTCGCTGGAGGGCTTGTCCGCCTGTCCGACCGATACTGCGGACCTGGTCGACTTGGCCGACGCGCTGGCCGAGCTTGAGCGACTGCATCCTCGGCAGTGTCAGGTCGTCGAGATGCGGTTCTTCGGGGGCATGACCAACGACGAAGTGGCCGCCGTATTGGAGGTCACCGAGCGAACGGTTCGGACCGACTGGCGGATGGCGTCGGCCTGGCTGCGAGCTCGGCTCGCTGACTCGGGGGATCCGGATCGCCCACCCGAGTCGCCCAAAGAATGACCAGCGGCCGAGGAATTCCGGATTCGGTGGTTCCGGCTCAGATCACCAACGACGTACATGCTTGCAAGGAGATCCAACCATGAATCGATCCATCCATCGGACGGTGTCGGTGCTCGCGGGTTCGGCCGCGGTCGCCGTTGTCAGTGTGTTCTTGACGACCGGCGCGGCCGCGACCGATCCCCCAGAGGACACCGGGGTCGCCGAGACGCCGGTTGAAATCATGCGAAAGGGCGGGGACTATGACCCGCCGCCGATCGACCCGAACGACCCCCCGACGCCCGGCGATGGCGGTGGCGATGGCGGTGGCGATGACGGCGGCGGCGGCGGCGGGGTCTTCAACGGCGAAGGAAACGACGAGAACGGCGGGAACCAGGCGCCCGTCTATCCCATCGTCCACGTGGACGACCTGTCGTACATCACCGGGGCATATCTCGCGATGCTCGGCGGCGACGACCCAATTTTGTACGGCCACTGCGACCTGGATCGTTCCGGTGACTTCACCATCGAGGATGTCGAGCTCGTGAACGACTTTCTGACGGGTGGGGCCGCCGTGCCAACCACCCCGTTTGACATGAATGACGACGGTGTCGTGGATATCTCCGATGTCGTCGTTGCGTACGCGATGCGAGCTGCGGATTGGAAGGCCATCGATTTCAATCTCAATGCTTCAGCCGACGATGATGACATCGACCTGATCTTGGCCGCCGCAGGGTTCTGATCGATGGGGGCCGGGCCGCTCACTGCCGCGGAGTACGCCGAAGCCGCCGAGGTGTTCGCTGAGTTGTGTGAACGTTCATCGGACGCGCAGGTCGAAGCGCTCGCGGTGATCGAGGAGTCCAATCCAACCCTGGCTTCTTGCGTGCGCGAGTTGATCGCCCACGACATGGACGATCTTCCCGTCCCGGCAGGTCCGTTGGGGCGGAGCGGAAACATCGTCGCGGAACAGATGGCGGGCGATGGGCGAACGCCTGTCGTCCGCCTTTCGGTTCCCGAGGGGACGGTCATTGCCGGATGCGTCGTGCGCCGACTCATCGGCCGTGGCGCGACCGGGGCGGTGTACTTGGCGGACCAACGGTCGCCGCGGCGATCGGTTGCCCTCAAGGTGCTGCCCGATTGCCGAGATCAACCGAATCTGCTTCGTCGATTCGAAGTCGAAACCGACCTTCTGGGAAGACTCCGGCATCCTGGTGTCGCCCGCTGCCATGCGGCTGGCCTCGAGGACGCGGGCGGTGGTCATGTGCGTCCGTGGATCGCGATGGAGTACGTGGAGGGCACGCCAGCCGACCGGTGGGCTCGCGATACCGGTGCGAGTGTTCGGGCCCGCGTGGCTCTTGTGCAAACCGTGTGCGTCGCGATCCATCATGCCCACCAGCAGCGGGTCGTTCACCGAGATCTGAAGCCGGGCAACATCCTGGTGTCTTCGGCGGGTGTCCCGACGGTCGTGGACTTTGGTGTCGCGCTGGCGATGGACGCGACGCCGAGTGTCCGATTGGCCGAGCAGTATCTGATCATCGGCTCGGTCGGATTCATGAGTCCCGAGCAGGCGCGCGGCGAGGTCGACTTCATCGATGCCCGGGCGGATGTGCACGGGCTGGGGGCCGTCTTGCATTCCCTGATCTTTGGGCGACCGCCGCACGATGTTCGCGGGCTCCGTCTGGCCCAGGCGGTTGGGCGGGTCGCCACGGTGCCGGTGGATCCGATCACTCCGTCGCGCGAGCGAGGAGTGGATTCGAACCTCGCCGCGATCATCGATCGCGCGATCGCCTTCGCCCCCGAACAACGCTACGAATCGGCCGCGGGCATGGCGGCCGATCTTGAGCATTGGTTGAATGGGAAGCCGATCGCCGCGCGGCCGCCATCGCTCGGGTTGAGCGTGCGAGAGCTTGTTCGGCAGCATTGGCGGGGCCTGCTGGCGAGCGGGGCGGCGATCGGCTTGGTCGTTCTCCTTGGTGCGGCGATTGCCGTCACGCATACCGTGACGCGGATGAACGCACTCGCGGACGCGACGGATCAGGCCACGCAGTTGCTGGAGTTTGTTCGACGGGCGCAGCCCGGCGACGCGCCAGACATTGAGCTCGCGGACTCGGGTTTTGAATTGGCCATGTCGACCCAGGTCGACGCCTTGCCGGAGGTGGTTCGAGCCGAACTGCGCTACCAGTTTGGAGCGTACCTCCATGAGATCGGGGACGACGCTCGAGCGATCGAGTTGATGGAGCTGGCCCTTCCGGGCATTGACCCGGCGTCCACTGATCCGGCCCGGCGGCTGACGGCGATCGAACTGCGTACCGAGCTGGCGGCGGCCCTGCGTGGTGTATCGCTCGAGGGCCGATCCACTTTGGACGATGCGGCCCGGCACTTGGCCGATGCACGGAGCATGAGTGCCGAACTCACCGGTCGACACGAATCCACTCGGTGGGCGGTCTTGCTTGAGTCGGCCCTCCTTGAACATGACATGGCCCAGGATGTCGGTGCGGAGACCCGCGATGGGCGTGCGCATCTTGCCGCCGCTGAAGCGTGGACCGCGCAGGCGCTGGCGTTGACTGAAGTCGAGGCCGCCCGCGTCGAAACGAGTGTGGAATTCGCGGGAGATCGGGGCGATGCGGCGCTTCGCGGCTGGCGCCAGCGGGGCTACGAGGCGTTGCAGACCTATGGACTTGTCGTTCGACAGCAGGCCGTCAACGCAAAGACCGATGGTGACGATGAAGGTTTTCGCGAGGGCATGCATCGTGCGGCAACGCTCTTCGAACGGGCGGCCGACGGGTTCCTGAGTGTGCGGGGGCCCGATGCAGCGGTCACGCTGAACTCCAGATCGTCGGCATGGAACGCTCGGTATTCCGTGCTCCAGCGGGGCTGGAAAACGATGCCGCCTGAAGCGCTGCTCCGCGAATCCCTGGATGCACAGCGGGCGATGGAGCCGCTGGTCGCGACCCAAGAAGCGCTCTACGGGGGACTTCGCAAAGAGACGTTGGCATCGCGCTCGATTCTCGCGCGATTTGTCGAGTTCGAGGTCTACGCCCGGCGGGCACTGGTCGCCGGCGGGGATGGGGAAGCGGACCCAGATGCAGACGCATCTTTGCTGGCCCGGACGGAAGCCGCGTTGCAAATGCGTCGCGAGTCGATGCGGCGCGCGGTCCAGGTCTACGGGGCCTACCACGAGGATTCGATGCGTGAGCACGTGATGCTCTGCGACACGCTCGCATCCATTGGCACGCCGGAAGCGTGGCAAGAGGAGTGCGAGCGAGCCTGGGCACGCGGTGACGCTGGACTCGGTCCGCTGCACAGTCTGACGTTGGGGGCGCTCTTGCGCGTGCTTAGTGCCCGGACGACGGTGGGGGATGCGTCGGGCGCGTTGGCGACCGCCCAGTTGCTGCTTGACCGGGACGATCAACTGAAAGCAGCCGGAGAGCCTGGATTCAAGGCTGAGCGACGGGCGCAGCTCGAATCGCGGATGGAGGCGGAGCGCGATCGGCGGTGAGGCAACGCGTGGGCCGCGCACGCACAGATCTCCGGCCGAACTTTCGACCGGAGATCCGAGTCCCCTTTGCAATCGGCGCCGCGGTTCGACCCGAGCCCAAACCCCGAGCCCAAACCCGGAGCCCAAACCCGGATCCGCCAGAACCTCTGGCTTGTCCGTGGACTTCAGGTTCAGCAGTTCCCCCACGCCGACAGCAGTGCGATCAGGTCGGAGATGTCAACGTTCGCATCGCCGTTGATGTTCGCCGGGCAATCGGTGCACGGGCCCCAGGAGGCCAGAACCGCGATCAGGTCCGACGTGTCCACGGCGCCGTTGCCGTCGATGTCCGCCGGGCAGTTGTTGGCGAACTCCACGCGGAATTGGATGATCTCGCCGTCGGCGGCCTGGAAGTCATCAAGCGGGCCGTACTCGATGATGACCGAAGTCGCGGTCGGTGTCACGGTGTACGGCCACCCGAAGTCGCTGTTCAACTCGGTCAGGCCGGCGATGGTTCGGCCGAAACCGGCGTCGCTGAAGTCGAGATCGTTGAGTTCGATCTGCATGGTTTCGACCGACCCGTTGTTGGAGAAGAAGTCCAATGTGAACGTGCGGCAGCCGTTCCACTCCACGCGGAGTGGGTACTGGCCGCCGTTGTTGACATCGAATCCGTCCGCGCCGGCTCTCGCGATGACATCATGTTGCACCTCGCCATCAACGAGCATGCGGGTCTGGAACGTATCGCCGGTCACGCCGCCGCCGGGGCAGTTGTACCAGTCGGTTTCCACGCGAAAGCGAGCGATTTCGCCGTCGGCCGCTTGGACGACGCTGACGAATCCGTAGTCGATGGTC
>JBGCEZ010000064.1:0-2920 GCA_045106735.1 Phycisphaerales bacterium | reverse complement strand
CTGCGGGCCGCCGGCTCGGTGATCCGGGGACCGGTCGCCCCGGGCGAAACCACTCTTCCCCCAAGTACCGGCTGGGCCCCGCTTCTGGCCGACGCGGCCATGCTCGCCTGGATCGTGGGGTTTCTCGGCGTGCTCTGCCTGGCCCACGGTCTCGCGGCACTCGCCGCCCCGGCCGCCGGCGACGACGGGCCCGGCGACGCGACACTCCAACGTCGCGGGGTCTTGGCCTTCAGCGCAATCGCCGGCCTCTTGCTCGTCGTGGTGCTGCCCGGCCTGCTCCGCGAGCCCCTGCTGGAACCGGCGGGACTCGTCGCGATCGTGGCCTGCGTGGCCGCGTGGAGTGCCGCGGTCCGCCGCGTCGGCGAACTGGCCCGGACGACCGAGCCGACACCCGTGGCCATCGCCATCGAGCGGCACCGACGCACGATCACCTGGCTGATCTGGGCCGCGGTCTGGCTGTCGGTTGTCCGATTCGCCCTCGCCCCACTGTCCGGCATCGAACTGGTTGCGGGAGCGCGCCGCGCCCTCGCCTTTGAGGCGGTTCTGGCCATCGCGGTCGCCGGACTCGTGCTGAGCTGGTCCGGGTTCGTCCAACTGCGGACGACGGCTCGGGCGCTCCTGGTCGTCCATCGCCGGAGCCAGGATCGTTTCGCGTAAGTCACGCGAACGAGGCGCCGGCGTGTTCGGCGTGGCCGATCGGTGGTTCGGCCCGGGAGCGCCACGCCTGTAGCCGGTCTCACCGACGTGGTACCGTCCGTCCCCATGACCGACGACGCCCCGCCTCCATCTCCTGACGCACCCGACACCGTTCCGCCGGCCCTCAAGGAACTGCGGAACGCGATCGATGACGTCGACCACGCAATCATCGACCTGCTGGCCCAGCGGAGCGCCCTCGTCGGCCAGGTCGCCGACGTGAAGCGCACCGTCGGCCGCGGCATCCGGGACCACACGCGCGAGCGGGCCCTGCTGGCCGACCGGTCCGAGCGGGCCGCCTCGAGCGAGCTTCGGCCCGACGTCATCGAGAGCCTGTTCCGGGTAATCCTCTGGGCCAGCCGGGATCGCCAGGCGGCGCTGGGCGTGGAGCGGCCGCCCGACGGTCCGGCCCGGACGGTGGCGGTGATCGGCGCCGCCGGCGGACTGGGCCAACTGCTCGTCCGCGTGTTCGGCGAACTCGACCAGACGGTCCTGGCCGTCGACCTGGAGACCGCGCTGCGTCCGGCGGAAGCCGCAGCCCAGGCCGATGTCGTGATCGTGAGCGTGCCGATCGACGCCACCGAGGCCGTCATCCGCGAGATCGGACCGCACATGCGCCGCGGCGCGGTTCTGGCCGACGTCACGAGCGTCAAAACCGGTCCGGTCACGGCCATGCTGGAAGCGACCGCCCCGGCCGACGTCAGCGTCGTCGGCACGCACCCATTGTTCGGCCCCAGCGTCCACTCGCTGCAAGGACAACGCGTCGTTCTCTGTCCGGCCCGCCAGGCACCAGCCGCGGCCACCGACTGGGCCGAGTGGTTTGACGCGATGTTCCGCTCGCGCGGCATGCAGGTCTTGCGGACAAGCCCGGAACACCATGACCGGATGATGGGTGTGGTCCAGGTGCTCACGCACCATGCGGCCGAGGTGCTCGGCCTGACCCTTGCCCGCCTCGACGTCGACGTGGACGAAACGCTGGCGTTCACCAGTCCCGTGTACCTGATGGAACTGATGATGGCCGCCCGGCACTTCGCCCAGTCGCCGCGGCTGTACGGCTCCATCCAGCGGTCGAATCCACGCACGCTGGAAACGACCGCCGCCTTTCGCCGGGCCGCCGCGGACCTGGCCGGCGTCGTCGAGTCGCGCGATGTTGCCGCCTTTGATGCGCTGTTCGCCGAAGCCGCGGAGGCCTTCGGCGGATTCCGCGACCGGGCCCTGGAAACGTCGAGCTTCTTGATCGACCGATTGGTGGAGCGCGAGGGATAGCCGGCGGCGCGGCCGGGCGGCGGTCGGGCGGCGGCCGGGCGGCGGTGCTGGCGGGTGGCCGCCGACGGCAGGATCAGCGGCGAGTTGGCCATCGCCCGACGGACGGACCGGCTGCATCCCCACAACCGAGCGCGCACGAAAGAGGCCGATCCCTGGCGGAACCGGCCTCTCGGCGGTCGAAGAACTTCGGTCGGCCGACGCTCACGTCAACCGAAGGCGGCGGTTCAGCCGCGGGCCGCGGCGTAGCGCCGGGCGACCTCGTCCCAGTTGACGACGTTCCAGAACGCGCCGATGTAGTCGGGCCGACGGTTCTGGTAGTTCAGGTAGTACGCGTGCTCCCACACGTCCAGACCGAGGATCGGCGTGCGGACGCCGTCGCCGTCGAGGCCCATGAGCGGGTTGTCCTGGTTCGGGGACGAGCAGACGCAGAGGCTGCCGTCGGCGCGGACGCAGAGCCACGCCCAACCGGAGCCGAAGCGGGTCGCGGCCGCCTTGGCGAACGCGTCCTTGAAGCCGTCGTAGGAGCCGCATTCCTTGTCGATCGCCGCGGCCAAATCGCCGCTGGGAGCGCCGCCGCCGCCATTGCCGGCCGGCGCAAGCACGGACCAGAACAGCGAGTGGTTGAAGTGGCCGCCGCCATTGTTCCGCACCGCGCCGCGGGCGGCTTCCGGGACGTCGCCAAGCTGCCGGCAAAGCTCGTCGATGGGCAGCGCGAGCAATGCGTCGTGACCCTCCAACGCCGCGTTGAGGTTGTTCACGTATCCCTGGTGGTGCTTGCCATGGTGGATCTCCATGGTGCGGGCATCGATGTGCGGCGCGAGGGCATCGTGGGCGTACGGAAGACTGGGAAGTTCAAAGGGCATGCTGCCTCCCTCGATCGGTTGGGTCGGTGGTGAACCGGCGGCGCGTCCCAGGCGGGACGCGACGGACGCCGGGGGAGGCATGGTATCCGCACGAGACC
>JBGCEZ010000063.1:0-12687 GCA_045106735.1 Phycisphaerales bacterium | reverse complement strand
GTCGCGATTTCGGTGGTCAGGGGCTCGACGCCGTCGCCGGCGAGGGCGGTCGGGGCAGCCAGGGCGACGCCGGCGAGGGCCGCGGCGGCGATGCACGTGCGCTTCAACATGGTGGGTTCCTCAGGGATCGGGGGAAGGCCGTGGCCCGCGGGGGCGTTGACCGATTGGGGGCATGCAAAGGCCGTGGGGGCGGCCTGGCCAGCAAGGTGCTGACGAAGGGGCATCGAGCGCTGCAGCGAGGCTGCATCGCACCGATGAAACCGGCCCGGCGCAAAACGCCGTCCGGAAGCAACCTGCGAAGATAGACCCGCTCGGGACCTGGAACAAGAGTTCTCCGATGCCCCCGACGGATTCCGCCCGCGCAGGCGGACCCTTCGGGAAATCCGGACGCACGGAGACCGCGTAGGGCCGCGGAAACCCTATCAGAACACAAACAAAATTGCCAGCCCTGCTTCAAGCGGTGGGCGTGGGCGGATGGAGATTGATTGCTCGATGCGTGAAGCCGCCCGACCGAGGTTCCCCCGGCGGCTGAGTCCTTCAGCGGATCCTTGCCATCGTCCGTTCCGACGGCCCTGAACCATGGCGCACGGCAGTGCCGAAGCCTCAGTTGGAGGTCGTGTATGCCGCCCGGCCCTGACGCTCGGCGAACGCGGGAGCGGCGGCTGGTCGTGACGGGGCGCCCGGGTCAAGGCGGTCGGATGCAGCGTCCGCGTCCCGGTCGATCGACCCCGATGCGTTCCGGTCATCCGGGGACGAGCTCGCCGACGGTTCCTGGCCATCTTCGCTCGGGCGAGCCAACTCGGCCCGCGCTTCGGCTTCCGTCCGGCTCGCCTGCGATGCCACCCGCTGGTCCTGCGACGAAGGCTCGGCCGGGGCGAGTGCGGCCCGTCGCACGACCTGCATCTTGGCGATCGTCGCCTCGGGGTCGCCCGGGACTGGACCGGCGTCGATCGAAACCGACCCGCCGACGGCGTACCGCTGCCCGTCGGGGCCGGTCTGATAGCTGTAGCTGATCGCGCCGGCGTACTGGCCTCCGGCTGCCTTGTGGGCCTGTTCGTGGGTCCGGACCTCACGATCGCGCGCCTTGAGTTCTTCGACCTGCTTCTTCTCGGACGAGTCCAGGGGCTCGCCGTCCGCGCCCACTGGGCCGCCCTCGAGCGGGGCGTCATCGCCAGATGCAGCGTCGGCATCGTCTTGGAGCGCGGCATCTGCGCGTCCCGCGCCGTCAGTCTTCTTCGGGTCAACCGCGCCGGCCGTGCCGCCGGCCTTTTCGCGGGTCGATTCAACGCCGGGATCGCCGCCGGGCGCGAGCTGATCTGCCGGCGCGGAGCCCGTCCCGGCCGTGGATCCAGCGACGGACGCGGGACCCGGCGGGGCCGGAGCGAAACCTGGCGGGGCCGATCGTTCGAAACGATCAGGTCGACGCGTGCGTCCGACGGTGTCCGGGCCCTCGGCGGATCCGGTACGCGAATCGAGGGCGTCCTCCGAGGAGGCCGGTCCAAGCCGATCGATCGCCGGCACCGCCCCGAATGTCCGCGGGGACAGCAGGCTGCCGATGATCTGGTTGGATGTGATCGCCCCGAGGTCCATGACGGGGGCATCGGCCGATCGTCTCGGAGGATTGAGCCGGATCGGTCCCGAACATTGCCCATCAAGTTCGATGGTGCTCCCCATATAGTGATTCTCGCCCCTGCCAGCCGTCGGCCATCCTTGCCGCGGTCGGCGACGATTTCGGAGCTCCCCGACATGACGACGTCAGACGATTCCATCGCCCGTCCCGATTCGGACGGTCGGGGCATGTCCTGCGCGGATCGCCGCGCGACGCGCCAGCTCGCCCGGCGGCGACGACGCCAGCTGGCCGCGGGCTTGGGGGGCGGACTGGTCGCGCTGGCCACGGCCGCGGCGGCCAGCTTGGCTGGGGCGGGCGTCACCGGAACAGCGGAGGGCGCGGGCGAGGCGATGGCCTCGACGGGCACGGCGGCGAGTCTCCTTCGTCAAGAGCCGGTGATGTACGGCCGCGACATCCGTCCGATTCTGAGCGACCGTTGTTTCCTGTGCCACGGGCCAGACGCCGGAACTCGGGCCGCAGGCTTGCGGCTCGACCAACGCGAGAGCGCGGTGGACGAATCTCGGCGTCGCCCGGCCATCGTGCCCGGCGACCGGGGCGCAAGCGAACTGTGGGCGCGCATCACCAGCGCCCACGCCGATGTCGTCATGCCGCCCCCGGACGCCAACAAGCGCGCCATCTCACACGAGGAACGAGAGCTCATCGGCCGCTGGATCGATGCGGGGGCACCGTATGAAGCGCACTGGGCGTTCGAGCCGGCGGAACGTCCTGAGATTCCGACGGTCCAAGATCGTGCCTGGGGACGTGGTCCCATCGACGCGTTCGTGCTCGATGGCTTGGAAGCCCGCGGAGTCCGGCCGTCGGCCGACGCGGCGCCGGACGTCTGGCTCCGCCGGGTGTTCCTTGACTTGACCGGACTGCCCCCGACGGTGCAAGAACTTGACGCGTTCGCCGCCGATCTTGCGGCCGCTGGTGAAGGTCGCGCGGCGGCCGATGCCGTCATCGAGCGTTGGGTTGACCGGCTGCTCGAGGACGAGCCGTACCGGACGCGCACCGCCGAGCGATTGGCCGTTCCGTGGATGGACGCGGCGCGGTACGCCGACACGATCGGTATCCACACCGACAACGGCCGGCAAATGTGGCTCTGGCGCGATTGGGTTCTTCAAGCGTTCCGCGACAACATGCCGTACGACCGGTTCGTCACGGAGCAACTCGCCGGCGACCTGATCGAGAACGCAACGACTGATCAGTTGATTGCCACCGGTTTCAATAGGGCGCACGTGATTACCGACGAAGGCGGCGCGATCAACGAAGAAGCGCTCGATGGGTACGCGGTGGACCGGAGTCACACGACCGCGACGGTGATGATGGGTCTGACGCTTGAGTGCGCGCGCTGCCACGATCACAAATACGACCCGATTACGCAGGAGGACTTCTATTCCTTCTACGCGTATTTCAATTCAATCGAAGAGCCTGGTCTTTACACGCAACAACCGGATCCACTCCGCGCACACGAGCCCATGATCGACGTGCCGACGGACGAGCAGATTCGAGAGCTTCAGGTCATCGAGATCCAAAGGGCCGATCACGAAGCAGAACGCGCGGCCCCGTCGCCCGAAGAGATCGAATCGCGCGAAGCGTTTTACGTTGCCGCTCAGCGCGCCGGCAATCTGGAGTGGTTTGACGTCATGCCGGTGGCGGCGACGAGTGAGTTCGGGGCCACGCTGACGATTGACGACTCGGGCGCGGTCGTGGCGACCGGCGAGAATCCCGATCGTGATGTGTATCACATTGAGTTCGACGTGCCGGCCGTTGCCCTGTCGGCAAACATGTTGCGACTCGATGTGTTGCCGGATCCGAGTCGTGATGGCGACCGTCGTCCGGGGCGAGCCGCCAACGGCAACGCCGTCGTCACCGGCATCAGCTTGGAAGTGGTTGGCGGTGCACCGGCCGAAGTGCGTTGGGCGTGGGTCGACGACGAACAGGACAACGGCGACTACGGCCTCTTGACGGCGATCGATGCGCGCAACCCGGTTGCGCCCTTGTCCGATCGTGGCTGGGCGCCGGGTGGACACATGCAAGAAGGCGGGCGGGCGATCATCCTCTTGTTCGAACGCCCGGTATCCGAGCTCTCGGCCGATGAATCCGACCCCGACTCGCTGCGGGTGCGCCTGACGCTGCGATCCGAGTCAAAGTGGGATCTTCATACCCTCGCTCGTGTGCGTCCCGTCCTCGGCCGGATTGATGATGCAAGTTTTCTCCCGCTGACATTCGGGCATTGGTACCTCGCCGGACCGTTTCCCGTCGAGAACCGTGGACGGATCTATGACGATCCGTCGGCCGCAGCCCTGAGTACCGCGCTCGACCGCGGCGCCACATTCGGGGCGCCGCCGCGCGGGTGGCGACATGATGCGTCGTACCAAGACGAACAAGTCAATCAGTTCGGCGGGCCAATTGGGGTGACGGTCTTCGCTCGGACCGTCTTGGCCGCGGCCGATACCCGAATACCCGTGCAGCTTGGTTCGGACGACGGCATCCGCGTGTCGGTGAACGGAACGGTGGTCTTCGAACGCCGCGTGGACCGCGGCGCCGCCCCGAATCAAGATCAAGCCGTCCTGCCCCTGCGCCGCGGCGCCAACCACCTCGTGATGGAAATCATGAACACCGGTGGACCTGGTGGCATGTACTTCCGTGCCGAGGTTCCGGCCGAGGGGCCGGGGTCGGCGGGGCCCGGCGGGACGCCCGGTTGGACGCCGCCGGTGGTGCTCGCGCTGCTTCCTGAATCGGCGCGCGACCCAGAGATGGGCGAGCGACTGGACGAGGCGTGGTCATTGGCCATGCGGCCGCGATACCGCGAGCTGACCGAGATGATCGCCAGCTTGGACGCGCGCGAAACCGAGATTCGCCAGATGATTCCGCGGACGATCATCATGAAGGAGCTCGCCGAGCCGCGGCCGACGTTCGTGCTGGATCGCGGCCAGTACGACCAACCGCTGGCCGACCGACCGGTGCGGCGGCGTCCGCCAGGCTTCTTGGATCCGGCGAATGCGGCGGCGGAGCTTCGTCTGGATCGTCTTGGTTTGGCCGAGTGGTTGACCCAGGACGATCATCCGCTCACCGCGCGGGTCGCGGTCAATCGAGCGTGGGCCATGATCTTTGGCCGCGGGTTGGTGGCCACGCCGGAAGACTTTGGCCTTCAGGGGGCGTGGCCAAGCCATCCGGAGTTGCTCGATTGGTTGGCCGTCGAGTTCGTCGATCGCGACTGGAACATGCGGTCGATGCTTCGCGAGATGGTGTTGAGTTCGACGTACCGTCAATCGTCCGCGCCGCGGGTTGACCTGGCGGCATCGGATCCCGAGAACATTTGGCTGGCCGCGTATCCGCGTCGACGACTGCCGGCCGAGATGATTCGCGATGGGGCACTGCACGTGGGCGGATTGCTGGTGGAGCAATTCGGTGGCCCGCCGGTGAAGCCTTACCAGCCAGATGGATTGTGGCGCGAGGTCGCAATGCAACAATCCAACACTCGGATCTTTGTCGCGGGGCAAGGTGAAGAGCTCTACCGACGAAGTCTGTACACCTATTTCAAGCGTGCCTCCCCGCCACCGTCCATGGTCGCCTTCGATGCGTCGGCCCGCGAGGCGTGTTCAGTGCAACGGACGCCGACGGATACACCCCTGCAAGCGTTGGTGCTCTGGAACGATGTGCAGTTCGTGGAAGCCGCGCGGGCGTTGGCCGATCGAGCGTTGGTGTATCGCGCCGCAGCCACGATTGCGAACGCGAACGGCGTCAGCGCCGACGCGAGTGCGAATGCGAACACGAACGACGCCAATGCCAACGCCGACGCCTCCTCCCTCGCCTTCATGCACCGAACCTGCACCGCAACCGAGCCCGACGATCAGCGTTTGGCCGCATTGCAGCGAGCGCTCGCCGACTTCCGCGAATCATGGGCCGACCGGGCCGAAGATGCGACGTCACTCGTGCAGGCGGGCGCGACGGGCATGCAGCTATCGCCGCACGACGATCGCGAACGCGCGGCCTGGACGATGGTCGCCAGTGCAATCATGAACCTGTACCGAACCACCACGCAGAACTGATGCCGCTTGCGGCCGCTTGAGGCACCCCCGAGATGACGACGCCCATGGATCCCCTCGAACAACACCTGCGTGACATGACCCGCCGCCGATTCTTTGGTCAGATGGCCGGCACCATGACCGGTGGGATGGGCGCGATGGCCCTGTCGAATCTGCTCGGCGAGTCCGCCGCGGCCGGCAACTTCGCCGCGTCGCCCGGTGCGGGCTCTGGTCCCGGGCTGCCGCATCATCGGCCAAAGGCCAAGCGCATCATCTACTTGCACATGGAAGGGGCGCCGAGTCAGCTCGACTTGTGGGATCACAAGCCGGGACTGCGAGGGCGCTTCGACCAGGAGCTGCCGGACTCGATTCGCGACGGGCAACGGCTCACCGGGATGACCAGCGGTCAGGCACGGTTTCCCGTCGCGCCGTCGATCTTCCGCTTTGGCCGGGCCGAGAACGCGATGGACGGCGTGTGGATCAGCGAACTGATGCCGCACACCGCGAAGATTGCCCGCGAGTTGTGTTTCGTGCATTCGATGCACACCGAAGCGATCAACCACGAGCCGGGTATCACGTTCTTCCAGACTGGCCACCAGCAGCCCGGGCGCCCGAGCTTCGGGTCCTGGTTGAGCTACGGCTTGGGAAGTTCGAACGCGAACTTGCCGGCATTCGTCGTGCTCATCAGCCAGGGGTACGGCAACATGCAGGCGTTGTCGGCTCGCTTCTGGGGCAGTGGTTTCCTGCCAAGCGAACACCAGGGCGTGCAGTTGCGGGCCGGTGGCGATCCGGTGCTGTATCTCAAGGATCCCGATGGCATGCAGCGCGAAGATCGCCGGCGCATGCTTGACCTTGTCGGCGAACTGAACGAACACGAAATGAAGGACGCGATGGATCCCGCGATCCACGCCCGCATGGCGCAGTACGAGATGGCCTACCGCATGCAGATGTCGGTGCCGGAGCTCACGGACATCTCCGACGAGGATCCGGAGACGCTGGAGATGTACGGGCCGCAGGTCAAGACGCCCGGTTCCTTCGCGTCGAACTGCCTGATGGCGCGCCGACTGGCCGAACGCGGCGTGCGTTTCATTCAGCTCTACATGCGTGGCTGGGATGCGCACAACAACCTGCCACGCGAAATTCGATTGCAGTCCGATGCCGTCGATCAACCGCAAGCGGCGCTGGTGCGCGACCTGAAGCGCCGCGGGTTGTTGGACGACACGATCGTGCTGTGGGCCGGCGAATTCGGCCGGACGGTGTACAGCCAGGGCACGCTCAGTGAAACGAATTACGGTCGCGACCACCATCCGCGCTGCTTCACCGTGTGGATGGCCGGTGGCGGCATCAAGCCGGGCATCACGTACGGGCAGACCGATGACTTCGGTTACAACATCGTGAAGGATCCGGTGAGCGTGCACGACCTGCACGCGACTATCCTTCATCAGTTGGGCATGAACCACGAGCAACTGACGCATCGGCATCAGGGGCGCGACTTCCGCCTGACCGACGTGTTCGGCCGCGTGGTGCACGAAATTCTGGCCTGACCCGGCGCAGCGTGACGATGGCCGGACGGTGCGGGCTGAAACTGCCCAGTTCCGGCCAGTTCCGGCCCGCCGGCTCTGGCCGCCCCGCTCCGGCCGCTGGGACCGCCCGCCTTGGCCGGGTTTCTCGGTCCGGCCGCCATCGACGTCGGCCACGGAAGGCTCAACGTCCCGCGATCGGGTTGAGCTGGGCCAGCTTGCTCGCTTCGAATTGGACGCGTGGCCAACGTCCACTCTTTCGCCCCGCCCCCTGGATCGACGATGCCCTGGTTGACCACTGAGACGCTCATCGCCACCGCCGCTCGTTTGCACCCGCTGGTGCTGCACCTGCCGATCGGGTTGGTGATCCTGTTGGTCACCACCGAGTTGTGGCGGATGCTGCGGAAGCGTCGCGAGCGGCACGAGTTTGGCTGGATTGCCGTGTGGTTGGCGGCCGTCGGCAGTGGCGCGGCGGTCGCGACCGGTTGGTTCCTTGGCGGCCCGCCAGAACCGATGCTGGAACCGGGCGACCCGGCCAACATGATCGCCGGTCTGACGCAACTCGAGGTCCACCGCTGGCTCGGCGTCGCGGTGGCCGCCGGATGTGCCCTTGCCGCCATCATGTGGTCGGCCAACTGGATTCGCGGCTACCGAGCCGTGGTGGTCCTGACCGCGGCGGTGCTGGTTCCCGCCGGGCACTTCGGCGGGGAGATGACCCACGGCGAAGGCTTCGTCACCGAGCCGATCCGGCGGGCGATGGCCGAACACCGGGCCGCGGAAGCAGGACCAGCAGCCGAGGTCGCGCCGGCGGATGGCGCCCTGCCGCGTGGGGCGGGGGACCTGGATGCCCCCGGGACGACGGACGCGGGTGACGCGGGTGACGCGACCGACGCCACCGGCGCCCCTGACGCGGAAGCGCCCGGCGTCGGCGCAGGCTTCAACGATGACGGAGCGTCCGCCGCCAGCGCGGTGGACGCCGCGGTTCAGACCATCAGTTTCGCCCGTGACATTGCGCCGATCATCGAGGCCTCATGCGACGAGTGTCACAACGACCGGCGCAGCAAGGGTGGTTTGGCCATGCACTCGTACGAGGCGGTCATGGCCGGTGGTCGCGGCGGGCCGATTGTGGTGCCCGGCGATGCGGCGGCCAGCTCGTTCATCGAACGCGTGACGTTGCCCGAGGACGATTTCGACCACATGCCGCCGCCGCCGCGTGCCTCACTGACGCCCGAGCAGATCGGTCTGATCGAAGCATGGATCGCGGCCGGTGCGTTGGCTGAAGGCGGCGCCCCCGCGCCGGCCGGGTCTGGGTCCGAGGCCGCGGCGGCAGCGCCGACGGGCACTGGGGCCAACGCCGGCTCTCACGCCGGCATCGGTTCGGACACCGACACCGACACCGACACCGGCACCGATACCGTCTCTGGCCTCGCCGCCGGGACGACCGCGAAGATCGGCTCCGATGTCAACTCCAACATCGGCCCCCTCGAGCCCGCCGGCCCCGCGCCCGTCCTTGCCCTCCGCGCGATCCGCGACCGCTTCGCCCACGTCGCCGAAGTCCACCTGGGCAGCCGGCGGCTCGCCGTCGATTTGGCCGGCGCGACGCCCGCCATGGACGCCAGTGAAATGATCGCGGTACTCGAGCCACTGCGCGAGCACATCGCTGAACTCTCACTCGCCCGAACCGCGGCCGACGATCGATTGGCCGACGTGATCGCGAGCATGCCTCGACTCGAGCAACTCGACCTTTCGTTCAGTGCCGCGGGCGACGAAGTGATGCTCGCCCTGGCCGAACACCCGCGGCTGCGAACGCTGCGGATTGTCGGCACGTCGGTCAGTGCCGCTTCGGCCGACGCGATCGCATCGCTGCCGGCGCTGCAGGAGTTGTACGCCTGGCGCAGCGAACTCCCGGCCGATGCGTTGTCCCGTTTGGCCGCCGACCGTCCAGAGTTGCAGATCGATGCCGACGCGTTGGCCGCGGCACCCGCCCCGGAACTCGAGCCGGAAGTGCAGCTCTCTTCCGAGGTCACCGATGCTGAAGCGGCAGCCGTGGCGGCGTTGGCCGCCGATGCCTCGGGCACCGACTCCGGCGCGTCGCCGGACGCCGGAACTGCCCCCGGCGCCCTCCGCGCGATCAACGACATCTGCCCCGTGGCCGATGCGCCCGTGGATCCGAAGTTCACGATCGTCCACAAGGGCCGGGCCATCGGATTCTGCTGCGGCAACTGCGTCGCCACATTCTGGGATGATCCGGCCCCGTGGGTGGCCAAGCTGCCGGCGCCGTAACGCCGTGCTCCGGGCCGCCCTCGCCGTCGACTTGACCAAAGGACGAAGCCAATGGGCAGCCGATATCCAGAGATTCCCGATCGACTGAAAGACTTCATCGCCGCGCAGCGGATGTTCTTTGTCGGGACCGCCGCGCCGGACGGGCGGGTCAACGTGTCGCCAAAGGGCATGGACTCGCTTCGCGTCCTGGGACCGAACCGCGTCATTTGGCTGAACGTCACGGGAAGCGGCAATGAGACGGCGGCCCATCTGCTCGAGAACGAGCGCATGACCCTGATGTGGTGTGCGTTTGAGGGGCAGCCGATGATCTTGCGGCTTTACGGCAAGGCCCGCGCGGTCCATCCCGGCGAGGCGGATTGGGATGAGCTGTTCGGCCACATGGAACCGATTCCTGGGGCGCGGCAGATGCTCGACATGCACGTGGATCTGGTGCAGACGTCGTGCGGCACCGGCGTCCCGCTCTACGACTACGTCGACGACCGGCCCCAACTGCGGCGCTGGGCGGAACGGAAGGGCACCGACGGAGTGGAGCAGTACTGGCAGGACAAGAACCGCCTCAGCATCGACGGTCGGCCGACCGGTATCCCCGGCGATGCCTGAGTCTCAAGCGGACGGTGCCGATGCCAACGCCAACACCAATGCCAACGCCAATGCCGCCGACTCCGCGACTGCGGCCGACGTCGCCGACATCGCCGACGTGGCGAATTCCACCGCGCAAACCCGCCGCGGCTGGATCAATCGCCGCCGGATGGCGGTGCGTCTCGGCGTTCTTCTCGTGGCGGCCGTCGCATTGAAAGGCTGCGGCTCTCATCTGGTGAACTTCGTGGCGTTTCACCCCGAGCGGGCGGATCCCTCGCGTGGTCCGGTGCAACGATCCGGCGTCGAAGAACTGCGTCTCACCGCGGCCGATGGCACCAGCTTGCAGGCGTTCTTCATCGCGAATCCGGCCTCGGACCGCGCGACCCTGATGCTGCACGGCAACGCCGGAAACGCGTACGGACGGATCGACGACGCGATGATTCTGGCCCAGCAGGGCACGAATGTGCTCTTGCTCAGCTACCGCGGGTACGGCACCAGCGACGGTCGGCCGACGGAAGCCGGCGTGTACCAGGACGCCCGCGCGGCCCTCGATGAACTGGCCGCCCGCGGGTTCGCCGCCGAACAGACGTTCATCTACGGCCGGTCGATCGGGTCGGCGGTGGCGATCGATGCGGCCAGGGGCCGGATCTTGGCCGGGCTGATCTTGATCACGCCGCTTTCGTCCGGACGGGACGTCGCCCGCCACCAGCGACTCGGCTGGCTGCTGTGGGCCGTCGGCCATCCGTTCGATTCGGTGTCCAAGCTGCCCGAGATCGATGCGCCGATGCTCATCATTCACGGCGATCGCGACGGAATCGTGCCGCTGGAACTCGGGCAGCGGCTGCACGATTCGTATTCGGGGCCCCGCCGGATCCTCGTCCTACCCGGGGCGGGCCACAACGACATTTCCGCGACGGGCGGATCGCTGTACTGGCGGACGATTGGGAGGTTCCTTTCGGCGCCGGAGTCCCTCGAGGCGACGGCGGGCGAGGGAGAGGGTTCCGGGTCGCCGCCCGGCGGGTGAGCCCGAGAAGGGGGCGAACGGAAGCTGGCGGTCTCGCGGTCTCGCGGTCTCTCGGGCCCGCGGGCTGACGGGCCCGCGGGCTCCCGGCTCCCGGCTCCCGGGTCACGGGCTCCCGGGCTCCCGGGCTCTCGGGCTCTCGGGCTCTCGGGTCACTGGCTCCCGAGTCACCGGGTCACGGGCTCTCGGACTCTCGGGTCACCGGCTCTCGGGTCACGGGCTTCCGGGTCAATGGGGTCACCGGGTCACCGGGTCACCAGGTCACTGGCTCCCGGGCTCACGGGCTCTCAGGCTCTCAGGCTCTCGGGTCACCAGGTCCCGGGCTCACGGTGCCCCAGCCACCGGTGGCCCCGCCGCCCCCCAATCCCCGCCGCCACTGCCGCCCCCGGGAGCCGGCCGATTCGCGGCGTCCCGGTCCGCCGGCGCGGATCCGCCGCATCCGGCACGCCCCTCGTTCGGCCAGACGGTCAGGACGGGGCGGCGACCCCGCGGCGTCTGGCGAGGCGGGAGCGATTTGGAGTCTTCCTCCATTCGGGATGCGGATTCTCGCGCATCAGCCTGCACATCTGCGCCTTATGCTCCGGTGCACGCCGATCGGCCCTGCGTTCGAGGCAACCCGCCAGGGACTCGGATCGGGGCGTGCGTCGATTCGGGGGCCGGGGAGCAGGAGCTTTTCCATGTCTGACTCGCGTGGAACATCCGGAGGACCGCTGGAACCCGTCGATCCGTCGGCGGAGACCGTGCCGTCCGGCCCCGATCCGAACGAGGAAACGGCCTGCGGAGCGACCGCTTTCGGGGCCCGGCCGCTTTCGAGCCCCGGGCAGCCGGACGGGCGTCCGGCCTCACACTTTGGCTCGCGTGCTTCGGCCGCAGGGGCCGCAGGACCAGCTGGCGCGGGCGCCGGGTTCGGGGCGGGAGCGGCGGCTGGCTACGGGCTTGGGGTTGGACCGCGCTCCGGCGCCGGAGCCGGCGTGGGGCCGGGCTCGCGAGCGGGTGCGGGGCTTGGGTCGGGTTCTGCTTCCGGCGGAGCCTCGAATCCGCGGTCCGGTGGACGTGCGTCAGCGTCCGCCTCATCGTCAACCGGTGGCCGCGAAGGCCTGCGACGTGAGGATCCGAGCCGCGTCGGCAAGTACGAACTGATCCGCCGCATCGCCGAGGGCGGCATGGGCACCGTGTTCCTCGGGCGCGACACCACGTTGCAGCAGCGCCGCCTGGTGGCGATCAAGCTGGTCCGGCAGGGCTTCGTCACCCGCGAGGCCCGGGCCCGATTCGAGCGCGAGATCCGCGTGCTGGCCGGGCTGGACCATCCGTGCGTCGCCCGCTTCCTGGGGCACGGCGAGGTCGAGGGCCGGCCCTACTTCGTGCTCGACTTCGTCGAAGGCAACGAGATCGACCGGTACGCCGACCGGCACGAACTGTCGGTCCGCCAGCGCCTGGACCTGTTCTGCCGCATCTGCGAGGGCATCGAGCACGTCCACGGCAACGCGATCATCCACCGCGACTTGAAGCCGGCCAACATCATGGTGACCGAGGACGGGACGCCCAAGATCCTCGACTTCGGCATCGCCAAGATCCTGAGCGACAGCCTCGAGGGCGACCACCCGATGCTGACCCAGGGCGGCACCGGCCGTTCGCCCATGACTC
>JBGCEZ010000062.1:0-16753 GCA_045106735.1 Phycisphaerales bacterium | reverse complement strand
CCGCCCGCCGTCCCGGGGCCGACCTCGGCCGGCTCTACGACACGCCCGCCCAGCAGATCGGCGACGAGCGCGTCCCGGTCGTCGTCCTGCCCGGCATCCTGGGCACCAAGCTCAACCACCGCGAGACCGGCCTGAAGATCTGGGGAGCGTTCACCCGCGAGGCGTCGGATGCCGACACCGCCCAGGGAGCCCGCGACATCGCCCTGCCCATGGTGCCCGGCCAAACGCTCGCCGCCCTCCAGGACGACAGCGTCCCCGATGACGTCCTCGACTTCATCGTGGCCGACGTGGGCCCGTTGCGCGGCATCAAGGTCGGGGCGTACGTTGACATCCTGATGACGCTCGCCGCCGGCAAGTACCGCGACCGATCCCTCGGCGAGAGCGGCGCGATCGACTACGGCGGCCAGCACTACACCTGTTTCCAGTACCCCTACGACTGGCGGCGCGACGTCTCCGAGAGCGCCGTCGCCCTGCACGCGATGATCGCCGACGCCCAGCAGCGCGTGCGCGAAGGCCGCGGACTCCCGGGCGACGCGCCCGTCAAAGTCGACATCGTCGCCCACTCGATGGGCGGCCTGGTGCTGCGCTACTACCTGCGCTATGGCACGCAGCCGCTGCCCGAGGACGGTTCGCTGCCGACGTTGAATTGGGCTGGCGCGCGAAACATCGAACGTGCGTTCCTCATCGGCACGCCCAGCGCCGGATCCGTCGAGTCGCTGCAGCAACTCGTCGACGGCCTTGATCTGAACCCGCTGTTCCCGAACTATCGCCCGGGCGTGCTCGGCACGATGCCGTCGATCTATCAGCTGCTGCCGCGGCCGCGGCAGGCGCGCGTGGTCGACGCGGCCACCGGCGAGCCGATCGATGTGCTCGACGTGGCCACTTGGCAGCAGTACGGCTGGGGGCTGGCCGGAAGCGGACGCGAGCTGGATCGTACGCTGGGCTGGCTGCTGCCGGACGCGGCGTCCGATGCGCAGCGCCGCGAAATCGCCCTCGACCACCTGACGAAGTGCCTGGCCCGGGCCGAGCAGTTCTTCCGGGCGATCGACGTCCCCGCATCCCCGCCGGCCGGCACCGAGTTGTTCCTTTTCGCTGGCGATGGCGACGATACGTCGTCCGTGCTGGCCGTGGATCCGCCGACGGGCCGCATCACGGTGCGCGAAGAAGCTCCGGGCGACGGCACGGTGACCCGGGCCAGTGCGCTGATGGACGAACGCACCGGCGGCGCGTGGGTGGCCGGCTTGCGTTCACCCATCGATTGGCACCGCGTGCAGTTTCTGAATGAAGATCACCTCGGCCTGACCAAGTCGGTCGAGTTCTCCGACAACCTGCTGTACTTGATGCTGGAAGCGCCACGGGACTGAGTGGCGCGAGCGCGGGCGAGCGTGCTCCCGGGGCGGCCACCACGCGGCCATCACGCACCCATCACGCACCCATCGCCTGGACTTCAAGTTCCAAGAGCGCGGCAAACCGGTCGGCCAGCACCGACCGCGATCGCCCGATCTTCGTCGACAGACCAATCTCTCGCCGCGGCGCATCGCGTCGCACGGCCAGGAACCGCAGCCCGGCCGCACGTTGTCGCCGCGCCGCCATTTCCGGCACCAGCGACACGCCAAGTCCCAGCCGCACGAGTTCGAACACGGTGTCGAGTTGCGTGGCATTGCAGTTGACCTGCCGCGTGAGATCGCGGTTGGTGCAGAAGCTTTCGATCTGCGAGCCCAGGCAGTGCATGTCGCTCAGGCTGATGCGCCGGTACGCCCGCAGCTCCCGCAGGGACACTTCGCCCGCGTCGTCCAAGTCGACCGCGTCGCTGGCCACCACGACCATCCGTTCGGACCCGATCGTCTCGCACTCGATGCGGGGGTGGTGGACCGGCGGGCTCAAGACCGCGGCCTCGATCGAGTGATCGTCCACCCGTTCCAGCAAGTGCTCGGTGAGATCTTCGAAGACGACGATCTCGCACTCCGGATACTCATCGCGCAGCCGCGAAAGGACCGGCGGCAGCAGGTAGGGCGACATCGTCGGAATCGCCCCGACGGTCAGCCGGCCGGCGCCGGACTCGACCGCGTCGCCGATGCCGTCGGCCACCTCTTCCACGCCGCGGACCGCCGCTTCGGCCCGGGGCAGGAGCAGCCGGCCCTCTTCCGTCAGCACGACCGTCCGGCCCACGCGGTCAAAGGCGGGGAAGCCGAGGATCGACTCCAGGCGGCGGATGTGTTCGGTGACCGTCGCCTGGGCCAGGCCGAGGCGGCGGGCGGCCCCGCGCATGGATCCTGCTTCGGCCGCGGCGACGAAGCAGCGGAGATGCCTGGCCTCAGGATGCCGGGCATCAGGACCCCGGGCCTCAGGACGCCTGGCCTCAGGACGCCGGCCCCCCGCGGGTGCGGTCACAAGATGACGGGCATCAGAACGTCCGGTGGCCATGGGGCGGGCTCCGAGCCGGGATTGGGACAGGCGATCGACGACGTCGCCAACTGATCGGTTTTCCCGATCATACTGAACCGATTGTATCGGTAGCGACCAATCACCCGCCGGCCTAGGCTACGCCCCTTCATTCGAGTCCCGACCCAATCCAACGCGAGCCCGACGATGACGACGATGTCGCCCACCAATTCCACCGACCCGGCCCCCTCCGGCTGCCCCGTCATGGGATCCATCACCCGCCCCGCCCTGGGGGCTGGCCACACGATCCGCGACTGGTGGCCGGAGCAGCTCGACCTCAAGGTGCTCCGCCAGCACTCGAGCCTGAGCGATCCGATGGATCCGGACTTCGACTACGCCGCCGCGTTCGCCGCGCTGGACATTGATGCGGTGAAGAAGGACCTCTTCGCCCTCATGACCGACTCGCAGGACTGGTGGCCCGCCGACTACGGGCACTACGGTCCGTTCTTCGTTCGCATGGCCTGGCACAGCGCCGGCACCTACCGCACCGCCGACGGCCGCGGGGGCGGCGGCGCCGGCATGCTGCGCTTCGCCCCGCTGAACAGTTGGCCGGACAACGCGAACCTCGACAAGGCCCGCCGGCTGCTCTGGCCGATCAAGCAGAAGTACGGCCGCTCGCTTTCGTGGGCCGACCTGATGATCCTCACCGGCAACTGCGCGATCGAGTCCATGGGCCTGAAGCCCTTCGGATTCGCCGGCGGCCGCGAAGATCGCTGGGAGCCGGAGGACAACATCTACTGGGGCGCCGAGACCGAATGGCTGGGCGACAACCGGTACACCGGCGAGCGCATGCTCGAAACGCCGCTCGGTGCGGTGCAGATGGGCCTGATCTACGTCAACCCGGAAGGACCGAACGGCACGCCCGATCCGGCGGCGTCGGCGCACGACATCCGCGAGACCTTCGCGCGGATGGCCATGAACGACGAAGAGACCGTCGCCCTGATCGCCGGCGGCCACACCTTCGGCAAGACGCACGGGGCGGCCGATCCCGACCAGTACGTCGGCCGCGAGCCGGAAGGCGCCCCGCTGGAAGAGCAAGGCCTCGGCTGGAAGAACAGCTTCGGCTCTGGCGCCGGCGGCGACACGATCACCAGCGGACTTGAGGGCGCCTGGACGACCACGCCCATCGCCTGGGACAACGACTACTTCGAGACGCTCTTCCGCTACGAGTGGAAGCAGGCCAAGAGCCCGGCCGGCGCGGTGCAGTGGGTGCCGGTGGAAGCCGAGGCCGAGGGCACCGTGCCCGACGCCCACGATCCGAACAAGCGGCACACGCCGGTCATGCTCACGACCGACGTCGCCCTCCGCGTGGACCCGGCGTACGAGAAGATCTCCCGCCGCTTTCACCAGGACCCGGCGGCCTTTGGCGAAGCCTTCGCCCGCGCCTGGTACAAGCTCACCCACCGTGACATGGGCCCGTACGCCCGGCTGCTCGGCAACGACGTGCCCGCCCCGCAAGATTGGCAGGATCCGGTGCCAGCCGTCGACCACGCGTTGATCGATGACGCGGACATCGCGAACCTCAAGCAAGCGATCCTGGCCACCGGCCTGTCCGTCTCCGCCCTGGTCAAGACCGCCTGGTCCGCCGCCTCGTCCTTCCGCGGGACGGACAAGCGTGGCGGGGCCAACGGCGGCCGCATTCGGCTCGAGCCGCAGCGCGGTTGGGCCGTCAATGAACCCGATTCACTTGACGCCGCGATCAGCGCCCTGGAAAGCGTGCAGTCGACCTTCAACGCCGCGGCCAGCGGCGGCAAGCAGGTTTCCTTCGCCGACGTCGTCGTCCTGGGCGGCTGCGCGGCCGTCGAGTCGGCCGCCCGCGCGGCCGGCCACGAAGTTGCGGTGCCGTTCACCCCCGGCCGCACCGACGCGGCCCAGGACCAGACCGACGTCGAGTCGTTCTCCGTCCTGCAGCCCACCGCCGACGGCTTCCGCAACTACCTCGCCCCGGCCCACACCCGCCCGGCCGAAGAGCTGCTGATCGACCGCGCGGCCCTGCTCGACCTGACCGGCCCGGAGATGACGGTGCTCATCGGCGGCCTGCGGGTCCTGGGCGCGAACCACGGCGGCTCGACCCTCGGCGTCCTGACCGATCGCCCCGGCACGCTGTCGAACGACTTCTTCGTCAACCTGCTCGACATGGGCGTGACCTGGCGAAAGTCGCCGCGCTGCGAGCACTTCTACGAGGGCGTCGAGCGTGGCACGGACACCATCAAGTGGACCGGCACCGCGGTGGATCTGGTCTTTGGTTCCAATTCGCAGCTTCGGGCGCTGGCCGAGGTCTACGCCGCGGCCGACGGCGGCGAGAAGTTCGTCCGCGACTTCGCCGCCGCATGGGACAAGGTCATGATGCTCGACCGCTTCGAGGTCGCCGGCACGAGCTGATCGACGGCGATGGCGGCGCGGCTGGACGCGTGAGACGGGCCCCGGACCCGCCGCCAGACATGTGATCGAGTGACCCGAATGAAAAAACGGTCGCCGGGCTGCGGAGCCTGGCGACCGTTGTTCGTTGGGGCTGGACGAGCCGGGATGAGACCGGGACGCGACCAGACCCGAAGCGGACAGGGTGGGATTCGAACCCACGATGACCCGGAGGCCATACCGGTTTTCGAGACCGGCGCGTTCAACCGCTCCGCCACCTGTCCGGGGGGGAAGGGAGATGATGCCAAGGGCGGCGGGAGGCGTCAAGCGTCGGCGAAGAGTTCGCGAGAATGCGGGCCCGGTTGGCCGAGCGAGCGCGGTCGGTGGTCCCCCGCCGGCGGCCGATCGCCGCCGAATCACGGGTGATCCGCGGGCGATCCGCGGGTGATCCGCGGGCATCGCGGCTTCGACGCGGCGGATCGATTCAGGTCTGCATCGGGCGTCCGAAAAGCGGTGCGCCCAGAACTTGGGGCCGCGCCGACGTACGGTTTCGTGCGGGGCGAGCTCGGCCGCCTGCCACGCTCGGCCTGCTCGGCCTGCCCGGCCTCCTCAGCCCGCTCGGTCAGCTCGGTGAGCTCGGCCTGCTCGACCACGCTCGGCCTGCCCGGCCTCCCCGCCCCGCCTCGCCCGCCTCGGAGTCGCACCATGCCCCGCCCAGTACGCCGGCCGTACCACCGGATTGAACGCGAGCGTCGCTTCCGACTCGACGCCGCCCCGGCGGCGTGCGACGCGGCGCCGTGGGTCCGACTGATCGACCGTTTCGTCGAGGGCGCGGGGCTGCGGATTCGCCGCGTCGAGTCGCCCGACGGCACCGAGCAGCAGACCAAGCTCGGGCAGAAACGTCCGGATCCGGATGCCCCGCAGGATTCCCGTCGCCGCCGCATGACCACGATCTACCTCGATCCGGGTGAGGCCGACGTGCTCGCTGAACTTCCCGGCCGTACCGCGGCCAAACGTCGGTGGACGTTCGATCGCAACGGACGCACGTGGGCCGTCGATGTGTGGGAGGAACCGCCGGCCGTCCGCGGCCTGGTCATGGCCGAGTGCGAGACGGACAGCGACGCGGAACTCGCGGCGATTGATGCGTGCCCGTGGCCGGCCACCGAGGTGACGGACGATCCGGCGTTCAGTGCGTGGGCGTTGGCCGGGCGGCGTTCACCCGGCTGATGCGGCGATCCACCCTCACGAAATCACCCGCCGCCGCCGCGACACGTAGTCCCACAGCACGAACCGGTCCAGCTCCTCGCCGCCGGCGAAGAACACGCGCCCGCCGGTCTGCTCGGCCATGCGGTGGGCGAACTGCACGTCCTCGCTCGACTGCGACCACGTCGGCAGCAGGAACACGTTCATCGTGATGCCCTCCTGCTGGCAGCGCATCGCCTCGCGCATCGTCGCTTCTTCCGTCCGCGAGTGCGGCGGATACAGCAGGTACAGCTCGCTGCCCTCGAAGTGCGCCGTCGGCAGACCGTCGGTGATCAGCATGATCTGCTTGTTCGGCGTGTCCTGAACGTCCAGGAATTGCCGGGCCAGCTGGAGGGCGTGCTGAATATTGGTGAAGTGCGGCGGGATCTGCAGTTCGCTAATGTCGGGGTCCGACATGTCGGCCTTGAGCTGCACGACCGGATGCCGAATCGTCACCGGCTTGGGCATCAGCCCGGCCACGTCCGACACGTGCACCGGCTTGGCGAACGAGTACATCTCGATGAACTGCAGGCTGTCGCCGGGATACTCGCGTCGCACCAGGCCATCCAGGGCCAGGGCCATCCGCTTGCAGCCGACGTACAGCCCGCTCCAACGCATCGACCCGCTCATGTCCATGATCACGACGGTCGCGCACTTGGGATTGTTGCGCGTCTCGTGGATCAGGATGTCGTCGCTGCGAAACAGCACGCCGCCGTCGTCGGCCACGCTCTTGCCGCCCCGCCGCAGCATGGCGTTGACCACGGTGCCGGGAATGTCCATGTGCGCCGGCGAGTCGCCAAACTCGTACCCACGGGTGCGCGGCGTTTCGACCGCGCCTTCGCCGGCAATCGGTCCTTCGTGCCGGCCACTGCGCGACGCGTTCAAGTCGCTGAAGATCGTTTCGAGCAAGCGCGATTGGAACAGCCGCATTGCCTTGGGCGTGAGCCGGTAGCCGTCGGCCGTCTGCTCGATGCCCTGGTTCTCGGCCATCGCCCGGACCATCTCTTCGACCTGCTCGCGCAGGCCCTCGAGTTCGCCCATGTCCTGCTCGCTGGCGTAGTTGGCCAGGGCATCCATGTCGATGATCGCCAGCTGCGCGTTCTTCATCGCCTCACGCAGCTGCTCGAGCAAGCGGTCGATCTCTTCGAGCTCTTCCTTGATCGCGATCGCCTGGCGGATCGACATCCGATCGCGGCCAGTGAACGTGTACTTGGACGCCAGGGCGTCGACCTCGTACTTCTCGCCCAAGATTTCGATCAGACCCGGCAGACGGGCGGCGAAACGTTCGTCCATCCGCTCGGCCGCGTACCACAGGCGCTCCAGACCGCGGAGCTGCTCGCCCTTGACCTCGCGGTTGAAGACCTTGCGCAGTTCATCCGGCGGACTGACCGCGGCCGCTTCTTCGTGGAAGGCGCGGGCGGCATCGGCCTGGACCCGCTTGGTTTCCCAGGTGGCCAGGATCTTGGCCTTGCGCTCTTCCAGCATCGCGATCAGTGAATCGAGCGACGGCCCCAGACCCTGGATCTGCGACGGGTCGAGCTTGATGGCCTGGGCGAGTTCTTCGGCCGTGAGCTCGCGGGTCGAGCCGTAGGTCAGCAGATGGTCGACGGCCCCGGAGACCATGTCGCCCGGCGGCTGCGTGGGCGGCGGAAACTTGGCCGGGTCGTAGCCCTGGTACGTGTGGATGACGCCGCCGAGCGGACGATGGCCGCGGCGGCGTTGGCGGGAGGACCCGGACGATGCAGGCTGATCGGACCGATCAGAATCGTGGGCGTCAGCCATATGAACTCTTCCTCTCCGTGACCGTGCCGCGGCTGGCGTTCGCCGTGGCGGCCAGCACCCCGCCAATCACCGTGAGCCCCACGCCCATGAACAAGGGCGAGTCATTGAGCACGACGAAGATGCCCGCATCGTGCAACACGCCGAGGACGAGCATGGCCACGCCGATCGCCGCGCCGGCCGCACCGATCACGCCCCAGACCGGCATCGGATCGCGCTCGGCCTCGTCATCGCATCCGCCGGCGCTGGTGCTGGCGCGGTCGCCGCCGATGCCGCAGCCTTCGGCGCCGCAGCCACCGGCGTCGCGGCCGATGCCGGAGCCGGTGCCAGAGCCAGAGCCAGAGCCGGAGCCAGCCCCGTCATCCGGTCCCGGGTGGTAGCGAAAATCCTTCTCAGTCGGCATGTCCAGCTCCTCGTCCGGCCAGGGCCGCGAGCAATCCGGCGGCGACCACGCCGAGCAACAGGCCGATGTACATCAGCCGGCCCGGCAGCCGCCCCGCTTCCTCGGGCAACTCGATGATGCCGGTGCCGTCAAGCACCGCCACCAAGACGCAGCCAAAAGCGCTGGCGCCAATGAGCAGCACCAGCACCACGCCCCAGCCGGGCACCTTGACGCGTTCGCCGCCGCTCACAGTTCGTACTCGATCACGCCGTGGCGCTGCGACCGCGAGATGCGGTCCGTGGCGTACAACCCCGCGAGAATGAACTCGATGCACGAGGCTCGCACCGCGGGATTCTCGCTGGCGTTCACTTCAAAGGCCTTGTTCCAGGCCGGCGGCACGCGTTCCAGTCGCTCGGCGTACGCCGCACTCGGCAGCATGTCGCCGACCTCGACCTTCACGCCGCGGCCAAAGATCTCGGCGATGTCGCCCAGCCCGTGGGCGTCCACGTACTCCTCAAAGACGGTGGTCACCGCCTCGGCGACGATCGACTCGATCACCTGCTGTTCGCTCATCTGGTGGCTGCCCATCAGATCCAGTTCGAGCTTGCCGATGGCCGACCCGGTGAGGTGGCCGAGGTCGCTCATCCGCGGCACCGCCGGCGACTCGCCGAGCCGAATCGCCCGCTGCCGGGCGTTGGCCACCATGGTGCGGTAGTTCGCGGTGCTGAACCGGGCGGACACGCCCGACGCATGGTCGACGTAGTTGCTCGTGCGGGCAGCAATCGAGACTTCCTCGATCACTTCTTCCATGAACCGCGGGACGATCACCGGCCAGTCGCCATTCAGCGGCACGTCGGCTTCTTGCCGCGTGATGTCGATGCCCAGATCGCGCTCGCGCGGGTAGTGCGTCTGAATGGTGGTGCCGATGCGGTCCTTGAGCTGCGGAATCACCTTGCCCGAACGGTTGTACGTCGACGGATTGGCCGAGAACAGAATCATCACGTCCAGATCAAAGCTGATCGGGTAGCCGCGAATCTGCACGTCGCGCTCTTCCAGGATGTTGAAGAGCCCGACCTGCACCAGATCGTCAAGGTCCGGCAACTCGTTCATCGCGAAGATGCCGCGGTGCATGCGGGGAATCAGGCCGAAGTGCAGGGCCTCTTCCGCCCCCATGCTCGAACCGGAGGCCAGCCGCGCGGGATCGATCTCGCCGATGATGTCGGCGAACTTGGTGCCCGGGGCGAGCCGTTCGGCGTATCGCTCATCGCGATGCCACCACTTGATGGGCACATCGGCCGGATCGGTCGTCGCCAGGAGTTCGCGTCCGGCCCGGGTGATCGGCGCTTCGGGATCCTCATGGACCGGCGAACCCGGAATGTCCAGGTAAGGCGTCCACTCGTCCAGGAAGCGGACGAGCAACCGCATGATCCGGCTCTTGGCCTGCCCCTTCTCGCCGAGAAAGAGCATGTCGTGCCCGGCGAGGATCGCATTGGCGACTTCCGGCACAACCGTGTCGTCGTAGCCGACGATGCCGGGAAACAGCTCGTCGCCGGCCGCGAGGGCGGTGATGAAGTTGGCCCGCAGCTCATCCTTCACCCCGCGGCTGGTCCAACCGCTGGCCCGCAACTGGGCGAGGGTGGCGGCGGCCGGGTGGGCGGCGGTCGAGGGCGATGGCGCCGTCGTCGTCATGGGCGGGGGCTCCTTCCGTCCCGAGTCGCGGCGCCACCGATCGAATCAGATCAGGGAGGCGGACACGACGTCCGTTGGACGGAGGGATGGTAGCGCGGCCAGAAGGACAAAGCTCCACCCGAAAGGCGGCGAATGCCCCCCTTCCGGGTCAGCCCCCGAGCGAAGGGCGAACCTGGGCCTCGATGGCCGTTTCGTCGCTGGGATCGGCGGCCGGGAGCGGGATCCAACCCGACGCCCCGCCGGTGCTCGCCGGGTGATCGGTCGGCTCGACGATCGCCCGCCGCGTGGCCGCGAACGGCCGGCGCAGAACGATCTCGAATGGGTGCTCGCGCGGCGCATCCAGCCGCACGATGCCGAAGCGATCGGTCACCCCCGCGTCCGGCGCCCGGCGAATCGGATTCACCGGCTGGCCCGAGGCGGGATTCATCAGATACATCGGCGCGATCGTGACGTCCGCCCCGGCGATGGGCCGGCGGCTCTCGGCCTCGCGGACGGCGATCTCGACCCGGCCGACCGGCGTCGCACAGCCGCCCAGCCCGCCCAATCCGGCGGCCCCGGCGAGCCCGACCGCGGTGGCCACAAGCAGCGCCGCCATCGGACACCGCGGAACCGCGGCGTTCGACGCGTCAGCTTGATCAGCCTGATCAGCCGGGCCACTCGGGCCACTCGGGCCAATCCGGCCAGTCCGGCCGGCCGCGCACGCAGCGCGGCCCACCCCAGCGAGGCGGCGCGCGGCACGCTCCCCGCGTCGTCCCGCGCCGGCGGCGCGTCCGGGGCGCCGAGCGCGCCCCACGGCGGGCGCGGCCATCGCCGCACCCGCCCGGGATCGTTGCGCGTCGTCGATCACACCACGCCCTGATCGAGCATGGCGTTGGCAACCTTCAGGAAGCCGGCGCAGTTCGCGCCGACGACGTAGTTGCTCTTGTGGCCGTAGGTCTCGGCCGCACCGTACGCCTGGGCGTGGATGTCCTTCATGATCGTCTGCAGGCGACGATCGACTTCCTCGCGGCTCCAACGCTCGCGCTGGCCGTTCTGCGCCATCTCGAGACCCGAGACGGCGACGCCGCCGGCATTGGCCGCCTTGCCGGGACCAAAGAGCACGCCGTGGTTGATGAAGTGGTCCACGCCGCCGGGCATCGTCGGCATGTTCGCCCCCTCGGCCACGATCTTGACGCCGCCGGCCACGAGGTGCCGGGCGTCCTGATCGTTGATCTCGTTCTGGGTCGCACACGGGAAAGCGCAGTCGCCTTCGAGCTTCCAGATGGGGTTGTGATCGGCCCCGCGTTCGACCGACTGGTAGGTGGCCGACGAGAACTTCTCGGCGTACTCGCTGATGCGGCCGCGGCGCTCGTTCTTGAGCTCCATGACCCAGGCGAGCTTCTCGCGGCTGATGCCGTCGGGATCGTGGATGAAGCCGCCGGAGTCGCTGAGCGACACGGGCACGGCGTTCATGTCGAGCAGCTTCTCAACGCAGTACTGCGCCACGTTGCCCGAACCCGAGACCAAGCAGCGCTTGCCCTCGAGGCTGGTGCCGGCCGCTTCGGCCATGGCCGCGGCGAAGTACACCACGCCGTAACCGGTGGCTTCCGGTCGCAGCAGGCTGCCGCCCCATCCCTGACCCTTGCCGGTCAGGACGCCGGTGAACTCGCGGGCGAGCCGCTTGTACTGGCCGAACAGGTAGCCGATCTCGCGGCCGCCCACGCCGATGTCGCCGGCCGGCACGTCGGTGTCGGGGCCGATCGAGGCGTAGAGCTCGGTCATGAAGCTCTGGCAGAAGGCCATGACTTCGCGGTCACTGCGGCCCTTGGGATCGAAGTCCGCCCCGCCCTTGCCGCCGCCCATGGCCAGCGTGGTGAGCGCGTTCTTGAAGATCTGCTCGAAGCCGAGGAACTTCAGGATCGACAGGTTCACCGAGGGGTGAAAACGCAGGCCGCCCTTGTAGGGACCGATCGCCCCGTTGAACTGCACGCGGTAGCCACGGTTGACCTGCACGGTCCCGGCGTCGTCGACCCACGGCACGCGGAACTGGAAGACGCGCTCCGGCTCGACGACGCGGGCGAGCACGCCGTTGTCCACGAACTCAGGATGCTGTTCGATCACCGGGCCGAGGGTGCCAAGCACCTCTTCGGCGGCCTGCAGGAACTCGGTCTCGTGCGGTGCGCGCTGGCGCAGCGATTCGATGACCGCATCCGTGGCCGGATGACTGATGTGGGTCGGACGTTCGGTGGTGGTGCTCATGAGCGCGTGGTTCCCGTAAAAGGAATCGTGGCGGACGAACCGCAAGGGGGGAATCGGGCCCGGAATGGTACCGTGGCTCGAGGTCCGGCAGCGGTCGATCGACGCCCGAACCGCCCGGGAATCGCGGCGGATGAGGAGTGAGCGTGCGGCTGGTACGCAGCCAGGAAGCGTCCGGCCCGGAGCCGGCCTGCAGCCCACCCCGCGGCCAACGCGAGGCCGACGCGAGGGGCCAACCCGCAACTGGCCCGCAACTGGCCCAGAGCCCCCCCCACCGCCCGGTTCACTCGTCCCGGCCGGCTCCCGAACGCGAGGCGTCGACCGCGCCCCAGCCTCCGCCGCCGGGGGTCCGCATCACCAGTGCGTCGCCGGCGTCCACGTCCCGCTCGTCCATGCCGGCCAGCTCGATCCGCTCGCCGGCCCGGGTCTCGATCCACTGCTCGCCCGGGTCGCCGGATTCGCCGCCCTCCAGACCCTCCGGGCCGACGGTGCGCCGCTGGGTCAACAAGGACAACCGCACCGGGGCCAGGAAGCGGAACACGCGTTCCATCCCGTCGCCCCCGGGATGCCGTCCCGCCCCGCCCGAGCCGCGGCGGATCGCGCACCGCTCCAAACAGACCGGGAACCGGCGTTCGATGGTCTCGGGGTCCGTCAGGGCCGTGTTCGTCATGTGCACGTGGACGGCCGACGCCCCGTCGAAGCCCGGACCCGCCCCCGCTCCGCCGCCGATCGTCTCGTAGAAGCCGAACGCGCCGTCACCAAAGAGCACGTTGTTCATCGTTCCCTGGCTTCCCGCCACCACGCCAAAGGCGCGGAGCAATACGTCCACGACCCGCTGGCTGGTTTCGACGTTGCCGCCGGCGACGGCGGGCCAGGATGCCGGGCCGTCCGGTGCACCGGCGTCGAACGTCGGCGCGAGCATGCCCCGCGGCACGCGCACATCCACCGCGTCGAGCAAACCGTCGTTCAGCGGCAGGTCGCGGCCGGCCAACAGCCGCAGCACGTACGCCACCGCGCTCATGGTGACCGCGGCCGGCGCGTTCAGGCTCCCGGCGTGAACGGCCGAGCTGCCGGCGAAGTCGATGATCGCCGCCGGCCGCTGCGCATCGCCGGCGGGATCGACGGACACCGATACACGGACCCGCACCGGGCTGCCATCGTCCATCGCGGTGGCCGCTTCCAGCCGCCGCCCGGTCCACCTGGCCAGGGCCTGGCGCACCAGATCGGCGGTGACCTGCAAGCGCGCCTCGCTCGCCACCACCAAGTCGACGGGGACCGCTCCGGCGTCCTCGGGCGTGGCGCAGCTCGCGGCCAGGTCCAGCAGCCCACGGACGCCGCGGCGACACGCGGCGACTTGGGCGCGGAGATCGGCCAGATTGTCATCGGGGGCGCGCGATGGATGACGAGCCGATCGCAGCCGATCGGCGACGGGGCCAAAGTCCTCTTCGCCGCCGCGGACGATCGGCATCGGCGGCAGCACGACGCCCTCGTCGGCCAGGCAGCGGGCGCTCGGGGCCATGGAGCCTGGCCGCACGCCGCCAATTTCAGCGTGGTGGGCGCGGGCCGCAACCCAGCCGAGGCGCACGCCATCGGCACCGTCGACCGGGGCGATGACGGTGACATCCGGGAGATGCGAACCGCCAAAGCCGGGATGATTCGTGACGACCACATCGCCCGGAGCCACGGGATCGCCGGCGATGATCGTCCGAACGCACGCGCCAAGGGCGCCAAGGTGCACCGGCACGTGGGGAGCCGAGGCCAGCAGTCGCCCCGCCGGATCGAGCACGCCGCACGAGTAGTCCAGGCGTTCGCGCACGTTGGTCGACAGCGCGGTCCGCTGCAGTTGCTCGCCCATGTCCACCGCGATCGCGTCCAGCCGGCGGGCCAGGAGTTCGCGGCGCACCGGATCATCGGCCGCGCGGACGGCCGAACCGGCGCGAGCGCCGGCCGCGCCCGGCGACCCCTCGGCCGCATCGCTCGGATGGCGATCGGCCCGGAGCGCCCCCGACGCCAGCACGTGCATCTCCCAGCCAGGCTCGACCAGGACGACCGAGCGGTCTTCGACGACGATCAGCGGGCCGGCGGCGACTTCGCCGGGCGCGAGGTCGCCGCGTTCGTAGACAGGAACATCGCGCCACGCGCCGCCGACGTGGACGCGCTGGCGGCCGCGCGGTGGGCCAGCCGAAACCGCCGGCAACGCGGCATCGACCGCGACGGACTCCCCCGCTTCGCCCCAGCGGATCGCGACCGATTCGACGACGAGGCCGGACGCGCTCGGCACGAAGCCGTAGCGCCGCTGGGCCGCGGCCCGCCAACGCTCGGCGATCACGTCGCCCGCCTCCGCCGGTCCCGCGGCGGCCTGCACCGCGGCGAGAAAACCGGCCAGGTCCGGGCGACCGGCCACCGCGACGGGTTCGCCGGCGGAGTCCGGCGTGGCGACGAGTCGCACCGGCAGCGTGGCCGCTTCCCCCGGCCGGCGGACGTGCAGGGTGATCGTTCCGCGGCGCGGCGTGCCGGGCGAGACGCCGTCGCGCTGCACATCGGCCTCGGCCGCTTCGAGTTCGCCGGCGATGATGGCGGCGAGCGTGGGAGCGGGGGCCGGCACGGAACTGGATGCGGAGTCAGGCGCGGCGGTGGGCGCGGCGGTGGGCGCGGCGGTGGACACATTGGCCGCCGTCGCCGTCCCCGGCATCAAGGGCCGCTCAATCTCGCGCCGCCGCACCGTCGACGGGCGAGCATGGTGCACACCCACCGCGCTCAGCAGCGATCCGTCGAGCGGGTACAGCACCGTCGACATGCCGAGGTTGCGGGCCACCGCCGCCGCGTGCTGACCGGCCGCGCCGCCGAATGCCACCAGCGCGTGGTCGCGCGGATCCCAGCCCTCGCGCACGGTGACCGTGCGGATCGCCCCGGCCATGGATTCGGCGGCGAGTTGCAGGAACCCGGCCAGCAGGTCGTCGCGCCGCATCGGGCGTTCGCCGGCCGCCTGCATCGTGGTGCGCACCGCGTCCACCGCGCGTTCGGCCGCCGCGGTCGACGGCGGGAACGGGAACCGGTCGGGGGCGATGCGGCCGAGCAGCAGCGCGCAGTCGGTCACCGTGAGCGGACCGCCGGCCCCGTAGCAGGCCGGCCCGGGGTGGGCGCCGGCGCTCTCGGGCCCGACGTGCAGCCGGCCGTCGGCCCACCGGCAGATCGACCCGCCGCCGGCGGCGATCGTCTCGATGGCCAGCGCCGGCACGAGCACCGCCGCGTCCCCCACGCGGTGCCCGCCGTGCATGGCCGGCTCGCCTTCGATGCGGGTGACGTCGGTACTCGTGCCGCCCATGTCGAAGCCGACGCAGCGCGGCATGCCCGCCCGGGCCGCCGCCGCCGCGGCCCCGGCCACGCCTCCCGCCGGCCCGCTGAGTAATCCGGTCACCGGGCGGAACGTCTCCGGCCGCCGCAGGCCGCCGGCGCTGGTGAGCATCCGCACGCTCACCGCCGGTCCCGCGGCCCGCTGCACCGCGTCCAGGTGCGCCCGCAGAATCGGCCCGACGCAGGCATCGACGGACGTCGTCACCACCCGCGGAATGAACCCGCCGCGGCCGGCCGCCTCGTGCGAGGTGCTCACGTGCAGCGGCCCGGCGGCGCGAAGCCACTCGGCGACTTGCCGCTCGTCCCGGCCATCGCCGCCGTCATGGAGCAGGCAGACGGCCACCGCCTCGATGCCGTCGGCCACGAGTTCGCGGCCCACGCGCTCGATCTCGGCGCGGTCGAGCGGCTCGTCCGCCGACCCGTCCACCGTGCGCCGGCCGCTGATCTCGATCGTCCGTTCGACGACCGGAAGTGGCCGCTCGATGGCCAAGGCAAAGAGATCCGGGCGCCGTTGGTCGAGGATCGTCGCCGCGTCGGCGAACCCGCGATTGACGAGCAGCGCGGTGCGGGCGACGCGCCGTTCGAGCAGTGCGTTCGTGGCGTGCGTGGTGGCCAAACGCAGGTCGGCCGGCGGCAGCGGCTCGCCCAGCGGCGTCCGCGTCATCAAGCGGGCGGCCAACATCGGGGCGGGTTCGGGGGAGCGGAGTTCGACCGCGTCGCCGGTTTCGGGCGCGCGGCCGTCGGCTCCGTTGCCGGTGGCGGACAGGTGCAGGCGAACCAAGCCCGGATCCAGGGGTTCGGCCGCGTCGACGCGCCAGTGCGGATCTTCGCCGACGCGGCCAATCAGCAGGCCGATGGCCGATTCGGGCGCGCCGGTCCACGCCCCGTGCACCAGCGGCCGCATGCCGCCGCCGCCGGAAACCGTCGCCCGCAAGGCCGACGTCGAAAGCACTTTGGCCCGGTGCACCGCGCCGCCGGGATCCACGGCCCAGCCGTCGGTGAACGTGCCGCCGGTGTCGACGCGGATCTGCCACCCGACGCCGGTGACGGCGGCCCCGTCCGCGGCGTTTGGGCCGGCATTCGCATCGCCGGCGGCGGAAAGGCCATCGCTCGGCGGCAGCCCATCACCGGCGTCGGCAGAACGGCTCACTTCAGAGCGCCGCTCGTCCGGGCCATCCAGAGCTGGCTCGACGGACGACCGTTCTCGCCGCGGTCATCCCCGCGTTGGGCCGTCCACATCATCCATCGTCCGTCGAAGGAAAAGACCGGCAG
>JBGCEZ010000061.1:0-15191 GCA_045106735.1 Phycisphaerales bacterium | reverse complement strand
GTCGTGTACGCGACGATCGAACTTGCGGGGCGCACCGGCGGGATCTGGCGATCCGAGAACGCCGGGGCGAGCTGGACCAAGATGAGCGACTACACGAGTGGTGGCACCGGTCCGCACTACTACCAAGAGCTTTACGTCGATCCGCACCGGTTCGACGTGCTCTACCACGCGAACGTGCGGCTCGGCCGAACCGAAGATGGCGGCAAGACCTGGGAGAACGTCGAAAGCCGCAACAAGCACGTGGACAACCACGCGGTGGCTTTCCATCCGACCGACCCCGATTTCCTGGTCGTGGGCTGCGACGGCGGCATCTACCGGTCGTGGGATTACGCGGCCACTTACGAGTACTGCGCCAACCTTCCGCTCACGCAGTTCTACAAGTTGGATGTCGACTACGACGAGCCGTTCTACCACGTCGTCGGCGGCACGCAGGACAACAACACGCAGTGGGGCCCGACGCGCACGCGGACGAATATCGGCATCCGCAACGCCGACTGGCGCATCACCATCGGCGGCGACGGGCACGACAACGCGATCGACCCCACCGACCCGAACGTGATCTACTCGGAGGCGCAGCAGGGCTACCTGCGCCGGTTTGATCGCCTCACCGGTGAGTCCGTCGACATCCGTCCGCGGCCGGAGGCTGGCGAAGAAGAACTGCGTTACAACTGGGACGCCCCGCTGCTCATCAGTCCGCACCTTCACACGCGGCTGTACTTCGGATCCAAGAAGTTGCACCGCAGCGATGACCGCGGCGATTCGTGGGCCACGATCAGCCCGGACCTGTCGCGCGACATCGATCGCTTCACGTTGCCGCACATGGGACGCGTGTGGAGCATCGACGCGATGTGGGATCTGTTCGCGATGTCGCAGTACGGGAACATCACCTCGATCAGTGAGTCGCCGATCCAGGAAGGCTTGATCTACATCGGCACCGACGACGGTCTGATTCAGGTCACGGAGAACGGCGGCGAGACCTGGCGGAAGATCGACGGAATTCCCGGGCTGCCGGAGATGGCGTTCGTCAACGACGTGAAGGCCGATCTGCACGATGTGGACACCGTGTACGCGGTATTCGACGATCACAAGCGCGGCGACTTCGCTCCGTACGTGATGCGGAGCCGCAATCGAGGTCGCACGTGGGAGTCGATCGTCAGCGACTTGCCCGAGCGGCACGTGGCGTGGCGCATCATCCAGGACCATGTGAATGAAGACCTGCTGTTCCTGGGCACCGAGTTCGGCGTGTTCTGGTCGCCGGACGCGGGCGGTCAGTGGATGAAGTTGGCCGGGGCCCCGAACATTCCGTTCCGCGACTTGGAGATCCAGCGGCGCGAGAACGACCTCGTGGGGGCGACGTTCGGCCGCGGGTTCTACGTGCTGGACGACTACACGCCACTGCGCGACATCAGTGCGGACATGCTCGACGACGAGTTCCGCATGTTCGACACACGGCCGGCGCTGCTGTACATCGAGGATCGCGTGCTCGGCGGGCCGAAGGGTTCGCAGGGGGACGCGTACTACGCGGCGGACAACCCGGCGTACGGTGCGTGGTTCACGTACTACCTCAAGGAGTCGGCCAAGACCCGCAAGCAGATGCGTGAGGCGCGGGAGCGCGACGTCAAGAAGGAGGGCGGCGACAACGTGTACCCGGGATGGGATGCACTGAAGGCGGAGGAACGCGAGGAAGACCCCGTGCTCACCTTCACCGTCACCGACATGGACGGCGACGTCGTGCGACGGATCACCGGGCCGACGGGCGCCGGGCTGCACCGCATCGCGTGGGATCTGCGGTACGCCGATCCGACCGGCCGTGGCGGCACCGGTCCGCTCGTGGTGCCGGGGGCGTACCGCGTGACCGCGTCGCAGATGGTCGACGACCAACGGGTCGATCTGGACGGGGCCGTGACGTTCGAGGTCAAGTCGATCGGCGAGTCGGCGCTGCCGAAGCAGGATCGCGCGGCGACGTTGGCGTTCCAGATGGAAACGGGCGAACTGCAGAAGCAAGTCGTCGGCACGACGCGGCGGGTGAGTGAGATGCTCGAGCAGTTGGCCGAGATCAAGTCGGTTGTGCGAGAGTCCCGTGAGCTTGATCCGCAGCTTCACGCGGACGCGCGAACGATCGAGTTGCAGCTCCTGGACATTCAGGACCGGCTCACCGGCGACAGCACGCGGACGCGGCGGAGTCAGATGGCCCCGCTGTCGATCTCGCAGCGCGTGGGCGGGGCGTTCTCGGCGACGTTGCGGCAGACGCACGGGCCGACGGAGACGAATCGCCGGCAGTTCGAGATCGGGCGCGAGCAGTTCGCGGGCGTGCGGGGGCTACTGCGGGACATCGAGGGTGGGGCGTTCGCGGACCTCGCCGCGCGGCTGGACGCGGCGGGAGCGGCGTGGACGCCGGGGCGGACGCTGCCGGCGACGAGCCGGTGATCCGATCGGGCTGACGTTCCGGGCTCGGCTGACGCCGGTCCCGGCCGAACGATGACCATCGCCCGCCGGTCCTCCGGGGCTGGCGGGCGTCGTTCGTGCTCCGGCGGGTCGTCCAGAGCGGCGTCTTCCGTCGAGTCGGCCGTGGGCTCCATCACCGCCCGCGGCACAACGATCGGATGGGCATCGATGTGCTCCCATCGATCGCCGGTCTTGCCCACGCGCTGGGCCGTCAGACCCGGAGCACGGCGGCGCACCCGGTGCGACGCTTGAACTCGAAGCCCCCTGCTTCGGCGACTCTGATGCGTCCGGCATCGTCGACTTCGCCGACCTCCTCTCCATCCCGTCCAGGTTCGGCGTCGTGCGACGCATGCCCACAGGAACTGGACGGCTCGGGAGCGGTTGACTTCTCCGAACTGCTTTCGCGCCTGGCCGTGGTCGGCCCCTGCCTGGAGGGGCTCCGAGCGACGGTTCATCATGGCCCGTCCGCGGCGCGCCTTGCCTTGCAGGGCACCGTGGCACGTGGTGTCGTCGTGTGGCCAAGATGCTGGGGTAGGGGCCGGCGGCGGCCCGCGGAACGCTACGCCGGCGGCGGGAGACCTCGTGCCGACGTCGCCTCGCGCGCGAACGCGAAATGATCGGCGCGCGATGACGGCGTCCGGCATGACGTCCGTCCTGCTCTTCGCCGTTTCACCCCGTCTCCAGCGAGCGTAGCGGGCGATGGGGAGACTTCGGCGTGATCATGACGCCCAGCATGTCCGACGGCGCACTCAGTCGGCAGCGGACCTTGTCGTCTCGGCGACTTCCGCCGCCGTGACCGTCAGGTCACGTACGAGCTCGTCGACATCCGACGCCCGTGTGTGGATGTTCACCATCGCCAGACGAAGCCAGGTCTGCCCGGCCGAACGGGTGATGCTGAACCAGGCGAAGCCCTTGGCGACGGCGGCATCGGCGATGCGCTGTTGGAGCGTATCCCGTCCCGCGTCGCTCTGATCGCTCGGTTCCCAGCGCGCGCACGCGATCGACAGTCGACCGTCGGGCATCACACGAAATCCGGCATCACGGAGGCCCGCTTCCAGTCTCCGGGTCAGTTCGTTGTTGCGACGAACGGCGTCGCGAATCGTTCGCAAGCCGTGCACTCGAAGTGTCATCCAGATGGCGAATCCGGCGGCGCGCCGCGAGGTCGGAAGACCGCGCTGAAAGCCGTCGACCAGGTCGCGGGTCGGGATGTATGGCGCGTCAATGTTAAAGACGTCGTACGAAAGTCCCGGGTGCCGGGTCAGGATCACCCCCGCCACCAGCGGAACGAAGAACCATTTGTGCGGGTCGATCGCCACCGAGTCGGCCTGGTCCAGGCCGGCGAACAGATCATTGCATTCATCGAGCAACGCCGCCGCCCCGCCGTAGCAGGCATCGACGTGCAGCCAGACGCCGGCATCGCGGCAGACCGCCGCCACCTCCGGCACCGGATCGGTCGCGCCGGTCCCGGTGGTGCCGATCGTGGCCACGACGCACATGGGGATCGCTCCGGCGGCGCGATCGTCGGCGATGATCCGGGCCAAGGCGGCGTCATCCATCTGGCCGCGGCCGATCGCCGGTACGCGGACCACGTCGTTCCGCGCGACGCCGAGGGTGTGCGCTGCGCGGGCGGTGGAGAAGTGCGTGCCTTCCGTGACGTAGACGCGCGGGTTGCCACTCAGGGCCCGCACCCCGTGCTCGCGCCACTCCGGAAGCATGGCCTGCCGGGCGAGCTGCAGCCCGTGGAGGGTGGCGAAGCTGCCGCCGGGCAACACCAGCCCCTCGGTCTCCGCGGGGAGTCCAAGCACTCGGTTGAGGCATGCGATGGCCTCGGCCTCGGCCGCGCTGAACGCGGGACTCTGTTCCCAGGCTCCCGCGTTGTTGTTGAGGCCCGCGATCAGGGCGTCGGCCACGATTCCGCCGACCATGGGCGAGGTGTTGAGGAGCCCGAGGTACTTCGGGTGCGGGATCGCCATGGACGCGGGGATGATGGTGTCTTCGACGTCGGCGAGCGCCGCGTCGAGGCCGACCCCGTCCTCGCCGATTGTGCCCTGGAGCTCACGGAGCACGTCGTCCGGGCTGACGGCCGACCCCACCCGCCGCGCGTCGAGGTCATCGTAGAAATCGCCGAGGATGCGACCGGCGGCGGCGAGGCCGTCCCCGAGGCTCGACATCGACGGTGCGTCGTCGTGCGCCGTGTCACGGGCGGATGCGGTGTTGCCTGGCGACGGCGAGCTGGAGGAGGCGGTCATGTCGAGGCTCCTGGCGGGACGAGGCGAACTGTCAAACAGCCAGCGTGGGAGATGGCTGCAGTGACCGGTGTACGGCAGGCGGCAGATGGCGAGCGGCGGCCGGTGCCTGGGGCGGGCGGGCGAATCGCCGCGCACGCACTACGTGGTGACGAGCGAGTGGCCCTCGTCGATCCAACCCGTGATCCCTCCCAACATCTCCTTGACGGGGCGCCCCAGTCGGGCGAGACGGAGGGCGGCTCGGCTTGCCCCGTTGCAATGCGGGCCGGCACAGAGCACCACGAACAACGTCCCGGCTTCGAACGACTTGAGTCGCGCTTCGTCGAGTGACGCGACGGGCAGGTTGATCGAGCCCGCAATGTGACCCGCGCGGAAGTGCTCGGAGGGTCGGACGTCGACGAGGACGAAACCGGGGTCGGCGGATTGCAGGGCGTGGTGAACGTCCCAGCAATCGGTGCTGAATCGGAATCGCTCGGCGTGATGGGCCGCCGTCTCGTCGGGCGAGGCGGGAGCGGTCTCGGTCACGAAGTTCTTGGCCGTGATGATCACCTGGTACTCCTCGGGTGGGGGTTCGGTTCGGTCGGAGGGACTCGGCGGCCGCGACTGGGCCGGGCGGCGATTCGTCCGCCGTTGAAACGATCCTCGGAGAACAGCGACGCGATTTCGAGGGGCAGATATGACAATGTTCCGTAAGATTCGGCCATGCGTGATCCACTCCATGTCGTGACCCTGGCCTACGACGGGCTCCGCACGTTCGAGTTTGCGTCGATGGTCGAACTCTTCGGACTGCCTCGGCCGGAGTTTGAAGTGTGGTATCGCCACTCGGTGGCCGCCATCGAGCCTGGACCGCTGCGAGCGATGGGCGGCGTCCAGATCGACGCTCCGTACACGCTCCGAATGGTGGACCGTGCGGGCACCATCATCCTTCCCGGGTGGCGGGGTCCGGACGCCCCGGTGCCGGCACCACTCGCGCGGGCACTGGTGCGGGCGCACGACGACGGGGCACGGATCGCATCGGTCTGTTCGGGCGCGTTCGCCCTCGCCGCGTGCGGGCTGTTGGACGGCCGGCGAGCGACGACGCATTGGATGGAGGCTGATCGTCTGGCTCGCCAGTATCCGAAGGTCGATGTCGACCCCGACGTGTTGTACGTGGTGGACGGCCGCGTCATCACGGCCGCGGGAAGTGCGGCGGGCCTGGACATGGGGCTGGCGATCATCCGCGACGACTTCGGGGCCGCCGTCGCGAACACCGTGGCCCGGCGCTTGGTCATACCTCCCCACCGTGCTGGCGGGCAGCAGCAGTTCGTGGAGCCGGCGGTGGCGCCGTCGTCGCAGCATCGGGCCGACGACTTCAACGCGTTCCTGGATCATCTGCGGGTGCATGTCGCGGACGAGCACACCGTCGAGTCGATGGCCGACGCCGCCGGGTGCGCGCCGCGAACGTTCGCTCGGCGCTTCCACGCCGTCACCGGCATCACGCCCCATCGCTGGCTGCAACGGGAGCGGGTCCGGCTCGCGCAGTCGCTGCTCGAGACCACGGACGATTCGATCGAGTCCGTCGCCCACGCGTCGGGGTTCTCGGATGCCCAGCTGCTGAGGCTTCATTTCAAACGCGAGCTCGGGACGACGCCGTCGGCGTTCCGGCGGACGTTCCATGGCCAGGCCGCGGACCGATCGGCACGGTGACGTCATCGATCGGCGATGAACCCCGGTTCGATGATCGTCTGTCGGCGGGTGGACCGGTTGAGGATTCGTGCCACGCCGCCTCCTGACCGCGTGCTGACCGCCTCTGAGGACCCGCCAGGCCACTTCTCAGCTGTCCCCACAGAAAAAAGGAACGCGTCGCCTTGCACTTGACCGAACGTTCGGTAAAGTCACTGAACCTCAACCCACAGGAGCCACCAGCATGACCATCTCACCACCGCTCGAGTCGACCTCGATCCTCATCCGCTCGAAGCCCGGGGCCGCCGACGCGCTCGCCGGATTCCTCGCTGGCGGAGCGGCCGCCGTCCAGGAGACGGAGCCGCAGACCCTCCAGTGGATCGCGCAGCGAGAAGGAGACGACACGTTTCGGATCGTCGACTTCTTCGCGAACGACGATGGGAGGCAGGCCCACTTCGCCGGTCAGGTCGCCGCAGCATTGCAGGGGCAGGCGCCCGACCTCGTCGCGGGCGGGTGGGACGGCGGCGTCGTCCCCAACATCATCAATGCGCAAGTTCTTTCGTCGCATGTCCGGGACGCGAGCACCGCACCGAAGCCCACGTTGGCCTGCCACATCCAACTCACCGCTCGGCCGGGTCAGGAAGACGCGCTGGCCGCATTCCTGACCGCCGGAGCCGAGATCGTGCGTGAGACCGAACCGGGCACGCTGCTGTGGTACGCCATTCGGCTGGACACATCGAACTTCGCCATCTATGACGTCTTCGTGGACGAAGCAGCGCGAGACGCCCACTTTGCCGGGCACGTCGCCGCGGCGCTCCACGACTCCGCATCCACGCTCGTGGAGGGCGGTTGGGACGATGGAGTGGTGAACAACGTTGTGCATGCCGACATTCTGTCCCTGACCTACTGAACGGGCGGTTGGACCGATCTCGGACATGGCATCGTTCACGTCTCTCCCTGAAACGTGAACGATGTCTCATGACAAGGCGGCCGTATGCCAAACCAACCCACCAGGAAGTCCCAGATCATCCGCGCCATGACCGAAGTGTTTCGCGAGAGCGGGTACGACGGGACGACGTTGAGCAAGTTGATGGTGGGGACGGGGCTCGAACGAGCGAGCCTCTATCACTACTTCCCGGGTGGAAAGACCGCGATGGCCGCGGCGGTGCTCCAGGATGTCCTCGGACAACTCCGCGAGGATGTGCTCAGCGCGCTGTCCGCCGACGCTCCGCCAAAGGAGCGGATCGCCAACATGCTCGACGCGACGGACGCGTTCTACAACGGCGGCAATGATCTGTGCTTCATCAGCATCTTTGCCGTCGGCGTGAACGACGAAGGGCTCTCGGCCGCGCTCCAGTCGGCGGTTGCCGGATGGTTGGAAGCTCTGGAGGCCACCCTGTCCGACGCCGGGGTCCTCGGCGCCGAAGAGCTGGCCCACGCCGCGCTGTCCTGCGTGCAGGGCGGGTTGGTCCTCGCCGCGTCCCAGAACGACCCGAGGCCGTTCCAACATGCGCTCAAACACTTGCGGGCGTCGCTGGTTCCAGCCGGGTAGCCGGGCCGATGTTCACCGGTCATCACTGGCCTCGGTTGGCGTGTGCCGGTGTCATGATTGTTGACCGACGTGTGGACTTCAGTACGGAGGAGGCCGGTGGCGGCGGGTGACGACTCTCACGAATCCACGCACGGCCCCCACCGACTGACCAGCAGCATGAGGTCGGTCATGCCGACAAGACCGTCTCCGTCCAGATCGCTCGGGCATGCATCGTCGCACGCCCCCCAGTGCGACAGCACCGTGAGCAGGTCGATCGTGTCCACCGTGCCGGACCCATCGACGTCGCCCACGCAAAGCGGCGTCCCCGACGCGACGCTGCCCGCGATGATCGCCGTGGGCGACCCATTTCGGGCGACCACATGATCAAGGGTGCCGTTCTCATCGAGGTCGACGCTGACGATCCATTCAACGCTGTTGCTCGTGAACGCAACCTCGGCCCGCTCCTCGAAGGCCCCGCCAGGACCCTGGAGAAGGAATCGAATGGACGGGCTCGAACGATCGCCCACGGCGAGATCAGGCCGCCCGTCCCCGCTCCAGTCGCCGACGCTGACGACTTGCGGCGACCCGTCGACGTCCAGCGACGTCAGCGGCCCGAACGAAAGGTCTCCCCGTCCGAAGGCGATGGTCACCACGTCGGGATTCGCCCTCGCGACGATCAAGTCAACGTGCCCGTCGAGGTCGACGTCGTCCATCGCCGCGCCGCGCGGATTCTCGACGCCGTCGATCTGGATGATGTCGATCGCGGAGTCTCTTGATCCACGGGTCAGGACGAAAGCGTGACTCGCGGGGGCGAGGGCGATGATCTCCGGCCGACCATCGGCGTCGAGATCACCGGCAGCCAGTCGGCTGACGGGTCCGTCGATCGGTACATCGACCATCGTGGAGAACCCGCCGTTGCCGTCACCCGTCAGGATCACCACACGCTGCGAGGGCCCCAGGCAGATCGCGATGTCCGACGCTGCGTTCCCGATGAAGTCTCCGGCGACGATGTCGAACGGCAGATCGCCAAGCGGGACGGTGAATGAAGATTGGAATCCGCCCGTCGGATCCGCCAGGTAGACGCGCAGCGCGTTCTCGTTCAGATCGATAACGGCGATGTCGGGACGCCCATCTTCGTTCAGATCGGCGAGCGCGAGTTGGTCGGCACTGAGGTCCGCCTCGAGCGGAACGGCCGCGAGGAAACGACCATCGCCGACGCCGAGGCGCACCGTGGGGCCGCCACCGAAAGAGGTTCCGGAGACCAGGTCGATGGTGCCGTCACCATTCATGTCGGCGGCCTCGATGTCATGGACGAACTGACCGTCGATCAGGCCGGTGATTCCTGCGAACGTGCCGTTCGGACGCGCTTCAAACAGGAGGAGTGACTGGGTAGATCCACCGACAGCCAGAAGATCGGGACGTCCGTCGCCCGTGAGATCGCCGACCGCCAACTGGGAGAGCAGGCCGGAGTTCGCGGCGGTGCTTACGATGATCTCGGGCGACTCTTGGCCACCCGCGGCATTGATGCGAGTGGTCGCTACCCGACCGAAGGCCCCGCCCCAGACGATGTCACGCGTCCCGTCGCCGTCGAGGTCGACGATCGTGTTCACGTCGAGCAACAGCGGAGGTTGGAGTTCGCTGGCGAGCCGGAACGACCCGCCCCCGATGCCGCGGTACCAGTGGCGATTGGTGACGAGGTCGGTCGTCCCGTCTCCGTCGACATCCTCGGTCAGCACACCGCCAGTGAAGCCATACGGCCCGATCACGGTCGTGGGGCCAAAGGCGCCGCCTCCGGTGGAGAGGCGAAGCACCAGCTCGCCGGTCGCGCGGTCCCCGGCAATGATGTCCGCGCGACCGTCGCCGTCGACATCGGTCACGGCGAAGCCGTTTGGACGTTCGCCGGCGCCGACGTCGGACGGGGCGTGGAATCCTCCGAGCGCGTCGTTGCGAAGGAGCCGCAGCACATCCTCGCTGCGGTGCAAGGTCATGAGATCAAGTCGCTCGTCGCCGTCCACATCGGCCAGCTGCATGTGGTCCGGCACGCTGCCGATCGGGATCGCCTCGGACGGATCGCCGAACGTGAAGGCATCGGTCGCAAGCCGGACCTCGATGGCCGACGGATTTCCGATGGCGAGCACCAGATCGGACCGGCCATCCCCATCGACGTCATCGAGCGCGACGGATCGGACGAAATCGTCCGGCGTGATGGTCGCCATGACGGCGAATCCGCCGTCGCCGTCGCCGCGCAGGATGTCGACGAACGTGAATCCGGCGGCGATCGCGTCGAGTTGTCCGTCTCCGTCGCGATCCTCCAGCAGCACGGACCGTGGCGAGCCGGTGACGGGTACCTCGGTCGGCAGCACGAGGAACTCCCCGTCGCCAGCCAGGGCGGGTGACGCGATAAGGCTCGCCGTCAGCACCATGGCCCATCGCGTGGCCGCGAGAGACGAGGTGAAGGTGCGGCAGGTGATGGCGGGAGCCAAGTCGTGCGGGAATCGCACGCGATGGTCATAGTTGGTGCTTCGCATGATGAGTCTCCGATGGCAAGGCACGTCAGGCCGACTCCGAGCGGCGCGTGGGGCCCCCGGGGGTACGTCGTGCTTTCCAGCCGCCTGCGCGATGTTTGGAAATTTGATGTGCCGAGGATCCAGGTTCCGGCAACGCAGGCGTGTGATTCACGTCGGCGGAACCGTTGGAGGTTGGGCGGCGAATCATCCTGGGTCGGACCCGTTCTCGAGAGAGGACTGATGTCGTCGTCCGCGCACGACAACGGGCACCGCCCCATGAGGAGCGATGCCCGCGTCACATCGATTCGGATGTCCTGCCGCCGGCCACGCCGGCGCGGACGATCAGCCCATCACTCCCCCCACCCCGGAACGCGCCCAGGCGTCCACGCCACGCCCTTCGCGTCGAGGTCCGCTTTCAACTCAGGCCAGCTCGTCCCCGCGATCTCGCGAACCGCGTCCACGATGTCCCCGATCGCCCCCCGCACGTCCTCGTACGCCTGGCGCTGCGTGCCCGTCGGCGGGGCCGTCATGCGCCAACTGCCCGTCGCGAATCCCATGCGGGCTCTCAATCCCGGGCTCGCGACCTCCTGATACCGCCCCGGTCGCGGGTCGCCGTTGAGCTGTTCACTCAACGCGTCCAGCTCCATCAGCAACTCGTGGGCCCGCTCGGCGAGGGCGAAGATCTCCTCGTCCTCGTGAAGCGTGCGGTTCACCGCCGCTTCGACCGGACTGATCCGCCCGCGCAGATCGCCGATCGCCGAGCTCGTGGCGTTCATCGTCTCCCAGACCTTCACCACATCGCGGTGGAAGGCCAGGATCTCGGCCCGCTCGGCGTCGCTGCTCGGCTGCAGCGTGCCGGCGGCGAGGTGCTTGACCGTCACGGTGTGCGGCGCGGCGTCGCCGTCACCGTCCGCGTCATCTCCGCCCCCCGTCAACTCGCGCATCGTCCCGTCTTCCATCCGTTGAATGCTCACGGTGTACTCGCCGGGTAGCACGTACGGTCCGCTGAACCCGCCTTCGGCGTACCGCAGGTTCCACGTCGTCCGGCTCACGCCGGTACCGCCGCCGACGCTCATGCGGGCGACGAGGTCGCCGTCGGCATCTCGCACGCTCATCCACGTGCGGCTCGGCCGCGCTCGCTCTTGCTCGCGCAGCACGTCGTACTGCGGCTTGGTTGCGTCGTCGTCCAGCCGCGGGCCGCGCTTGGCCCGCTCGCTGATCTGGTACGTCATCGTCGCGCCCACCGGCGGATTGCTGGCCGTCCAGTACATCTGGCCCTGGCTCCCCCGCCCCTTGCTCCACGGCAGGTAGAACAGCGCGTCGCGTCCTTTGAAGATGTGCGCCGGCATGTCCATGTGGGCGTTCGTCACTTGCTGCAGCGGGCTGTAGTCATCGACGATGTACATGCCGCGGCCGAACGTGCCGATCACCAGGTCATTCATCTGCCGCTGCACGTGCACGTCCTGCACGGAAATCGTCGGCAGGCCAGCGATCTTCGCCCACGCCACGTCCATCGGGAGGCCGGTGTCGGCCGGACGCTTGCCCGCCTCGCCGTTCGCTCCGTCCAACTGACGATGCGCGGCCAGCGGGCCTTCGAGCGTGTAATAGGCCCCGAACTCCGTGCCCACAAACAACAAGCCCGGACGCACGTGGTCTTCCGTGATCGCGTGCACGTGGTCGACATCCGGCAGGTCGCCGGACATGCTCGTCCAATTCATGCCGCGGTCGTGGCTGACCAGGATGTGCGGCCGGAAGTCGGCGCTCTTGTGATTGTCAAACGTTGCGTACACCGTGTCGACGTCGTGCATGGACGCGACCAAACAACTGACATAACTCATGTCCGGCACCGTGGGGAAGGTGCTGACCTTCCGCCAGTTCTCGCCGTCGTCTTCGCTGACGTGGATGAGTCCGTCGTCGGTGCCCGCGTAGAGCAGGCCCTCTTCGAGCGGCGACTCGCTGACCGAGATGATCGAGCCGTACTGGCTCGTTGACCGGTGCTTGGCCACCGCGTCGACCGGCCAGACCTTGCCCATGATCTCGAGTTCGTTGCGATCGATGCCGCGCGACAGGTCGCCAGACACCGCACGCCACGAATCGCCGCGGTCGTCGGAGCGGTGCAGGCGCTTGCCGCCAAAGTACAGCCGCGTGTTCGAATGGGGGCTGATCAGCAGCGGCGCGTCCCAGTTGAAGACGTACGGCGCCTCGTCCATGCCCGGCCGCGGCTTGATGTCCGTCGTCTCGCCGGTTCGCCGGTCGTACCGAATCAGTCCGCCGTACTGCCACTGGCTGTAGACGAGGTTCGAATCTTCCGGATCAACTTGCGATTCGAAACCATCGCCGCCGACGGTGACAAACCAATCTTCGTTGCTCATGCTGCGCTGGCGCGTGCGCGCCGGGCCGCCGAGCGTGTTGTTGTCTTGCGTGCCGCCGTACACCGTGTAGAACGGAGCGTTGCTGTCGGCCGTGACCTTGTAGAACTGCGTGATCGGAAGGTTCGGCTTGAATTGCCACGTGCGGGCGTCCCACGTTTCGTAGACGCCGCCGTCGTTGCCGTTGATCATGTGGTTCGGGTTGTCGGGGTTGATCCACAGTGCGTGGTGGTCAACGTGCACCCCGCGGCCCTGGATGCTCTGGAAGTTGCGGCCGCCATCGGTGGTGACGGCGAGGCGCGTGTCCATCATGTAGACCGTGTCAACATCGTGCGGACTGGCCACGATCTCGTGGTAATACATCGGCGCCGACGACGTGTAGTCGCTCATGCGCGACCAGCGTTCGCCGCGATTCGTCGATCGGAAGAAACCGGTCTGGCCGTCCTTGGCTTCGACGACCGCGTACACCACGTCGGGGTTCACGGGGCTGATGTCGAGGCCGACCTTGCCCTTGTCGCCGCCGGGCAGGCCGCGGCTGACTTCACGCCAGGTCTCGCCGCCGTCGGTGGACTTGTAGACGCCTGACCCGGGACCGCCGTTGATCATCGTCCACTGGCGGCGCCGGCGCTGCCACGTGGAGCAATACATCGTGTTCGGATCATCGGGGCAGATGTGCACTTCGTTGACGCCGGTGTCGTCATCAACGTGGAGCACGCGCTCCCATGTGTCGCCGCCGTCGGTGGTGCGGTACAGCCCGCGATCGCCGCCGGATTCCCAGAGCGGTCCCTGGGCGGCCACGAACACCACGTTCGAATCGTCGGGATGGATCGCGATCATGCCGATGTGCTTGGACTCGGGCAGGCCGACGTTGCGGAAGCTGCCGCCGCCGTCGGTTGACTTATAAACGCCGTCGCCCCAGCTCACGCTGCGTTGGCCGTTGTTCTCACCGGTGCCGACCCAGATCGTGTCGGAGTCGTTCGGGTCGATGGCCAGGCAGCCGATCGAGTAGACCGGCTGCGAGTCGAAGATCGGGCGGAACGTCACGCCGTTGTTCGTCGTCTTCCACACGCCGCCGCTGGCCACGGCCACGTAGTACGTCGCGTGATCTTCCGGATGCACGGCCAGGTCGCTGATCCGGCCGCCGGTGAGGGCCGGGCCGATCATGCGGGCGCGGATGGCGGAAAACGTCCCGCGGTCCACGTCCGGCGGCGCGGCGGCCCGTGCGGCGGCGGCTTTTTTCGCCACCCCGGCCGCTTCAATCGGGCCGGCGAGCGTGGTCGAGGCGCTGAAGGTGAGCGTCGTCACAGTGGCGAGGGCGATGCCGGCCGCAACGGATGCGGTCGGGCGAATGCCGTTCCGCCGTCGGGTCGAGGTGGCGGCGGTGAAAGCGGTGGCGAAACGTCGGCTGGACATGCTGGGCTCTATATCCGGGGTCCGGGGAAAGGTCTGGCCGAAGCCAGGCGGCAGCGGCCCGCCGAAAGCGGCGAACGGGCATGAGGTGCTATGGCCACGGGGTTGATCGGCTGCACCCGGCGTGGGTCAGCCGCGGCGTTCGGCGGGGGATGTCCGGCGTCCGCCGCTCAGTGCTCAGCGGGTGGCGAGACGCCGCTCAGTGCTCATCAGGTGGCGAGACGCCGCTCAGTGCTCAGCGGGTGACGAGACGCCGCTCCCCCCAAGACATCCGCGCATGAAAGCGGTCGCCACCCGCCCAATTGTTGGACTCGGTGGCGACCGCCGCGTGGAGTTCAGGTTGTCGACCGTCGGCTTGATGCCGCCGATCAAAGCGTCCGGGAGGCCGTGGAGTCCTCCCGAACGGTGTGGGTGGGTCGGGTTGGTCGCCGAGGAGCAGAACGGCGGCCGTCGACCGGTCCCGGGTCCGGTGCGAGACTGGCCGTGGGGCAACCAGAAGCGCAACCGCGGAACCCGGGATGTGTGCAGGACCCCTCCAGATCCCGCACCCTTCCCCGGATTCCCCCCAGCGATGGCCGTCGATCCTCCCTTTGTGGGTTCGACGACCTTCCTCCCCCCGTGGCCCCCCGGCCTCGGGCAAACCGGAAGCCCGGCGAGGAGAGCCGGAGTCCCGGTCCGGAATCCGGCGTGGGTGGGGCACGCCGGGAACGGAACGAATCATTCGGGCGTGGCCGTGGTTCGCGACGATCCCTCGCCGGGGACCCCGAGTCGCGTTTCGCCGAGGCGAGTGACGCATCCTGGGGGTTCGCGGCGGGCGACCGACTCGTGTGGCCGTGCCCTGCATGGGTACAGGCGGGAGAACGAGATCCGTGCGCTCGCTGCCCGGAGATTCTGCGAGAATCTGCCCTCCGGGAGGCCCGCCATGGACGACGACGAACAGCCATCGGGCGAACCGCTTGGTACCGCCCGTCCGGATCCGGGCTCCGGCCCAGGTTTCGCTCCAGCTTCGGGCCCGGACCCA
>JBGCEZ010000060.1:0-3613 GCA_045106735.1 Phycisphaerales bacterium | reverse complement strand
CCCCGGGCATTCGGGCCGGGCCGCCCGATGCCGCTGCTCATGCGATGGGCCCCGGGTCGGTACGGAGCCGGCATGTGAGCCGCGGCGCCGACGGTGCGGGCTCGGGGGCCCGCTCTGGATCGGTCCAAGGGCCGGATGCATTTTCAGCTGCAGATGCGGGTGCACGCGTGGGCGCGGACGCGGACGCGAGTACAAGCGCGGCCACCGAGAGGGCCACCCTCGACGCTGCCCACGCCAATGCCTCCGCCGCGTCCCGAGCCACCGGTGCCCCAGGCAACGCTCCGGCCTCCGCCTCCGCCGCGTCGCACGCCGCCGGCGCCCCAGGCATCGCTGCTGCCGCCGCCGACTCCGCCGCGTCCCAGGCTGCCGAAGCCCCAGGCAACGCCGCCACCGCCGCCGTCGTCGCCACCGCGCCAGCCGCCGCCACCGCCGCCACAAACCGCGGGACTTCCCCGTCGCCCGGCATCGCCGATCGCTGTGCCGGGTGCGGGTACCAGCTCATCGACGTGGCCAGCGGGGCCAGTGCCCCGAGTGCGGGCGGGTCCGGAGTGACGGGGACGGAGCCCGGGTCGAGAGCCACCTCCGCACCGAACGCTTGGTGCCGCTGTTCATCACGCTCCTGGCCTTCGTCTTCGCCGATGCGTTCTTCGGTCCGATGCGGGCTCCCGGCTGGTTCCCGTTGGGCGGCGGGCTCGTGTGCGCGTACGTCTCGCTGCGGGTCCAGCCGGCGGGGCGAGCGATGCTGGCCGGTTTGGGCACGATCGCCCTCTTTCTGGGGGGGACCGCGATGGCGGTTCGCGTCGCCCGGATCGTGGGCTGGATGTGACGGATCGTGGTGGGCGCCAGCCGACCGGCCGCCGGCCGTACCATGCGGCCATGCCGATCCGACAGCTGCCGCCGCTCCTCATTGACCAGATCGCCGCGGGGGAAGTCGTTGACCGGCCCTCCAGCGTGGTCAAGGAACTCGTCGAAAACGCCGTGGACGCCGGGGCGACGGCCATTCGGGTCCGGCTCGAACGCGGCGGCCGCCAGCTCATCAGCGTGCGCGACGACGGCGGGGGTATTCCGGCCGATGAACTTCCGCTGGCCCTTGCCCCACACGCCACGAGCAAGATCGAGTCGGCCAAGGACCTTGAGGCGATCCTGACCATGGGATTCCGTGGCGAGGCCCTCGCGTCGATCGCCTCGGTCGCCCGGGTGTCGATCACCAGCCGGCCGACCGGCGAAGACGCGGGCTCGATCATCGAGAGCGAGGCCGGCTCCGTGGCCGAGGTCCGCCCGTGTGCGGCCCCGCCCGGCACGCTCGTGGAAGTCCGCGACCTCTTCTACACCGTGCCCGCCCGACGGAAGTTCATGAAGTCCGACTCGGCGGAGGCAACGCGGGTTGCGGAAATGCTGCGATCGCTGGCCCTCGCCCATCCGACCGTCGGCATCGCCCTGGAAGTGGAAGGGCGGGTGCGTTTTGACCTGCCGCGCGGGCAAGACGGACCTTCGCGGATCATCTCGATCCTCGGCGAAGAGATGACGCCGCACCTCGTGCCCGTCGACCACACGGAAGCCGGCGTCCGCGTCGTTGGCCTGGTTGGAACGCCGGAACTCGCGCGTCCCACCGCCCGGGCCATGCGCTGCCTGCTCAACGGCCGGCCGATTTCGGATCGCACGATCCTGCACGCCATGCGCGAGGGATACCGCGGCCTGATCGAACCCGGGCGTTCTCCCACCGCGGTCCTGCACGTGCGGATGGATCCCGAACGGGTCGATGTCAATGTGCACCCGCAGAAGACGGAAGTGCGGTTCCGCGATGGCGGGGCGGTCCACGCCGCGGTGCGTCACGCGATCAAGCAGGCGCTGGCTGCGGCCGACGTACTGCCGGCCGTCGATTTGTCCCGGGCCGCCGCGCCGGCCGCCCCGGCCACGACGCCGGTTGACCCGTCTTCGGGGCGATTCGGTCGCGGGACGCCGGATGCTCCCGCCGGTCGCAGCAGCGCGCCGCCGGCCCGCTGGGGACGCACGTCCGCCGCGGCGTACGGAGCGCGGGGGACCGCGGCGCCGCCGCCCGCGCCCGTGGACATTGAGACGATCCGGCGCGCGGTGGACGAACCCACCTCGACCGACGATGACGCGGCGCGGGCTGCACTCTTTGACCGATTCGCCGGGGGCGCGGCGGCAGGCGATGCGACCGAAGCCGCGGGCGTCACTGGTTCGCCCCCCGCGGGTACGCCCATGGCGGTGCTGCCGCGCATCCTCAACGCGACCGACGTGCTCGCCGTGCACGACACGTTCTTGGTGATGCAAGACGAGCAAGGCCTGGTGATCATCGACCAGCACGCATTGCACGAACGCATCGTCTTTGAAGAACTCAACCAACGCATCGCCAGCGGGGGGCTTGAGTCGCAGCCCTTGCTCGCGCCGATCGCGTTGGACGTCGAGCCGGGACTGATCGAACACCTGGACGCCATTGGGCCGCTGCTGGAGCGCCTGGGCATTGAGGCCGCGCCGCTTGGACCCAAGTCCATTGCGATCCACGCGGTTCCGACGCTGCTGAATGAGCGGCGGGTGGACGTTGGCGCGTTCATGCAGGACCTGCTGCAGCGCACCGACGAAGACGGCACGCCGCCGGATACCGAAGGGGCATTGTCCGAAGTGCTCGACATGATGGCCTGCAAGGCGGCGGTCAAGGCCGGCGATACCTTGCGGGCCGAAGACGTGGCGGAACTGCTGGCCGCACGAGATCGGATCGAGCGTTCCACGAACTGTCCGCACGGCCGTCCGACCACATTGCGGCTCACGATCCACGACTTGGAGCGGCAATTCGGCCGGCGGTAATCGTGCGGCGCAGGGCGGACGCGGCGAATCGGCCGCGATGTCGCCGGCGGAAGCGGACCAGGTATCCGCAACCGATTGGGGCTCGCGGATCGCTGCCCGCGGGCGATGGCCGTTCCGCGGACAGGGGCCGTTCCGCGAACACAGGCCGTTCCGCGGACACAGGCAGCTCCACGGACAAAGTGCCGTTCCGCGAACACAGGCAGTTCCGCGAACAATGGCCGTTCCGCGAGCGAACGCCATTCCGCGGATCGGGGCGATTCCACGGCGTTCGCCGGGCGCCCGGAGGTGTCTCGATGCGACTCTTCTTGACGACGACGAGTACCGCGCTCCTGGTCGTCGCCACGTTCGTGGCGATGTGGTCTGGCCTGTTGGTGGCCGATGCCGTTGGGTACGGCCCGCCGTTGGGTGGACGGCCGATCGCGAAGGCGACTTGGAGTGCGTCGATCTACGTGGTCGCGAACACGTTGGGCATCATCGTGTTCGCCGGGCTCATGGCGGGCTTTGAAGATGTGCGACCGAACCGGGTGTGGCGACTCTTGCTGCTGTTCGGGATGTCCGGTGTCGCGCTGGGCTTGATGTTCGCGGCCTTTGAGGGCTCGCTTCCCGGCGGACCGGCCCGCACCCAGGAGGTTGGGCAGTTCCTGATCTTCGTTTTCGGCCTCGTCGCCTTCCCCACGGTGTTTCTGATGGCCTCCATCCTCGTCCGGCGTTGGCGATGGGACGACGTGTCCATCGTGTCGTACTGCCTGCGTTGCAACTACCCTCGAACGGACATCCACGCGCTTCG
>JBGCEZ010000006.1:0-6978 GCA_045106735.1 Phycisphaerales bacterium | reverse complement strand
GTGATACTGTTGGCGTTCAACGAGAAGCCTCCTGCAAGGTTGGATTTCAAGTACCCAAATCCTCGCAGGAGGCTTTCTCATGCGCAAGTCGCGCTAACCGCGCTTGGCAAAACGACTTACGTCTTATGTTGACGGCATTGGGCGATCAGGGGCATGAGCCCCACTGGGAGAGGAGATTGAGGAGGTCGCCGAAGCTCACGTCGCCAGACGCGTCCAGATCACCAGTGCAGCTAGGAGCCGGATCCACATCGAAGTTCTCGATCACGATCTCTCCGACGATTCGACTCTGCGTGTCGAAGTTGCTCCCGCCCGCCACGATGGAGACGGGGAAGCCCGCCCGAACCTCGATGTCGATTTCGCCAGTGAACTCGAACGGCTTGCTGACGGACGACAGCGGAACGAGTTCGACGATCGAAACTCCGGCCGGGCCATCAACCTCCAGTCGCAGCGTCGCCTCCGCGTCAAAGAACGCATGACTGCCGCGATACGTCCACGAGAATCGGAGGATGCCGCTTTCCTCAGGTACGGCCGTCCATGCCGTCTCACGGTACGTGACGCCTCCGGCGGCCCCAAGGTTGACGTCGTAGAGAAACCTGGCTGCGTCCGTCTCCAGCTCCAACCCTTGGTCGAGGGCGGTCACTCCTTCCAGGATCGGACTGACACTCCACTCACTGGGGCGATATGGCCCGGTGAAACCCTGCGTGAGTCCGTCGTCCCCACAAAAGATGAGATTCGATAGATCGATTTCTCCGACCACGCGACTGGCGGAGTCAGAGTTCTTGCCGCCAACCACGATTCCCCAATCGAGTCCTTCGAAGACTTCGATCGATGCGGCCGTATCGGAGAAGTTGAATGGATTGGAGATCGGCCCGAGTGGTCGGAGCTCCACGCGATCCATGCCGCCACTCGGGTTCTCGGCGAAGAGCCACAGGCCGCCTTCTGGCTGGAAGAAAGCGTGACTGCCATCCCAGGACCAGTCGACGAAGACGCGTCCCGAATCGGCGGCCGTGACCGAGAGGAACGCTTCACGATAGGGAACCCCCGGTCCCGGATTGCCCAGATTGGCGTCATAGAGCATCGACACGCGTGGAGTGTTCGGGCTGACGGTGGTGAAGCCTTCGGCGATACCGTTGCTCGTCCACTGATCGAGCGTGAAGGGGCCGCTGAATCCCTCGTTTGCAGTGACTTGGGTGTCGATCGAGATCGCTGTCACGACCGCGAGGGTGAGCGCCGCCGGCGCCAACAGATTTCGAGATACGTGCTTCATTCAATCAGTCTCCGACTTGGTTCGTAGGAGTGGTCAGGGGCCGCCAATCGACTCCTGGCCGTCCGTCTTTTCAGACGACGTGCGGGCTGATGGACTGCAGCAGCGTTTGAGAGGAAGAGTCAGATTCAGAGAATTCGCGACCACGACTGGGGACGGTGATCGTCACGATCGTTGTCGCGTGCGTTGTTCAAGTGGCGCGGGATTGACGTGATCGGAGCGACGCATCTCCCGTTTCGTCGGGGGGACGCGGGGGCAACGGGACGGAGCCCATCCGCTGGCCAGCAGAAATTCAGGAAGATTCGGAAGGGGCAGAGGCCGACGGGGTTCTCGAATCGCTCATCGCCGCCGACTGTTCCACGTCCGTGGAAGAGGCGTGACCGACGTCGCCGCACGCCCTGGCGTCACGGAGGCCGCTCTCAACCTGAGGCGGAACCAGGACGGCGGATTGGAATCTGGCGAATTGAAGCGACTCAGGGAGCTCGAGCATGCGAAGCGTCGCCTTAGGACAATCGCTGCCCTCAAGAAGCTGGACGTCGTCGTGAAGAGAATGGGCCGCCAAGACGGAGCTCCGATCGTGCATTGGCGAGGGCGGATGGTCCAGGGCCTCCGCCAGACGTTCGTCGCCAGTGAACGCCCGATCTGATTGACGGAAGCTCGCTCGTTCCTCGGGCGATCCCGGCGACTGCAACGACCACTGGACGTGCATTTTGTTCAGCTTCAATCGGTTGGCTGAATGCAGATTCCGGTGTCAGCAGGCCCGTTGCCCGAACGTCGCGTGATGTTCGTACGAGACGGACCCGTCACGTCGGATCAGGTCAACATGCTTCCGCTCATGGCGGGTCGTCGCCTCGACGGAACGCTTCTTCGCGAGTCTTGCTGACTCGGCTGACGAGATCAATCGATGCGATGCTCCAGCAGCCACTCATAGAACTCGGCGTATGAGTAGATGTCGGTCCATGCGTCGTGGCTTCGGGTCGGGGCGGCGGTCAGGATGTACCGCTGATCGAGGAAGTCGGTGCCGTTGACGCGAAGACGGTCGTACGTGCGGAACGTCACGCCCAGTTCGGACTCGATCCCGGTGATCGCGCGCTCGGCGTTCTCGAACGGCACGCGGGCGTCCGCGGCGTTGTGGGAGATCCAGACGGCAGGGCCTGTGTATTGGCTCCAGTCATTGACGTTGCCCGATCGTCCGGCGATCGGGGCGATCGCGGCGAACGTGTTGGGAAGGCGTTCGGCGAGTCCGTACGTTCCACGTGCTCCAAGGCTCAATCCGGTGAGGTAGACCCGTGAGCGGTCGCCGTGGTGCCGGGCGATGATGTCGTCGATGATCTGCTGAACCAGCTCGGGGTCGTCGTCGAACCCGCCACCCCGGGTGTGTGGATTGATCACGATGAACCCGTCCAGGAGCAGTTGGTTTCGGCGCGAGTTCAGTTCCGTCTCATCGCGGAGCAACCGGGTGAGGCCCCAGTCGTTCACGCGCTCGATCGGTCCGCCGACGCCGAATGCGCCTTGAAGGAAGACAAGAACCGGGTGGCGTTCGCCCGCGGAGGTGTGGTTGATCGGCAGATGAATCGTGTATCCGTCGATGCCCCGGTCGGCATTGTTGATTCGCACGGTGGTCAGAACGCCCGGAAGCGGCGTTTCGCCCTGCCGGATGGCGCGGTGCTCGCCGCGATCAGGATCGGCATCGAGGTGCGGTCCGCCGGTTGCGGGCGGAGTTGCGTCGGATTCACGGGGGCCGCCGTCGCCTGAACCCCCGAGGCCCGAGCCGCTTCCGCCGAGCCCGGAGCCGCCCAGCCCACTCCCGCCGAGACCGCTCCCACCGAGATCAGATCCGCCCCGACCCGAGCCGCTCCCGCCGAGTCCGGATCCGCCCAGACCCGAGCCGCTCCCGCCGAGCCCAGATCCGCCCGGACCCGAGCCGCTCCCGCCGAGTCCGGATCCGCCCAATCCCGAGTCGCTCCCGCCCAGTCCGGATCCGCTGAGGCCCGAGCCGCTTCCGCCCAGCCCGGAACCACCGAGCCCCGAACCACTGAGCCCGGAACCGTCCGGTCCTGGATCTCCGTGCGAAGCCACGGCGTCTGCTTCGGAATCCGCCTCGGAATCTGCGTCAGCGTCGCGCTGGCCGATCCATGTGACGAGGCGTTGCGGAACGCGAACGGGTCGCCCGATGCGTTCCAGAGCATTCGGCAACGTCTCGACCGCGGCATCGAGCTCCTCGATCTCGATCGCCCCCGATGTGCTCGAGAGCTGAATCGTGGGGCCGCCGCGATTGAGCCGGGTCGTCGCCCATGTCGCACCGATGTCGTCCTCGGTCGTCTCCCAATCGTACGCGTTGGGGTCGCCGATCTCACCGGACGCCGTGATCGTGGCATCGACTTCATCGGCGACCATCAGCATGACGTTGCCGTTCGCGGCGTTCACGCGGACGCCATCTTGTGGTGCCTGCGATACCCAGAGTCGGACGTCTCCGCTGGTCGCATGGGCTCGCACCGGGCCGAGCACGCCGTCGATGAAGATGTTTCCGCCAGACGTCTGCGCGCCGATGGTGCCCGGACTCCGTCCGAGCCACGCATCGCCGCCGGAGGTGGTCGCGTACCCGTCGCCCTCGATGCCGGCCATCATGGCGTCGCCGCGGATCGCGACCAGATCAGCGTCGCCCGTGCATCCGTCGAGGAGAAAGATCTGGCCGCCATTCGTCCGGATGTCCACGTTCCCCCGGACGAACCCGACGTCGACATTCCCGTTGGCAACTTTCGCGGTGACGGACCCCGACCGGGCCCCGATGATCAGGTCGCCAGCCGAGTTGTCCACGTCGATGTTCGTGCCGACGGGAACCGTCACCGTGTAGCGCACCGATTCCCAGGGCCCTCGGTCTTCCGGTGATCCAGAGAGCGTGGCGCCTTGGTCGGTCAATTCCAGGGCGATCGGATGGGCTTCAACCATCGATGCTGCATCCGCGACCTCGGCGTTCACGGTCCCGCTCATGGCCACGTGGATGTCCTCGGTTGCGGTGGGGATGACCGTCACGTCGCCGCCAGCGATGCGAATGGCGAACGGCTGCCCCGCGACGTCGTGCAGGGTCCGGCGAACCGTACGGATGCTCGTGTTGCTCTCCGCGGTTTCCGACGCAACGGGCGAGTCATCGCCGGCCAGCGTGCGCGCAGACTTGGGCCCATCCTCTCCGTCGATGAGGACGGCCGCGGCGAGAATGCCCACTGCACCCAGGCCGAGTGCGGCACACCCGACCGCGACGAAGGGCGGCGCCGTCCATCGGCGGAGCTGCGGCTGCAGCTGCGTTGCGCGAACGGGCAGCCAGTCGCGAGCCGGTCGGGCCGTGCCCGTCGGATTCTGGAGATGCGCGAGTTCCGAGGCCAGGGCATCGGCCACCGCGTCCGCGGATTGGAATCTGGCCGCGGCGTCCTTCTCCATGAGGCGGCCGATCAGCCGCGTCAGCCATTCGTTGATCTCGGGATTGATTTCGCGGATCGGCGACGGCTCGGTTTCGCATACGCGCCGGATCACTCCGAACACGGTCTGGGCCTGGAACGGTGGCCGGCCGGTGCACGCTTCGTAGAGCAGGCTGCCCAGGCTGAACAGGTCGCTTCTTGCGTCGACCGATTCGCCTCGGGCCTGCTCGGGTGACATGTAATGCGGCGTGCCGTGGATCGTGCCGGAGAAGGTCATGGACGCATCGCCGGCCACACTCGCCAGGCCGAAGTCGGTGACGAGGATTCGATCGACGGATCCTTCGACGAGCACGTTGGCCGGCTTGACGTCCCGGTGGACGATGCCCTGCGCGTGGGCGGCCGCGAGGGCCCGCGCGATCTGCAGTCCGATGCGCACCACTTCTCGTGTGGGCAGCGGGGCGGCTCGCTGGAAGCGCGCCCGGAGCGATCCGGAGACGTACTGCATCACGATGTAGGGCAAGCCCTGATGCTCATCGACCGCATGGATCGGCACCACGTGGTCGTGGGCGACCGCGGCGACCGCCTTGGCTTCACGTTGAAAGCGGGTGCGGGCCGGGCTGCTGGCGACGAAGGCCGGAGCCAGGACTTTGATCGCCACCGTGCGGTTGAGTCTCGGATCAAGCGCTTTGAGAACAACCCCGGCGCTGCCCTGGCCGATGACGCCCTGAATCTCGTAGTGCCCGATGCGACCGAGCATGTGCGGATCATCGGTCGGTGAAAGCAGCGCGAGTATTTCGTGCCCGGCTGAGTCACTGGCCGAGTCACTGGCCGGACCGTCCGCATCGGGCGAGCACCCGTCGAGGAATTCTCCTCGCATCTCTTTCCACCACTCGGCGTTGCCGTCGGAAGCTTCCAACGATGTCTGGCAAGCCTGGCACGTGTTCAGGTGCGCCTCGAGCGCCGACTCCTCTCCGGGGTCGAGTTCATCGTTGATGTACCGCTGAATCATGGCGGCATCGACACAGCCGGAGCGCAGGTTGGTGGAGGTGTTCACGGTGCTTCGTCCCGATGGGTGCGTGGAGTGGTGGAGGGGTGGGGAGATGCCGAGGCCGCCGAATCTCCCGCGTGTTCGATCGATGCGACGCGTGCGCGAAGCCTCGCGATGACGCGCGACTTGGCGGTGTACACCGCGCCGACGGACATGCCGAGCGCGGTGCTGACTGACTCGGGCGGTTGCCCGCGCACCGCCGTGAGGATGAAGGCCTGCCAGGCCGAATCGCTGACTTCCTGCTGCACGCGGACGGTGGCCCATTCGAGCATCGCCCTGGCGTACGCCTGATCGAGCGTCGCTTCGTGGCTGGCCCGGAGGTGGGCCGATTCGGGCAGGTCGTCGAGATGCGTCGTGCTTCTGGCCCGCCGGACCCTGGCCGAGATCAGGTCGACGGTGACATTCCGGGCGACCCGGAACAGCCAGGCCCGGAAGCTCCCGCGCGACGCATCGTGATCCCACGTCGGGATCTTCGTGTGCACCGCAGCGAGCACTTCCTGGGTCGCGTCTTCCGCGTCCTGCTCCTGGAGCCCCAGCGTGCGGCAGTACCCCCGGATGGCATGCTCGTAGACCTCCAGGAACTCAGCCCAGGCATCGTTCGAGTGACGGCCGAGATCCAGGAGGAGACTCTGGCGTGTTTGGGGAAGGAGGGGCATGGCGGGCTCGCGGGGGACTGGGTTCACCTTGAGACTCCCGGTCCACGGCTCGTTCTTACAGGCTTTGAAGGAAATTTCTTTCCGGCCGGTCGCGGGTGCGGCCGCGGGAGCCGCCTGGCCGCCCGGTGCAGTTGGGGCCACTGGGAGGGTCGGTGGCCGGCATCCAGGGCGATTGAGCGTCGTGGGAGGGGGGCCGGCGTCCGCCGCGCCCTCTCCACGCCGGCGGGGCCGCTTCGAACGGGGGCGTCAGAAAAGTCGGTCGGACTCCGGGCGCGCGACCTCGGGATGGCGCCCGAGTGGCTGAATCCTGAACCTGGAGCCCACGACCATGACCCGATCGAAGAATCGCATTTCCCGTCCGACCCCCGCTCACGCCAGGCCCGGTCAAGCCACGCCGGCGATCGTCGCCAGTCTTGCCGTGGCGTCCGCGACCCTCGCCGGCGGCCCCGGCGAGATCTTCACGATTGACACCACGACCGGAGCGATCAACGGCTCGGCTCCGGACGACGTCAACGGCGTCCTGGTGACCTTCGACGGGACGATCGGTGGCGACATCGCGCGATTCATCGTGCACGGGAACCTGTTGCTGAACGCCGA
>JBGCEZ010000059.1:0-6185 GCA_045106735.1 Phycisphaerales bacterium | reverse complement strand
CGCGTGGGCCGGCGAGTCTGACGCTCCCGTCGCCATCGCCGGGTCAGGGGACCTCAGGATCGAACCCCGGCAGCGGAAACTCCGGCGACGGCACCCGCCCCTCCCGCATCAGGCGGTCGAACCTCGCCACGAGCTCCGGATGCTCGGCGGCCACGTCGCGCGATTCGGTCGGGTCGGCGGCCAGGTCGTAGAGCTGGATGTCGCGGTTGCCCTGCTTGATGTTGCGGCGGACCGCCTTCCAGCGGCCCTGGCGGATCGCCTGCTGGCCGCGGTAGCCGGGGAACTCCCATTGCAGGAACGCGTGTTCCGGCTGCTCGCCGTCGCCCACGAGTTCCGGCCCGAAGCTGATGCCCTCGGTCGGCGGGACCGCGTCGACTCCGGCCAGGTCCAGCAGCGTCGGCATCCAATCCTCGAAGCTGGAGAGGTGATCGCTGAGCGAACCGGGAGCGATCCGCCCCGGCCAGCGGGCGACCAGCGGCACGCGCAGTCCGCCCTCGTACACGCTGCCCTTGCGGCCGCGGGCATTCGGGGCCGACTCGAAGAAGTCCGAATCCGCCCCGCCGATGTCGAACGTCGGCCCGTTGTCGCTGGTGAAGAACACCGCGGTCCGGTCGTCGATGCCGGCGGCGGCCAGGGCATCCATGATGCGGCCGATGTCGCGGTCCATCCGCGTGACCATGGCCGCGTACGCGCGGCGGGGCGTCGGGTGCGGCAGGTATCCCTTGCCGCCTTCGTACGGTCCGTCTTCCGGCAGGTCGGCGTATCGATCGATCTCTTCCTGCGGCGCCTGCAAGGCCAGGTGCGGGATGTGGAACGGCAGGTACAGAAAGAACGGCTCGCCCGCGTGCCGGTCGATGAACGCGAGGGCTTCCTCGGCCATGCGATCGTGGGCGTAGGTCTGGCCGACGAGGTTGCCCCACTCGTTGCCGGGGAGGTCTTCGCGCGTGCCGTTTCGCCAGAGGTGCGTGGGGTAGAGGTTGTGGGCGACACGCTGGCACAGGTACCCGTAGAAAAAGTCGAAGCCTTGTTGGTCGGGCATGCCGCTCGAGTCCGGCCCGCCGAGGCCCCATTTGCCGATCGCCCCGGTGGCGTAGCCGGCGGCCTGCAGGCTGCGGGCGATGGTGGGCGTGCCGGCGGGAAGGGCGAGCTGGCCTTCGGGTTCGTCCGGACCCCAGCCGCCGTTTTCCTTGTTGTCGCGGACGTAGGCGTGGGTGGAGCGGCGGCCGGTGAGCAGCACGCAGCGCGACGGAGCGCACACCGGGGCGCCGGCGTAGTGCTGCGAGAACTGCATGCCTTCACGGGCGATGCGGTCGATGGCTGGCGTGCGGATCCACGCTTGGCCGTAGCTGCCGAGTTCTCCCCAGCCCAGGTCGTCGGCCATGATGAAGATGATGTTGGGGCGCGGGTCCGTCGGGCGGGCGGGCGCGGCGTGGGCGTCCGGCGTGGCGTTCGCCGCCGCGGATGCCGCGAGGCACGCGAGCAGAATACCGCCGGCGAGGGCCACGGCGGAAATGACGGAAGACGCGGGACGGGCGATCGGCATGCGGAAGCTCCGAGGTGGCGAAATCGATGCTACCGCGGTCGCCGGCGGCCGAAAGGGGCCAGCCGTCTGGCCGCCAGGGCGAGTTTCATCAACCGGCGGGGAGACGGTCGATGACCAGGGGTACGATCGGCCGCGCGGCCGGTGTCCTGGTCTCTGGACCCCGGGGTTCCGGGCTTTTCGGATCGCCCGCCGCCGCATCCCATCGCCCGCTCCGCCACGATTCGAGATCCCGCCGCCCGTGAGTCAGCATTCGTCATCCCGTCCCGTCCGCTCGGTCGCGCCGCCGCGACCGCTCGGTGACCGCCCGATCGAAATGGACGCGTCGCCGTCCCCGCCCCGGCCCGCGCGGCGGGTTCGTGTTCGCGGTCTGCGCTCGACGGTGGACACCCTGCTGCACCGGATCCACCTGGCCGCCGCCGGGCAGGGGGCGGGCCTGGACCGACTGCGGCGTTCGATCGAGGTCGAGTCGCGGGCGCTGGAGTCAGACCTCGTGCGAACCGGGGCCCAGCCCGCCGAACTCACGGCCGAAACGCGTCTGGTTCGCGGCTGGCTCGCGTGGCTGACCGGCGAGTCGGTCCTTGAGGCGGTGGTGGAGGCAACGGAAACGACCGGCGTGGTGGTCCGCGAACGACTGGACGCATCGCCGGCTTTCATTCGCTGGCTGGGCGGCGACCCGGTGGCAACGGCGGCGGCCCTCCGCCGGGATCCCGCCGAGGCGGTCCACATCCGCTTTCGTCCCATGTCCGCGGTCACGCGCGCCGACGCACGCCGTGCAGGTCCGGTGCGCATCGATCTGCAAGCGCCGCTGGCCGTCATGCCGCCGGACGTCTTGGAACGCCTCATCGACGTGATCGACGGATCAGACAGCGCCAACGCCGATCGGTCGCGGGCCGCGGGCCGCCGCGTCTTGCACGACGCGATGCTCGGCGCGGCCTACCAAGAGACCCGGTCGCTCATCGACCGCTTGGGCGGCTTGGCCGACGAACCCCGCGGCCGCGCCCATGATCTGGACGAGAGTTTCGAGCGGGTCAACGCCGAGTACTTTGGCGGGGCAATGCCACGCCCGCGCCTGACGTGGAACGCCGAAGCGACGAAACGGCTGTTTGGCTACTACGATTTCGTCGGTGACCTGTTGATGGTGAGCCGTACGGTGGACGACGCGGACGTGCCCGTATTCGTCGTGGACTTCATCGTCTACCACGAGTTGCTGCACAAGAAGCACGGACTGCGGTGGAGCGGCTCCAAGGCGCACGCCCATACGCCCGCGTTTCGGGCCGACGAGCGGAAGTTCGCGCGGATGGACGAGGCGGAGCGGTGGATCAAGCGATTGGCGCGGCGGCAGCGGTGAGGCTGCACGAAGCACAAGGAGCCGAGGACCTTCGTCCTCGGCTCCTCGTCGATCGATCGGTCAACCGACTCTCTTGTTCTGTGGCAAGCTCTGACTCATCAGTTCGTCGAGCCGGTGATGTTGAGTGCATCAATGCAGGGCGCTGCCTTGACCGGATCCCAATTGGCCTTTCGGAGGCAATCGAGAATGTCCTGTGGCGGTTGGGGAGCGTTCATGAAGTCCAGTGTCGGGCATGACGGGGGATTGCTCACGTAGCACGGCCCCCACGCACCGAGGACGGTGAGGATGTCATTGAACCCGACCAGTCCGCTTCCATCGACGTCAGCCGCGTCCACCGTCGACATCGGGGAGCCGCCGTCACACGGGGTCCACGGATCAGTCGAGACGCCATCCCAGTTGGCCAGCACGGTCAGGATGTCGGTGAAGTCGACCACGTGGTCCGGGCCACCGCCGCCTTCGGATGCGATGTCCGCCTCGCAGCAGACCTGGCACACGTCCAGGAGCCCGATCGGCGCGATCAGGTCGGCCTCTGAGACGAGCTCGTCACCGAAGATACCGATGAGAATCTCCGCGTCGTCGTCGATACCATTCGCGTTGCAATCGTCCACTTCGTCCTGATCGAAGTTCGGGTCAAGGAACTGGCACAGGTCGATGATGCCATCCGGCGAATCATTGGGGGCGTAGTCATGCAGAAGGAGCAACTCCTCAAGCTTCGGCGTCATGGCGTCGACCAGCGTGATCCTGTCCGCCGGGTCGAACGACGCGAGTCCGAACGCCTCGCCGGAACTCGTCCGGGCCATGATGTTCATCTGAATTGCCACGTCGATGGGTTCGATCACCGGCCCCGGGACGAGGATCGGGAAGAAGGTCACATCTCGGCACTCCAAGACGGTCGCCGCCGCAATGGCCGAGTCTAAGTCGTCCTGAGAGCACGCTGGCCCTCCTGTGCCAGTCCAAGCGCATTCATTCCCAACGACCACCACGACTCGGGCAGCGGTTCGCCATGGATACCGGTCGGCGACGATCGCCGCAGCGCCGGCCCATGCCTCACAGCTATCAACCGTCTCCAAGTCGATCGGCGCACCCGGGATCGAACTGCCGAATCGTGTCGTCACGGTCTCGCCGGGTCGAATACAGCTGGCCGAAGCGAAGGCATTCGGCAGACAGGCCGCGTCGGAAACGAGCAGTTCAGACGTGATCAGATGCATGTCAGGGTCACCGGCGGCGTCCGATTCAAGGCTGATCTTGAGATCCGAGATGATGCTGCACACGGCGTCCTGATTGCCGGCGACCGATCCGGAGTCATCGATCACGAAGACGATCTCGGCCGTCCGGAGTTCGCACTCGTCAGGAATCAAATTGCCGTTGCAGTCGGACGTCAGCCCTGCCGCGATATCACAAGAGTCTGGGATCCCGTTGCCGCGCATGCCATTGATTTTGTCATAGGGGTAGCAATCGGTTTCGAAACCGCTTGCGATGTCGCACGAGTCGGGAATACCGTTTCCGTTGCAGTCGACGTCCGTGTTTACCAAGACCGCTGCACTACCACCGGCACTGAAGCTTGATTCGTCTCTCGGCCAGCCGGCGACGGCGGCCACGAGCCCAGTCATCGGATCGGTGAGGGATGCAACGGCTGCCCCGAAGCGGGTGGGAGCTCCACTGGTCGGGCGGATTGAGACGTCGCGTCGCAGGGTGTAGCGATCGAGATCGAGGTCGGCCAGCAGAATCGTCGTCACACTTCCGTTGATTCGAGAGTTGATCGATCCGCGCGGCGCTGCGACGGTCAGGAAGCGATCGTCGATGGCGACGGCTGCTCCGAACCGTGCATCGGCCTGAAAATCATCGATCTGGAGCGGCTCAGGCGATCCGTCGGGATCGGTGATGCCTTGGAGATCGTCTGGGCCGATGATGTCCGTGAGCGTGACCGAGAGGCCATCGACTGGATCACTCGTGTACGTGTATGCGCGAACGACTCCGGTCGCGATCTGCGGTCCGCCCGCGAGGACCTCTGGAGGGATGTCGCCCGGGGCACCCACCGCAATGCGCGATTCGTCCATCGCGACCCCGAACCCATGCTCGGCAAAGTCGTTCCCGGCTTCGTTCGGATCGTTCACTGGACTGTCGAAGTCAAATGGGAGCGTAATGCCATCGAGCCCCGGCCACTCGCCTGAGCTGGCGTCCCGCTCGAAGACCACGGCGTGGCCCGAGTCGAGGGTGCCGCTCGCAAGGTCCAGGCGAGGCGATCCCACCACCGCAAAGTCGCCATGGATGGCCACGGATTGACCGATCTGCTCACCACCCGGGAGAAACTTGCCGTCATCGCCGTACACGTCCGTGAAACGGGGTGTGCCGGCAAGCGACCAGCTGGTTGGATCGGCCCCGCTCGCTTCGTAGATGAAGGCGCGTCCGGAAGTCGTGATCGGGGGATTTGTGAGAGGGACTTGGACGCCGGTCATCGCTGCGAACGGGGCGCCGACGATGAGGCGGTAGTCGTCGGTCGCCGGATCACGCCAGAGGTCGATCGCCGTTCCGAACCGTGCGTCGAACTCGCCGGGAGGATCAAGCACTTCGTCAGTGCCGTCGGTCACATCGATCCCGACGGTCTGGACGAGTCGCTGACGGAACACCCAGGCCCCGCCGACCCGCTGGAAGACCGAGACGGAGCCGGCGTTGGGGGTGATGCCGACGTTGCGTTGCGGCGCCCCCACCGCCAGCAGATCCCCGGCCGTCGCCACCGAGAATCCGAAGCGTGCCGCCGCCTCGGAGTCATCATCCACCAGTTCGGCCGCATCGGCGATCCATCCCGTGCCGTTCCAGGACAAGGTGGCCACGCGTCCATCGCCGGCGGGTGTCGTGGCCGTTCCGGGTTCGGGCACGCCGATCACCAACCGGGTTCCGGCGGCATCGATGGAGGTCCCCGCCTCATCGCCTTCGGCGGTGCCGGCGTAGAGCACCGGCGGATCGAGAATCGTCTGGCACGGCGGATCCCCGGACTGGGCGCCCGCGCCGGCGACGATCAGGCCGGCGAGGCCGATCGTGAGTCGGAAGTGTGTGTGTGTGTGTGTGGCTTGCGATTCATGTTGCCTCCACGTACGGCGTCAGGGTCGACGCCGCGAAGTCAAGAGCGACCCCCCAAGCAGCAGGCACCATGCCCCCGGCCCCGGAATCACTCGAAAGGAGTAGCTGTCAAATTCCGCTTGTAGCAATGGCCCATCTCCGCCGCCATAGCTCACCCCTCGTTCGATGTTGAAGTCGTCGAGCTCAAAGTCGATCGGAATGTCATCGCTGGACAGG